>CAVZLT010000009.1:0-108671 GCA_963776235.1 uncultured Alphaproteobacteria bacterium
GCCGGGCCTCAGCATCACCATCCGCTAGCCGATAAGTCCGTCGCCTATAGCCGCCTGGCCTCGCAAAGAGGCGGGCCGGACGCGCAATAAAAAACCGCCGGGCACCAGGCCCGGCGGTCTCAATCAGTCAGCTGCGCGCTTGGTTAGGCGAGCTGGACGTTGGCGGCCTGCTTGCCGCGGCCGCGGCGGTCATCCTCGATTTCGAAGGAGACCTTGTCGCCCTCGTTGAGGGCGGGCACACCCGACCGCTCGAGCGCGGAAGCGTGTACGAAAACGTCCTTGCCGCCGTCCTCGGGCTGAATGAAGCCGAAGCCGCGCGCATGATTGAAGAATTTCACTGTGCCGTTGACACGAGCCATAGGGGAATTCCTTTCCCGTTGAAGTTTACACAAACGGGCCGTAGGCCCCCGAAAGGGATCCTTCGGCGTCTTGAGATGTCAGGAAAGGTCGTGCTCTTGTGGCGCGTAGATCACTTTGCCGTCGTCCAAGTCCGCGCCCAAAGCCTTGGGCGCCCGGTGCCTTAAAGATGAGCGAAAGGCGGCGAATTGGCAAGCCCGAAGTGGCTCTCCCGCCATCACAATCTCTGTCGGAAATCCGCGCCCCGGAACCTAAACGGCAGATGAACGGACGCCTCAGAAAGGGTTCAGCCGCGAAGCCCTAGAGCTTGCACCAGAACGGCGCGGGAAACGCGCTTCAGGTGCTCTCGGAGGCTTCGCAATGTGGAAGATCGTGGTGGTCCTGCTGCTGACGGCTCTTGCCATTCTTCTGGCGCGTCTCGCCTACGACGCGCCGGTGATCCAGACCCGGGTCGGCGCGCTCGTTTCCGAGACGCAAGGCGGCGTATCAGCGCCGCTTGCGCCGGCCCTCATGTATGCCGGCGTGCGGGGGTAGGGGGCTGCTGAGGAGCGCGCGAAGGGCGCGTCTCGAAGCACGGGCCTCAATCTTCGAGGCTCGCTTGGCAAGCACCTCAGGATGAGGGCATTTTGGGCCTAAGGCCACTTCACCAATGGCGGCATGGAGGAGAGGATCGCCTCGACATTGCCGCCGGTCTTCAAGCCGAAGATGGTGCCGCGGTCGTAGAGCAGGTTGAACTCCACATAGCGGCCGCGCCGGATGAGCTGCTCCTCGCGGTCGGCCTCGGTCCAGGGCGTTCCCATGTTGCGGCGGACGATCTCCGGATAGACCGAAAGGAACGCGCGGCCGACCTTCTGCGTGAAGGCGAAGTCGGCCAGCCAATCGCCGGTGTCGAGATAGTCGTAGAAGATGCCGCCGATGCCACGCATCTCGCCCCGATGCGGCAGATAGAAATATTGGTCGCACCACGCCTTGAAGCGCGGATAGTCGGCGGAAGGCTCGCCCTCGCAGGCGCCTTGCATCGCCGCGTGGAAGTCTCGCGCGTCTTGGTCCTCTTGCGTGCGCCGGCGCATCAGCACGGGGGTGAGGTCGCCGCCGCCGCCGAACCAGCCTTTCGACGTCACCACCATGCGCGTGTTCATATGCGCGGTCGGCGCGTTCGGGTTCACCGGATGGGCAATGAAGGAGATGCCTGACGCCCAGAAGCGGGGGTCCTGGTCGGCGCCGGGAATCTGCTTGGCGAATTCGGGCGGAAAGGTCCCGTGCACGGTCGAGGTATGGCAGCCCACCTTCTCGAACACGCGGCCCGACATCAGCGCCATGACGCCGCCGCCGCCTTCTTCGCCGCTCTTCTCGCTGCGGGCCCAGGGCGTCTTGACGAAGCGGCCGGGTTCCTTGCCGTCGCAGCCGGGCAGGCCGTCGGCCGCGTCCTCCACGGCTTCGAGGCTCGCGCAGATCTGGTCGCGCAGATGCTCGAACCAGGCGCGGGCGCGCTCCTTGCGTGCGGGGCTGAAGCTCTCCAAGGGGCTTGGCTCTTTCGGCGTCTTCTGGTCCATGTTTCTCGGCGCTTCGACTTGAGGCGGGCAAGCTCGAAGGCATCGCTCGGCTAATCCGGCGGGGCCTTGACCGGGATCAAAACGCCTGTGGCGATAGAGGTCTATGTCAGAAATCCTGACGGAAGGCTTTATGCGCCAATTTGCCCAAGTTGGGGCCCCTGGACAACCCGGGAGCTTGATGCAAGAAAGCGCCACCAAGAATGCCGGATTACGGCATCAGGAGAGGCAAACCTCAAGGCGCGCGTTGGGTTCGGCACGGCAGAAGGCCGGGGGCTGAAGCTTCGGCTTCGCACTCGCCTTTTATGTTGGGTTTTGCTGGGGATCGTCCTCCCCCTTGATCTAGGAGCTTCCGGTCCGTGGCCAATCACGACACGCTCGATCCTTCCCTGATGGACGACGATGAACCGACCCGGCGCGATGTCATTCTGATCGCGGCCGGAGGCTTTGCCGCGATCGGTGCCGCCGCCGCGCTCTGGCCGCTGCTCGACCAGATGAGCCCGGACGCCTCGTCGCTGTCGCTTGCCACGACCGATGTCGACGTCTCGCATGTGGAGGCGGGGCAGGCCATCACCGTGGTGTGGCGCGGCAAGCCGATCTTCATCCGTCACCGCACCGACAAGGAAATCGCCGAGGCGAAGGACACGCCGGTCGACGATCTGCCCGATCCGCTCGCGCGCAACGCCAATCTCCCCGAGACCGCATCGGCGGCCGACGACAACCGCGCCGCCAAAGACCGCGAACCTTGGCTGGTGATGATCGGCATCTGCACGCATCTCGGCTGCATCCCCAAGGGGCAGGCGGTAGGCGACTACAAGGGCGAGTATGGCGGCTGGTTCTGTCCCTGCCACGGCTCGCAATACGACACGGCCGGACGCATCCGCAAAGGCCCGGCGCCGCAAAATCTCGCGATCCCGCCTTATGCCTTCACGTCCGACACCAAGATCAAGATCGGGTAGGGCGGAGCAATGGCGCATCCTTCGAGTTATGAGCCCAACACCGGCATCGAGCGTTGGATCGACGCGCGTTTGCCGGTCCCGCGGCTGATGCACGACCAGTTCCTGGCGTTCCCGACGCCGCGCAATCTCAATTATTGGTGGACCTTCGGCGGCATCCTCACCTTCATGCTGGCGGCGCAGATCGCCACCGGTGTGGTGCTCGCCATGCATTACGTGCCGAGCGAGCATGGCGCCTTCAACTCGGTCGAGAAAATCATGCGCGACGTCAATTGGGGATGGCTGCTGCGCTACTCGCATGCCGTCGGCGCCTCGATGTTCTTCGTCGCCGTCTACATCCACACCTTCCGCGGCCTCTACTACGGCTCCTATAAGGCGCCGCGCGAGGTGTTGTGGATCTTGGGCGTGCTGATCCTGCTGTTGATGATCGCCACGGCCTTCATGGGCTACTCGCTGGTCTGGGGACAGATGAGCTTCTGGGCGGTGACGGTGATCACCAATCTGTTCTCATCGCTCAATTCGGTGGTGCCGGGGCTCGGCACACGGCTCGTCCAGTGGATCTGGGGCGGCTTCTCGGTGGGCGGTCCCACGCTGAACCGGCTCTATTCCTTGCACTATCTCTTCCCCTTCATCATCGCCGGCGTCGTGGTCCTGCATATCTGGGCGCTGCATATCCCGGGCAACAACAATCCCACCGGCATCGACGTTAAGACGGCGAGGGACACCGTGCCGTTCCATCCCTACTACACGATCAAGGATGGCTTCGCGCTGGTCGCCTTCATCTTCCTGTTCGCGGCGGTTGTGTTCTATGCGCCGAACTTTCTCGGCCATCCGGACAATTACATCCCGGCCAACCCGCTGCAGACGCCGCCGCATATCGTGCCGGAATGGTATTTCCTGCCGTTCTACGCGATCTTGCGCGCGATCCCGAACAAGCTGCTGGGCGTGATCGCTCTGCTGTCGTCGATCAGCGTCCTCTTCTTCGTCCCGTGGCTCGACACGTCGAGGGTTCGATCGACCAGCTACCGGCCGATCTACAAATGGTTCTTCTGGGCCTTCGCGGTGACGTGCGTCGCGCTCGGCTATCTCGGCTCGCAGCAGCCCGAGGGCGTGTATCTCGTCCTGGGGCGCATCTTCACCGTCTACTATTTCGCCTTCTTCCTGTTGGTGATGCCGATCGTCGGGCTGATCGAGAAGCCGCGCGGGCTTCCCGGCAGCATCACCGAGCCCGTGCTCGGGCCCGAGGAGGTGGCAGTTCCACCGGCGCCGGCGGCGCGCAAAGTGCCGCTCAAGCGCAAGCCGGCGGAGGTCGCCTGATGCAGCCGATCTCAGTCCTTGCCGCAGGTCTCGCTTTGCTCATCGCGCTTCCGGTCGCGGCCTTTGCCGAGGAGGCGAACACCAATCATGCGCCGGAGATCGCGGAGCAAAGCTGGAGCTTCAGCCCGCCATTCGGGACCTACGACAACGCGCAGCTCCAGCGCGGCTTCCAGGTCTACAAGGAAGTCTGCTCCAGTTGCCATTCGATGCGGCTCTTGTCCTATCGCAATCTCGGCGAGCCGGGGGGGCCGCAATTCTCGCCCAAGGCGGTGGAGATCATCGCCTCGCAAGCGCAAGTCACCGACGGGCCGAACGACAAGGGCGAGATGTTCCAGCGCCCGGCGCGGCCGTCCGATCCGTTCCACTCGCCGTTCGCCAACGACCAGTTGGCCCGCAACGCCAATAACGGCGCGCTGCCGCCGGATCTGTCGGTGATGGCCAAGGCGCGGGAGGGTGGCCCGGATTACATCTACGCGTTGCTTACCGGCTTCAAGCCGGCGCCGCCCGATTTCCAGGTGGCGCAGGGCATGCACTACAACGCCGCCTTTCCCGGGCATCAGATCGCCATGCCGCCACCTTTAAGCGATGGCGTGGTCAGCTATACCGACGGGACCAAGCCGACGCTCGACAATTACGCGCGCGACGTCTCGGCGTATCTGATGTGGGCGGCCGAGCCCAAGCTCGAGGAACGCCACAAGTTGGGCGCGCGGGTGATGATCTTCCTGCTCGTCTTCGTGGTGATCATGTATCTCGCCAAGCGCGCGGTGTGGGCGCGGCTGCATCGTCACGACGCCACTCACGCGGCCTAGGTCTCTCCGCATCGGCTGGGGTATAAGGGCAGCCATGAAGCGCGCCTTGCTGGTTCTCGGATTTGTGTTCGGCTTATCTCCCGCGTTGGCCGGCGACGAAGCGCCGGCTCCTCGCGACATGGTCGTGCTCACAGTTAGCGGGCTGGTTGGCAAGACCAATCGCGGCCCGCTCGATCCGAAGCGCGACAGCACGTTGGCTCTGCAAAAAGTCGAGTTCAAAAACGCCTTCGCCTTCGACCGCGCGATGCTGCTCGCCCTGCCGCAGGGAACGGTCACCCTTCAACCGCCGGAGTTCGACCACCCCGCCACCTTCAGCGGCCCATTGCTTCGCGAGGTGCTCGGCTATTTGGAGGCTGCGCAGGTCAGAACGAACTTCGTCGCGATGAACGGCTATACCGGCTGGCTCGATCCGGACGACATCAAGTCGTCAGACTGGATCCTCGCTCTGTCGGCCGACGGCGTGCCGCTTGGTCTTGGGCAGCAGGGGCCGATCTGGCTGCTCAACACCCGCGCGCCTGACTTCAAGCCCGACGATGAGCATCATGGCCATTGGGTTTGGGCCGTGTTCTACATGCGCATCGGCGATTGACGGTTGCGCGAGGGGATCATGGCTAAGGCGGTGTTGGGGATTATCGGCGGCTCGGGGATCTACGATCTGCCAGGCCTTAAGAATGTGCGCGAGCAGCGCATCGATAGCCCGTGGGGCGAGCCTTCCGCGCCGCTCAGGATCGGCGACATCGACGGGCTCCCCATTGTTTTTCTGACGCGCCACGACAAGGGCCATAGGCTCTCGCCGACCGACATCAATTACCGCGCCAATATCGACGTGCTGAAGCGGGCAGGGGTCACCGACCTGATCTCGCTGTCGGCTTGCGGCTCATTCAAGGAAGAGCTGCCGCCCGGGACCTTCGTACTGGTCGATCAATTCGTCGACCGCACTTATCACCGTCCGAACTCGTTCTTCGGCACGGGTTGCGTGGCGCATGTGTCGATGGCGCATCCGGTCAGCCCGCGCTTGCGCCTCCATCTCGCCGAGGCGGCAGAGGCGGAAGGCATCGCGGTGGCGCGGAGCGGCACCTATGTCTGCATCGAAGGTCCGCAGTTCTCCACGCTGGCCGAAAGCCTGACCTACAAGGGCCTCGGTTATTCGGTGATCGGCATGACCAATCTGCCCGAGGCCAAGCTCGCCCGCGAGGCGGAGATTTGCTACGCGACGGTCGCCATGGTGACCGATTTCGATTGCTGGCATCCCGACCATGACGCGGTGACGGTGCAGGACATCATCAAGGTGCTGATGGCCAATGCCGAGAAGGGCGCCAAGCTGGTGGCGCGGCTTGCCGGCGATTTCCCGCGTGAGCACGAACCCTGTCCGATCGGCTCCGACCGCGCGCTCGACACGGCGATCATCACCGCGCCGGACGCGCGCGATCCCGAGCTGTTGAAGAAGCTCGATGCGGTGGCGGGCCGGGTGCTGAAGAGTTGACGCGCGACGGGTCTATTGCGGGGCGGGCGGCGGTGTCGGAATTTCCGGAATCTGGAGGCCGATCAGGCCAAGCGCGCCGCCGACGACCGCGGTCACGACGGCGAGAAGCAGCACGAGAATGATCATCGCCGGAATCGAGGCGATGCTCCATTTCACCAGGATCATGACGATCCGCCAGAACGGAACGTCGATGTCGCGAATGGTGACCGGGTTGGAACCGTCTGTCATAGAATTGTCCCCAGGATCGAGCGGCGCTCTCGACTAGCCAGCCGCTCGCGGTTCGACTATAGGCTCAAAGCCCGCACGGGCGCGTGAAGCCCGATAAATTTGGAGGTCCTTGATGAACTTGATGAGCGAGATCGAACTCAAGGCCCTCGTGCGCACCATACCCGACTATCCAAAGCCGGGCATCATGTTCCGCGACATCACCACGCTGCTCGGCCACGCCAACGGCTTCCGCGCCTGCATCGAGCAACTGGCGCGGCCGTTCCTGGATCGCCGGGTGCAGGCGGTGGCGGGGATCGAGGCGCGCGGGTTCATCCTGGGCGGCGCCGTGGCCGACCGCTTGCGCTGCGGCTTCGTGCCGATCCGCAAAAAGGGCAAGCTGCCGGCGAAGGCGATCGGCCAGGATTACGAGCTCGAATACGGCATCGACGTGATCGAGATCCATGAGGACGCGATCGGCGCGGGCGATCCGGTGCTGCTGGTGGACGACTTGATCGCCACGGGCGGAACGGCGGAGGCCGCGGTCAAGCTCCTGCGCAAGCTCAAGTCCGACGTGGTCGGCGCCGCCTTCGTCGTCGATCTGCCCGATCTCGGCGGTGCCGCACGGCTCACGGGCCTCGGTGTGCCGTGTCACACGCTCATCTCCTTCGAGGGGCATTAGGATTGAACATCAACGGCAAGCCTTATCGCACCATCTGGCTCAACCAGGACGGCAAGTCGGTCGAGATCATCGACCAGACCAAGCTGCCGCATAGATTCGAGACGGTGACGCTGCACACGCTGGACGACGCGGCACGCGCGATCTCAAGCATGCAGGTGAGGGGGGCGCCGTTGATCGGCGCGACCGCCGCCTACGGGGTCGCGCTCGGGCTGCGCAACGACGCCTCCGACGCGGCGCTCGACCGGGCTTGCGAGGTGCTTGCCGCCACGCGTCCCACCGCCATCAATCTTCGCTGGGCGCTCGACGAGATGCAGAAGGCGGTACGCAACCAGCCGCGCGACAAGCGCGTCGCCGCGGCCTACGCCCGCGCCGCCGCGATCTGCGACGAGGATGTGGAGACCAACCATAGAATAGGCGAGCATGGGCTCGGCATCATCCGCGCGCATGCCGACAAGAAGAATGGGGCGACGGTCAACATCCTCACCCATTGCAATGCCGGCTGGCTCGCTTGCGTCGACTGGGGCACGGCGCTCGCGCCGATCTATCGCGCGCATGACGAGGGCGTCAAAGTCCATGTGTGGGTGGACGAGACGCGGCCGCGCAACCAGGGCGCTTCGCTCACCGCGTTCGAGCTTGGCGCGCATGGCGTGCCGCATACGCTGATCGCCGACAATGCCGGCGGGCATCTGATGCAGAAGAAACTGGTCGATCTCTGCATCGTCGGCACCGACCGCACGACCGCGACCGGCGACGTCGCCAACAAGATCGGCACCTATCTCAAGGCGCTCGCCGCGCGCGACAATCACGTCCCGTTCTTCGTGGCGCTGCCTTACTCGACCATCGATTGGAGCTTGACCGACGGCAGCGCGATTCCCATCGAGGAGCGGAACGCCGAGGAAGTGACGCATATGACCGGCCGCCTGCCGGATGGCAGCGTGACCACGGTCGAGATCGCGCCGCAAGGGACCAAGGCCGCCAATTACGGCTTCGACGTCACGCCGATGCGGCTGATCACCGGCTTCATCACCGAGCGCGGCGTGGCGCCGGCCACGCCGAACGCGCTTGCCACGCTCTACCCCGAGCACGGCAAGGCGGACGCGGCCTGACCGCGACGCCTAGAACTTGTCGTACATCACGCAGCAGCAATCCTTGAAGCCGTCCGGACGCATCTTGCAGGAGAGCTTCTCCTCGACGCCTCGGCAGGCTTGGGGGAGGGCGTCCGGGGCCAAGCCATTGCTGCATGCCGAGGCGGTGTAGTGCACGCAGTTGCCGCCGAGCAGCTCCGAGTCCTTCGGGCATTGGCAATTGGGCGGCGTGCCGACCATTCCGTGTTGGCAGGCGGTCGCATCGGGCGTTGCCCCCGCCGTGCCTTGATCGGTAGTCCAAGCACCCCCGGCCGGCGGTATCGCGCCCGGGCCGCCCGCGGGCGCTTCGGGTGCGCTATCCTGATTTGTTACGGGCGTTCCCCCCGGGCTGGCGTTCTTGCCGAACTGCTCTCCCCCGCTGGAACCGCGACAACTGAACTTTCCATCGAACATGCCGCATTCGAATCCGGCCGAGGCGTTGCCGCCGCCGAGCGCCAAGGGCAGCAGCGAAATACAAGCCGCGAGCACAAAACCGAAAACCGGGCGCATGAAAACTCCGTCTGCCGTGTCGCCAAGCATAATGGCATAGGCGCTGGATCAAAAGTGAGGCCGTTCCGACAGGGGGAATAAGCTTGCCTTTGGCGATTTTCGCATAAGATGCCGCGCGGGGGCTTGTCGTTGCCCGTCCTGGCGCGGCTCGCGGAGCGAAGGCGATGGAATATCAGGCCCTGCTCGACCTCGCGCTCGATTTCGCCACCGCCATCATGCTCGGCGCTCTGATCGGCATCGAGCGCGAGAAGCGGAAAGCGGAGGAGGGGAAAAGCGGCGTCGCGGGTCTGCGCACCTTCACCTTGCTCGCGCTATTCGGCGCGGCGGCGGGCTATCTTACCCAGATCACGTCCTCTCCCTGGATCCTGGCGGCGGCACTCGTCATTGTCGGCGCCTTCGTGGTGGGGGGTTATGTTGTCGCCGCGCGGGTCGATCCGCAGTCCACCGGACTGACCACCGAGGTCGCCGCCCTCGTCGTCTTCCTGCTCGGCGCCATGGTGATGCTCGGTCATGCCGAACTCGCCATCGGACTTGGCGTCGTCACCGCGGCCGTGCTCGCCTATAAGCAGCCGCTGCACGGCTTCGTCGACAAGCTCGGCTGGGACGATGTCTATGCGGGTCTGCGGCTGCTGATCGCGACCTTCATCGCGCTGCCGCTGCTTCCCAACGAGCCGATCGATCCCTGGGGCGCGCTCAATCCTTATTCGCTGTGGCTGCTGGTGATCCTGATCTCGAGTCTGTCGCTGGTCGGCTACGTGCTGACGCGGCTGCTCGGGCCGGCGCGGGGCACGGCGCTCACCGGCTTGACGGGCGGCCTCGTCTCGTCGACGGCGGTGACCTTGTCCTTCGCCAAAGAAGGGCGGGACAACCCGCAAGCGGCGCCGGCGCTCGCCTGCGGCATCCTGCTCGCCTGGGCGGTGATGTTCGTGCGGGTCATCGTTCTGGTGGCGGTGGTCAATCGCTCTTTATTGACGCATGTGGCGGCGCCATTCGCGGCGATGGCCATCGTGGTGGGCGGCTTCGCGGCGTTTCTCTATTTTCGCGGCGGCTCGACGGACGGCGCCGCCGGCAAAGGCAATCTGAAGGTCCAGAACCCGTTCAGCCTGACCGAGGCGGCGAAATTTGCGGCGCTGTTTGCCGTGGTCCTGCTCGCGGTCAAGATCGTGCAGCAGCATTTTCCGCCAAGCGGGCTTTATGCGGTGGCGGCTCTTGCCGGTCTTACCGACGTCGATGCCATCACGCTGTCCATGTCGGAATTCGCCAAAAGCGGCGAGGCCCGCATCGCGGTGATCGCCATCGTCATCGCGGCGCTGACCAACACACTGGTGAAATGCGGCATGGCCTTCTTCTTTGCCGGTCCCGCGCTCGGCAAGCCGCTGCTTATCGCTACTGCGGCAACGCTCGCCGCCGGTCTCGCCACGGCTTTTCTGCTCTAAGCCGCCTGGCGCGGCTCTCCCAACTTTGGGGGCCCAATCAGGGCCATGAGAGGCTACGGGCCTCTTGCCAGAGGCCGTTCACCTTGTCACCATGTCGTCATTAAGGCTTGCGCGGGTGGTGCGTCAGGAGCCTTCCGCGCGGCGTCATAACCGCAAGGGAGGAGATCATGGGCAACGCGCAGGGCCAGCCAGCCCGCAGCGCCCGCTGCATCGCACTGGTTGGCCCCTATCTCAGCGGAAAAACGACACTTCTCGAAGCCATACTGGCGCGCACCGGCGCCATCACCCGCCAAGGGTCGATGGCCGACGGCAATACGGTGGGCGATGCCTCGGCGGAGGCGCGCCATCACGGCATGAGCGTCGAGCTCAACGTCGCGACCGTCGATTTTCTCGGCGACAGCTTCACCTTCCTCGATTGCCCAGGCTCGATCGAGTTCCAGGCCGACGCGGCGAATGCGCTCACCGCCTGCGACGCCGCGGTGGTGGTGTGCGAGCCGGACGAGAAGAAGGTGCCGGCGCTGCAACTCATCCTCAAGCAGCTCGAGGATCGCGGCATTCCGCATTTCCTCTTCATCAACAAGATCGACAAGGCCGAGGCGCGGGTGCGCGACATCGTGCCGATGCTGCAGCCGGCGAGCACCAAGCCGCTGGTGCTGCGCCAGATCCCCATCTGGGAGAACGACATCGTCACCGGCTTCATCGATCTCGCGCTGGAGCGCGCTTACGTCTATCGCGAGCATGCGCCGAGCGAGGTCGTGGCAATTCCCGATCCGCTCGCCGCGCATGAGAAGGAAGCGCGCTTCTCCATGCTGGAGAAGCTGGCCGATTACGACGACGAGCTGATGGAGCAGCTGCTCGAAGACGTGCCGCCGCCGCGCGACAAGGTGTTCGACGATCTCTCCAAGGAGCTGCGCGACGGGCTGATCTGCCCGGTGCTGCTCGGCTCGGCGGAGACGAGCCACGGCATCTTCCGCCTGCTCAAGGCGCTGAGGCACGAAGTCCCTTTCGTCGAAGCCACAGCTAAGCGGCTCGGCGTCGACAAGAAGCCGTCGGCGGCCTTCATCGCCAAGACCTTCCACACCGCGCATGGCGGCAAGCTGTCGCTCGCACGCGTGCTGACCGGCAGCTTTGCCGACGGCGCCACCGTCTATGGCGGGGCGGACGAGGAGCGCGTCTCCGGCCTGTTCACGTTGCTCGGCCAGGAGCCCACCAAACGCGGCGAGGCGGTCGCCGGCGACACTGTCGCCTTCGGCCGCCTCGACAGCTACCAAGACCGGCGACACGCTGGTCGAGGAAAAGGGCAGCAAGGTCAAGATCGAGACCACCGCCATCAGCAAGCCGGTGTTCGGGCTGGCGATCGCCGCCAAGGAGAAGAAGGACGAGGTAAAGCTCACCGCGGCCATCGCCAAGATCATCGAGGAGGATCCCTCGATCTCGCTCACGCACAGCCAGGACATGGGCGAGATGGTGCTGTGGGGGCAGGGGGAAATGCATCTGCGTGTCGCGCTGGAGAAGCTGGTGCGCAAATACGGCATCGACGCCTCAACCCGCCCGCGCCAGATCCCCTACAAGGAGACCATCCGCAAGTCGGCGGAGGTGCGGGGCCGCCACAAGAAGCAATCGGGCGGCCATGGTCAGTTCGGCGACGTGGTGGTGACGATCAAGCCACAGCCGCGCGGTGCCGGTTTCGAGTTCTCCGATGAGATCACCGGCGGCGTCGTGCCGAAGAATTACATCCCCTCGGTCGAGATCGGCGTGCGCGACTATCTGCATTCGGGTCCGCTCGGCTTTCCAGTGGTGGATGTCTCGGTCTGCCTGATCGACGGCTCGTATCACTCGGTCGACAGCTCGGACATGGCGTTCCGTCAGGCCGGCCGCATCGCCATGACCGAGGGCATGCCGCAATGCTCGCCGGTTTTGCTCGAGCCGGTGATGGCGGTGGAGATCGCCGTGCCGTCGGATGCGACGGCCAAGATCAACTCGATCGTCTCCTCGCGGCGCGGGCAGATCCTGGGCTTCGACGCGCGGCCCGGCTGGCCGGGCTGGGATCTGGTCGAGGTGCATCTGCCGGAATCCGAGATCCAGAACCTGATCGTCGAGCTGAGATCGGCGACGGCCGGCGTCGGCACCTTCAATGCCAAATTCGATCATCTGGCGGAGCTGACCGGCAAGGTCGCCGATCAGGTGCTGGCGGGCAAGGGAGCGAAGGCGGCCTAGAAGCGGGTGACCGGTCCCTGCAGCTGGCCGTCGGGGCCGAAGCCGAGCAGCATCGGCTCGGCCCCGCCGGCGCGACAAAGAGCGTCGGCGCCGTCAGAGCAGCGAGAATCCGAGCTGCATCACGCCGGCCGCCACCAGCGCGATCACGATCACGGCCACGGCAAGCAGCAGCCCAAGGACGATGGCGATCGGCTTCCACGGATTGCGGGGCTGTTCGGTCACGACGGGCTAGGTTTGCCGGAGAGTTGGCGTATCCAGCGGATCGCGAGCCAGAGCAGCACGATGATCGCCACCGCGGTCAGCAGCGGCGCGGCCAGCGCGAGCAGCGAGACGATCAGCGAGCCGCCGAGCTCCGCCGTGGCGACGACCGGATTGCCGAGCGTGCCGGTCATCAGCGTCGATTTGGCGCGCACCAGCGTCGTCACCGATTGCGTCACTCCGGCGATGCCGCCGCCGGCGATGATCGCCGCCGCCCATTTCACCATCGGCGGCAAGTCGGTGATGACCGCGGCCGAGATGATCGTGCCGGCGACGAAGGCGGCTGGGGTCGCCAATGTGTCGAGCAGATTGTCGACGCCCGGAATGTAATAAGCGAGGATCTCGGCGATCGCCGCGACCCCGAGCAGGACCAGCGCGGGCGCGGTGCCGAGCCAGGCAAAGCTCTCGCTGAGCGGAAGATGCCCGGTATAGGCCGCGACGCTCACCACCAGCATCGGCAAGAACAGCCGCAAGCCGGTTGCCGCGGCGAGCCCGATGCCAAGCGCGACCGATAGACCGAGATCGAACTCCGACATGGCCGAAACTATCATGCTGCCCGCCTTGCGAGCCGTGCCTCGAATTCAGGCAAGAACATAACGGGAACCTTCAATCGTGGGAGCATTGAAGCGAGCCATGGCAAGGATTGCGACAGAGTTCGCCGTCGGCGTGGTCCGCGTCAGGAGGCCTCGCGTCCCGGCGCCCGTCCGCTTCTGTGCGCTGGATGGCCCGGTCCGTGTCGTCATCGAGGCCGATAGCGAGGACGACGCGCGGTATCTCTGCCGGGAGATGCGCTGGGAGTTCATCGGCCTGTGCAATTGATCCTCAGGGCCGGGGCTTTCCCTTTCCACCGACGCTTTCTTTGAGCGCGGCTTTCAGGCCGACCGGCTGGTGATGCTTCTCCAGGAGGTCCTTGAAGGCTTCATCGGCGAGTTGTTGAAAGGTCTTTCCCTTTCCCCGCGCCACGGCATCGATCGCCTGCCAGGTCTCGTCATCGAATTGCACGCGCTTCCCGGGCATCTCGATTCCTCCGCATGTCGCTCAATAAGCGTCGGATCGCGGATTGGCTTGGCGCCAGTCTGAGGGGCGCTCGAAGGTTCCGCGCCAGATGCCGCGCTTGGCATCCTTGGCTTCCGTCTCGGCGCTCGCGTAAGGGTTAGCGGCCGGGCCGCCGAGATCGATAGCATAGCCCTCGCGCACCATCGCCTCGCCGAGATCCGGCACGCCCTCGGCGCTGCACACCGCTACGATGCGGCCGAAGCGGTCCGTCGCGCGCGCCTGGCAATTCACGTTGCCGCCTTTGATCAGCGTGGTGAGCTTGGCCTTGGCCGCGCGGCCGCACATCCACGATTTGCCGTTGGCCTCGTTGCAGGTCTGACGCAGCTCCGGCGCGTCGATGCCAAAGATGCGGTACTCGGCGCCGTCGCCCGCCTTGATCGTGTCGCCGTCGAGCGTGGCGATCTTGGCGTTAGGGCCGAACGGCACAGGTTTCGGCACGCAATAGCGCTCGATCAGAATGACGAGGACGACAACGAGCACGAGCGCGATCAGCTTGCCGAGGGCCTGAGCAAGCTTGCGCGACGATTGGCCGTCGGTTTCGGTGTCTGGGGCCTTGGGTTCGGTCACGTCCAAAGCAGGTAGCGCAGATTCGCGGCCTCGGCGAGAGCCTAGCTCTAGCCGCCGCCGTCGATGCGTTTGCCGACGATGGCGATGGTCTGCTGATAGACGCCGGCCGCGTTCCAGCCCTGGATCGCGGCGTAGTTGGCCTCGCCAGGCTGGTAGCCCGCGCCGCGCACCCAGCCATGCCCTTCAGGAAATTGGCGGTGGAGGCGAGCGCATCGGCCTTGACGTTGAGATTGACGACGCCGTCGCCGTTGCCGTCGACGCCGTAGAGCAGGACATTCTTGGGCAGAAACTGGGTCTGCCCGACCTCGCCATGCATGGCGCCGCGCGTTGCGCTCGACAGCACGCCGCGATCGACGAGCTGCAGCGCGGCATAAAGCTGGTCGGTGAAATATTCGGGCCGGCGGCAGTCGTAAGCCAAAGTGGCGACGGCGGAGATGGTCGGCTGATTGCCCGTGAAGCTACCGAACGCCGTCTCCATCCCCCAGATGGCGATGAGCGGGCCGGCCGGCACGCCGAACCGCTTCTCCAGCGAAGAGAAGAGCGCGGCGTTGGCGGCCCTCATCGACCTGCCGCGCGCCGCGATCGTCGTGGCGCCGCGCTTGGCCATGAATTGGTCGAGGCTGAGTTTGAAACTGTGCTGGCCGCGGTCGGCGGCGATGGTGCCGGTCGAATAATTGGTCGCCATCAGTGCCGCGACGGCCTTGGGCCCGACGCCGTTGCCCTGGGCCTCATTGGCGAAGACCCTTTTCCAGCTCTCGAAGCCTGCGCTGTTCTTGCCGCAAGGAGCGGCTTCGGCCTGCCCGGCCGCCAGTAAAAGGACTGCGGCAACCAGCGTTGCGCAGCGCGAATGCTTGAAAATCATGGGTTGTCCGCGTTCCCTCGAAGGCCTTTGACGCCGGCCCGGTTGTTAGAGACTGTTAACCTTAACCATTTTCGTAAAAAAGTCCCAACTCTTATCAGTAACCGGCGTAGAATTGGAACCGGTGATGGTATTTCCCTCCCATCACCCCCCGCAGGGAACTTACTGGAAGAAGCCCCGACCCCCCCGTACGGGGCTTCTTCTTTTGCGGGCCTGCAACCTGCAAGAGGCCTTCAACCTAGGGTCGGCATGCAGCCCAGGACCAGATGCGTCAGAACTGCCAAACTGGTTTGACCGAAATCGGGCTCCCGCGGTCTTGCTTTTGGGGCGCCTGGCCGGTTATTCGATTGTGCCGTTTCTTTGTGCGATCACCGTTAGGAGCTAGAGGGCGTTCCCATGACGAAAATCTATCCGCAGCTTGACATCCCCGAGACACTTGCCGCCGGCCCCGGGCCCGGGAACACCGACCCGCGCGTGCTCGAGCGCTTCGCCAAGACCGGCGTCGCCGATCACATGCAGAAGGACGTGCTGCGCGGCATGCTCGAAGCCAAGGAGATGTTGCGCGAGCTGTGGGGCACCAAGAACGTCTATACCTACGGCGTCGCCGGCACCGGCTTCTCCGGTCTGGATTGCGTGCTGTCGCTGATCCTGCCCGGCGACAAGGTGGTGGCGTTTCCGAACGGCACCTTCTCGGGCATCGACACGCTGACCATCCGCATGAAGGCATCGACGGCCGAGGAGCTCGCCGCGGATTCGTTGAACCCGAAGCCGAAAAGCGTGGTCGTGGTCGAGACGCCGCACGGGCAGTCGGTGACGGCCGCGAGTGTCGACAAGGCGCTCGCCGAGCACAAGCCGATGTGGGCCTTCATGGCGCATTGGGAGACGGGATCGGGGCGCATCAACGACCTCAAGGGCTTCAGCGACGCTTGCCTGAAGCATGGCGTGATGGGCATCTGCGACGCGGTGTCGAGCCTGGGCGTCGCCGACTTCAACATCGACGACTATCCGGGCGTGGTCGCCTGGGCGTCGTGTCCGCAGAAGGGCGTGCTCTCATTGCCGCTCACTTATGCGCCGGTCAGCTTCACCGACAAAGCGATCGAGATGGTGAAGAAGCGCGGCTGCCGCAGCTATGTGCATCACCCGATCCTCGACGCCCGGCATTGGGGCATCATCGACGGCAAGGACGCCGCGCCTGCCTACCACCAGACCCATTCCTGCTACGCGGTGGCCGCGTTCCACGAGGCGCTCCGCATCATTCTCGGCTATGGCCGCCGCCGCAAGGCGTCCGACTACGCCTATCACGAGAAGGCGCTGCGCCAGGCGGTCGAGGCGATGGGCTGCGACGTGACCTCGAACATGACGAGCCTTATCGTGCTCAACCTGCCCGGCAAGCTCAAGGGCAAGGAAAAGGAGCTGGTGCAGGGCGCGCGCGCGCAAGGCTTCGGCATCTGGCCGACGCTGTCTGAGCCGGTGCAGGTGCGCATCGGCATTCTCAATCAGCTCAGCCCCGAGCAGATCGGCGAGATCACCAGCCGCTTCGCCGACGCCATGCTCGCCATGGGCGCCGAGTTCGACAAGCAGAAGGTGATGAACCAGCTCAAGTCGTATTACGCCAAAGCGGCCTAAGAGCTAACCACCGCGGTCCATGGTATGGCCGGGCTTGTCCCGGCCATACCGACCGACTTTCTCGTGCAAGATCAAAGGCGTGACTGGCCGCATGCAGCGGGCCATGGCGGCACCTGTATTTCCATTGAGGCCGGGTTCCCGTTAAATTTTGGCCATAACTCCCATCGACAGTGACGTGCGCGCGCTGGTCCCGCGCGAGGGAAACGGGGACTGTCGATGATCGACCTGTATCAGCTGCTTGGGATCAAGCGCGCCGCCACGCGCGAGGAAATCCGCAAGGCCTATCGGCGCAAGGCCAAAAACTCGCACCCCGACCGCGGCGGGTCAGCGGAAGCGTTCAATGCGCTGACCGCGGCGCACGATGTTCTGTCCGATGCCAGGCGCCGCGAGCGCTACGATAGCACCGGCGAGATCGAGCAGGCGCGGCCGGACAATTTCGACGGCACTGCGATCGAGGTCATCGCGCAGAAGCTCGGCCTGCTCATTCATGCCGAGCACGACGTGACCGAGCTCGACATCGACGCCGTGCTCGCGCAGACCATCCGCGACGATATCGGCTTGCGCAAGACGAGCATCGCCAATCAGCAGCGGGCGATGGAGCGCGCGGCAACCTTGCGCGCCCGCGTCAAGCGCAAGGGCAACGGCGCCGACAACGCGCTCGCCCGCGTGCTCGACTGGCACGCAAGCTCGGCGAAAGACAGCGTGCGAAAGAACGAAGACGCCGTTCGCGCGATGGAGCGGGCGCTCGAGATTCTCGACCTCTATTCCTTTGCCGAGGATCGCGCGCCGGCGCCACTGCCCGCGGAAGAGGAAGTATCCGAGGCGTTGCACGACGCCTTGCGCGCCTTGGACGAGCTGGCGGCAATTTTCAATACGCAAGCCAAGGTGGCAACGAGCTGACCCTCGCGGCGTCGAACGCCGGAACCTCCGCACAGCGAACGCGTTGTGCTCCGAAACAGGAGGACCGGCCATGAGGGAACAGCAAGCCTATGTCAGTTGCGCGGTGGCGACGGCCAACGGATTCGCCATGCCCTATCGCGCCACACCAGGCTCTCATCCGCAGGAGAGCGCGATCTATCGGCAGAAGCCGGCGAGCAAGCGCTCGCGTTGGCGGTTGCCGAACGCGATCAGCAAAAGACCAGGAACCACGCCCTCGGTCACGCGCAATTAGCGCAGCGGCTTCGCCTCACCCCTTGGATTGCATGTTGCGCAGCGCGTCGGCCATCAGCCAGGAGAGTTGTTGCGCCTGAATGCCGAAGGTCTGCATCTGCGTCTGCACGTAGCGGCTCTGCAGCGTCAGCACTTCCTGCATGTCCTTGGCGCGGGAAAGGTCGCTCGCCAGCGCGAAGGAGCGTTCGGCGTTCTCCTTGGCGAAGCCGACGGCACGCTCCTGCACGACCCCGAAGCCGGCCATCTCGGCGCCACCGGGCGATTTCGTCCAAGCGCCCATGGCTTGAGTCAGGAAATCCATGAACTGGCCGTAGGCGGCGCGCGCCTGCTCGACATTCTTCTCGGCCATCTCGCGCAGCTCGGGCGGTATCTCGAAGGAAGGGGTCTCTGCCATGGGCTCCTCTTGGGCCTGGTGCGGGCTCGCCCCCCAGGTCGTTGGGCGCAAACTCGCAAGGTTCTATCGCGGTTAGATTAATGCATTTTTCCGGCGGGGAGGGAGCGTTCAGCGTTCAGCGCTTCTACTTGTGGCTTCATTTTTGCCCGATTCCGCCCTGCGACATCCTTGCCGCGGCGCCCCTGAATGGCCCCTTCGAGGCCACGCGTGAGCCGATTTATCGTCTTGTTTTTCCATAGGTTAACGCTGCCAGCGCCAACGCGCGCCTGGCCTTTCGGACTGGCTTGAACCTTCGCCGGTCCTTCCTCCCAAAGCAAAAATTGGAGCATGCATCATGTTTGGATTGCGTATCGCTATTTGGGCCGTCTCGCTGCTTGGCGTGGCGGCGCTTCTTCCGCTCGATGCCGCAGAGGCGCGAACGCGGGATGCCTATCAGGGGTCGTATTCGAAATACCTGCCGTCCTCCTACGCGAGGTCCTACACACAGCGGCAGGGTCGCCAATCCACCGCGCATCATGCCTCCCGCAAGTCGACCGGCTATAAGTCGGCGCATCGGTCCTCCGGCACGTCCTATGCGGCGAAGGGTGTCGGCGCCAAGCCGTCGCGCTGGTGCGGCTGGTGGATGCGGACGCAGAAGGGTGGCGGCCCCGAACTCAACCTCGCCCACAACTGGGCGCATTGGGGCCGGCCGTCAGGGCCGCAAATTGGCGCGGTGGTGGTCTGGTCGCATCACGTCGGTATGATTACCGGCCGCAGCGCGAGCGGCGAGTGGATCGTCAAATCGGGCAATGACGGCGGGCGCGTGCGCGAGCGGCCGCGCTCGGTGGCCGGCGCCGTGTTCCGCGTCGCTTAGGGCAGTCTGGAAAGGGAAAGGGCCGGTTTGCTGCCGGCCCTTTCTCGCCTTTGCGCTTAATGCGTCGTTTCGAACTCGGCCATGCCGCGCTTGACTTGCGCCTTGGCCGGCTCGACGACGTCGGACGTCACGCGCGTGGAGAGGTCGCGCATCTCCTCGGCTTGTGCCCGTAGCGCATTCAGCTGCTTGCTCCAATAGCTCGAGTGCAGCTCCATGGCCTCGGCCAGCGTCTTGGCGCCGGCCAGGCTCTTGGCGAAATCGAAGCCGGAACTGATATTGCGCCGCGTGATGTCGATCACCTTGCGGTTGAGGGCGACTGCGCCCTGACCGGCCGCGTCGAATGTCCGCTCCCAGCTCTCCAGCACGGATTCGAGTGCGTCCTTCGAGCGCTCATAGATCTCGCGGCTCTGGGCGATGTTCTTCTCGGCAAACACCCGCATCGCTTCGGGCATCTGTCCGTCCTTGGTGAACTGCTCGAATTCTTCGGCGGTCTTGCGATAGGTCGCGCGCGCCTTATCGGCGGCCACTTTTGCAGGCGTAGGTTCTGTCATGGTTGGGCCTCTTACGCTACGCAGGGGGGTGTCAGCTTCTGACCCTGTAACCTTAACGTCTTGGCGCCTCGAAGTCACCGCATCTTCGGTAACAACACGTCCGAAATCACATTCCCGCCGCAATCGGAAGCGCGAACGCGGAAAGCGAAAATTGCAAGCCTGACAGGCTTATAGCCACGCGTGTTGCAACGTCGTATCGACCACCATCGCGGCGATGATGGCATTCATCATCGCCGGGCAGAGCGATTTGCCGCTGGTCGCGACCGCCAGTTCGAGTTCGGTAGGGCTGACGTCCAACGTAATCGTAACCGAGTGAAGAGGGGGAATAACGTCGAACTCCCCATCGTCGGTGTCGCAAGACTCCATCTGCAACATGCGCGAGTTCCTTCCCAAAACGACTGACGGCAACGTCCCCAAATCCAACTGACGACGGATTGTCACCCTGCGGAGCTAATTGCCAATTGAGAGGATCGGTTGGATTTGATGCGATTTCGGAGTTGCAGGGCACCAGGACGCACAAGCTGTCACCGCGCCAAGTCCGAGCAGATCGCTTGCATTGGGCGCGGCGCACCCCAGCTAATAGCGCGCGAGAGATTAGAGGAGTGACGAAGATGCGGCTCAGCGGAAAACTGGCTCAGGCGGTCGGCGTGGTTGTGGCAGGGCTGTTGCTGGCCGCGCCCAGCCCACGCCAAAGCCGACGATCTCGAATGCGTCAGCACCACATTCCGAATGTTGTCGCCGAGCGACAAAGTCTGCCTCAGCGTGTTCGACGATCCGAAAGTGCCTGGCGTGACTTGCTATATCTCGCAGGCGCGGACCGGCGGCTGGGGCCAGCCGCTCGGCCTCAACGAGGACCCGTCGAATTTCTCGGTGTCTTGCCGGCAGATGGGGCCGATCGACGTCGATCTCAAGACACTGCCCGACCGCGAGGAGGCATTCACCGAGAAGACGTCGATCTTCTTCAAGAAGACGCGCATCTACCGGATCCCCGACGTTAAACGCAACGCGCTGATCTATCTCGCCATCAGCGCCAAGCTGATCGAGGGCTCACCCGCGAATTCTGTCAGCTCGGTGCCGATCATGGTGTGGCCGACCAAACCGTGAGGCCAAACCTACTCGGCGGCGACGGCCAGCGTGTCCAGGCCGGCCAGATGCTTCTCGGCTTCGAGCGCGGCCATGCAGCCGAGCCCCGCCGCGGTGACGGCCTGGCGATAGACGTCGTCGGCGACGTCGCCGGCGGCATACACCCCGGGGATGTTGGTCGCGGTCGAGTGCGGCGCGGTGATGATGTAGCCGGACGGCTTCATGTCGACCTGGCCCTTGAACAGCTCGCTTTGCGGCTCGTGCCCGATGGCGATGAAGATGCCGTCGACCGGCACATGCACGATCTCCCCGGTCAGCGTGCTCTTGAGATTGGCTCCGGTGACGGAGTGCGGCTTGTCGGTTCCCGTCACCTCGTCGAGCTCGTAATTCCACAGGATGTCGATCTTCTTATTGGCGAACAGCCGCTCTTGCAGGATCTTCTCGGAGCGGAGCACGCCACGCCGATGCACGAGGATCACCTCGCTGGCGATGTTGGCGAGATAGAGCGCCTCCTCGACGGCGGTATTGCCGCCGCCGACCACGATCACTTTCTTGCCGCGATAGAAGAAGCCGTCGCAGGTGGCGCAGGCCGAGACGCCATAGCCCAGGAAGTGTTGCTCGGAAGGAAGCCCGAGATAGCGCGCCTTGGCGCCGGTGGCGATGATCAGCGCGTCTGCGGTGTATTCGGTGTGGCTGTCGCCCTTGAGCACGAACGGCTGCCGCTTGAGGTCGGCCTCGAGGATATGATCGTGGACGATCTCGGTGCCGACATGCTCGGCCTGCAGCCGCATCTGCTCCATCAGCCAGGGGCCTTGGATCACGTCGGCGAAGCCGGGATAGTTCTCGACATCGGTCGTGGTCGTCATCTGGCCGCCGGCATGGATGCCGGTGATGAGCAGCGGCTTCAGCATGGCGCGCGCGGCGTAGATGCCGGCCGTGTAGCCGGCAGGGCCTGAGCCGATGATGATCAGTTTCGAATGTCGCTTGGTGGCCATGGAATCGCTGCCCCTGCAAGGAGTGAACAGGTAAGCACAAGGCGGTTGATCCGCAAGACGCGCGCGCCGGGCGGCAAATTAGGTTTTAATTTCAAGGCCAAGGGCGCGCCTAATGATCGAGGCGACGAGTTCGGTGTCGTTGATTGGCGCGTAGCTCCAGGCCTCGAGTCTGCCTTCGAACGGGCGGGTGGCGCCGCGTTCCTGCATGAGGCGGTGGAAGCGGGAGAGCCGCGAGGATCGGCCGGCAAGCGACTGCACATAGACCGGCTTGCCGGTGCCGGCGGCCTCGGTGACCATATTGACCGAGTCCTCGGTGACGACGATGGCGTCGGCAAGCGCGAGGAAGGCGAAATAGGGGTTCTCGCCGGTGCCGTCCCACACGCTGTGCGGCACGTCCTTGATGGCGGCGCGTCAGCACGGCGAGCGAGTTGGCGCGGGTGCGCCGCGACGGCGTGACGAGCAGCGAGCCTTGCGTGTCGCGGGCGAGGCTTGCGAGCTTGGCGCCGAGCGACGCGGCGATCTCTGGCGGGAAGCTGAAGGCTTGGCTCTCCCCGCCGAGCAACACGGCGATGCGCGGGTGGGGCAGCGCCTCGATGCGCGGGGCGTAGCGCTTGCCCGCTTCGGCCAGGCGCTCAGGCGTCACGCTATGCACCGCGCCGAAGGTGGTGACGACGTTTGGGGCCTCGAAGCCGTCATGCACCGGGGCGGCGATGAGATCGAACAGTCTGGCCGGCACTTTCGGATTTTGGATGTGCAGGGCGAAAGCGTGCGGCTTGGAAAGCCGCTTGATGGCGAGCGCGATCGGCACGCTGCGCCGGCCGATGGAAATGATAAGACGCGGCCAGGGCGCTTCGAGCTTCTCGTTGGCCGTGACGGAGCGCAGCAGCCGCGCCGGCGGCAACAGGAGTTGCAGCGGCGCCGGAACGAATTTCATCGCCCCGGTCGTGCGCACCCGCCTCAGGCTGAAGGGGAGACCGACGGCTTCCGCCACGGCGATGCCTTGCGCTTCCATCCCCACCGAGCCGTCGGTGATGATCCAGGTCTTCTCGCTCCGCGCCTTCTGGCTGCTGGCGATCAGGGACGCGGCATCGTCCGGCGCAGAATTTCTGGAACGTTTAGCGCTCAATTTCTTTTCAATTCTTTTAGCAGGAGGATATAAAATTGCGCGTGAGGTGCCGCAGCGCACGAAGCTCGCTGCCGCCCTTCTAGCCCGCGATCGCCCCAATCGTCCAGGGAGAGGCAAAAATGCGTTCAGCCCGGCTCGATGCAACCGACTGGCGGATCCTGCGCGAATTGCAGGCCGACGGGCGCATCACCAATGTCGATCTCGCGCGCAAGGTGGGCATCTCCGCGCCGCCGTGTCTGCGGCGGGTGCGCGCGCTGGAGGAGGCGGGGATCATCAAAGGCTTCACCGCGCTGCTCAACGACCGGGCGCTCGGCTTCGACGTTACCGCCTTCGCCATGATCAGGCTGCACAGCCAGGCCGAGGCCGATCTCATCGCCTTCGAGGAGCGGGCGCGCAGCTCAGCCATCGTGCGCGATTGCTACATGCTCTCGGGCGAGATCGATTTCCTGCTGAAATGCGTGGCGCCGGATCTCAGCGCCTTCCAGGATTTCATCATCCACGAGCTCACGGCCGCGCCCAATGTGGCAAGCGTCAAGACCTCGCTCGTCATCCGTGCGTCGAAACACGCCGCCGGCGTGCCCACGGAGCTTGCCGCGGAGCCCGGCGCGCCGGCGAGACCGATGGAGCGCGCGCGGAGTTGACGAGCGCGTCCCAGTGTCATGATGATGCGTAAATCCGATCCCGCCAATCCGACGCTCGTCGAGGTCGTCAGAGGGACGCTGGTCGAGAGCCGGCATGCGGGCGCGATCGCTGTCGCCGATGCCGACGGCCGGCTCCTGTTTGCCTTCGGCGATGTCGAACGGCCGGTGTTTCCTCGCTCTGCCGTGAAGGCGATGCAGGCCATGCCGCTGGTCGAGAGCGGCGCCGCCGATGCGTTCGGGCTCGGCGATGACGAGCTCGCGGTCGCCTGCGCCTCGCATAGCGGCGAGTTGGCGCATGTGGAGGCGGTGCGCAGCCTGCTCGCCAAGGCCGGGCTCGACGAGAGCTATCTTGCCTGCGGCGCGCATTGGCCGATCAGCGAGGAGGCCTCGCGCGAGCTGATACGCGCCGGGCGCCGCCCGCAAGCGATCCACAACAATTGCTCCGGCAAGCATGCCGGCATGCTCGCGGCGTGCGTCCATCTCGGCTTCGATCCGCGCGGTTATGCGCGGCCCGACCATCCGCTGCAGAGCCTGATTGCGAGACTCATTTCAGAGACTTGCGGAATCGCGTTGGACCAGAGCCGCATGGGGATCGACGGCTGCTCGGTGCCGACTTGGGCCGTGCCGCTCGCGCACTCGCGCGCGGCTTCGCGCGGCTGGGCACGGGGCAGGGGCTTGCGCGTGAACGGGCGCGCGCCGCGAACCGGCTGGTCGCCGCCTGCTTTGCCTCGCCGGTGATGGTCGCCGGCGAGGGGCGCTTCGATACGCTGGTGATGTCGAAGCTCGCCCCTTCCGTCTTCGTCAAGGGCGGCGCCGAAGGCGTGCATTGCGCGGCATTGCCTGGGCTCGGGCTCGGCGTCGCGGTGAAGGTCGACGACGGCGCCAAGCGCGGGACCGAGCGGGCGCTCGCCGAGGTCATTGGCGCGCTTCTGCCCGAGGCGAGATCGGCGCTTGCCGATCAGCTCGACGGCGAGATCGTGAATTGGCGGGGCACCAGCGTGGGACGCATCGCGGCAAGCCCGGAGCTTCAGCGCGCGCTTGGCTCGCTCGCCGCTCTCGACCGCGGCGATTGCGGAGTCGTTACCGGCGCTTAGCGCGAGACGTTGCCATGGACCGCGAGGTTGCGGTAGGCGGAGGCGCCGTCCTTGGCGAGGTCGGGCCCGATCGGGGTCGGCCCGTTCATGGCGCGGATGGCGCCGTCCTTGGACCCGGAGATCGTGTTGTTGGCGATCAGCGCTATGCCGGCCGACGGATCGGCCGAGACGCCGATGCCGATATGGGCGTTGCGGATCAGATTGTCGGTGACGTTCAAGTCGCGGAGATAGTTCCGCCAGCCGGCGACGATGCCGTAGCCTTGCGCGTTCTCGATGACATTGCCGGTCACCACGCCGTCGGCCTCGATGGCGATGCCGTTGCCGCGGGGGTCGACATCCTTGCGGAAGTTGAGATTGCGGATGAGATTGCCCTGCACCACCGCAAGCCGTCCGCCTTCGTTGAAATTGGTGACGGCGATGCCGGTGGCGGCCTGGTCGACGATGTTGTTGGCGATCACCGCGCCTTCGAACGAGAATTCGGCATAGAGCGCCACGTCGCCAATCCGCGTGCAAGAGTTGCCGATGACCTGGCAGTTCGAGCCCGAATTGTCGCGGATCGCCGAATAGGCGCAATCTTCGATGCGGTTGCCGCTCACCAGCACCGAGCCCGCGCGGTAGACAATGATGGCGTTGCCGTTCTGGCCGCTGCCGCCGCTCTTGGCGGCGATCCGCTCGATGCGGTTCGAGGCGACGATGCTGCTGTCTTCGCCGGCTACCGAGCGCCACACCAAGATGCCGTTGTCGCCGCAATCGCGCACATGGTTGTGCGCGATCTCGAGCCCGGCCGCATCCTCGCTGACCAGGCCGGCTTTGCGGATGTCGCCGATCTCGCAATCCTTGACCGCGCCCGAGACTTTGCGCAGCACCACGCCGTTCTCGGCGCTGCCGAGAATGCGGCAGTCCGAGATGACGAGCCCCTTGACCTGCTCGGCGACGAGAAGGGCCCCGCCGTCGATCGCCATCGCCTCGCCGGCAAGCGTCAGTCCGGTCAGGCGGATATCGGCGGCGTCGCCGATGCTGATGAGCCTGCCGCCGCCCGTGTAGCGAAGCACGGATCTGCCCGGCACGCCCTGAATTTGCGTTCCCGATTTCAGCTCGAGCTTGGAGGTGGCGTAGCTGCCGGGCGGGAGAAAGAACGGCAGGCCGGACCGCGCCGCCGCGTCGGCCGCCTGCTGCAAGCTCGCCGTCTGATCGATGCCGTCTCCGGGCACGATACCGTAGGTGCTGACAGGTTGTTGCAGCTCGCCGGCGTCGGCGGCGGCGGCCAAGCGCGGTCCGGCCGCCGCGGCGAGACCCAAGCCAAAACCGCTGAGCAATACTTGCCGGCGCCCGACCCTCATCGCCTAGGCGTCCTCTGCGCCGAGCAAAGTTTCGCTTTGGGCTAAGGCCGGAGGAATGGCAGCTCGTGTCGGCTCTCGCTCGCCGGCGAAGGCGAGGATGAAGCGCAAGATCTCTTGCCCGCCCCGAAGCAGCATCTCTTCGGTAAAGTCGCCGTCTTTGCCGGACGTAGGCGGAACGTGCACGAACAGCACGAGGGGAGGGGTCGATTGGCGCAGAGCCCAGTCGAGCGAGTGGTAATAGAGAAAGTTGCAGAGATAGTGCCCCGCCGAGTGCGACGTCACGGCGGCAACGCCGTTCGTCTTGAGATGCCGGGCGAGCGCGGCCGCCGGAAAGGCCGTATCGAGGCGACCGGCGCCTTCGACGAGGATCACGGGACTTGCCGGGAGAGCGCCTCCGGCATCGGCGCGCGGCGCGGTACGATTATGCGCCGAATGCTCGATGCGAAACGTCTTGGCGTGCTCGCTGACACCGAAGTAAATCATCACATGGGGTTGCAGCGTTTCGCAGAGATTGGGCAAGAGCGCCGCGGCCTGCCACTCGGTGGGGAAAATCCGGGCGTGAATCCGGCCCTGCAATTCCGGCGCGGGCAATCGCTCGGCCAGCGTCTCGGCAAGCCAACCCGAAGGGTTCGTGGGCACACCCGGAAAGGGGCCGAAGCCGGTAAGCAGGATGCGAGGCCTCTCCATGGCTCTCGACTTACCTTATGGCTCGCACGCGAGGGAAGCGAATTTGGGCCGGTCTATTCGGCGTCCTTAATGCCCGCCAACCGGCCAAGCTCACGCGCCGCGGCTGACGCGGTCATCTTGCCGGCGCGCACCTTGTCCTCCAGCTCCTTGAAGTGGCGGGCCGCGCGCTTGCCGCCCTTGAAGGCGGCAAGCAGCCGCTGCTCGAAAATCTCGCGCATCCAGGCGGCGGCCTGCGCGGCGCGGCGCTCGTCGAGCCCGCCTGAGGCGGCAAGCGCGGCATGCCGCTCGGTGATCTTCGTCCAGAGCGCGTCGAGCCCCTTATTGTCGCGCGCCGACAAGTGTCAGCACCTGAGGGTCCCAATTGGTATGTCCCGACGCGAGGATGTGCAGCGCGGTGCGATACTCCATCGCCGCGCGATTGGCGCGCTCGACCTGATCGCCGTCGGCCTTGTTGACGGCGATGATGTCGGCGAGCTCGAGCAGCCCGCGCTTGATGCCTTGCAGCTCGTCGCCGGCGCCCGGGATCGCCACCACGACGAAGACATCGACCATGTTGGCGACGGCGATCTCCGATTGGCCGACGCCGACCGTCTCGACCAGCACGACGTCGTAACCGGCGGCTTCGGCAAGAGCGATGGTCTCGCGCGTGGACTTGGTGACGCCGCCAAGGCTATCGCCGGCGGGCGAGGGGCGAATGAAGGCGTTCGGCTCCGAGGCAAGCCGGCCCATGCGCGTCTTGTCGCCGAGGATCGAGCCGCCGCTCCGCGACGAGGTCGGATCGACGGCGAGCACGGCGACCTTGTGGCCTTGCGCCACGAGGTTCAAGCCGAGCTGGTCGATCAGCGTCGATTTGCCGGCGCCGGGCACGCCGCTGATGCCGACCCTGATGGATTTGCCGGTAGAGGGGAGGAGCTCATCGAGCAGCGCTTCGGCGCGCGCCTGGTCCTCGGGCTTGGCGCTTTCGACCAGGGTGATGGCGCGGGCGAGCGCCACCCGGTCGCCGTCGCGGATGGCCTTGGCCGTCCGCTCAATGTCCTGCTTCGCCGTGTCGTCGCCGCGCATGGGATGCGGGGGTAGGGGCAAACCGCGAAAAGCGCAAGAGCGACATGCGGCTGGGGGTGCTCTTAGTGCGCTTGGCGCGCACGATGCGGCGTGGCGGCGGTGCTCTTAGTGCGCTTGGCGGGCAGGCTGCCCCGATCGCACCACGCGGATCAGGACAAACATGGTCGCAAGCGTGGCGATATAAGCGACAAGCTGGAGAGCCGTCGGCCTGGCGGTATAGCCGACAAGCACGTGCAACATGCGTCCGACGATGCTGGAATCGGAGAGCAGCCAGGACGTGTCCCAGATCTTGTCGCGGAGCGCCGTGACGACACCGGCGGCTTGCAGGAAGCGCACCGCCTGCGCCGCCATGCCGGCGGCCAGCAGAGCTATGAGCACACTCGTCACCGAGAAGATGTAACGCGTGGGGAGAGAGATCAGCCCGTAATAGCTGAGCGCGGTCAGTGCAGCGCCGGCAAGGAGCCCGAGCACGCCTCCGGTCAACAGCGAAGTCATGTCGGTCCCGGCGACCACGATGCCGTAGAGAAACAGCACGATCTCCGAGCCTTCGCGCATCACGGCGATGAACACGACGACGGCGAGCGCGGTAAGCGGCTTGCGGCCTTCGCTGACATCGGTGCCGACTTTGCGGATCTCCGCCGCCAACTCGCGGCCGTGCTCGGCCATCCAGACATTGTGCCAGGTGAGACTGATTACCGCGATGATGAGCACCGCGGCGTTCAGCAGCTCTTGGCCCGATCCGGCAAAGGCGTTGGATATGGCGCCGGCGAAGACGGCCACCACGCCGGCGCCGAGCACGCCAAGCAGAATGCCGAGCGAGACCCACCAGCCGCGGCCTGTGATGCCGCGCGTGGCCGCGAGCACGATGCCGACGACGAGGCCGGCCTCGATGACTTCGCGAAAGACGATGATCAGCGCGCCGAGCATCTTATTTCGCGACGAGAGTGCCTTTGGCGGTGTCCTCGTGATACTCGCCGTAGAATTCGTAGCGTCCCGGGTCGAGCGGTCCGAGCGTGATGGTGGCGCTCTGGCCACCGGCGATCACCTTCTCCACATCGACGTCGTCGCTTTCGAACTCCTCCGCCGTGGCGTCGCTATTGGTGACGTTCAGCGTGAATTCTTTTCCCGCCGGGACTTGCAGCTCCGCGGGATCGAATTTGTGATCCTTGATGGTCAGGGAAAAGTCCTGGGCGAGAGCTTGGGAGATCGGTCCCGACAATGCGAGCAGGGCAGCAAGCAGCAGGCGCATTTGGCCTCCGTTCAATTGCGATAGCGATTCTGCTTTGCCCAGCGGAGGCAGATTGAGCGCACCGAACTGCGCGCAGCAAGGCTTCATACGCGCGCCGGAAGGGCGGCCTCGCAGATCGTAATTAGTCCAATCCTAAAATGGCGCGTAAGCCTATGAATCTCGTTAGAATTTCGGCCAATGGCCGGGGCGTCACGAGCGGGCGTTGCGGCGATCCGACGCAAGCGAAAAGCCCGGTTGCCGGCGGCAAAAGGCTTCAACGGCGCAGCACGCCGATCACCTTGCTGGCAAAGCTCAGCCGCTCGGCCATGACGCGCACGATATAGGTGAGCAGGGCTTGGGCCAGCGCGCCGTTCTCTCGCTTGAGGCGCTCATAGGCGTCCGCGCTCAGCTCGTAGAGCACGCTCGGCACCTCTGCCTTTATCGTAGCGCTCCGCTTCTGGCGGGTGATGAGCCCCATCTCGCCGATCGTGGTGTGGGGCCCGAGACTGCGGACGCGGATCATCCGTCCGTCGTCCATCTTGACGATGATGCCGATGCGGCCCTCGAGGATGAAATGCATGGAGTGGGCCGGATCGCCTTGCTCGGCGATGATCGTGTCCTTGCCGACTTCGAGCCGCTCGCAGAGCTGAAACAGTTGCTCGGCATATTCGGCGCTGCCGAGCGCTTGCGTCAGCCAGTCGCGCAGCGATGCCGCCGTGCCGGCTTCAGCCAAATGCGTGGCAATGACCTCCTTCTCGCAGGACTCGAGCGCGCGGTCGAGGTCATCGGCGAGGATCACGTCATCGGTGATGAGTTTGCGATTGCGGAAGGACTCGCGGAGCTCAGGCGAGAGATGGACCAACACGAGCCGGGCGCCGAGCTCGTCGGCGGCTCGCTTGATCTGGGTAAAGCTGTGCATCGCCGAGGAATCGATGCCGGTGACCAGGCGGAAGTCGAACACTAGGAAGCTTGTCTCGGGGCTCTTGGCGAAGAGAGCCTTCACCTGCTCGTAGAGCCGGTTGGCCGAGCCGAAGAAGATATAGCTTTGCAGGCTCATGCCTTGGATCTCGTGGCCGTTGGCGGCGAGAATGGCGAGCTCCTCCGGCCCTCGATCGAGCGTCGAGCGATATTCGGATCCGTCGAAGCTGAACTTGATGGCGTTGATCCGGCTCGCGCTGACTGCGAAGGTCGTGCAGCCGATGATGACGCCGATGAAGACGCCGGCGATGAAGCCGATCTGGAGAATGAGGACGACGATCGCGAGCAGCGAGGCATATTCGAGCAGCGAGATTCGCTGCGCCGAGGTGATCAGCCACTCATAGACGAGGCTGGCGCCAAGATAGAGCAGCAGACCGCCAAGCACGAATTTGGGCACGTAGGCGAGAAAGCCCGGATCGGCGATGAGCATGAGCGCCGAGATGGCCGCGACGGTCAGGCCGGAGAGGCGGCCACGAGCGCCGGCCACGTAATTGAGCGTGGTGCGGTTCAAAGCGATCGTGCTGACATAGCCTCCCAGCGCCCCGGCAATCACGTTAGCGACGCCGATGGTCTTCAATTCGCGCTGGAGATTGGCCTCCCGCTTGGTAAGAAATTCGAGGCCGGTCGTGTTGAGCAGCGTACTGATCGCCGTCACGAACATGACCGCGAACAAATCGCCGGAGAGCGCGGGCAGAACGTGCCACGGAAACATGCGAACATCGTTGAAGTCCCAAGTCGGTGTGAGCCCGACCGCGGCGGGGGCTTTGAACAACCAGCCAGCTTCCTCGGCTGCGGCCATGCTTGTCCCGGTGACCGCCAAGACGACATGCGCCAGGGCGATGCCAACCAGGAGGACGGCAGGCAGGACATAGGGGCTGTCGCCGCGACGGCGCAGGCCGAGATAGATGGCGAGCGCGATGCCGATTGCCGGCAGCAGCTGGGCGAGTACGGAGGGTTCGAGCAGCGTGCCGACATTCGAGACGGCGATCCCATGGCCGGTGATGACGCGCACGGCGCCGCTCACCATCAGACACCCGGAGGCGCCGAGGAAGCCGCCGATCACGGGATAGGGAATGAAGCGGATGGCGCCGCCGGCGCGGGCGAGCCCGAGCGCCGAACAGCAGGACGCCGGTCAGCGCGGCGGAGAGCGCCATGATGATCGCCACCGGCGCCAGGAGATCGTCCGGCAGGCCTTGCTCGCCAAGCCGCACCATCAGCGCGCTGACCAATGTTGCCGTGACCGCGACGGTGGTGGGGTCGGGCCCGGCAATGGCAAAGGGCAGCGAGCTTCGCACGGCTACGATCGCGGCGGTCACGGCGCTGGTGATGAAGGTCGCGGCGATGCCGTAAGCGAGCCAGGTGTTGAGCGGGGGAGCGAAGATGAGCGCAGCGAAGGAGAGCCCATAGGCGATCGTGATGACGCTCGCGACCAGGCCCGGCAAAGATGTCATTCACGCCGGCCCTGGCGAGTTCGCCCGGGCGGCTTGTCAAGCTTCCGCCGGCGGTGTTGACCGACATGCAATCCCCCCGCAAATGCCGGTGCTGCTTAGGCCCGGTTTAGCGCATTGCGTGGCGCCTGTTATAGCCCCGGACGCGATGGATAGTTGAGAGGCATGACAGTTTTCCGACCGTGGGCAGCGGCGTGCGGAAGCGACTGATGGCCGCAATTCTACTCGGCGGCCTGTTGCGACTTGGAGCTCGCCCCGAGCTTCTTGAGCAGGTCGGTGGCGGCGTCGGCAATCGGCGTGCCGGGACCGAAAATCGCTTTGGCGCCAGCCTCGTACAGCGCGGGATAGTCCTGCGGCGGGATCACGCCGCCAACCACGATCATGATATCGCCGCGGCCTTGCTCTTCGAGCGCCTCGCGCAGAGCCGGGACGAGGGTGAGATGACCCGCGGCCAGCGACGACACGCCGACGATATGCACGTCGTTCTCCACCGCCTGGCGGGCAGCCTCCTCGGGCGTCTGGAACAGGGGCCCGATATCGACGTCGAAGCCGAGATCGGCGAAGGCCGATGCGATCACCTTCTGGCCGCGGTCGTGGCCGTCCTGGCCCATCTTGGCGACGAGGATGCGCGGGCGGCGCCCGTGCTCGGTCTCGAAGCTATCGATCAGCTCCTTGATGCGGTTCAAGCTTCCGTCCATGCGACCGATCTCCGCCCGGTAGACCCCGCTGATGGCCGAAACCTCGGCCCGGTGGCGGCCATATACCTTCTCCAGAGCATAGGAGATTTCCCCCACCGTTGCCTTAACGCGCGCGGCCTGGACGGCGCCTTCGAGCAGATTGCCGGTCCCTGTCTCGGCGTAACGGGTCAGCGCGTCAAGGGCCTCGCTGGACCTCAGCCTCGTTGCGCTCGGCCTTGAGGCGGGCGAGCTTGTCGAGCTGCTGGCGGCGCACCGACCGGTTGTCGACTTTCAGGATGGCGATGTCGGCCTCGCTGTCGGGGCGATATTTGTTCACCCCGACGATGGTCTGCTTCTTCGAGTCGATGCGGCCCTGCGTGGCGGTGGCGGCCTGCTCGATCATGCGCTTGGGGATGCCGGCGGCGATGGCCTTGGTCATGCCGCCGAACTTCTCCACCTCCTCGATATGCGCGAGCGCGCGCGCGGCGAGATCGTAGGTGAGACGTTCCACATAGAAGCTGCCGCCCCAGGGATCGATGGTCCGGGTGGTGCCGGATTCCTGCTGCAGCATCAGCTGGGTGTTGCGGGCGATGCGCGCGGAGAAATCGGTCGGCAGAGCCAGCGCCTCGTCGAGGGCGTTGGTGTGCAGCGACTGGGTATGGCCTTGCGTCGCCGCCATGGCCTCGACGCAGGTGCGCACGACGTTGTTGAACACGTCCTGCGCCGCCAGGCTCCAGCCGGATGTCTGGCAATGCGTCCTGAGCGCGAGCGAGCGCGGGTCTTTCGGCTTGAACTCTTCCGCGATCAGTTTCGCCCACAGCAGGCGCGCGGCGCGCATCTTGGCGATCTCCATGAAGAAATTCATGCCGATCGCCCAGAAGAAGGAGAGCCGCGGCGCGAACGCATCGATGTCGAGCCCGGCGGCGCGGCCTGCGCGCACATATTCGATGCCGTCGGCGAGCGTATAGGCGAGCTCGAGGTCGGCGGTCGCTCCGGCCTCCTGCATGTGATAGCCGGAGATCGAGATCGAATTGAACTTCGGCATGTGCTTCGAGGTATAGGCGAAGATGTCCGAGACGATGCGCATCGAGGGCGCCGGCGGATAGATATAGGTGTTGCGCACCATGAACTCTTTCAGGATGTCGTTCTGGATGGTTCCTGAAAGCTCCTCCGGCGGCACGCCTTGCTCTTCGCCGGCGACGATGAACAGCGCCAGCACGGGCAGCACCGCGCCGTTCATGGTCATCGACACCGAGACCTTGTCGAGCGGGATGTGATCGAACAGCGTGCGCATGTCGTAGATGGAATCGATCGCGACGCCGGCCATGCCGACATCGCCGGTCACGCGCGGATGGTCCGAAGTCGTAGCCGCGATGGGTGGCGAGGTCGAAGGCGATGGAGACGCCTTGCTGGCCGGCGGCGAGGTTGCGCCGGTAGAAGGCGTTGGAATCCTCGGCGGTGGAGAAGCCTGAATATTGGCGGACCGTCCAAGGCCGCTGCAGATACATCGTCGGGTAGGGGCCGCGCAGATAAGGCGGCACGCCGGGAAAGCCGTCGAGGAAATCGAGGCCGCGCAAATCGCCCGCGCCATAGGCGGGCTTCACCGCGATGCCTTCGGGCGTCTGCCACGCGGGCGCGCCAGCCGGTGAGGCGCTGCCCTGAGCTTGCTGGAAATCGACCTCGGTGAAGGCTGGAATGCGCGGCATCAGCAATCAGATCTCGTCATAAGCGGCGTTCAGAATTTGCAACGTATCACAGCCCTGGTGAAGGAAGCTGCTAATGCCGGCCCGCTCCAGCGCGGCCTTGTCGGCGGGTTTGCCCGCGAGATAGATGCGGGCCGCGCCAGCTTCGGCCAAGGCCTTAGCCACGTCGGCGGCCTCGCGCTGCATAGACCTTGTCGGACGAGCAGAGGCAGGCGAGCTTTGCGCCCGATTCCGTGAATCGTTTCGCGAGGTTGTCGCCTTTTCCTTCCACCGCTTCGATGCCGCCGGACTCGAACAGGCTCTTGGCGAAGCTCGCCCGCGCGTTGAAATCGGCGGCGCGGCCGAGACAGGCGAGGAACACCTTGGGCCTTGCGCCATGCTGGGCGAGATAGGAGTCGCTGCGGTCGCGTAGGCGCTCGAAGGGCTCTGCCAATCTGATCGGTCCGAGTGCCGCCTCGTTGGTCGACAAAGCCGCGAGGCGCGACTGCGCCAGCACCGCGACCTTGTCCTCGCCGAGATCGGGGAAGTCGCTGGAGCCGACCAGCGTGTCCTTGCGGCGCGCGACATTCGCCTCGCGCTCGGCACGGACTCTCGCCACGACGCGTTGGATCGATCCGGCCTGCAAGGCTTCGGCAACCCCGCCCGCGGTCTCGATCCTTTGCAAGAACCACCATGCCGTCTCGCAGAGCGCATCGGTCAGCGCTTCGATGGCGCCCGAGCCAGCGGCCGGATCGGCGACGCGATGGATATTGGCCTCCTCGATGAGAATGGTCTGCGTGTTGCGGGCAATGCGGCGGGCGAAGGCGTCCGGCACGCCGAGCGCCGCGCTGAACGGCAGCACTGTTACGGCATCTGCCCCACCAACCGCGGCGGCAAACGCGGCGATGGTGCCGCGCACGATGTTCCCATGCGGATCGCGCTTGGTCATCATGCGCCAGGCGGTCTCGGCCGCGACGAAGACGGGCAGGGGCTTGAGCCCGCAGGCCTCCTCGACCCGCGCCCACAATTTCCGGACGGCGCGGAACTTGGCGATGGTCAGGAACTGGTCCTGGTCGGCGGCGAGGCGGAAATAGATGAAGCGGCGCGCATCGTCGAGCGCGATACCGCTTTGCTCGAGCGCGCGCAGATAAGCGACGGCGCTGGCAAGCGCGAAAGCGAGTTCCTGCGCCTCCGAGCCGCCGGCCGCATGGATCACCCTGCCGTCGGCGACAGCAAAGGGACCGGCGAAACCTTGGCCCGCCAGATCGGAGACAAGTCCGGCAAAGATCGGCGCGATGTCCTTCCACGGCAGCGGGCTGTGTCCGTTCAAGGCAATGCCGCCGAGCGGGCCGAAGCCGAAGCGGATGGTGCAATCCTTCGGGCCAAGCCCGCGAGCCTTGACGAGAGTGGCGAGAAGACCAGCCGCGTCCTTCGACTGCATGCTGAGATCGAGATCGATGGCGACGCCGGCATCGAGATAGATATTGTCGAGCGCGGCGCTGATCGCCGCGCCCGTCGCCGGAAGCGCATAGCCGTAATCGCCGATCGCGCCCTGGAACACCAGCGTCTCGCCGCTCGCGCCATTCATCAGGTCGTCGAGGATTTGCGCATTCGCGGCTTTGGGGTCGGAAAGGTCGATCCGCTGCATGACCGCCCAAGGCTGGCCCGCAGGCCGGCCCTCGACGCGGGTGGCGTTTTGCGCACGCTGGTAGAGGGGGTCGATGACGATGCCGTCATAGCTCTTGGACCGGAGCCCGGCAAAAGGCGCGCCCTTCAGCGCCTCTTCGACGAGCGCCTTCCATGCCGCCTCGTCGGCGGGCGGGAAGCCGCGGGCCAGGGAAAGTTCCACCATGCGCGTCAAGCTCTAAGCCAATTGAGCCCCCTCCTAACACGAAGCTTGCGCGGCGCGGAAGCGGTGCGGCGCAAGGTCCGGTCAAGTCAGCGCGGCTTTGCGGGTGCCTCGGGAGAAGCTAGAGTGCGGCCCGGAATCAAGGAGACAACGCGATGGCGAAGCGCAAGGCAGCGCCTGAAGATGATGCAGCCGCCACGAGCCCCAGCCGCGCCGGGGCCAAGCCGCCCGACGGCAGCGTCTATATCGGACAGAGCATAAAGCCCGAATCCATCCCGGAATTCATCTGGCTCAGGCTCGCGAACCGCCACGGACTGATCACCGGCGCCACCGGCACCGGCAAGACCGTCACGCTGCAAGGCCTGGCCGAGGGCTTCTCCGACGCGGGCGTTCCGGTGTTCTGCGCCGACGTGAAGGGCGACCTTTCCGGCGTGGCGGAGGCCGGCGAGCCCAAACCCTGGATCGAGGCGCGCGATAAGGAGATCGGTTACACGCAGGACTATCGCGCCTATCCGGTGATTTTCTGGGACCTGTTCGGCGAGCAAGGCCTGCCCATCCGCACGACCGTTTCCGAGATGGGCCCGCTGCTGCTGTCTCGCCTCATGGATCTGAGCGACGCGCAAGAGGGCGTGCTCAATATCGCCTTCAAAATCGCCGACGACGAAAAGCTTCCGCTCTCGACGCTCGCAAATTTGCAGACCCTGCTCGAGGGGCTTGCCGCGCGCGCCGACACGCTCACCACGAAATACGGCAACGTCACCAAAGCCTCGGTCGGCTCGATCCAGCGTTCGCTGCTCGTGCTCGACCGGCAAGGCGGGGCGCATTTCTTCGGCAAGCCCGTCCTCGACATCAAGGACCTCATGCTGAAGGACGGCGGCCGCGGCTATATCAGCGTGCTGGCGGCGGAGAAGCTCATGGAGTTGCCGCGGCTCTATGCGACGTTTCTGTTGTTTCTCCTCTCGGAGTTGTTCGAGGTGATGCCGGAGGTCGGCGATCCCGAGAAGCCGAATCTCGTGTTCTTCTTCGATGAGGCGCATCTCCTGTTCAAGGATGCGCCGAAGGCGCTGCTGGAGAAGGTCGAGCAGGTCGTGCGTTTGATCCGGTCGAAAGGTGTCGGCGTCTATTTCGTGACGCAGAACCCGCTCGACATTCCCGACACCGTCTCGCGTCAGCTCGGCAATCGCATCCAGCACGCATTGCGCGCCTTCTCGCCGCTGGAGCAGAAGGCGGTGAAGGCAGCGGCGACGACCTTCCGCGCCAATCCCGCCTTCGATACCGAAAAGGCGATCATGGAGCTCGGTACCGGCGAGGCTCTGGTCTCGACGCTCGATGAGAAGGGCCAGCCGAGCATCGTCCAGCGCACGCTGGTGCGTCCGCCGAATTCGCGCGTCGGTCCGATTACCGACTCCGAGCGCAATAAGGTCATCGCCGCGAGCCCGGTCGAATATCCGCAGAAGCCGGCTGACAGCGACTCCGAACAGGCACGTCTGCAGCAATGGGCCGACGGGCCCGCGGACGCCAAAGCCGCCAGTGCCGACGAGAAGGCGACGACGAAGACGAGCTCGGGCGGTGCCTCGCGCAGCGACAGTTTCTGGACGACGCTCGGCAAGACCATCATCAGGACCGGCGTGCCCTTGGCGACGAAAGTGCTGACGGATGCCCTCAAGGGCAAGGGCCGACGCGGCGGCGGCGGTTTCACCGGCTTCGGCGCGCTCGACACCGGCGATGGTTCGAAGAGTGCCGATCAGTCAAAGACCGGGACATCGGCCGAGGAAGAGTATGTCCCGTTCAAGAGCATTCCCGACGAGCGCGGAATCCTTGGCGGTCGTAAGCGGTCATAGAGCAGCTTCACCGACTCCGACCGATCCGCACCTGATCACCCATGCTAACGCTTGACGGCATCACGCTGCGCCTTGGGGGCCAGCTTATTCTCGACAAGGCCTCCGCGTCGCTGCCGCCGAAGGCGCATGTCGGCCTGGTCGGCCGTAACGGCGCGGGCAAGTCGACGCTGCTCAAGATCGTCGCCGGGGTCTATGAGCCCGACGAGGGAAGCGTCGAGACCCCGTCGGGCACGCGGATCGGCTATGTCGCGCAGGAAGCGCCCGGCGGCAAAGCCACCCCTTACGAGACCGTGCTCGCCGCGGCGGAGGAGCGGGCGGAACTGCTCGCCGAGGCCGAGCACGCGCATGATCCGCACCGTATCGGCGAGATCCACGAGCGGCTCAACGCGATCGACGCGCATGGCGCTCCCGCGCGCGCCTCGCGCATCCTCGCCGGTCTCGGTTTTCCGGAGGAGGCGCAGCATCAGCCGCTCGACAGCTTCTCCGGCGGCTGGCGCATGCGGGTCGCGCTTGCGGCGCTGCTGTTCTCCGAGCCCGATCTCTTGCTGCTCGACGAGCCGTCGAACCACCTCGATCTCGAGGCTGCCGTGTGGCTGGAGTCCTTCCTCAAAGCCTATCGCGGCAGCCTCATCGTGGTGAGCCATGAGCGCGATCTTCTGAACAATGTCGCCGACTACATCCTGCATGTCGAACGCGGTGGACTGACGCTGTATCGCGGCAACTACAACTCCTTTGCGCGGCAGCGGACCGAGCGCGCGGCGCAAACCGAGGCGATGCGCAGCAAGCAGGAGGCCAAGGCCAAGAAGCTGCAAGCCTATGTCGATCGCTGGCGCTACAAGGCGCACACCGCGCGCCAGGCGCAAAGCCGGCTCAAGGCGCTCGCCGCGATGCAGCCGATCGCCGAGTCCGTGCGGGACGCGTCGGTCGTGTTCGATTTTCCGAGCCCGAAGGAGCTCAAGCCGCCGCTCGTCGTGCTCGATGACGTCGCCGTCGGCTATGTGCCGGGTGCGCCCGTGCTGTCGCACTTGAACCTGCGCATCGACCCCGACGACCGCGTGGCGCTGGTCGGCCGCAACGGCAACGGCAAGACGACCTTGGCGCGGTTGCTCGCGGGTCAATTGGCACCCGAGACCGGCGGCATCGTCGCCTCCGGCAAATTGCGGGTCGGCTATTTCGCCCAGCATCAGATCGAGGAGCTGGTTGCCGACGAGACGCCGCTTCAGCATATGCAGAGCCTGTTGCTCTCGGCGTCTCCGGGCGAGGTGCGCGGGCAGCTCGGCCGCTTCGGCTTTTCCGGCGACAAGGTCAATGTCCCGGTGCGCCAGCTCTCGGGCGGCGAGCGGGCGCGGCTGTCACTCGCGCTGATCACGCGCGAGGCGCCGCATATTCTCATTCTCGACGAGCCGACCAACCATCTCGACGTCGAGGCGCGCGACGCGCTGGTCGAGGCGCTGGCCGAATTCGGCGGCGCGGTGGTGGTGGTCAGTCACGACCGGCATCTGCTCGGGCTGATCGCCGACCGGCTGCTGCTGGTCGATGGCGGCACGGTGGCGGCGTTCGACGGCACGCTCGACGACTATCGCGATACAATTCTTGGCGTGGGCGGCGACCGCGCGGAGGAGGGCGAGAGACCCGCCAAGCGCGAAAACCGCAAGGCGGAGCGGCGGCTGTCAGCCGAGCTGCGCGAGCGCAATCAGGCTCTGCGCAAGCAGGCCTCGCAGGCCGAGGCCGAGGTCGCCCGGCTTTCGAAGCGGCGCGCCGAGATCGACGCCCAGCTCGCCGCGCCAAAAGCCAATGGCGGGCCGTCGGTCAGCGAGCTGATGAAGACCCGCGCCGAGGTCGAGCGCAACCTCGTCTCGGCGGAGCATCGCTGGCTCGAAGCAAGCGAGGCGGTGGAGCGTGCCGGCGGCGAGCGGCCGGGCCGGGGATAAGGGCGTGGATAGACCGCGTGGGCGCGCTTACCGGCTCACCGCAATTCGCTGCAAAGCGCGGCAATTTTCGGCGTCGATTTCCGCATCAACCGGAATTAATCCACTCTATTTCGGCGCGAGCGCGAACATCTCCTCGACATGCGCCCAGTTGATGAGATGGTCGAACCAGGCTTCGAGATATTTCGGCCGCTCGTTGCGATAGTCGATGTAATAAGAGTGCTCCCACACGTCGACGCCAAGCAACGGCCAGCCGCCGGTGACCAGGGGATTCTCGCCGTTCGGGGTCTTGGTGATCGCGAGCTTGCCGTCCTTGATGGCGAGCCAGGCCCAGCCCGAGCCGAATTGGGTCTTGCCGGCCTCGATGAAGTCGTTGCGGAATTTGTCGAAACCGCCAAGGTCCCGATCGATCAGGGCAAGCACCGAGCCCGGCACCTTCTTGCCGCCGCCGCCTTTCTTCATCCACGGCCAGAACTGGATGTGGTTGAAGTCCTGGGCGGCATTGTTGAACACGCCGGCATTCTTGCCGTAGCTCGCCTTGACGATGTCTTCGAGGCTTTTGCCTTCGAAGCCTGAGCCCGGCAGCAGCTTATTCAAATTGTCGACATAAGCCTTGTGGTGTTTGTCGTGATGATATTGCAGCGTTTCTGCCGACATATAGGGCTGAAGCGCTTCATAGGCGTAAGGCAGGGGGGGAAGTTCGAAGGCCACGGCTTTGCTCCGGCAGGTTGTGAGAGGTGGGAGAATTCTGCCGAAAGCTAAAGGTTCCGTTGCAGCGAGGCAAGCCAAGCTATTGATTTGGCATTTGGCCGGGTGGGCGCGGAGCCCCTGAACTCCGCGCCCGGTGCCGAGGAAGGTTCGCTATATCAGTGCAGGGATCTGACGCTTTCGACTTTGCGCCATCCTGGCTGAACCCTGGATGAACCGGCAATGCAGGATCGGTTCAGGCTCGCAGCCGGTCGTTTACTTGATGAGCGCCTGGAGTTCCTTGAATTCGGGCGTGCCGGCGCGCTCCAGCCATTCGAACATCACCATCTCGCTGTCGACGATGTCGGCTCCAGCCTTCATCAGCCGGGTCATGGCGAGCTTGCGGCTTATCTTGGAGCGCGAGCCGATGGCGTCGGCGACGACGAAGGCCTCGAAGCCTTGCGCCTCGAGGTCGATGGCGGTTTGCAGGACGCAGACATGCGCCTCGATCCCGCCGATCACGACCTGTGGCCGCCCCTGGCGGCGAAGCTCATGCAGCCGGTCGCGCAGCGCTTCGTTGCGCAGGCAGGAGAATTCCACCTTGTCGACGACGAAGCCGGTATTGGCGGAGGCTTCGCGGATCGGGTCGACCGTCGGTCCCAGGCCTTGCGGATATTGCTCCGACAGCGTGATCGGGACATGCAGCATCCTTGCCGCGCGCACCAGTCGCACGCAGCGCTCGACGACGCGGTCCTTGCCCGAGATCGCGTCCAACAGCTTGTCCTGGACGTCGACGATGAGGAGCTGGGACTTGTCGCGGCTGAGCAGCATGGCGAGGCTAATTTGACCGGATTCGCTTGCCTAGCAAAGCCTCGTCGGCATTAGCCTTCGGCGATTTTCAGCGCGAAGGCGTAAGCCAGCGCCACTTCTTTCAGCCGCTCGAAGCGGCCGCTCGCGCCGGCATGGCCCGCCTCCATATTGGTGCGCAGCAGAATGAGCGGATCGCCCGTTCCAAGCTCGCGCAGCTTCGCCACCCATTTGGCCGGCTCCCAATAGGTGACGCGCGGATCGGTGAGGCCGGCCAGCGCCAGAATATGCGGGTAGGTTTCGGCGCGCACATTGTCGTAGGGCGAGTAAGCGGCGATGGTCCGATAGTCGGTCTCGCTCTCGATCGGGTTGCCCCATTCCGGCCATTCGGGCGGGGTGAGCGGCAGGCTCGCATCGAGCATGGTGGTCAGCACGTCGACGAACGGCACCTCGGCGATGATGCCGAGGAACAGATCGGGCGCCATGTTGGCGACCGCGCCCATCAGCATGCCGCCGGCACTGCCGCCATGCGCGACGATCCGCCCGCGCGAGGTATAGCCTTGTTCGGCGAGGAACTCGCCCGCCGCGATGAAGTCGGTGAAGCTGTTCGTCTTCTTCTCGCGCTTGCCGTCCTTGTACCAGCGATAGCCCTTGTCCTTGCCGCCGCGCACATGGGCGATGGCGTAGACGAAGCCGCGATCGACCAAGCTCAGCGCATTGGTCGAGAAGCCGGCCGGAATGCTCATGCCGTAGGCGCCGTAGCCGTAGAGGAGCAGGGGCGCCGAGCCGTCGAGCTTGGTCGCCTTGCGATAGAGCAGCGACACCGGCACCGTCTCGCCGTCCTTCGCCGGCGCCATGACGCGGCGCGTGAGGTAGAGCGACGGATCGTGACCGCTCGGAATTTCCTGAGTCTCTGCGAAGCTCTCGCGCCCGCGTGTTCATGTCGTAGTCGAAGACTTGCGCCGGCGTCGTCATCGACGAATAGGTGAAGCGCAAGGTCGGCGTGTCGTATTCGTAGCCGTCAGAGACGCCGAGCGAATAAGCCTCCTCGGCGAAAGCGATGGCGTGCTCTTCGCCGTCGGCGAAGCGACGCACGACGATGCGCGGCAGTCCGTCCTCGCGCTCGAGCCGAACGAGAAAGTCTTTATAGGCGACGACGTCGAGTATCAGCCGGCCGGGCTTATGCGGCTCGATCTCCCGCCAATGCTCGCGGCCCGGCGCATCGACCGGCGCCTCGACGATTCGATAATCCTCGGCGCCGCCGGAATTGGTCAGGATGATCAACCGCCCGTCGTGATGATCGACCGAGTAATCGTGCTCGGGCTCGCGCGGCGCAACGAGGCGCGGAGGCGCCAGCGGATCGGCGGCATCGATCAGGCTGATCTCGGCCGTCTCGTGATCGTGCACGCTGAGCAGAAGGAAGCGGCGATCCTGGGTCGCGCCGAGGCCGAGGAAATAGCCCGGATCGGCTTGCTCGTGGATGAGAGCGTCGGCAGTATCGGCGCCGATCGCATGACGCAGCACGCGGCGAGGGCGATGCTCGTCATCCAGCCATACGTACAGTAGCGTACGGTTGTCGGCCGCCCATTCCAGCGACCCGTTGCTGTCGGCGATGCGGGATTCGAGAAGCGCGCCGGTCGCGGCCTCGATGACATTAACGGTGTAGAACTCCGAGCCCTTGGTATCGACGGCATAGGCGATCAGCTTGTGGTCGGGGCTGTGGGTGACGCCGGTGATGCGGAAATAAGCGTGCGGCTTGGCGAGCGCGTTGCCATCGAGCAGGATCTGCTCCTCGCCGCCTTGGCGCGGCATGCGGCAGTAAAGCGGATGCTGCCCGCCAACGACGAAGCGGCTGTAATAGGCGAAAGCCCCGTCGGGAGCCGGAACGCCGGCGTCATCCTCCTTGATACGGCCCTTCATCTCGGCGAACAGCGTCGCTTGGAGCTGTTCGGTGTCGGCCATGGCGGCCTTCGAATAGGCATTCTCGGCGTCGAGATAGGCCCTGATCTCGGGATCGAGCAAAGCGGGATCGCGCATCACCGCCTGCCAGTTGTCGGCGCGAAGCCAGGCGTAATCGTCAACCCGCTCGATGCCGTGATAGCGGGAGGTTGACGGACGGCGAAGCGCGCGCGGCCGACTTAGCGCCGACCGCGCCGCTTGAACGGATTTTGCATCCATGCTGGCGATTACGTGCCGCTTTTGCCCTCGGTGTCGAGGTCTAGCGCGCATCCATTGATGCAGTAACGCATGCCCGTGGGACCCGGCCCGTCGGGAAAGACGTGGCCGAGATGCGCATCGCAATTGGCGCAACGCACCTCGACCCGGCGCATGCCGTAGGAATTATCCTCGTGCGTGGTCACCGTGCCCTCGGCCGCTGCCGCGGTGAAGCTCGGCCAGCCGGTGCCGGAGTCGAACTTGGTGTCCGAGCTGAACAGCGGGGCTCCGCAACAGACGCAGCGATACATGCCGTCGCGCTTGTCATTGTAGTAAGCATGACTGAAAGCCCGTTCCGTGCCGTGCTGGCGGGTAACATGGAATTGCTCCGGCGTAAGTTTTTCGCGCCACTCAGACTCGGAAACCGCAAGTTTGGCGGCGTCAGTGTTGTTTATTTTGTCGGCTTTGCTCATGGATGGAACACTTTCCCGGTCATTCGTATTATCCGACCGCAATATAAGCATCAGAACCGACCCGCCGAAGAGCTTAGGCTCGATACTCACGCAGGCTTGATTTCTCGACACGTCGTGGCTGCCACCTCAAGGCTGAGTTGGCCAAGTTGGCGAAATGTCATAAAGGCCCTGCTAGTCAAAGTTAAGCAGCGGTGCGAACTAGCTTGGGTAAACAGAAGTCGTCACTCCGTTTATCATGATCGTCGTGGGATCAGTCTTCATTAGAAGAACGCATTGCGGTTTCATTGAGGAGTGGTTATAGAGTGCAGATCAGCTTAGGTCGTTAGATTGCATAAGGTTCTCTAGTTGCGAAACATTGTAACTACACGCCACAAAAACGGCGTAATCTGATGACTCAACAGTCTTGTGGGCCCGGGAGATGCACTCGCACCCGTAAAACGCGGGATGCTTGGGAGGACCGGGGGTTTAGCTGGATCAAGGAGCCACTTCATGGAAGCGAATCTGGAGAAGAACGAACTCGTTGAACTCACCGCTGAGATCGTCTCAGCTTATGTCAGCAACAACACGGTCGTCGCTACAGACCTTCCTGGTGTCATCCACAATGTGTTCGACGCGCTGAGCAAAGCCTCGAGCGCGACGGGTCTGCCCGCCAGGGAAGAGTTGAAGCCAGCGGTTCCGGTCAAGAAGTCCGTCACGCCCGAGTACATTATCTGTCTCGAGGACGGGAAGAAGTTCAAGTCGCTGAAGCGGCATCTGCGCACGCACTACGATCTGTCGCCCGAAGAGTATCGTGAGAAATGGGGCCTCCCCCACGACTATCCCATGGTGGCGCCGAACTATGCGGCGGCCCGTTCCGACCTTGCAAAGCGCATGGGTCTCGGGCAACGGCGGCGCTAAGGCTCTAGAATTGCTCGACATCATTGGATGCGGCGCGGCAATCGGCGAGCCGCGCTTCAGCCCGTTGCCCCTACCCAAGATCGGGTAGTTGGCCCAAGGGCTACCACAAGCCATTGTGATTCTTAATGAATTCGGCTTTCCCCGCTTGCAAGTCGGCCGAGTTATCCACATAGTCGCAGAAACACAAGCGATTCGCGGGCCGTTCAAGGCTTGCCGCAGGGGGAATGCCATGCTGTCCGGACGTGCCTTTCGGGCCCAGCTCGTAGTGCAAGGACAGCGCGAACTCTTCGACTATTGGCTTCTGTCCGCGGGGGTCCGCCGCATGCCGGCGAGATCCGATCTCGATCCGTTCAAGGTCCCGCAGCTCCTCCCGCATATCGGCCTGATCGACGTCAGGGATGGCGTGGATGGGGCCGCTTTCAAGCTGGCCGGGACGCGGCTGCACGATATTTACGGTCAGGAAATCACCGGCAAGCGGGCCGGCGAAGTATTTACGGGCGAACAGGCAGATTATTGGCATCGGATTCATGCGAGGCTGGTGGCAAAGGGCTTGCCGCTGAGCGGCGTTGTGCGGGGACCGGCCCAGGGTCGCGACCATATCGTCTTGTTTTGGTTGAGGTTACCGCTGTCCGACGATGGCGGACTGGTCGATCGCATCCTCTGTTACGACGTGGCGGCTCCGTCAACGAGCGAGCCCGCTCTGCCCGAGCGTACGCTGTTCTGCTATCCCCGCATTCAGCCGAGGCCCTTGGCGCGGCGGGTGCAATTCGGCTGAGCCTCGATCCGGCTCAAGCCAGCGAGTTCTCCTTTGTAAGCGCTGATCAGGCCGAGATGCCGATTGAGGTCATAGCTCCAATGACCCGATAGAGCGCGCCTTCGTTCGGCCCTAAGCGCGCTGCGGAGCTTCGCCAGCAGGTGGCGGCAGCCTTCAGGGCTGTGATCGACGAGCTCGTGCGGCCAGAGCGGGATGAGCTTCGGCAAATCGCGCGAGCGCATATAGGCGGCGGCTCCAGCCTTTGCCATCGAGCCAAAGACGCTCTTGGCCGTCGAGATCTTGCGCTTTCCGTGTCTGTCGCTGTCGCGCCGGCGCGGTCTTTCCTGCACGTGCTCGCCTCCTGTGGTGGAGGCTCGAGCATGCGCGCGGTGAGAGGGCCTGAGGATTTCCGGGTGATTGGCGCGCCGCCGAGACGAGGCGATCCCCGGGTTCTCCACGGGGGCGCGCGTTGTCCACCGCGCTCGCTCGAGCCGAGCATTCCTGCTTATCCCCGCCCGGTCCCACCCCATGGGTGCCGATGCGCGGTGCAGTTCGCATCGTCGAGAGCGGTTGCCTGGCAAGGCCGGCGAGACCCGCCCTGGGCATGGGCAAATCTCAGCTCAGGCAAGTGATCGATTAGCGCTTGCGCGCCGATTATTGGTTTGCCCATCTCAGTCCGCGCGTGACCTCAAACTGGTCGGCGCTCGCACCCGCGGAACGGACGCGCCGGGGGGCGCCCTCCAACGCCGCGGCGCTTCGCGACGAGGTGCTCGCGGCGAAGGAGCGGGTGATGCGCGCGCTGATGGCCGTCGGCCCGGAGGTCTCCGGCGTGCTGGTCGATATTTGCTGCGAGCTGAAAGGCCTTGAAGATGCCGAGAAGGAGAATGGCTGGCCGCAGCGCGCCGGCAAAGTCGTTCTTCAGATCGCCCTGACGCGACTTGCCAGGCACTACGGCCTGATCGGCAGCGAGACGCAGAAACCGGCGCGACGAGGTTTGCGCCATTGGGGAAGCGAGGACTATCGGCCTACGCTCGATGCATGGCGGTCGGGCGGACGGGCTGAGGGGGAGTCGTGACCGGCCGCTCGGGTCCCGGTCAGTGCGGCGTGCGTTCGCCGAGAGCGAACTCGGCGTCGGTCCTGATCCGCCTTACCATTGCCATCAGGCCGTTCGACCGCTGCGGCGTGAGATGCTCGTTCAAGTGCAACAAGCCGAGCTTCTCGCCGGCATCGATGCGTTCGATCTCTTCAGCCGTCTTCCCCGAGTAGAGAGAAAACAGGATTGCGATCAGGCCGCGCACGATATGAGCGTCGCTGTCGCCGATAAAATTCAGGCGAGGGTGGTTGCCGCTCCGATCGACCTGGGTGGAGAGCCAAACTTGGCTGACACAGCCCTGCACCTTGTTGGCAGGAGTACGTTCCTGCTCCGGCAGCGGCTCGAGTTTGCGGCCAAGCTCGATCACGTAGCGGTAGCGGTCTTCCCAATCGTCGAGGAGTTCGAAATCGGTAAGGATCTCCTCGAAGCTCGAGGTCGTCTCGTTTACTGCGTCCATGACCTGAATATAGGTGGGAACCGCGCTGGTCGCGACCGGCTAAACGACGAAAATAGGGGCGCGCAAATTGGGAGGGAAAGGGCACAAACCTTCCCAATTGCGCGCCCTTGGCAGGCGGGGGGCTGCCAAACTTGTAAGATCTTGCAGGCGGACGAAGGTCCGCGTGTCGCTTAGGTGCCGGCTGAGTCGGGTCCCGACCAAGCCTCTTCGCGATCTTCCGGATTGAGCGTGTCCTGCGAAGCGCCCATGTCGAAGCGGATCGGCTTGGCGAAGGCGGCCGCATCGGGGCTCTGCATCTCCGGCAGCGGCGACTCAAGCCGAGTTGGTTCCGCGGCACCTGCAGCAGCGCCTGCACCTGTCTTGTTTTGCACGAGATCCATCAACATGCGGGCGCCGAACTCGGCCTTCTGCACGAACACGGCGAACGCATCCTTGCCCCTGGCACAGGTCTCTGGATTGCGGTCGCAGAAGCTGGCGACGTCATTCACCGCCGCTTGCGCCGTGCCGTAAACCTCGCTCCGCTGCCGATCGTCCGTCGGAAGCAAGAGCACAATGATCATCAGCCAGAAGGCCGCCCTGATAAGGAACAGCATTGCTTTGCCCTCTCTGTTTACGCCTGTTGCGGCTTTGCTGCCGCTATCATTCCCCTTAACAGCGCCCACTATAGCGCAAAGGAAATAAGGGAGTTTCACTGCAATCAATAAAGTTTGAGACGAAAATTCCGGTCGATTCTTTGGATGACAAGATTAGCAGTCTCCTAATACTTGATTACAATTCATTTGCGAAATGTCTCAAATTTTACAGATTGCACCTCGGGGGTCCGCCTAGAGTGGGTTTTATCTCGATCATCGTGGCCTCGAGTGCGGATCCCCTGGCTTTAAGCTTCCTTAAGCGCGGGCGCCAATACTCGTACGCAAGACAATCCGGGGACGCGAGCGGTGCTTGGTCCGCTCCGAGATGCGCGTGTTTGATCGTGAAAGTTGGCGCGGGCTCACAGCCTATTTCAGCTCGCTCGTGCATGATAGCGCGCGTGGCGATCCGCTGACGGCAGCGCGCCACCAATCGTTTATTGCCTCGCATCTGCTTGGTGGGCTGCTCGCGCTCTGCGTCTTTCCCATCTACCTCGGGGTCGGCGGCAAGCCGTCGCTTTACGGGGCCGCCGCGTTCCTCTGGCTGCTGTCGCCGATCGGCATTGCCATCTTCCTGGCGCGGACCGGGCGATTCGCCGCCGCCCACTTCGCCTCGGCGGCGAATCTCGCCGGACTTGTCGCTTATTGCGCGTGGCTCACCGGCGGCCTCGCCTCCTGGCTCATTCCCTGGATGGTGGTCGTGCCGGTCGAGGCGGCGCTCGCCAACGACCGTCGCATTGTCGCCTGGGCCGCTTGCGTTGCCGGGCTCGGCCTCGCCGTTCTCGCCATCGCCCCCGCATTCGCCCACACGCAGGCAGCCGATCTGCTGCCGCTCTCGCCGACGCTGCTGTCGCTGATCGGTGCCGCCAGCGCCATGAGCTATGCCGCGGCATTGGCGGCGATGGTGCAGCTCGTGCATCGGCGCTCGCAGAGTGCCGTGCGCGCCGGGGAGGACCGCTACCGGCTCCTGGCCGAGAACGCGACCGACATGATCACCCGGCATGACGAAAAAGGCCGCGTGCTCTTCGCTTCGTTCGCCGCGCAGCAGCTGTTCGGCGAGCCCGCGCAGAAGATCGCCGGCGACGGCCTGTTCGAGCGCGTGCATGTCGCCGACCGTCCAGCCTATCTCACAGCGCTGTCGCGCTCGTTCGCCAGGAACGAGTTTATCGCCGTCGAGTTCAGGGTCCGCCGTGCGAGCGGAGCCGAGCCCGCGCGCTATGTTTGGGTCGAGATGCGCTGCCGGCCGTTGCGTGCCGAGGATACGGCGGGCGACCGGCCCGGCATCGTCGCCGTGACGCGTGACATCTCGGATCGCAAGGCGCAGGAAGCGGAGATCTTGCGTACCCGCGACGAGGCCGAGAGCGCAAGCCGGGCCAAGACGCAGTTCCTCGCCAATATGAGCCACGAGCTGCGCACGCCGCTCAACGCCGTGATCGGCTTCTCCGAGATCCTGAATCGCGAGCTGTTCGGTGCGATCGGCGAGGCGCGCTATCGCGAGTATGCGCGGCTCATCCACGAAAGCGGCGAGCATTTGTTGAACGTCGTCAACGACGTTCTCGATATGTCGAAGATCGAGGCCGGCAAGTTCAAGATCGTCAAGGAGCCGTTCGACGTGGCGCCGCTGGTTAAGTCGTGCTGCGACCTGATGCGGCATACGGCGGAGCAGAGGTCCTTGTCGCTCATTATGGACGTGGCGCCCGGCATCCCGGAACTTCCGGCCGACAAGCGCGCCTGCAAGCAGATGCTGATCAATCTGATCTCGAACGCCATCAAGTTCACCGATCCCGGCGGCTGGGTGCGCGTCTCGGCGCGCCGCGTCGGCGAGACTGTCGAATTCAGCGTCGCCGATAACGGCATCGGCATCGCCGAAGCGGATCTGCCGAGGCTAGGCAACCCCTTCGTGCAAGCCAATAATTCCTACGATCGAAGCTATGACGGAGCGGGTCTCGGCCTTTCGGTGGTGAAGGGCTTGGCCAGGCTGCATGGGGGGCGCCTCGAGCTGAAGAGCAGCCTCGGAGAGGGCACCAGCGCGACGATCGTCTTACCGCTCGAAGGCGCGGGCGAATCAGAGCGCGCCCCGCTAGAGCAGCCAGCGGCCTCGGCAGCGTAAGCGTTTGCAAGGCCGAGACTTTGATCCGTTTAGCATCTCTTTAGTTTCGGTCGCCAAGATGGCCGAAGGGGGAGTGGCGCGCGGCCGCTTGGCCCCTGTGCAGCCTTTGAGTTCACCTGATGCGATGGGCGTAGTGGCACCGCGGCTCGTTTTCCTGGCCTTTGTCGGCCTGACGGGAAGCATCATCTACAACGCGCTTTATTTGCAGGATCTGCATGGCACCGCGGCCGTCACGGCTTCGGGGCAGGCCGTTCCCGCGCCTGAGCGTCGTCCTCCCATCGAGCTGGTGAAACTCCCGCCGGTCAGCACCGACGTGCCGACGCCCGAGACGGGGGAGGGCGGCCCAGAACATCTGCTCAAGGCCGTGCAGCGCGAGCTTGCCGCGCGCGGCTACGATGTCGGGCCGGAGGACGGCAAGTTGAACGCCAGAACGGCCGCGGCGATCTCGTCTTATCAAAAGGGGCAGGGGTTGCCGATCACGGGCGTGGCCACGGATGAGCTCTTGCGCCATATCCTGCTTGGGGGCAGCGTGCAGCCGGTCGCCGGCGCGACCGGATCGGTCAAAGCCGATAGCGCCGACAAGACGCTAGACGCCAAGCCCGAGCAGGATACCAAGGTGAAGGCCGTGCAAAAAATCCTGGCCGATCTCGGCTACGCACCTGGTCCGGTTGACGGGACCTTGGGCGGCAAGACGACACGTGCCATCACCTCTTTTCAGCATGACCGCAAGATCGCGGAGACGGGAAAGATCACGCCCGAGCTCTTGCGCGAGCTCAAACGCGTGACCGGCCGCGACCTGACCAAGTTGGCCGCGGGACAGTAAAGTTTCGCGCTGCCCGTGCCCGAGGTCCCATGCGCATCAAGAGCGAGATCTGGGTCCGGGCCTATCTCCGCCGCTGCCAAAGCGAAGGCGTTCCCGTGGTGATCGTGCGGCGCGGCGACGAGGCCGCGGGCGCGATCTTCATTTGCGTCGACAGGCTCGACGGCACGGTATCTCTCTACGGTCCGGCGCCCGCTGGATTGACGGGAAGCGAAACCGACCGGCGCTGGATCAGGTGCTTCCAATCGCCAGCAGTCGGCGAGGCAGAAGCCAGCCGTTATCTCGCGCGGCAGCGTGAGTTCGACCCCGACCTTTGGATCATCGAGATCGAGGATAGAGCCGGCCGGCATTTTCTGGGCGATGCGACCAACGATTGAGAGAGTGGGCCAAGCCGGATGCGGTTAGGAGTTCGTTAACCCTACCGGCGTCTTAATGGTGACCAGGCGATGTGGCGCCCGCGATCTTGCCAACGCGAGCCGCCCGTGGAGGGGCACAATGGGGACTATCCTTGAATTCCGCCGCAGCGAGGATGCGGTAGACCGGATCGCAGGGCCCGTCGAAGGAACGCTTGGCGAGATCATCATCTTTCCGGGGGTGAGGATCGATCGCCGCGCATCGATCGATATGCCCGAGCACACCGGCTCATCGCCTCGCAGGCGAATGCAACGCAGGAAAAAGTAACGCCTAACCCGCGCTAGCCCGACTTCGTGTAGGGGCCGCAAGAGGTGTCCTTCAGCGCGTTCTCAGCCCTTGCCGCACGGCTTGGCCCGGCCAGGGGCGCGCGAATCAACGCGATCCCCTCGGTAACAGGCGCATTGACCACCAGCACCTCATCTGACGATTCCGGAGCGTCGACGCCCGCCTCTTCCACGGTTTGATCGGCGGCGGCGAGGATGAGATCGAGTTGTGCCCGCTTCATATCGGCGCCGGCGACCGTGTAAAAATTCTCCCCCTCCGGCGTGTAGAGCGCGATCAGCCAAAGCTCGTCGGCGATGGCAGCCCTGAGCCTGATCGGTCCATTGGTAAGATCGAAGCGGCAGAAGGCATAGCGGACGTCAGGCGCCATCATCGGCATGGCCTGGTGGCCCGGAGACGCCGCGGGCAGTTCGATCATCGTGTTGGCGGGCCCGAGCGCCGCCAACCGGGCTTGGGCGTTGCGAGGCGCCAGCATGGGCAAAGTGAGCACGGCCACGATGTGGATGAGGCCCGCAAGCACGAGCCCAAGCACGATATAGAGACCGGGGATTCTTACTCGCATCCGGTGCGCTCGATCTTCGGCAGGCGGTCGTCGGGTATGAGGCCGACGCCGGATGCATCGGTTTCGCGCGGACTGTAAATGCGTAGCATCAGCACCAGCGGCTGTTCGACGGCACCGCTCGGCAGCCAATTCTCGGGGCGCGCTTTGGACGACAGATTGATGCGGAAGCTGCCGTCGGCGTGGCGCAGCAGCTCCTCGTCATTGAAGCTATAGCGCCCGGATGGATTCTCGATCAGCCCGCCATTTTCGTCATAGACGGCGAGCGACCACCAGCGCGCGTTGAGCGGCGAGCCCACGATCGAATATTGGCAGGCGGAGGTCAGCGTGTGCCCGGCGCTGTCGGTCCGCGCCGTGAAATAGCGCGCAACCGTCGAGGAGAGGGGAAGCCGGCCGCTGCGCGCGACATGCGCCTCGGTGTAAGGATCCGCATTTGGATTCCCCTCGCTGATCCAGCCAGCCCAGGGACCGACCTTGGTGGTTGTAAGCGGCGATCCGCGCTCGATCATGTACCACGCCGAGCCGATGCCGAGCATCAGAGCGACCACGAACGTGCCGATGAAATAGGCCAGCGACCGCATCGAATGGGTCGCTTGCTCTTCACGCCAAGGGGTGGAGTGCGAAGGGGACAGCAGCAGCGGGTTTGGCAGAGCGGTCAAGCGATCGGCATCCATCGATAGACAACGAGACCCATGGGACGCCTAATGCGGAGTCGCTGCCGCATCGTCCCGCCCGGTCGAGAGGGCGGTCTGCGGCTCGGCCGGGGGATTGCCCGGCGCCGGCCCACCTTCGGCGCTGGTGGCGGAAGCGAGGCTTGGCTTCGGCGGAGCGTCCGGAGCCGGGACCAACTCGGCGCGATCCGGTCTTGCGTCGCTCGGCTTCAGCGGGCGAGCGTCCTTCAGCATGGCACTCAGCTTCTCGAGAACCTGACGCGTCGAGGAAGACATGTCCTTGACGCTCTCGGGTGCGGCAGCGGGAGTTGCATCGGCGGCGGCGGCCGGGTTCTGGGCGGCGACGGCGGCGAGGCGTGCCTGTTCGGCCGCCTGCACCGGATGGACGGCGATGCCGGGAATCTGCGCGATGTTGTCGGTGTCGTGGGCCTGCACCATGAAGGCCTTCCAAGTCTGGGCCGGGAAGCTTCCTCCCGTTACGCGTGCCATCGGGGTGAAGTCGTCGTTGCCGAGCCAAACGCCAGCCACGTATTGACCGGTGATCCCCATGAACCAGGCATCGCGGAAGTTCGAGCTGGTGCCCGTCTTGCCGATCGAATAGGTGTAATCCAGTTGCGCCGCTCGCGCGGTTCCCGCCGTCACGACCTGCTGCATCATCGTGTTCAACATTTCGACCGAGTGGCGAGAGAAGATCTGTTTGCGCGGCGGCTCGTCGCGGTCGTGATTGTAGACCATCTCGCCGCTCGCCAGCGCGCGGATTTCTTCGATGGCGTAGGAATGAACCTCAAGACCGCCGGAAGCGAAGACGGCATAGTTGGTGACGTGCTCGAGCGGCGTCAGCCCCTGATCGCCAAGGGCGAGCGAGCAGGTTTTCTTGAGACGCGTGATGCCGAGCTTCTTCATCGTCTCGAGCACCTTCTCGCGGCCGACGTCGAGCGAGACCTTGACCGCGATGGTGTTGATCGAATGGGCAAGCGCATCGTGGAGGGCCATGGTGTTGCTCTCGCCGGCGGCGAAGTTCTTCGGCGCCCAGTGGCCGCAAGCGGCACCGCCGCCGCTCACGACGGTGTTCGGCGTGTATTTTCCCGTCTCGAACGCGGTGAGATAGACGTAAGGCTTGAACGAGGAGCCGGGCTGGCGGTAGGCGTGGGTGGCGCGGTTGAATTGGCTTTCGCCGTAGTCCTTGCCGCCGACTAGCGCGCGCACCGCGCCGTCATGTTCCATGACGATCATCGCTCCTTGCTCGAAATGGCGGGCGCGGCCCGATTGGGCGATGGTCCCCTCCAGGGATTGCTCGGCCATTTTCTGCAAGCCCGGATCGACGGTGGTGCGGGCGACGACAATGTGGTCTTCCTTGCCGTGCATCAGCCGCTGGACCTCCTCGAAGGCCCAGTCGAGAAAGTAGTCCGGCGTGTTGGAGTCGCCGCGCTCGACGATCTTGGCGGGGTTCATGCGGGCGCCATAGACCTGCCCTTCGCTCATGAACCCGGCCTCGACCATGTTGCTCAGAACTTCGTTGGCGCGGGCGCGAGAGGCGGCGAGGTTGACGTGCGGGGCATAGCGGGTCGGCGCCTTGAACATGCCGGCGAGCATGGCCGCCTCCGACAGGTTCACCTCGCGGATCGACTTGTTGAAATAATATTGGGCCGCCGCCTCGACGCCGTAGGAGCCGCCGCCGAGATAGGCGCGGTCGAAATAGAGCTTCAGGATTTCCGGCTTGGTGTAGTGATTCTCGAGATAGACGGCGATGATCGCCTCTTTGATCTTGCGGCTGAGCGAGCGCTCCGGCGACAGGAACATGTTCTTGGCGAGCTGCTGGGTGAGCGAGCTGCCGCCTTGCACCACCGTGTCATGCCGCGCGTTGGCGGCCAGGGCCCTGAACGTGCCCATGACATCCACGCCGAAATGCTCGAAGAAGCGCCGATCCTCGGTGGCGAGCGTCGCCTTGATCATCACGTCGGGAATTTCGTCGAGAGGCACCGAGTCGTCGCGCAACAGGCCCCGCTTGCCGATCTCGTTGCCGTAGCGGTCGAGGAAGGTGACGCTGTATTCGTCGGAGAGGTTCATCTTGCCTTGAGCGGTCTCGAAGGCAGGGAGCGCGAAGGTGGCGAGCACCAGCAGCCCGCCCACGCTCAAGGTCAGACCTTCGCAGGCAAGCTCGTTGAGCGCGCGGACGACGCCCTTGACCTCGAAACGGCCGAAAAAGGACGAATAGCCGCTCCACCAGTCGCGGAAGCCGATCCAAGTGGTGTACAGCCCGGAATCGATCCAGGAATCGATCTTCAGCCAATCGATCAGCTTGGCCCGGCGATTACCTTGAAGGAAATCCCGCACTTTTGCCCCGACCTCTCGCGTGCGAATCCGCCCCGGTAGACTGGCATCCCCCAATCGACCGCTGGACGGGTTTCAGGCTGCAAACTACACCGGGATTGCGGCGTTTTATAGAGGCTTGCGGCCATCCGCGACACCGTTCCGCTCATGGTTTGACGTCGTAGCCGTGCTCCTTCATGCAGGCGAGGTAATCGGCATCTTCCGAGCCTCGGCGCAGCCGCGAAAAGATGGCGAGCATGGAGGCGGTGCCCTTGCGATCGGCCTCCGCCTTGCAACCGGCCTCGACGACTTCGAGCGGGGGAGGGCCTTCTGCCACGGGTCCCTTGGTTCGCTTCGCCTTGCCGCCCTTCTCCTTGCCGATCTTCGACCAGTTGCCAGGAGCGCCGGAGTCCGCCGGCGGGGCGTCCTCTGCGGCATGCGGGTCGACGAGGACGAAGTCCTTGGGCGGCGGCTCGGCATGGCTGCAAGCCGAAAGCTGCAGCCCGAGCAGGCCTATGGCGAGCAGCGGAAGCGTCACCCTCGACATTGCCGAACCCCGACCTCTTCTTTTCGGCCAGTATCGCCAATTTATGGCCGGCGTGGCGAGCCCCACCGGCCGCTTTGGGCTCTCTCCACGCCCAATCCATTGCTCGGAAGTTAAGGCCGAAAAATGAAGAGCGCCTTGCTCGCCACGACCGGCCTTGCGGGCGGAGCTACCAAAGATACGGCACGAGCCGGTAACGGACGCGCGCGGCGTAGTCGGCGTAGCCTTCGAGCTCGGCCGTGAGCGCGCGCTCCTCGAGCACGGCGCGGACCGCCATGGCGAGGACGAGCAGCAGGGCTGCCGCCAGGCCCCACCACGAGCCGAGCAAGAGCGGCGCGCCAAGCAGGAAACCGAGCGCGCCCGCATACATCGGATGGCGCACATAAGCATAGGGCCCGGTGGACACCACGCGATGCCCGCGCTCCTTCTGGATCTTCACCACCGGCGCGGCATAGCTGTTCGCCCTGAAGGTCAGCCAGACGAGATAGGAGCCGGCGGCGATCAGCCCGACGCCGAGGATTTGCCCGCCGAGCGGCACGCGCGACCAATGGAAGCGCCCGGCATCGAGCCCCATCAGCACGAGCCAGCCGCACCAGAGCGCCAGCAGGATGGACATGAACAGTTTGTCCCAGGGCTTCTGGTCGCGCTGAATCATCGGCTTCAGCCGCTCGGCCAGCAGCGCGGGATCGTGGCCGGCGAGCCATAGCCCGCCGCCGATGCTGATCACCGCGGTCAAGGCCAGATAAATCCACGCCGCCGGCCAAGCGAGCGTGCCCGCCGAGACGAACAGCAGCCCGCCGACAAACACGAGATAGAAGACCGTGCGGCCAAGGAGCTGCCTGCGTCACCGCGGATGCGAACAGAGATGCGTCTGCCATGGGAAAGGAAGCTCCGGCCGATCTGTGGTTTCACGATGACGTGAGGAGGGCGCACCCGGCAACTTTATCCCCTAACCTCCGGGGTTGGCATAGACTGGCGCCCAAGGCAGCACTCAACAAGGAGGACACGCCGGATGCGAAAGCGCATCACTTCCGTTGCAACTCTCGTCGCTGGACATCTGCTCTTGGGCGTGACCGCCCTCTGGGCGGCGCAGGCCCTGTCGGCCACCCCGGCGCGCGCCGCCGACTGTAGCCAGGGCAGCGCGGACGAAAAGGTGGTCTGCCTCAATCAGAAGGTGGTGGATCTCGAGGCCAAGCTCGCCGAGCTGACCAAGGATACGCTCAAGTGGAACGACCGCATTTCCCTGATCAACGAGGACATGCGGCTTTATCCCCGCTGCCTCGACAATCCGGGACCGAGCTCGCCCGACGTCGCCGCCGTGCTCGCCAGCGCCTGCAGCAAGACGCCGGCCCAGTCCTGGATGATCCGCAAGCCCTATCAGTGAGCAATCCGCGTCATACCGGCGAAAGCCGGTATCCGTAGGTTTATCCCTGGATTCCGGCTTGCGCCGGAATGACGGAGGTTGCAGCGGCGAAACGCCGCTGCCGGAGCGCGGCGGAACCATCGTCTTCGGCGAGGGGTTGTACCGTTGCCCAATAATGGGCGAACCCCCCAAAACCAGGAGATGCTCCCATGAGGACCACTATCGTTTCCGCACTCGCCGGCGTCTTTGCGCTCGGTCTCGCCACGTCGGCGTTTGCCGGGGCCGGCCAGTTCGACAATATGTGCAGCTGGGGTCTTGCCAATCACAAGGACGTCAAGACGGATTGCTCCGTCAACACGACGATCACGGGCAAGACCTATTGCTTCAGCAGCGCCGAGGCCAAGACCGACTTCATGAAGGCTCCCGACGCCAATCTCGCCAAGGCAGAGTCGTTCTATAAGAGCGAGCACAAAGGCTAGTCGCCGGACTGCGGACTGAGACTCGTCGCGGCGGCTTAGCGCCGCCGCGACGGACGCATCGCAAGGGCCCGCATCGTGCGGGCCCTTGGCGCATGGGGACTTCGCAATCGCCTATGCTAATGTTTCCCGGTCGAGGCCATCATCAAGAGCCATTGGGGGAGGTCCAATGTTCAAGGCTGGAATGCTCCGTCGCGTCCTTCTCGGCACGATCGCACTATCGGCGATGCTGGCGCCCGCTTTCGCCGCCGATCAGCCCGCGACCACGGGAACTCCGCCGCCCGAGCCGACCAAGCCGGGCTTCGAGTGCCATGACAAGCCGCTGGTCGGCAGCGGACCCGGGTTCAAGGACTCGCAGGACGAGTCCGAGCAAGCGGCGAAGGACGATTGGCTCGCCAAGGCGAAGGCCGTCTATCCCGACGCCGACCTCGCCACCGCCAAGGACGTGAAATGGGAGTGCGTCAAGCAGGGCCTCTACAGCAAGTGCTTCCTCGCGGCGGTGCCGTGTCATCCCAAGCCCTAGTCATGGAGAACGCTATGTTGCGCGTGACGATGAATGTGTCGGCCGGTCTCATGTCTGCGGTCGTCGTGCTTGCCGCCGGCGCGGTCTCGGCCGCGCCCGCCGAGCAACCGGCGAAGCCCGCATGCATCACGGCCGAGGTCAATCCGGTGACGGGCCACGTGCTCTGCATCGAGCCGCTCGGCGCCGCCGTCGAGCCGCCGCCGCCCGAGGCGGCGCTGCCCTGCAAGCGGCCGGAAGACGTGAGGGGCCAGTGGAGCTACAGCCCGAACTGCACGCCCGAGGTCGAGGGGATGTGAGGCGGCGGCCGGGCGCGTTCACCGGGCGTCAAGCATAGGCTCGCAAAACTGATCGCGGCCGCTTTCAAGACGGGACGCGGCGCTGTCTGATCGCGTTTTGATGATGCGGCTCGGTTTGCAAGTCGCCCTGCGGCACCCCATATGTTTGGTTAACAAACGTTAACGGAGACCTGACATGGCGGAAGTTGCGAGTTGGTCCCTACAGCGCGGTGTCTATCAGGCGCTCGCCGGTTCGGTCGATCTGACCACGCTGCTCGGCGGCGTCCGCGTCTATGACGATGCGCCGCAGGCCGCGCCCTATCCCTTCATCACCCTCGGCCAGAGCGTGGTGCGCGATTGGAGCACCGGCACCGAGGACGGCGCCGAGCACGATCTCACGCTGCATGTCTGGTCGCGCTCCGGCGGCAAGAAGCAGGTGCATCAGATCATCGAGGCGATCAGGGCCGTGCTGCACGATCAGCCGCTCACGCTCGCCGACCATCACCTCGTCAACCTTCGCCACGAATTGTCCGAGGCGCGGCTCGATCCCGACGGCGACACCTTCCACGGCATCGTGCGCTATCGCGCGGTGACCGAGCCGGACCAGGCCGTCGCGGCTTAGGACTTAGACGTTTTCACAGTCACCGAAGATTCGTCATGGCCGGGCTTGTCCCGGCCATCCACGTTTTGAGGTGCATCCGTTGTGAAATCGTGGATGCCCGGCACAAGGCCGGGCATGACGGGTCTGGGAGTTTGGGACACACTCAGATTATCCAGGGGTCGCGCAAAGCGCCTCTGGCTGCGCTATATGACGCTCTTCGCCAACGCGGAAGAGGGGCGTCAATGACGGTCTGGACCAGGCTCAAGGATCTCGTCGATCGCGTCGCCGGCCACGACAAGCCGGCACGAAATTTTCACGAGGACGAGCTGCGCTTGGCTTCCGCGGCTCTGCTTGTGCATGCATCGATGATCGACGGACAGTTCGATGCGTCCGAGCGCCGGACACTCAAGGCCTTGTTGCGGGAGCGCTTCGAGCTTGACGATGACGAGGTGCGCAGGCTGGTGCGGGAAGCGTCCCAAGAGGAGAGCGAATCCGTCGATCTGTTCGGCTTCACCAACGTGCTGTGCCGCGAGCTCGACCAGGACGGCCGCAAGCGGATCGTCGAGATGCTGTGGGAAGTGGTGATGGCCGACGGCGTCATACACGAATTCGAGTCGAATCTGGTTTGGCGCACCGCCGAGCTGCTCGGGGTCTCGACGCGCGATCGGGTGACGTTGCGACAGGCGGTCGCCGCTCGACACGGGATTCGGTCGGGTCTGTAGACCGAGCGAGGTAAGCCCGAAGGGCTTCATGCCCAGCACCGCGAGCCACAGCCGGTTCCGGTGAGGGCTATTTCTCCGCCGGCACGGGGAATTTGCGGATGTCGGCGGCGGCTTCCGGATATTTCGCCGCGAGCCGATCGATATCGCCGAGCTCGACGTCTCTGTCGCGTTGGACCACGCCCGGCCATTCCGTGCTGGCGCCGAGGAACCAGCGCCGCTTGCCGGTGACGCGCGCGGTGTGGAACGTGTTGCCGGGGATGTAGAGCTGCAGCATGTGGCCGCCGACGATGTTCGGGCCGACGACGACGAGCTCGCTGTCGCCGTTCTCGCGCAGCAACAGCACCTCGATCGGGTCGCCGAGATAATAGTGATAGAGCTGCTCGTTATCGATGCGGTGCAGCTTCACCGGCGCCTCCGGCGTCACCATGAAAATGAGCGCGGTGCCCAACGGACGCCCGTCCGCGAACGGCGCCGGCAGCCCGCCCGGCGCGATCATCAGGTCGCTCTTATACGTCTCGCGCACGAAGCCGCAGGTGGCGTTCGGCTCGAGCTTGAGCAGGCTCTTGATCTCGTCGGCCGTGACGGTGTCGGGCATCGGCTTGGCGGGATTGACCAGCGGCTGCGGCTCGGGCTCCGAGGCGCCGCCTTGCGCCAGCGACGGCGCGAGCGTGGCCGCGCCGGCAAGCGTCGCCCGCTTGAGAAAGTTGCGGCGGCCCAACAGGCTCCGCTTCGGCCGGCTGTCGTAAATCTTAACGTCCTCCGGTCGTCGGCAGGCGCGGGAAGTGTCACCCCAGCGCAACCCGCCGGTCAACCCGAGTAACCCCTAATGGTTAGACGCGAATCGATCGTTGCTGCGGCGCGAGGCTGGCTTGACACTAGGCGAACCTGACGGGGCAGAATGCAGGGCGTTGAGCGTTCATGCGACATTCATGCGTCCTCCCCTAGGGTCCGGCGCAATAAAGCTAACGGGATTGAACCATGTGGCGGGCGCTCAAGCCGGCAACCATTGCAGCCCTTGTCGCCGCCATCTTCTCGGTCGGAGGGCAGACGGCGCAGCCGAACTGCGTCGAATGGAGCAAGGCCGGCCCGATCATTGCGCAGAATTCGCTGCTTCCGGCCAACGTGATTTATCAGGCGGTGCAGAAGAAGACGGGTGGAAAAATCGTCAATCAGGCGCTGTGCAATGTCGGCGGCCGGTTCGTCTATAAGCTCGTCGTGCTTGGACCGACCGGCGAGGTGACCAACCTCACCGTTGACGCTCTGACCGGGCAGTTCTAGGAGAGCGAAGCCTATGCACGACAGGGAGGGTTAGCGGTTTGCGACTTCTCGTCGTCGAGGACGATCCCGACTTGAACCGGCAGCTCGTCACCGCGCTGAGCGATGCGGGCTACGCCGTCGACACCGCGTTCGACGGCGAGGAGGGGCATTTTCTCGGCGATACCGAGCCCTACGACGCCATCGTGCTCGATCTCGGTCTCCCCAAGAAAGACGGCTTGAGCGTGCTCGAGCAGTGGCGGCGCGACCAGCGCAAGATGCCGGTGCTGATCCTCACGGCGCGCGAGCGCTGGAGCGACAAGGTGGCCGGCATGGACGCCGGCGCCGACGACTACGTGGCCAAGCCCTTCCACATGGAAGAGGTGCTGGCGCGCATCCGCGCGCTTCTCCGCCGTGCCGCCGGGCATGCCAGCAACGAGATGGAATGCGGACCGCTCCGCCTCGACACCAAGACCTCGCGGGTGACGGTGGACGGCCGCGCGGTCAAGCTCACCTCCCACGAATATCGCGTGCTCGCTTATCTCATGCTGCACCGGGAGCGCGTCGTCTCGCGCACCGAGCTGGTCGAGCATCTCTACGAGCAGGATTTCGACCGCGACTCCAATACCGTCGAGGTGTTCATCGGGCGCTTGCGCAAGAAGCTTCCCATCGATCTCATCAAGACTGTCCGCGGGCTCGGCTACCGCCTCTCGGACGCGAACGATGAGGCTTAATTCCCTCGCGTTCAGACTGTTCGCCTCGGCCGCGGCGTGGACGCTCGTGGTGCTGCCCGTCACCGCCTTCATTCTCATCTCGCTCTACCGCGAAGCCGTCGAGAGGAATTTCGACGCGCGTCTCAATGTCTATCTCACCAGCCTCGTCGCCTCGACCACGCAAGGCGGCGCCACCGCGCCGCAGGAGCCCACCAATCTCGGCGAGCCCGTGTTCGGCATTCCCTTCTCCGGCTGGTACTGGCAGATCAAGCAGCTCAACGGGGCGTCCCGCCCCGATTTCGTCTCCGACTCGCTGCTCGATCAGCAGCTCGAGCTGCCGAGCCAGGATGCCGTCCCCCCCGACAAAAGTTTGACGCGGCGCGCCTATGCCCCCGGTCCGGAGGGGCAGCGGCTGCGCGTGGTCGAGCGCGAGATCAAGCTCGCCGGCCCGCTCTCCACCCCCTATTCCTATGCCATCGCCGGTGACGCCAGGGAGATCGACCGCGACCTCTCCGAATTCAGAACCATGCTGATCGCCGCACTGGCAGTGCTCGGCTTTGGTCTCGTGCTGGCGACCTTCTTCCAGGTGCGCTTCGGTCTCGCGCCCTTGCGCGCCATGCGGCAGAACCTGGCGCAGATCCGCTCGGGTGAGGCCGAGCGCCTCGACGGCGACCAGCCGGAGGAGATCAGGCCGCTGCAGCAGGAGCTGAATGCGTTGATCCAATCCAATCGCGAGATCGTCGATCGCGCCCGCACCCATGTCGGCAATCTCGCGCATGCGCTCAAGACGCCGCTCAGCGTCATCTCCAACGAAGCGCGGACGCAGGAAGGGCCGCTGGCCAGCAAGGTGGTCGAGCAGGCCGAGATCATGCGCACGCATATCACCCACCATCTCGACCGGGCGCGGGTCGCGGCGCGATCGAGCGTGATCGGCGACATCACCGACGTCGATCAGGTGCTGCAAGCGCTGAAGCGGACGCTCGACCGCCTCTATGAGGAGCGCGGCCTCGACGTCGAGGTGGCCTCGATCCCGGGGTTGAAGTTCCAGGGCGAGAAGCAGGATTTCGAGGAGATGGTCGGCAACCTGCTCGACAATGCCTGCAAATGGGCAGGCTCGCGGGTGAAGGCCGAGGTCCGGCGTGCAGACGGCGGCAAGCGCTTCACGGTGATCGTCGACGACGACGGGCCCGGACTGACCGAGGCCGAGCGGGCGAAAGTCGTGAAACGCGGCCAGCGCCTCGACGAGAGCAAGCCCGGCTCAGGGCTGGGGCTGTCGATCGTGGCCGAGCTTGCCCATCTCTATAAGGGGCGCTTCGAGCTGGAAGCGTCGCCGGAAGGTGGCTTGCGGGCCACGCTCGAGCTGCCGGCGGCTTGATTTTCGCCATTTTTTCGCGCCCGCAACCAAATTTAGCCAGAATTGTTGTTTGTTAAGATCAGGGTGGCACGATTAAACTCACCATAGTCGCTTGCCAGGGCCGACCGGGTCGTTTCGAGCCCGAAGGGGGAAGCGGATGAGACTGGCACCCATCATTGCGATATTCCTGTTGCCGGCGGCAGTCGCCGCGTGCGGACCCGGCAACAAACAAGGCACCGGCACCATTGTGGGCGCGGTCGCGGGCGGCGCGGCCGGTGCGGCCATCGGCGGCAGCAAGAACCGGATTCCCGGCGTGGCCATCGGCGCGGTGGTCGGCGGCCTCATCGGCAATCAAATCGGGGCGGGCCTGGACGAAGAGGACCGCCGCATGGCCGCGGCCGCCGAATATCAGGCCCTCGAATATGGCCAGGCCGGCGCCGCCACGCCCTGGAACAATCCCCAGTCCCAGCATCGCGGCCAGATCGTGCCGGGCAAGCCCTATCCGCAGGGCGAGCAATTCTGCCGGCCCTATACCCACACGATCTATATCGGCGGCCAGCCGCAGACGGCGCGCGGCACGGCCTGTCGTGGTCCTGACGGCAGCTGGCGCACCGTCGGCTAACCGCAGCCGGCTTCGCGGGATTGCGCGGAATTAATCTCCGCGACCCTGCCCGCTCTTGCCCCTCCTTACGCCTTTCCCTATGCCTAACCTTCTGTCGATGTTCGGAGGCTAGGCTTCCCAGTGCTGCTTTGGATCATCCTCGCCTGCCTCACGGCAATCGTGCTGCTCGTCCTGTTGCGCCCGCTTGCGGGCCCGGGAATCGACGGCGGCTCGGCCGATGCCTTTGACTCAGCCGTCTATCGCGATCAGCTCGGCGAGATCGAGTCGGATCGCGCGCGCGGGCTGATCGGCGGGGAGGAGGCCGAGGCCGCGCGGGTCGAGATCGCGCGCCGTCTGCTTGCCGCCGACAGCAAGGCTGCGGCGTCCGGAAAGATTTCAACCGACACGAGCCACGCCAGGGCGGCGACCATCGCGGTCGCGGTTGCGTTGCCGCTGCTCGCGCTCGGCCTCTATCTCGCTTACGGCTCTCCCCGAATGCCGGACCAGCCGCTTGCCGCGCGCCTGCAAGATCCTGCGAGCGACCAGAATCTCGAAGCGCTCGTCGCCCGCGTCGAAGCGCGGCTCAGAGAGCACCCCGAGGAGGGCGAGGGGTGGGACGCGATAGCCCCGGTCTATATGGGCTGGCGGCGCTATAGCGATGCGGCCGACGCCTACGGTCAGGCGATCAGGCTGCTGGGAGAATCGGCGAAGCGTCTGTCGGGGCAGGGCCAGGCCCTGGTGCTCGCCAATAATGGGGTGGTGACGGAAGAAGCGCGGGCCGCGCTCGGGCGCGCGGTGGAACTCGATCAGACATTGCTCGAGCCGCGCATCTTGCTCGCCATCGCCAAGGAGCAGGACGGACAGTTTCAGTCGGCGATCGAGGATTGGCGCGCGCTGCTCGACAAGGCGCCGGAAGATGCGCCCTGGCGCGAGATGGTGGAGAAGAAGATCGCCACCGACGAAGCGCATCTTGCGGGAAAGCCCGTGGCCGAGGCCGAAGGCACTCCGTCGCAAGAGTCGGGTGCGCAGAGCGAGAAAGGTCCGAGCGCTTCCGACGTCGCCGCGGCTCAGAACATGAGCCCCGCCGAGCGGCAGTCGATGATCGAAACCATGGTGGGGCGTCTTGCCGCCAAGCTCGAGCAGGACGGCAGCGATCTTTCCGGCTGGCTCAAGCTGGTGCGCGCCTATAGCGTACTCGACCGGAAGGATGATGCGGTGAAAGCGCTCGATCGCGCCAAAACCGAATTCAGCGGCAACGCGCAGGCCTTGCAGCAGCTCGATCAACTGGCGGCCGAGCTTGGATTGAAGTCATGACGCGCAAGCAGCGAAGAGGCGTTCTGATCGGCGGCTGTTTGGCCGTGCTTGGCATAGCCGTTGGGCTCGTGCTGTTCGCCATGCGGGATTCGATCGTCTTCTTCTATAGCCCGAGCGAGGTGACAGAGATGCAGATCGCACCGGGCCAGCGTTTCAGGCTCGGCGGGCTGGTCGAGACCGGCAGCGTGGTGCGCGGCGAGGGGACGACCATCCGCTTCGCCGTTACCGACAAGGCGAAGACCCTGCCGGTGACCTATACTGGCGTGCTGCCCGATCTGTTCCGCGAGGGGCAGGGCGTGGTGGCCGAGGGAACGCTTGAGCCCGATGGCGTCTTTCATGCCGACAATGTGCTCGCCAAGCACGATGAGAATTACATGCCGCCGGAAGTGGCCAAGAAGCTGAAAGCCGAAGGCCTGTGGCGCGAGGGCGGCGAGGCCGGCAAGGTGAACTAGAACTTGCGGGATCGGAACGGGAGATGATTGCTGAGACCGGGCATTACGCGCTGATCCTCGCGCTTGGCGTCGCCATCGTGCAGACTTTGCTGCCGCTGCTCGGCGCGCGCTTCCGCGACCCGCAGCTTGCCGCCGTCGCCGCTCCCGCCGCGCAAATGCAATTCGTCCTGGTGGCAATCGCCTTCATCGCGCTGATGACGGCGTACGTGACTTCAGACTTCTCGGTCGAGAATGTCTGGCGCAATTCGCATTCGTCGAAGCCGCTGCTCTACAAGATCTCGGGCGTGTGGGGGAACCATGAAGGCTCGATGATCTTGTGGGTGCTGATCCTCACCCTGTTCGGCGCCGCGGTGGCGACCTTCGGCTCGAACCTGCCGCGCCAGCTCAAGGCGAATGTGCTCGCCGTGCAGGGGTCGATCGGCGCGGCCTTCCTGCTCTTCATCATCACCACGTCCAATCCCTTCACGCGGCTGGTGCCTGCACCGTTCGACGGGCAGGGGCTGAACCCGGTGCTGCAAGACCCCGCGCTCGCCTTCCATCCCCCCTTTCTCTATACCGGCTATGTCGGCTTCTCGATGGCCTTCTCCTTCGCGGTCGCCGCGTTGATCGAAGGCCGCATCGACGCCGCCTGGGCCCGCTGGGTCAGGCCGTGGACGCTCGCCGCCTGGATGTGCCTCACGCTCGGCATCGCCATGGGGTCATGGTGGGCCTATTACGAGCTCGGCTGGGGCGGGTTCTGGTTCTGGGACCCGGTCGAGAACGCCTCCTTCATGCCTTGGCTCGCCGGCACGGCGCTGCTGCATTCCGCGCTGGTCATGGAGAAGCGCGAGGCGCTGAAGGTGTGGACCATCCTGCTCGCCATCATCACCTTCTCGCTGTCGCTGATGGGGACCTTCCTCGTTCGCTCCGGCGTGCTCACCTCGGTGCATGCCTTCGCCGTCGATCCCGCGCGCGGCATCTTCATCCTCGCCATCATGGGTGTGTTCATCGGCGGGGCGCTGACGCTGTTCGCCTGGCGCGCGCCGCTGTTGCAGCAAGGCGGGCTGTTCGCGCCGATCAGCCGCGAGGGGGCGCTGGTCTTCAACAACCTCCTGCTCACCACGGCTTGCGCCGCCGTGTTCGTCGGCACGCTCTATCCGCTCGCGCTCGAGGCGCTGACCGGCGACAAGATCTCGGTCGGGCCGCCGTTCTTCAATCTCACCTTCGCGCCGCTGATCGTGCCGCTCTTGATCGCCGTGCCGTTCGGGCCGCTGCTCGCGTGGAAGCGAGGCGATTTGCTCGCGGCGGCACAGCGCCTCATGGCCGCCGCCTGCGTGGCGCTGGCGGCCGCGATCTTGCTGCTCGCCTTCAACCACCGCGGGCCATGGCTTGCGCCGCTCGGCATTGGCCTTGGCATCTGGCTGATCATGGGCGCGCTCACCGAGATCGCTTACCGCGTAAAGCTCTTGCAAAGCGCGCCGGCAGAGGCGTGGCGTCGACTGCGCAATCTGCCGCGCGCGGCCTATGGGACGGCGCTCGCGCATTCCGGTCTTGGGCTCGCGGTGATCGGCATCGTCGCCACCACGGCATGGCGGTCGGAAGCGATCCTGGCGATGAAGCCCGGCGAGACCGCCGACATCGCCGGTTACACGCTCGCCTTCAAGGGCGTTGCACCTCGCCAAGGACCAAACTATCGCGAGCGGGTGGCGCTGTTCGAGGTGACGCGCGGCGGCGAGGCGGTCACCGAGCTCACGCCGTCGAAGCGCGAGTTCAATGTCGAGCGGAGCGCCACCACCGAAGCCGGCATCCACGTGAGCTGGCGCGGCGATCTCTATGCCGTGCTCGGCGATCAGCTGAAAGACGGCGCCTACAGCGTTCGTCTCTATTTCAATCCGCTGGTGCGCCTCATCTGGCTCGGCGCGCTGGTGATGTTCTTCGGCGGCGCGGTGTCGCTCTCAGACCGGCGCTTGCGGGTCGGCGCGCCGAAGCGGGCGCAGGCGAAGGCGGCTCAAGCTGCCGCCGGCAAATGATCTTCATGGCCGCCCGCAACATTCTCTCCTCTGTTCTCCTCACCCTCACGCTCTGCATGCTGCTTGCGAGCGGGGCTCGCGCGGTCCAGCCCGACGAAGTGCTTCAGGACCCCGTGCTCGAGGCGCGCGCCCGCGCGATCTCGGAAGGGTTGCGCTGCCTGGTTTGCCAGAACCAGTCGATCGACGATTCCGAGGCGCCGCTGGCCAAGGACTTGCGGCTGCTGGTGCGCGAGAGGCTGAAGCAAGGCGACAGCGATCAACAGGTCGTCGACTTCATCGTGGCGCGCTACGGCGAATTCGTGCTGCTCAAGCCCAAATTCACGCCGCACACAGTGCTGCTTTGGTTGGCGACGCCGGCGGTGTTCGCGGCGGCTCTGCTGCTGATCTGGCTCGCTTATCGGCGGCGCCAGTCAGCCGCCCAGGCTTCGCCGAAGCTCAGCGTTAACGAGAAGCGCCGGCTGAAGCGCCTGTTGGACCAAAGCTGAGACGACCTTTTCTGGCGGCGCGGCCGCGGAAGGCCTGCGCCCCGGCCATTTTTCCCCAGGAACCTTACTGAAATTTAATGCCGCCGAAACAGCGGCGTAATCGGCGAGGGCCTATATCTTTAAACCAGATGCCTCGCTCCTTCGTCGACGCAAGGCTATCTTCGGACAGTTTTCTTCAGGAGAGAGGTGACTCATGAAACTTGACCAGAGCTCTGCCGCGACTGAGAGCCCCGCGCGGAAGACGACCCGCAAGGCCGCGCTCCTCGCGGCTGCCGCCCTGATCGCCACAGGCGCATTAGGGCTGACGCTCGGCAATGGCGTGCCCTTCGCCGCCGCCGAGACGACTACCCCCAACAGACCGTTCAGACGCCCTTGGGCCTGGCGCCGGTGAGCTTTGCCGATCTGGTGGCGAAGGTGAGCCCGGCGGTGGTGAGCATCAACGTCAAGGGTGACGTCAAGGTCGCCGACAACGATTCGCCGATCCCCGGCATGCCCGATCTGCCGGAGGACAACCCGCTTTACGACTTCTTCAAGCAGTTCCGCAAAGGCATGCCGCAGGCGCCGACCAAGCCGACGCCGAGCCTGGCGCAGGGTTCCGGCTTCTTCATCTCGGCCGATGGCTTGGTCGTGACCAACAACCACGTGGTCGAGGACGCCGAGGACATCACGGTGACGATGGAGGATGGCGAGAAGTTCCCCGCCAAGGTCATCGGCACCGATCCGCGCACCGACGTGGCGCTCATCAAGGTCAATGCCGAGGGCAAGACCTTCCCGCACGTGGACTTCTCCAACAAGGATCCGCGCGTGGGCGACTGGGTGCTCGCCGTCGGCAATCCGTTTGGCCTCGGCGGCACGGTGACGGCCGGCATCATCTCGGCGCATAACCGCGACATCGGCTCAGGGCCCTACGACTATCTGCAGATCGACGCGGCGGTGAACCGGGGCAATTCCGGCGGCCCGTCCTTCGACCTCGACGGCAAGGTGGTCGGCATGAACACCGCCATCTTCTCGCCTTCCGGCGGCAATGTCGGCATCGCGTTCGCGGTTCCGGCCGCCCTGGTCAAGGAGGTTGTCACCGAGTTGCAGAGCCATGGCAGCGTCGATCGCGGCTGGCTCGGCGTCGTCATTCAGAATGTGAGCGACGATATCGCCAACTCGATCGGCATGAGCGAAGCCAAGGGCGCCATGATCACCAAGGTGACCGAGGACGGCCCAGCGGCCAAAGAGGACCTCAAGGCCGGCGACGTCATCGTGGCGGTAAATGGCGAGAAGATCGACGACTCGCGCGACCTCGCCCGCAAGGTCGCCGAGCTGCATCCCGACACGGATGTCAAGCTCTCGATCGTCCGCTATGGCGAGAAGCGTGAAGTCACGATGAAGCTCGGGACCTTCCCGAACAACAGCAAGATGGCCGCGCTGGAGCCCGAAACCCCCAGCGCCGGCGAGGAAATGAAGGACCTCGGCTTGTCGCTTGCTCCCGCCGCCAAGTTTCCGGGCGCCGGCGAAGAGGGCGTCGTGATCACCGAGGTCGACCCCGCGAGCGATGCCGCCGATAAGGGCCTGAAGCCCGGCGACGTCATCCTCCAGGTGGCCGGGCTTACCGTGTCCGAGCCGGCCGATGTCGCCGCTGGCGTCAAGAAAGCCATCGACGGCGCCAAGACCGAGAAGGACTCGGTCAAGGTCCTCATGCAGGTTAAGACCGGCGATCAGACGCGCTTCGTGGCGCTTTCCCTGAAGAAGGCCTAGCCTTCTACGCCGGAGGGCGGCGCGGGTTCCCCCCACCGCGCCGCCCGCCCTCTCACTTTTAGGACAAACCGTCCATGTCACTATCGCAAGCAACGTCGTCCGGGAGATCTTCAACCATGCGCGTGCTGGTCATCGAGGACGACCAAGAAACCGCGACTTTCCTCAAGCGGGCGCTCAAGGAATCGGGCCACGTCGCCGAATATGCGGGCGACGGCCAGACCGGCCTCGATCTGGCGCGCGCCAATGCCTATGACGTGCTGATCGTCGACCGCATGCTGCCGAAATGCGACGGACTTGCCGTGATCCAGGCGCTCCGCACCGAGGAGATTAGGACCCCGGCGCTGATCCTGAGCGCGCTCGGCGAGGTCGACGACAGGGTCAAGGGACTGCGCGCCGGCGGTGACGACTACCTCACCAAGCCCTACGCCTTCACCGAGTTGCTCGCCCGCATCGAGGCCCTGGCGCGGCGCACGTCTCCCGAAGAGGGCAGCACGCGCTTCGTGGTGGGAGACCTCGTGCTCGACCGCCTGTCGCATAAGGTGACGCGCGCGGGCGAAGCGATCATGTTGCAGCCGCGCGAATTTCGCCTGCTCGAATATTTGATGAAGCATGCCGGCCAAGTCGTGACGCGCACCATGTTGCTCGAGAATGTTTGGGACTATCATTTCGATCCGCAGACCAATGTCATCGACGTCCACATTTCCCGGCTTCGGTCCAAGATCGACAAGAACTTTGGAAACCCCCTCCTGCACACGGTCCGCGGCGCCGGCTACAGCATCCGTGACAGCGCTCACTAAGCTCTTCCGGACCACCACATTTCGCCTGTCGCTTACCTATCTTGCGCTGTTCAGCGCGGCGGCCATCGTCGCCATCGTCTATATCTACTGGAACACGACGGTTCTGCTGTCGCGCCAGCTGAACCAGACGATCGACGCCGAGCTGAAGGGCCTGGCCGAGCAGTACCGGGCAGGGGGGCTGGACCAGCTGGTCCGCACCGTTGCCGAGCGCAGCGCAACTCCCGGCAACAGCCTCTATCTCGTCGCCGACAGCGAAGGGCGACGGCTCGCCGGCAATCTCAGCGCGGTCACGCCCGACCTCTGGAATAGCCTGGGACCCGTCGAGTTCGTCTATCGGCGCCCGGCGGCCGGCGGCGTCGAGAACCGGCTCGCCTTCGCCAACGTGTTCCGCTTGCCGAGCGGCTATCGGCTGATCGTCGGCCGCGACATCGAAGACCGCCGCGAGCTTGCTCGCATGGTCCGCTCGGCCATGCTGTGGGGGCTTGGCGTCATGGCCCTGTTCGGCATTGGCGGAGGCTACTGGGTGAGCCGCAAGCTGCTTGCGCGCATCGATGCCCTGTCGGACACCAGCCGCACGATCATGGAGGGCGACCTGACCGGACGCTTGCCGGTCAATGGCTCCGGCGACGAGCTCGACCGCCTGGCGCAGAGCCTCAATCTCATGCTCGCGCGCATCGAGCAGCTGATGGCCGGCTTGCGCGAGGTCTCCGACAATATCGCGCACGATCTCAAGACGCCGCTCAATCGCTTGCGCAATCGCGTCGAGGCGGCGTTGCGCGAGCCTTACGGCGAGCCGGTCTATCGCGAGGCTCTGGAGCGCACCATCGAGGAGGCCGACGGGCTCATCAAGACTTTCAACGCGCTGCTGTCGATCGCGCGGATCGAGGCGGGCGCCGCGGGCGGCGAGAACCGCGAGACGCTCGACGTGTCGGCGCTGCTGCGCGACGTGGCGGAACTCTACGAGCCGGTTGCCGAGGAGCGCGGGCTGGCGCTGAAGGCCGATACGCAGGCGCCGATCTTCATCCGCGGCGACCGCCAGCTGCTCGGCCAGGCCATCGCCAATCTCATCGACAATGCGATCAAATACGGGACCACCGAGGCTGCCGAGCGCGGTCCCGGCGCCAAGCCCGAAGTCGAGGTGAGCGCGGAGATCAAAGACTCGACGGCGGAAATTGTCGTCACCGACCGGGGGCCTGGCGTGCCCGTTTCCGATCGCGAGCGGGTGCTCGACCGCTTTGTGCGGCTGGAAGCGAGCCGGTCGGAGCCCGGCAGCGGGCTCGGTTTGAGCCTTGTCGCGGCCGTGGCGCGGCTGCATGGTGGCAGCCTGAGACTTGAGGACAACGAGCCCGGGCTCAGGGTCATCCTCGCCTTGCCCACCAATGGCGAGACGCATGTCAACGGGGCGCCGCAGCAAGCGCTCCAGGGAGCAGAGATCAGGCCGGCGTGACGGCGTTCTTCGAGCGCATCACCGAAGCCCCCCGCGTCTACGACGCGGCACGGGGCGATGACGCACTGCAAAGCCTGACCGAGGCGCTGGCCGGGACTCCCGATCTTGCTCCTGCGGCCAAACTCCTCGGCGCGACGCCAAAGCTTCGCGCGCTGCTTGCCGCGACCTTCTCCTGCTCCCCCTATCTCACCTCCCTGGCGCTGAGAGATCCCGCAACGCTCGCCGAATGCGTGCTGCGCGATCCCGATGCTCACCTGGCCGAAGCGCGCGCCGAGCTTGCCGCCGCCGTTGCCGAGGCCCCTTCAGCCAAGGAGGCCATGGCGCTGCTCCGGCGCTACAAGCGCCGCATGGCGCTCTTGACCGGACTCGCCGATCTCGGCGGCGTCTGGCCGACCGAGACGACGCTGGCGGCCATGAGCGCGACCGCCGACGCGGTGTTGCAAGAGGCGACCGCGTTTCTGTTCCGCAAGGCGCGCGACGCCGGGCAGATCGCGGGCCAAGCCGACGCGGCGCCGACGCCCGGATACTTCATCATCGCCATGGGCAAGCTCGGCGCGTTCGAGCTGAATTATTCGAGCGACATCGACATCATTGTCTTCTACGACGCCGACCGCGCCGGGCTTAAGGCCGACGTCGAGCCGTCGACTTTCTTCGTGCGGCTGACGCGTGAGCTGGTGCGGCTGCTGCAAGAACACACCGCCGACGGATATGTGTTCCGCACGGATTTGCGGCTCAGGCCCGATCCCGGCGCGACGCAGATCGCGCTCTCCACCGACGCGGGGCTCATCTATTACGAGAGCTTCGGCCAGAATTGGGAGCGCGCGGCCCTGATCAAGGCGCGCATCGCCGCGGGCGATGCCGTGTCGGGCGAGGAGTTCCTGGGCCAGCTTTCGCCCTTCGTCTGGCGCAAATATCTCGATTACGCGGCAATCGCCGATATCCACGCGATGAAGCGGCGCGTGCATGCCTATAAGGGTCACGGCGCCATCGCGGTCGAGGGGCACGACATCAAGCTCGGCCGCGGCGGCATCCGCGATATCGAGTTCTTCGCGCAGACCCAACAGCTCATCGCCGGAGGCCGCCATCCAGAGCTTCGCAGTCGCGGGACGATCGAGACGCTTGAACAACTCGCGGCAGGAGGCTGGATCGCGAGAGAGGCGGCACGCGACCTGACCGAGGCGTATCTCTTCCTGCGCCGCGTCGAGAACCGGCTGCAAATGGTCGGCGACGAGCAGACCCATATCATCCCCGCCGAACCCGACGAGCTCGAGCGCATCGCCAAGCTCTCCGGCTTTGCCGATACCGACTCCTTCGGCGAAGCGCTGCTTGCCAAGTTCAAGAGCGTCGAAACGCATTACGGGGCCTTGTTCGAGAAGCTGCCGGAGCCGCCCGCATCGGCGCCGCGGATTGTCGTGACGGCCGATGAAGCCGACCCCGCCGCGCTTGCCGCGGTCGAGCGGCTTGGCTTCGGCAGTCCACAAGCGGCAATCGCCGCTATCCGCGCCTGGCAATCCGGCCGCTATGTCGCCACCAGGAGCGCGCAAGCGCGCGAGCGGCTGATCGCGTTTCTTCCCTCCTTGCTCGATGCGTTCGGCCGCACCGCGGACCCCGACCTCGCGCTGGCGACCTTCGATAAGGTCATCGCCGAGATGCCGGCCGGGTTACAGCTCTTCTCGCTGCTTGCCGCCAATCCAAGCCTGCTCAGGCTGATCGCCGACATCATGGGGACCGCACCGCGGCTCGCCCGCATCATCGGCAGGAGACCGCGGCTGCTCGACGCCGTGCTCGATCCCGGGTTCTTCGGTGTGGTGCCGACGCAAGCCAAGCTGAAGGAGCTGGTCGGTGCGGCGCTCGCCGAGGCGCCCGATTACGCGGCGGCGCTGGATCGCGCCCGCATTGTCGGCCGTGAGCAGGCCTTCCTCATCGGCGTCAGGGTGATCTCGGGCACGCTATCGGCGCGGCAGGCGGGCGCCGCCTATGCGGGACTCGCCGAGACATTGATCGAGGCGCTTGCCGGGAGGGTCGAGGCCGAGCTCGTCCGCATCCACGGCCCCATGCCGGGAGGCCAGGCGGCGGTGATCGCCATGGGCAAACTCGGCGGCCACGAGATGACCGCCGGTTCCGATCTCGATCTGATCATCGTCTACGACTATGCGGAGGAGGGGGCCCAGTCGGCGGGGGCGAAGAGCCTGCCCGGGCCGCAATATTATTCGCGGTTGACCCAGCGCCTGATCGCGGCGCTGTCGGCGGAGTCCGCCGAAGGCTCGCTCTACCAAGTCGACATGCGGCTCAGGCCATCCGGCAATCAGGGACCGGTGGCGACCAAGCTGTCGAGCTTCGTCACCTATCAGACAGGCTCGGCCTGGACCTGGGAGCACATGGCGCTGACCCGCGCGCGCGTGGTCACGGGGCCGGCCGCGCTCAGGCGGCAGATCAACGATGCGATCAAGCAGGTGCTGACCCGCACGCGCGACCGCGCCGCCGTCGCCGAAGATGTCAGGGCCATGCGCGCCAAGATCGCCGACGACAAGGGAAGCCAAGGCATTTGGGACCTGAAGCAGGCGCGGGGCGGGCTGGTCGATCTCGAATTCATCGCCCAGTTCTTGCAGCTCGTGAGCACGGCGACGCATGCGGACGTGCTCGACCAGAATACCGAGCTGGCGCTCGCCAAGCTTTCGGCGGCCGGCGTGCTTTCACCCGGCGATGCCGAGATCCTCGTGCCGGCGGCGCGGCTCTACCACACGCTGACCCAGGTGTTGCGGCTCTGTCTGGACCGGCCGTTCGTGGCGGAAGAGGCCCCGCGCGCGCTGAAGGATCTGCTGGCGCGCGCCTCCGACATGCCGGATTTCGCCACGCTCGAAGCGACGTTGAAGGACACGCTTCAGGCCGTGCACGAGGCCTTCGACCGCATCGTCAGGTAATCGAAAGGATGTCGGCGACTAAGCGGAAGCCGCGAGCTGCGGCTCTTCGCCGGTCATCACCGGCCGCACGGGCAGCGTGCAGGTGACGGTGGTGCCCTGGCCTTCGCGGCTGGTGATGCGCAAGGCGCCGCCATGCAGCTCGACCAGAGCGCGGGAGATGGCGAGGCCGAGCCCGCTGCCCTGATGGCTCTTGGAGAACTGGTTCTCCACTTGCTCGAAGGGTTTGCCGAGCTTGGCGATGTCGGCCTCGGCAATGCCGATGCCGGTATCCTTGATGGCGATCTTCACGTGTCCGCGCGAGCGCGACAGATGCACGTCGACGCTGCCGCCGTCGCGGGTGAACTTCACCGCGTTGGAGAGGAGATTGAGGAACACCTGCTTCAGCGCACGGCGGTCGGCCTCCAGCACCAAATGCTGCGGCCCGTGGCGATCGAGCGTGATGTTGCGCTCGGCGGCGGCTTGGCTCACCACCTTCATGCTGTCGGCGACGATGTCGGCGAGATCCACATTGCTGACATCGAGCGACATGCGGCCGGCCTCGATCTTCGACATGTCGAGGATGTCGTTGATCACTTCCAGGAGATAGGCGCCGCTCGTATAGATATCGCGGGCATATTCCTGATATTTGGGATGACCGAGCGGGCCGAACAGAGCCTGCTGCATCACCTCCGAGAAGCCGATCACGGCATTGAGCGGCGTGCGCAGCTCGTGACTGATATTGGCGAGGAACTCCGACTTTGCCCGGTTGGCGGCCTCGGCGCGGTTCTTCTCCAGGGCATATTTCTCGGCGAGATCGACGAGCTGCTGCTTCTGCTGCTCCAGCTCGCGGCGCGAGAGCCTCAACTCGGAGACGCTTGCCCGGAGCTGCTGCTCGCTCTCGGCAAGGCGCTGCTGGCTCTGCTTCAACACCGTGATGTCGGTGCCGACGCTGACATAGCCACCGTCGCGGGTCCGCCGCTCGTTGATATGCAGCCAGCGGCCGTCCTCGATCTGCGCCTCATAGGTGCGGCTGTCGTCGTCATCGGTACCGGCGACCGCCACGCGCTTGGAGACGATCGGCTCGGACGCCGCGGCGATCACCTCGTCATACGGGCTGCCGGCGCGCACCGTGTCGTCGGCCAGGCCGTGGAATTGCTGATATTTGCTGTTGCACATGACGAGGCGGTTGTCGCGGTCCCACAGCACGAAGGCTTCGGAGATCGTCTCCACGGCGTCGCGAAGCCGCGCATTCTCGTCGGCAGAGCCGGGAGCGAGGTCCTGCTCGGCAATCACGGCGATGCCGGTTAGGCAAGGCTCGCGATCCGGAAGGGGCCGCGTGATGTGCCCGCGCAGCCTCAGAGCGACAAAGTGACCGTTGGCGTGGCGCAACCTGAAGCAGCCGTCGAACACCGAAGAGCCCTCGCCGAGACGCCGGTCGATCTCGCCCCGCAGATCGTCGTCGGGATGCAGAGCCTGGGAGATGGCACGGAAGGGCATCGCCTTACCGGTCGGCTCGAGCCCGAGGAGGCGGTACATCGGCGCAGACCAGTGCACGTGGCCCCGCGCGAGGTTCCAGCGCCAGACGCCGCAACCCGGCAGCGCCTCGGTCAGCTCCTTGGCGAGCGCGCCGTCATCGGCGCGCGCGGCGCCCGGGGCGAGATACCACAGCCCGCCCGCGAGCAGGGCGAGCACGAGGCCGGTCAGGGCGAGCAGGGTAATTTCCAGGCGCGCCGCGCCGCTCCACTCCGCCAGTGCCGCATCGACCGGCTGGATCAAGGCGAGCTGCGCGTCGGTTTGCGGCACATTGCGGACCGTGACGATGGCGTCGGTTCCGTCGAGCAGCGAGAGGCGCAGCACCCCGGCCTCGGCGCCAAACGTGGTGAGTGGTTGCTGGGGACCAAGAATCGTGAGCAGGTTCCCCATGTGCGAACCGCCGAGCGGCGCACGCGCCTGGATCGTGCCTTCGGCATCGGCCAATAGCGCGCTGCGGCCATCGGCGGTCGCACCCTTGGATAGGCTCTCGGCCAGCGCGCCCTGCCAATTGGCGCTTGAGCTGAGCGTTTTGTCCTTGAGATTGAGGGCGGTGCTGTCGGCGATCAGCGCAAGCTGATGGGTCGCAGCATCGAGTGCGGCGCGCTTGCTGTGGGTAAGTTGGAAGGTGAAGCCGGTCAGCGCGACCAGGACAAAGCCGACGAGCAGCAGCGGCACGAGGCGCCGCAACAGCTCGGCCTCGGGTAGATGGCGGCCGACGATCGCACGGAAATCCTGCCAGTGCGGCCCCGCCAACGCGAATCCGTCACGCGCCGAACGCACCCGCGCCATTCGGTCCCCCTAACGTTCTCCTGCTTCGAGCCGGAGAAGTTGCCGCATCTCCGAATCGCCCTCATCGCCATTGGAATCGATGATGGCGTCGTCTGTCCAGAGGAAACCTGTGGAAATTCGGTTAATAACCCGTTGACAAGGGGGGACTCTAACCGGCGCCGAGGGTCTTTGTGACGATCTCGTAGCTGTCGGTTGAGAGCGATTTGCCGGCGAGATCCTCGAGCACCGCCTTGGCGCGAGCCTGTCTTTTCGGCTCGAGAATGCGCCAGCTCTCGAAGGCGCCGAGCAAGCGCGCCGCCACGTGCGGGTTGAAACCGTCGATCTCGAGCGCCTGCTCGGCGAGGAGCTTGAAGCCCCCGCCGTCGGCGCGGTTGAAGCCGGTGGGATTGGCGTGGGCGAAGCTCCCGAGCAGCGCGCGGATGCGGTTCGGATTCTTCAGCGAGAATTTTGGATGCGAGAGCAGCTTGCGCACGGTTTCGACCGAATCGCGCCGCACGGCGCGGGCCTGGACGGCGAACCATTTGTCGAGCACGAGCGGTTCCTCCTGCCAGCGCGCATAGAAATCGGCGAGCGCCGTGTCGCGTGCCGGGGCATCCCGATGCGACAGGATGGACAGCGCCGTGATGGCGTCGGTCATGTTGGAAGCCTCGCGGTAATGCCGTTCGGCACGGGCGATCTCCGACGCCTCGCCGGTCGCGACGAGCAGATCGAGCGCGGCATTGCGCAATGCCCGCTTGCCGGCGCTCTCGGGATCGGGCGAATAAGGACCGCTTGGGGCCGACCCCTCGTAGAGCTCGGCCAGGGGCTCCCTGATCTCATTGCCGATCGCCGCGGCCAACGTCTCGCGCGCGCCGCGCACGGCGTCGGTATCGACGTCGCGGGCGAGTTCGCGGGCGATGTCGGATTCGCTCGGCAGCTTGAGGAATTCGGCGCGATAGGCCGGACGCAGCGCGGCATCGCGCGCGGTGGCGGCAAGCGCCTGGGCCAGACGCGCCGCATCCTTGCCGCGGACAGCCTCGGCAGCGCCGCGCGCCGCCTTGGTGAGGAGGGTGGTGGCGTAGGTCTGCGCCGCCTGCCAGCGATTGAACGGGTCGCTGTCATGCATCATCAGGAACTCGATCTTCTCAGGCTCGAGATTGATGGTGAGGCGCACCGGCGCCGAGAAGCTGCGCAGCAGCGAGGGCGTGGGTGGCGAGGGAATGTCGCGGAACTCGAACACCTGCTCGCGCTCGGTCACTTCGAGCAGGCCGTCGGTTAGGGGCGCGCCGCCGCCGAGCTTCAAAGGCAGCTCATCGCCGTTCGCGCCGATCAGCCCCACCTTGAGTGGGATCAGCATCGGCTCTTTCTTGGTCTGGCCGGGCGTGGGCGGCACGACCTGGCTGACCGAGAGCCGCGCCGTCTTGGCGTGCGGATCGTAATCGAGCGAGCAGGCAAGCTCGGGCGTGCCGCTTTGCGTGTACCACAGCATGAATTGCGACAGATCGCGGCCCGAGACGTCGGCCATCGCCTCGACGAAGTCCTCGACCGTCACCGCCTCGCCGTCATGCCGCTCGAAATAGAGGTCGAGCCCTTTGCGGAAGTCGTCGCGGCCGAGCAGCGTCTGCAACATGCGGCAGACCTCGGCGCCCTTCTCGTAGACGGTCGAGGTGTAGAAGTTGTTGATCTCGATATAGGAAGCGGGGCGCACGGGATGCGCCAGGGGCCCCGCGTCCTCGGGGAACTGATTGGTCTTCAGCGCCCGGGTATCGACGATGCGCTCAACCGGGCCGGAGCGGATGTCGCCGGTGAATTCCTGGTCGCGAAACACGGTCAAGCCTTCCTTCAGGCAGAGCTGGAACCAGTCGCGGCAGGTGACGCGGTCGCCCGTCCAGTTGTGGAAATATTCATGCGCGATCACGCTCTCGATCGAGGCGTAGTCGGCGTCGCTGGCGGTGTCGGGGCGGGCGAGCACGAGCTTGTCGTTGAAGATGTTGAGGCCCTTGTTCTCCATCGCCCCCATGTTGAAATCGCTGACCGCGACGATGTTGAACACATCGAGATCGTATTCGCGGCCGAAGCGCTCCTCGTCCCAGCGCATGGCGCGCTTCAGCAATTCCATCGCCCAGGCGCAGCGATCCTCCTTGCCGGGCTCGACATAGATGGCGAGCGCCACGTTGCGGCCGGAGCTGGTGACGAAGCTGTCCGGCACGCAGGCGAGATCGCCGCCGACCAGGGCAAAGAGATAAGACGGTTTGGGGAAGGGATCGTGCCACACGGCGAAGTGCCGGCCGGTGCCGGGGATGTCGCCTCGCGCCACCGGATTGCCGTTCGACAGCAGCACCGGGGTCGAGGCGCGGTCGGCCTCGATGCGCACGGTGTAGACGGCGAGCACGTCGGGCCGGTCGAGAAAATAGGTGATGCGGCGGAACCCCTCGGGCTCGCATTGGGTGCAATAGGTGCCGCGCGAGCGATAGAGGCCGGACAGCGCGGTGTTGGCGTCGGGGTCGCACAGCGTGACGATCTCGAGCGTGAAAGGCTTGGCGGGAACCGAGGCGATGGAGAGCGAGGTCTCGCTGAGCGCATAGTCCTTCGCCGCGAGGGGCTTGCCGTCGAGCGCGAGGCTTTGCAGCTTGAGGGTCTCGCCGTCGAGCACGAGCGGGCGGCCGCCGGTCGCCACCTTGGGGTTCGGCCGCAAGCGGAGCTTCGAGGCCACGCGCGCCGCCTTCGGCTCGAGCGAGACGTCGAGCTCGACCTCCTCGATCAGATAATCGGGAGGCGAATAATCTTTCAGGAGTTTGGCTTTGCGACCGGATTGCTGCATGGCGGCGAACGTATCCTTCCGCCGTCGCTCTTAGAGACCTAAGCGCGCGCTGCCAAGCCCGGATATTTCGCGGCTACTGGGAGACTTCGCTGATAATGCGGCGGGCGATCTGCGCGAGCTTGGTCAGATCCTCGCTCAGATTCTCCGGCTCCTGGTCGGCATATTCGACGAACTCCTCGAGGAGCTTCATGAAAATCGGCGCGCGCACGATGATCTCGGCCTGACGCTCGACACGATGGGGATCGAGATCGTATTCGGCGCCCGGGACGCGCCAGCCGCCCCAATCGCGCTCGGTGGTCACGACCATCGGATGGGTGCCGGGGTGAGGGTGGTGCCCGCACTGCTCGGCGCTCTTCCAGCGATTGTGACCGCGCACGACGCGCCAGGCGCCGCCGAGGCCGTTCACCGCGGTGGTCTGGAGGGCCGCAGACTCTTCCTCAAGCTCCTCTTGCGCGAACTCGCGACCCATGCCGCAATCGTAGGTGATCTTGATCGGCTCCTCGCAGCCTTTTATCCATTTCGGTACCACGGCCTCGACATAGGCCCAGGTGCCGACCGGCTTCACGAACACACGCTGCGATTTGTGGTACTTGGCTTTTGCCATGTTGACGTCCCCAACTCGGGAGCCGAGGCTCCTAAGCCTAGGATTAGATGGGAAATGTTAAAATTTGGACCCGCGCCGGTCTTGGCGCGGACGCGTCGCTTCATTTAAGACCCACTTCACCATGAGCCCCGAGCAAGACGCCGAAATCGCCGCGCCCAAGCTGTTCCTGCCGTCGCGGCGGGCGGGGGCTTTGCTTGCCGCGCTCGGCGTGGTGGCGCTCAGCGCGGCGCTCTATCTCCGCTATGCGATCATCCAGAACTCGACGATCGGGGTCGCTTGCGAGGCGGGCGAGGTCAGTTTTCTCTGCCAACTGCGCCTCGGGGTGATCTCGATGTTCGCGCAGGACTGCTTCGGCTGGGTGGCGATGATCGCCGCTTGCGTCCAGCTGTGGCGGCCGAACATCGTGGTCTTCGGCACGGGACTTATCTTCGCGCTGATGGGGCTCGTGCTTTACAATACGCGCGCCTCGGCGCTGGCGATCGCGCTGCTCGTGCTCAGCCTGGCACGGCCTTCGCCTGCAAAGCGGTAAGCGCGAGCAGCAAGAGCAGCCCCGCGAGAACAAGCGCCTGCCAGTTGGCGACCCCCTCATTGGCGATCACGAACAGCGCCGAGCCGGTCAGCACGATCGCCGCCGCGACCTCGGCCGCGCCGGGCTTGATCGGTGCGCGCGCGGTCGCAAGGCCGAGGACCGCGAGGGCGATGACCGGGCCCGCGAGCGCGGCGAAAGGGAAGTCCTTGTAGCGCGGGTCGAACACCAGCCCGAGCGCCACATGCATGGCGGCGACCAGCGTCGCGGCAAGCAGCGCGGCGAGCACGATCTCGACGAGGTCGTGGCGGCGCCAGTGCGCCGGATCGAGCGCCTCGGCAAGGCCGGCAAGACGATCGCCGCGCGCAAGCGCATAGGCGCTGGCCGCGGGAACCACGAGAGCCAGAACAAGCATGGCGACCGAGCGCACCCTGTCGCTCGCCACTTCACCTTCCATCGGCAGGTTGGTGACGGCCAGGCCGAAGACGAGGCCAACGCCCAGCGCGATGATCGAAGCCGCCGCGTCAAGCTGCCAGGAGCGGGCACGCGTGGGGGCGTCGCGGGATCCAAGCCAGAAGGCGACAAACACCAAAAGAGCGGCGCCGATGCCGAGTCCCGCCTTGAGCCGCCAGTCCGGGTGGTTCGATATGCTCTGTCCGAACTGGAATTTCGGCTCCCGGCGCTGATCGCCGTAAACCCCCCAATAGCCGCCGACTGTCCCTTCCATCAGGCGCTTCCAAGGCTGGTCGAAGGCCTCGATGAGGTTCACCTTCCACCCGTCTTGCTTGGCCGCCGCAACGACGTCGCTCAGGACGCGCGCCTGATTGGCCGGGGAGGGGAGAGCCCCTTCGCGCATCCGTCCGGCACTGGGCCAGCCCACTTCGCCGATCCAGATCTCCTTGCCGGGGAAGGTCGCCTGCACTCTGTCGCGCACCTCCCGCACATGGGCGACGGCATCCTTGGCGCTCACCGGATCGTCCTCCCAATAGGGAAGGATATGGATGGTGATGAAGTCGGCCACCGAGGCGAGCTCGGGCGACTTGAGCCAAAATTCCCAGACATCGGCATAGGTCACCGGCAGGCCAGAGCGCCGCTTGACCTCCGCCAGATAGGTCCCGACCGTCGCGGGAGCGAGCTCGCCCCTCAGCAGCGTCTCATTGCCGACGATCAGCGCCTTGACCGTCCCGGGATGGCGGCGGGCGAGCTTCAGACCCGCTTCGATCTCACGGCGATTGTCGGCGCGGTTCCGACCGAGCCAGATGCCTTGCAGCACGGTAAGGCCCTGGGCCTCGGCAAGCCGAGTGATCCGCCCCTGCGCTCCCCTTGCCGAATAGGTCCGGACGCAAGCGGTAAGCGCCGAAAGCCGCCGCAAATCCTCGGCGATCTGCGCGTCGGGAATGCGGAGATCCCCGGTGAATGGCGCCTGGTCGCCATGGAACGGCGCGTAGGAGATGCACGTTAGCTTCTCACCCGGACCGAGGGGCGAGGGCGGCATGGCGACCGGCCGTCCCAAGCCATACCAGGCGAGGGCGATCGCGCAGGCGATTAGGGTAAACAGGCCAAGGGAGCGAAGCATGGTGAGGGTTGAGTCGAAGGGGATGCGACGAATAGCAGCTTCGCCCGTCTCCTTGAACCAAATCCTCTGGTTTGTGCGCTTGCGAAGTGATAAATATGAGTCCTGCCGTCAGGCCGCCAAAAAGCTGCGGTCTCATGGGTAAAATGACCTATTCCTGCGTTGGGCACCTCTCGATGCTGCGCTGCAATCTTTCGCCAGCCACCGCTCTCATAGCGTGTGGCATTTTTGTTATGTCCTCCTGCGCGGCTTTCGCCCAGCAATCGGGCGGCGACCAGAAGCCTCCGGAACAGGCGCAAGGCGAGCAGAAATCCGACGACAAGACCGCTAACGATCAGAAGGCGGCCGAGCAGGCTGCGCAGCAGGAAGCTGCCAAGGCCATCGAGGAATATAAAGAAGCGGCGGCCAAGCTATCGAGCTCCGCCGGTGCGCCCGAATGCGTCTGGACCGGACGGCGCATCGCCAGCCTGCTCTGGCGCGACGACATCGACACGGCTCGCCGCTACATCGATCTCTACGACCGCTTCAATTGCTCCTCGGAGCATCTGAAGCTCGTGTTTCGCTGCGTGATTGAACAAGGACCAATCGATCCAAAGGCCGCGGACCGGCTTGCGTCCCGTGTCCACGACTGCTGGATCGCCCCACAAGGAGACACCACGGCATCGAGCCAACCCACTGTCGGCGCGACAACAAAAGCGGGAACAATCCCCAACTGATAAGGGTTTAGGGAGGGGACTGCAGGCTTCTCTGCGGCTACGGCCGAAGGGGGACAGGGCAGACCGACTTTCCAAAGCTGAGATTTCAACACAATGCGCAGCGTTATGGTCGCCGTTGTGGTCGTTCTTGCGACCGCACTCCATGCTTCGGTGTGGCTGCTCATGCATGAGCAGGTCTCGCCCCCCAATGCGGACGGGGTGTTGGCCTCCATTTCGTTCTCTCCGATCAACCCGAAACATGACGGTGAGACCGACAAGACGAGCGAGGCGCAGATCAGATCCGATCTCGCGGCGGTCGCGCCCTACACGCGCGCGGTGAGGACCTATAGCGTTAGCAACGGTCTCGACCGCGTGCCGCAGCTCGCCTCGGAGGTCGGCTTGCGCGTCACGCTCGGCGCCTGGATCAATGAGTGGGAGGAGCAGAACGAGCGCGAGATCGACAAGGCGATCGCGCTCGCCAATCAGTACCGGAATATCGATAGCGTGGTGGTCGGCAACGAGGCCGTGTTCCGCGCGGAGCAGTTGCATCAGGGCAACCCGGAATACGACGCCAATCATACGGTCAAAGATCTGATCGCCAAGATCCAGCGCGTGAAGCGCGAGGTCCGCGTGCCGGTCACCACCGCCGAGGTGCCGAATGTCTGGCTCGAATATCCCGAGCTGGCGTCTTCAGTCGATTATCTGGCCGTGCACATCCTGCCCTATTGGGAAGGCATTCCAGGCTCAGGCGCTGTCGACCATGCGCTCAACGCCTATGAGCGGTTGAGGCAGGCCTATCCGGGCAAGCGCATCGTGATCGCCGAGTTCGGCTGGCCGAGCGCGGGGCTCAATCGCAAGGACGCGGTGCCGAGCCCGCTCACCCAGGCCGAAGTGATACGCGATTTCGTCACTCGCGCCGATGCCATGGGCATCGACTATTCGATCGTCGAGGCGTTCGATCAGCCCTGGAAAACCAACGAAGGAAGCGTCGGTCCCTATTGGGGAATCTTCAACGCCGATCGCCATTTGAAGTTCTCGCTCGCCGGCACGGTCGAGGAGCCGAACTTTTTCCTCAAGGTGATCGCCGCGCTTGCCATTGGCGTCTTGTTGTCGATCCCCATCTTCACCATCCCACGCGTGGCCATCGCGCAAGCCGGCGTGCTGGCGCTCACCGCGCATGCGATCGGCGCCTGGTCGGCCAATGTCGTCGATTATTGGGTCACGCATTATTTCGTGCTCGGCTCGCAGGTTGCGCTGTTCGTCGGCGGCGGCTTGCTCGTGCCGCTCATCATGATCATGAGGCGGCGCATCGAGGAGCTTGCGGCCATCCTATTTGGCACAAAGCCCGCGCGCCTGCTGACGCCGGGAACCTCCCTGCCGGAGAAGCTGCCGTTGGTTTCGATCCACATTCCGGCCTATCGCGAGCCGCCGGAGATGCTGCGGCAGACGCTCGATAGCGTGGCGCAACTCGACTGGCCCAATTTCGAATGCGTGGTGGTGATCAACAACACGCCCGATCCCGCGCTATGGGAGCCGGTCGAGGATCACTGCCGGCTGCTTGGGCCGCGCTTCAAATTCGTGCGCGCCGACCGGCTCGAGGGATTCAAGGCCGGTGCGCTCAGGCTCGCGCTCGAGCATACCGCGCCGGAGGCCGAGATCATCGGCGTGCTCGACGCCGACTACGTGGTTCGTCCGGACTGGCTTAAGGATCTCGTGCCGGCCTTCGCCGATCCCGCCGTCGGTCTCGTGCAGGCGCCGCAGGACCATCGCGACGCCTCGCGCAGCATCCTGCAGGTGGCGATGAACCGGGAATATGCCGGCTTCTTCGATATCGGCATGGTGGAGCGGAACGAGGCCAACGCCATCATCGTGCATGGCACGATGTGCCTGATCAGGCGCGAGGCGCTTGTCGCCGCCGGCGGCTGGTCCAGCGACACCATCGTCGAGGATGCCGATCTCGGGCTCACGCTGCTCGAGCGTGGATGGCGCACGCATTACACGCAGCAGCGTTATGGCTGGGGACTGCTTCCGTCCGATTTCGCCGCCTATAAGCGGCAGCGCCATCGTTGGGCCTATGGCGGCATTCAGCTGATCAAGAAGCACTGGCGCGCTTTCCTGCCGGGCGGCAGCCGGCTCACGCCGCAGCAACGCAGCCAATATCTGTTCGGCTGGCTCACCTGGCTCGGCGCGGAGGCGCTTGGCGTGGTGATCGCCATTCTCAATCTGATCTGGATGCCGCTCGTCGCGTTCCTGGGCATTGCCGTGCCGGAGGCGGTGCTGACTCTGCCGGTGCTCGCGACCTTCGCGGTCATGCTGCTGCATTTCATGGTGCTTTACCGCACGCGGGTGCGGGCGCCGATCTTCGCTTCGCTCGGCGCGGCGGTTTCGGCGATGGCCTTGCAGTTCACCGTGGGCCGCGCCGTGGCCGATGGGGCGATCAGGGACGGATTGCCTTTCGTGCGCACGGCGAAAGGCGGTGCATCGCGCTGGAGCCAGAATTTCCCCGCCATATGGGAATTGGTGCTGGGCAGCCTGCTTATGCTGGGCTCGCTGACGCTGCACTACACCAACGAGCAGCGGGTATACGAAATCTCGGTGTTCAGCGCGGTGCTGTTCGTGCAGAGCCTGCCGTTCCTCGCCGCCGTGGCGCTGGCGGCGATCGAGCGCACGCCGTTCAACGAGTTTGCCGCCTGGCGCAGACTTGCATCGCTCTCGACCTACCTGCCGCGGCTGCCGCGCGGGCCCGCGCCGACCGCAGGACCATCGGCGGGCGGCAATATCGGGGTCGTGCCCTAGTCAGACGGGAATTCTCTTCTCGTACTCCGTCTCCATCCTGGTGACGGTGGTCCAGAAGGGGCGTGGCTCATCGCCGTTGAGGACGTCGGTCAGGATGGCGAGATGGCTGTGCCAGCCGCTCGACACGCCGACCATCATCTTGCGGTCGGCAAGGTCGCGATGCGTCAGGACGAGAAGCACGTCTTTTCCCTTCGGCGTGAGCTCGAAGGTGACCTCGCCCGCATTGCCGAACTTGAAGCCCAACAGGCGCGGCGGCTCGCAGGCGGTGATGGTTCCCTGCATGCTCGCGCCGGAAACCTTATCCTTGTGCTTTGCCGGGGGCGTCTTTTCCGCCGATAGGTCGGCGTGATGGAAGAAGAACTCGATGTGTCCACCGACGCGAAGGTCCATCTTGCCGGTCGCGAACCATTTGCCCCGCTTGGCTGAGTCGGTGAGATAGTCCCAAACGCGCTCGATCGGCCCCGGCAGGAGACGCTCCATCCGGATGGTTCTCGGTTCGGTGACGACGCCATACTCGCTCATCGCTTGCTCCTTCTCGTTGGCTTCTCGGGTTTGCGAAGTTCACGCTCAAGATCGTCGAGCCGCATGGTCCAGAAACGCTCGTAGAAGCTCAGCCAATCATGGGCCTCGGCGAGACGCTTGGGTTCCAGCTGGCACATATGAGTCCGTCCCTCAATTCGCCGCCTGACGAGCCCGGCCTGCTCCAGTGCTTTGACGTGCTTGGAGGCCGCGGCGAAGGACATGCGAAAGGGATTGGCGAGCTCTCCGATGCTGCGCTCGGCAAGCGTCAGGCTGTGGAGCATCGCCCGCCGCGTCGGATCGGCAAGGGCATGAAACACAGCGTCGAGATGCTCGGCTTGATGTTCAACCATGTGGTTGAATATATCGGAGCGTCCGCAGATTGTCAACCAAATGGTTGAATAATTCGATTGCGAAGCTAGTCCAGGTCGATGTTGCGCAGGCGGAGCGCGTTACCGACCACCGAGACCGATGAGAGGCTCATTGCCGCCGCGGCGATGATCGGCGAGAGCGTGATGCCCAAGAGCGGGTACAGCACACCCGCCGCGACCGGCACGCCAAGCGCGTTATAGACGAAGGCGAAGAACAGGTTCTGCTTGATATTGCGCATGGTGGCGCGGGCGAGGTTGATGGCGCGCACCACGCCGCGGAGATCGCCTTTGAGCAATGTCAGCCCGGCGCTCTCCATGGCGACATCGGCGCCCGTGCCCATGGCGATGCCGACATCGGCCTTGGCCAGAGCCGGCGCGTCGTTGATGCCGTCGCCGGCCATCGCCACGACGTTGCCCTGACCCTGCAAGCCGTCGATCAGCGCGAGCTTATCCTCCGGCCTCAGCCCTGCACGAACTTCGTCGATGCCGAGCTTGGCGGCGACCGCCTTGGCGGTGGTCTCGTTATCGCCGGTCGCCATGACGAGCTTGAGGCCCAGAGCGTGGAGCTTGGCGATGGCCTCCGCGGCGGTGGGCTTGATCGGATCGGCGACGGCGAGCAGTCCAGCAAGTCTGCCGCCGATCACCAGGAACATCACCGTCTGGCCGTCTTTGCGCAGCGCCTCGGCGCGAGACGCGAGCGGCGCGACATCGATGCCAACTCCTTGCAGCAGCCGCTGATTGCCGAACAGCACCTGCTTTCCTTCGAGGCGTCCCTTGACGCCCTGACCGGTGACCGAGGCGAAACTCTCGACCTTGGGCAACGCGATCCCGCGCTGCTCGGCCGCAAGCAGGATCGCCTGGGCAAGGGGATGCTCGCTGCCGGCTTCGATCGCGGCGGCGAATTTGAGCACGTCGTTATCGCTGAAACCTTGCGCCGCCTCGACCGCGGTGAGCGAGGGCTTGCCGAGGGTCAAGGTGCCGGTCTTGTCGACGACGACGGTATCGACGGCGGCGAGACGCTCCAGCGCCGCGGCATTGCGCACCAGCACGCCTTCCTGCGCGCCGCGCCCGGTAGCGACCATGATCGAGATCGGCGTGGCCAGGCCGAGCGCGCACGGGCAAGCGATGATGAGCACGGCCACGGCCGCCACCAGCGCATAAGCGAGCTGCGGTGCCGGTCCGAAAAACAGCCAGGCCACGAAGGCGATCAGCGAGGCGGCGATCACGGCCGGCACGAAATAACCCGATACGGTGTCGGCAAGCGCCTGGATCGGCGCGCGTGAGCGCTGCGCGTCAGCGACCATGGCGACCACCTGGGCGAGCGTGGTTTCCGCGCCGGTGCGATCGACCCGCATGTCGAAGCTGCCGCGTGCCGTTCAGCGTGCCGCCGGTCACGCGATCGCCGGCCTCCTTCTCCACGGGAACCGGCTCGCCGGTGAGCAGCGATTCATCGACGGCGCTGCGTCCCTCGATGACGGTGCCGTCGATCGGGACCTTGTCGCCGGGCCTCACGCGCAACACATCGCCGACCTTGACCGAGGCGAGCTCCACCGTCTCGGTCTTGCCGTCGTTCAACACGCGCAGCGCGGTCTTGGGCGCAAGGTCGAGCAAAGCGCGAATGGCGCCGCCGGTCTTCTCGCGCGCCCGAAGCTCGAGCACCTGGCCGACCAGCACGAGCGTGACGATGACGGCGGCCGCCTCGAAATAGGTCGGGATCAGGCCATGCATGTCTTGCATGGCGCTCGGGAAAAGTCCCGGCGCCAGCGTTGCGACTAGGCTGTAGAGAAACGCCGCGCCGGTGCCGAGGGCGATCAGGGTGAACATATTGAGCCAGCCCGAGCGGATCGAGGCGAAGCCGCGCACGAAGAACGGCCAGCCGCACCACAGCACCACCGGCGCGGCAAGGGCGAGCTTCAGCCACTGCTCGGCCTGCGGCGCGAGGAATGGCAGCAGGTCAAGCCCGAACATATGCGAGCCCATGTCGAGGGCGACGAGAGCGAGCGACAGCGGAGCGGCGACCCACAGCCTGCGGGTAAAGTCGATGAGCTCCGCATTGCCGCCATGCTCATGCTCCGGCGGCACGCCCATCGGCTCGAGCGCCATGCCGCAGATCGGGCACGGTCCCGGCCCATCCTGCACGATCTGCGGATGCATCGGGCAGGTGTAGAGCGTGCCTTTCGGCAGGGGCTCGGGCTCGCCTTGCTTGTTGAGGTAGCGATCAGGGTCGGCGGCGAATTTGAGGCGGCAGCCGTCGGAGCAGAAATGATAGGTCCGCGCGCCATGCGCGTAAGACGGCTTGCCCGCATTGGGGTCGACCGTCATGCCGCAGACGGGATCGATCGCCATCTGCATTTCTGCGCGGTTCATAGGTCAGTCCTCGCCAAACCTCTCGCCGACTCGCCGTGTCGCACATCAGCTCTTGCCGCTAGGGAACTATCAACAGGAGCCCGGTTACGTCCCATTGTCATTGGAGGTTTGTGATGAAAATCTAAGCAGGGCGAGTCGTTCGGCACGACTCGACTATATGGGTTCTGCATCCCGCCGCCGCCATAGGATTTCAACGACATGCTGAAGGGGCTTCTGGTCGTCATCCTGCTCGCCATTGCTGCCGCCGGCGGTGTTGCAGCCGGCTTTTATCTCTGGGGCCTCCACAAAAATTGGTACGCCGTCGATATCGCCAAGCTCGGACCAGGCGCTGAGAACGATCTTATCCGCTACGGCAGGGACCTGATCGTCAACACGCCCAAGCATCTCGGCAAGAATGCCGTCAATCCCGCCATGCGCTATGCCGGCAACGATCTCGCCTGCCAGAACTGCCACCTGAATGCCGGGCTTCAGGCTTTCGCCGCGCCCTTCGTCTCCACCTTCGCGAGCTTCCCCATGATGGTCGACGACCAGGTGCTCACGCTGACGCATCGCATCAATGGCTGCATGCGGCGGAGCATGAACGGCAAGGACCTGCCGCCCGAGAGCCGCGAGATGGAGGCGCTGATCGCCTATTTCAAATTCGTGGGCACGGGAACGCCTGAGGGTGTGCGCGTCGCCGGCATGGGGCTGAAGCCGATCGCCTCGCCGACCGAGCCCCCCGACGCAAGACGCGGCGAGGCCGTCTATGCCAAGCTGTGCGCAAGCTGTCACAAGGAGGATGGTCAGGGCGAGCCGCGCACGCCGCCGGCGATCGGCTATACCATCCCGCCGCTTTGGGGAGATGCGAGCTTCAATGCTGGTGCGGGGATGGCCAAGACCGCTTATGCCGCGTCCTATATTCGCGACAACATGCCGTTCGGCGTCAATTATCTCGCGCCGCTGCTCACCGTTCAGCAGGCCTGGGACGTGGCGGCCTTCATGATTTCGAAGCCGCATCCGGTCGCCACACCGGAAACCGCGTCCGAGCTGGAATAAGGCAGCGGCCTCGCGTCCTCACCCGGGAGACGCAAGGCCGCCTGTATTGCACTGCCGCGGTTACGCTGAAGCTCTGGCGACCCGGTTTCCGTTCGGCGCCGTCGCGCGGCCTAGCTTCGCCAACGAGGCGATATGCAGCATGATCGACAGCGGCACCAGATAGACCGGGATCAACACCATCGGCAGCATTGTCATCAGTTCGCTGTTAGGTTGGACGTCGATGGGTTGGATGAGAGAGGGCGACGTTAAGAAGCCGGTCGTGACGGCAACGACGAGATCCAAGATGCCGAACACGTTCCATGCTCTGACGAGGCCAGCGGTATCGCGTGGAGCTCGCGCATAGGCGAAGCCCACGACCGGAGCGAGAAGGCCGATAGCGATGTCGCCAACGCCTGCCGGCCAGGCGAACAGGGCCGGCAGTTTCCCCGCAACGTAGAGAATGAGGAAGATCACGCCGAGCGCACGATAAAGCTGTACGCCGATCAGCCATTGTTGCGGTACGGCATCGATGACGCGTGCCACCGTGTCGGATCGCCAAAGCAGCAGGCCGCCGATCAGAATGGGCAGGGCGATGCCGTATTGGATGGTGGGGATGGCGCTTGCGCCCACATGGTAGACGCCCGTCGCCGCCAGCACGATCGACAGGGCGAGCCAACCGATGAGGATTGCGGCCGAGACGCGAAACGCCCGCGTCCGGTCCGCCGGACGCCAAGCCTCGCCGGCCAGGGCGCGATTGAGCCCGTAAAGGATGGTGGTGACCGCCGCCAGGGCGCCGGCGAAGACAAAATAGGGGAGATAGGTTGGGATGGTCATGATACGCCTCCTTGAGTTGCGCATCAACTAGCTATAAATTAACAAGTCGCTTGTCAATAGCTAGTCACTTGAATTCGTCAAGGGGCTTGGCTATCTAGCGGATAATGGCAAACGGCTATGGCGGAAATTGCCCGGTGGCGCGGGCGCTGGATGTGATCGGCGAGAAATGGTCGCTGCTGGTGTTGCGCGATCTTTTCCGCAAAGGGCCACTGCGCTTCCAGCAGTTGGAGGAAGGGCTCGACGGCGTGGCGCCCAATACGCTGTCTGCTCGCCTCAAGACCTTGGAGAGCGCCGGCGTCATCGCGACCCGCCTTTATGAAAGCCATCCACCGCGTTACGAATATTTCCTCACCGACAAAGGCAAGGCGCTCGGGCCGGTGCTCAGGGCGCTGCACAATTGGGGCGAGCATTATGGGTGAGGCCCCGTTCGAGCTCACAAATCGATTCCGTTGCGGAGCCTAAGCCGTTGAAATCTGACTCGCATCGCTTCTGCGTCGCGCCGATGATGGAGTGGACCGACCGCCACTGCCGCTACTTCCTGCGGCTGATTTCGCGGCGGACGTTCCTCTATACCGAAATGGTGACGGCGGAGGCCGTGCTCTACGGCGACCGCACCCGCGTGCTCGGCTTCTCGCCGCAGGAGCATCCGGTTGGGCTTCAGCTTGGCGGCAGCGACCCCGCAAAGCTCGGCGAGGCGGCGAAGATCGGCGCCGACTACGGCTATAACGAGATCAATCTCAATATCGGCTGTCCGTCGGACCGGGTGCAGTCTGGGCGGTTCGGCGCCTGCCTGATGGCCGAGCCCGACCTTGTGGCCCAATGCGTGGAGGCGATGGGCGAGGCGGCCTCGCTCCCCATCACCGTGAAATGCCGCATCGGCATCGACGACCAGGACGCGGAGGAAAGCCTCGATCGTTTCGTCGACGGCGTCGCCGCGGCGGGCGCCCGCACCTTCATCGTGCATGCGCGCAAAGCCTGGCTGAAGGGGCTGAGCCCGAAAGAGAACCGCGACGTGCCGCCGCTCGATTACGGCCGCGTGTCACGGCTGAAGGCGCGCCGCTCCGAGCTCGAGATCGTGCTGAATGGCGGGATCGACTCTCTCTCGAGCGCGATGGCGCATCTCGGCGAGGTCGACGGCGTCATGCTCGGACGCGCGGCCTATGCCGATCCCTATCTCATGGCCGAGGTCGATCGCATGCTGTTCGGCGCCAACGACACGCCGCCGTCGCGGCTCGATGTGCTCGACCGCTTCGTGCCTTATGTCCAGGACCAACTGGCTCACGGCGCGCGCCTCAACCAGATGACACGGCATATCCTCGGCCTGTTCCACGGCCAGCCGCGTGCACGCGCCTTCCGGCGATATCTCGCCGAGAACGCGCATTTGGACGGCGCCGGCATCGATGTGTTGCTGGCGGCGCGGCGCATCATTGCGCGCGAGGAGCGCACGGCGGTCGCTGCTGAATAAGGACTGCGCCCCGGGGCTCTAACCCATCTCGTCATGCCGGGCACCGCAGGCCGTATTTGCCGACCCAAGTCCGTGCCCGGCCATGACGAATTCCAAACTCTATTCAGCTCGTTTCGCGTAAGGGCTTTCTCCGCTCGGCGAGAGCGATGAGGCCCGGGATGTCGAGGAAGCGAGACGTCTGCCCGCAATAGTCGCGATAGGGTGCGCCGTAGAGCCGCGTGAGCCAGTCCTCTTCAACCAGCGCCATCATGACATAGGCGCCGACCATTACGGTGGACAGCACGATGGTGAAGATCGAGTTGGCGCCGATGCACAGGCCGACCAGCCCCATGATCGACGCGGTGTATTGCGGATTGCGGCTGAAACGATAAAGGCCGCCCGTCACCAGGCCGTCTGCCCCGCAATAAGTATTGCCCAGGCCGAGATTGAAATAGCCGCAGACGGTAATGAACAGGCCGATCAGCCCAAGCGGCAGGCCCGGAATGAAGCGCGTCCAATCGAGCAAGGGCGTGGAGTTCCAGTCGAGCACGGCGACCACGAAGGTCATCACCATGCCGCCGCGAAACAAGCCCCAAAAGGTCAGGCTCTGCCAACTGCCCGGTTCGGGCGTCGGCCAGATACGGAAGGGGGGAGCGAGCAGGGTGCGGAGAAGAAGAAGATCGAGCGTGACGCCGGCGATGAGGCCCGTCGCGAAAACCAAATCGGTGAAGGACAAATCGACCATGGCGCGCGGGCAAAAAAGCAGATTCGCTTTGCAGATTTGCGACAGCGCGCTGACGGTTCTGTGTCGGTGGCAGAACCGTCTAGATCTTCTGATTGTACGCGCCGACCTCTGGATGCTTGGCAAGCTCGGCGTCGAGCTCGGCGAAGATCGCGCGCATGTTCGCCTCGGAGGTTGGACTCTCCACCACCACGACCAGCTCCGGCTTGTTGGACGAGGCGCGGACGAGGCCCCACGTGCCGTCATCGAGCACGATCCTGATGCCGTTGACGGTGATGAGCTCGCGGATCTTCTGGCCGGCGAGCATGCCGCCATTGGCGGCGACTTTCTCGTAGTGCTTCACCACGCGGTCGACCACGCCATATTTCAGCTCATCGTCGCAATGCGGTGACATGGTCGGCGACTGCCAGGTGCGCGGCAGCTCGTTCTTGAGCTCAGCGAGAGTCTTGCCGGGGTTGCGGTCGAGCATGTCGAGCACGGCGAGCGCCGCCACCAGGCCGTCGTCGTAGCCGCGTCCGAGCGGCGGGTTGAAGAAAAAATGGCCCGACTTCTCGAAGCCGACCAGGGCGCCGGTCGCGTGGCTATAACGCTTGATGTAGGAATGGCCGGTCTTCCAGAACTTGGTCGTGGCGCCGTGCTGCTTCAGCACCGGATCGGTGAGGAAGAGCCCGGTCGACTTCACGTCGGCGACGAACAGTGCGCCCGGATTGCGCGCGGCGATGTCGCGGGCGAGCATCACGCCGACCTTGTCGGCGAAGATGGCTTCGCCCTTATTGTCGACCACGCCGCAACGGTCACCATCGCCGTCGAAGGCGAGGCCGAGATCGGCGCCATGCTCGAGCACGGCGTCTCGCGTCGCATTCAGCATGTCGAGATCCTCGGGATTGGGATTGTGCGCTGGGAAGTTGTAGTCGAGCGCGCAATTGAGCGGGATCACGGTGGCGCCAAGCTCGGCGAGAACGCGCGGGGCGAAGGCGCCGGCCGTGCCGTTGCCGCAGGAAACGACCACCTTCAAGGGACGCAGCAATTTGGGCCGTGTCAGAAGATCGGTCATGTAGCGCTCGGGCATGTCGGGCACGAAGATGTAGCGGCCGCCTTCATTCTGCGCGGAGAACTCCGCGTTGAGCACGATCTCCTTGAGCGCGGTCATGTCGTCGGGCGAGAAGGTGAGGGGGCGTTCGATGCCCATCTTGATCCCGGTCCAGCCATTGTCGTTATGGCTGGCGGTGACCATGGCGACGCCTTCGACTTCGAGGGCGAATTGCGCGAAATAGGCCATGGGCGAGAGCGCGAGGCCGATATCGTGCACCTCGGCACCGCCGGCGAGCAGTCCCGTGGTCAATGCGGCTTTCACCGCGGCCGAGTAGGAGCGGAAGTCGTGGCCGACCACGACGCGCAGGGGCACGCCGCGTTGGCGCATCAGCGTCGCAAGCCCCAGACCCACCGCCTCGAGCCCGAGCAGGTTGATCTCCTCGGGGTAGCGCCAGCGCGCGTCATATTCCCGGAAACCGGTCGCCTTGACGAAGGGCAGGCGCTCGAATTCGGCGGTATTGGGGACGAGATCTTGGCGCGGCTTTGGAAACATGCTCCCTCTTAAGCGATTTTGTTCGGCTGACCAACCGCGAGCGGCCGTCGAAGTTCCGAGTTGGTAAAGCTATGTAGGCTGGCGCAGACCGAACCTTCTTAATGCAAGCGAGATGCAATCGAAAAGAAGAGACTTGCGCTTGTGACGCAACATCTCTAGGTGCGACCCATTCACCCGTGTGGCGCGGTTAATGCCGGCCGCATCCGAATAGCGCGAGCTTTGCCGTCATGAAGCAGGTCATCAGGCTGGCCCTTGGCGGCATCGCCGTCGGCGTGCTGGTGCTCGTGCTCAAATATGCGGCCTACCGCGTCACCGGCAGCGTGGCCCTTTACTCCGACGCGGCGGAGAGCATCGTCAATGTCGCCACGGCGGTGGCGGCCTTCTTCGCCGTGCGCTTGAGCGCGGTGCCGCCCGACGCCAACCATCCTTACGGTCACCATAAGGTCGAATATCTGTCGGCGGTGATGGAAGGCGTGCTGATCGTGGTCGCCGCACTCGCTATCCTGCGCAAGGCCTATCTCGGCTATTTCGAACCGCAGCCGATCGACGCGCCGGCGCTGGGACTGGCGATCAACGGTGCGGCGACCGTCATCAATGTCGTGTGGTGCTTCCTGCTGTTTCGCGTCGGGCGCAAGCGTCGCTCGCCGGCGCTGCTCGCCGATGCGCATCACCTGTTCACCGATGTCATCACCTCGCTCGGCGTGTTGGTCGGCGTCGCGCTGGTCGCCTTCACCGGCTGGCTGGTGCTCGATTCGATCATCGCCGGTCTCGTCGCGCTGCACATTCTGTGGTGGGGATGGGTGCTGATGCGGCAGTCGATCGGCGGGCTGATGGACGAGGCGGTGTCCAACGACGTGCTGGAGACGATCCGCCAGGCGATCTCCAAGGAGGCGGAGGGAGCACTCGAGGCGCACGACCTGCGCACGCGGCATGCCGGGCGCACCACCTTCATCGAGTTCCATCTGGTGGTGCCGGGCACGATGAGCGTCGACGACTCCCATGCCATCTGCGACCGCATCGAAGCCGCGCTCAAGGACTGATGTGGAGGGCGCCGTGGTGACGATTCATGTGGAGCCGGAGAACAAGGCCAAGCTGCACGGTGGCGTGCCCGTGGTCTGATCGTCGCTACTGCACCAACACCAATTCGCGCCCCTGCATCTGGAAGCTCTTCAGCCGGCTCAAGAAGCTCATGCCGAGCAGGTTGGTGTCGAGCGCGCCCTTCTCGGCGACGGCCGCGGGAACGTCGCGCACGAGGATGTCGTCGACCCGCACGCGGTCGAGCATCACCGGCGCCACGCGGGAGACGCCGTTGGCGGTTTGGGCGAAGCCGGAGAAATCGAGACTATGCGGCGAGAGTCCGAGCCGCGCGGCGTCCTCATAGGTCAGCACCACGAGCGTGGCGCCGGTATCGGCCATGAAGCTCGCCGGCCGGTCGTTGATCGCCGCATCCAAGATGAAATGCCCGCGCGGATCGGCTTTCAGCCGCACTTCGCGTGTGAAGCTCGGCGGCTTGGTCGCGCTCTCTTGCCGCGCAACGATGGCTGTTGCGGTGTCGGCAGCGGGCCCGAGCGCCGCTCTGATGTCGTCGAAGAAATAGAACAGGCCGAAGCCGGTGAGCGCCACCGTGCCCCAGAGCACCGCCTCATGCAGCAAGTGTTTCGATGCCGAACTCATCGCCTGTCGCTCCGGAACGCACGGCAACGCCACGCGGATCAGCCCCGCAGCGTGAGGAAATCGCCGGAAAACTCATAGGAACGCAGGCGGCTTAAGAAACTCATACCGAGCAGGCTCTGGGTCAGCGTGCCCGGTTGGGCCACCAGCGCATCGACATCCTTGCGGTCGAGCGGGCCGATGGCCACCGCGTTGAGACGGACCCGCGCCGCCATGGTACGGCCATTGGCGGTGATCACCGGCACGCGATAGGTAAGGCCGCCAATATCGATGCCGGCCGCCGTCGCATCCTCGGGCGTCAGCACGATGGTCGAGGCGCCGGTATCGACGATCAACGACATCGGCTTGCCGTTCACCTTGCTCATGGCGGTGAAATGCCCGTCGAGCCGCTTCCTGATGCGCACCTCGGTGACGCCGCCGGTGCTTTGCTCCACCGTCATGGCGCTGCCGGGCAGGAGCTCGCCGACGACGCGGGCGGCGATCGGCATCAGATCGTCCTTGTAGGCATAGACGGTGACGAGGCCGAGACCCAGCGCGAGCCAGGTGACGGCATCGCGCATCATCGCGCCGATCCGCCCGCGATAGCCGCCGAGCATGCCGCCGCCGATGAACACGCCGAGCGCCAGCAGCAGCGCCACATAGCCGAAGGTCGTGCTGTCGAGCCCGGCGATCATGCCGCTCTCGTTCGACACCAGCAGCATGGCGGCGAGCGCGAGGATGAACAGGGCAACCCAGGTGGTCACGCGTCTAGCCTTTTGCTTCTTCGAGCCGCTCAATCCGCATGGGCAGGGCAGCCATGACGGCGCGCCGTTCGGTATCGCTCATTCCGGCCCAGCTGGCGATCTCCGCGAGCGTGCGACCGCAGCCGACACAAAGGCCCGTCTCGCTGTCGAGCAGGCAGATATTGACGCACGGCGTTTCCAAGGAGGGTTTCGCCCGGCTGCTGGTCCGGGCCCGAATGTAGGGATTGGCGGGGCCCCGGGCAATTGCGGGAGTGGGAGGAACAGGCATGCGCTCTCCTTGCCGCGACGTTTGCGCGCCCGGAGTATGAGGGGGATGGGGCGCCGAAAAGCGCAAATCCTATGGTATCCGCGGGCGCCTCGCGGCGCGCCAATCGCGGACGTCTCCGGCAACGGGCCCTGCTTTCGTCCGGTCCGTCGCGCATCTCAAGCGCCGACCGAGCCGTCAGCCAGCTCCTGGCAGGGACTCCTAGTGGCCCCGGAGGGAGCTCCGCTGCCGCCCGGGTGCCTCGTTGCGACGAGGCCCGCGGGCGCCGCACCTCGTCCCACCTCACGACGCCTCATGATCGCGCCCCTCAGTGGACGAGGTGGAGACAGTCTAAGCGAGATTTGGGGGACGGTGATTATGCGGGGACAACTCAGCCCGTCTGTCATGGCCGGCCGAAGTGCCGGCCATCCACGAATTTTCACTCGTGCCGCAGACTCAAATCGTGGATGGCCGGGACAAGCCCGGCCATGACCGGTTTGGTTTTCTGTGAGTAAGCAGCAATACGCGTCATCCCGGCGAACGCCGGGATCGCAGGAGCAATACGCGCAGAGCCAGCCCCCCGGATCGGCTTACGCCGGTATGACGGAGTTTGCGGGGGAGATTGTTGAACCTCTCAGGCTAGCGCGAACCTCCGAACAGCCACTGGAAAGGCCCGACTCCCGACCCGTAACCGGGCTGTGCCGAACTCCGCTTCGGTATCTGGGTGGGGGCAAAGTATCCGGCGGGGTCGGGCCCTCTGACGATCACCGTCGTATCCGCCATGCCTCTGCCGCCGACCAGCTGATAGAGCGTGGCGGCGTTGGTCAAGGATAGTCGCACGCAGCCATGCGACACCGGCGTGCCGAGGCCCGGGTGATTCGAGCCATGCACGGCGTGGCCGCGCGAGGTGAAGAAGATCGAGTTGGGCATGCCGGCATTGTCCCACTCCTTGGAGTAGTGCATCACCTCCATGCGGAACGGCTTGTAGGTGCCGGCAGGCGTCGAGAAGCCGGTGGCGCCGGTCGACACATACCAGCGATAGGCGACCTTGCCGTCGACCGTGACGGTCATGGTCTGGGTCGGCTTGTCGATCTGGATGAGAATGGTGGCGTGCGCGGCTTGGCTGGTCGCGCAGACCAAGCCAACCATGAGCAAAAGGACGGCGAAAAGCCGGAGGTGTTTCATTCCTGCCGATTTCCCTCAACCGCGCCCGAAGACGCCCTCGTATGGCTTAAGTCTAGCAGCGCCAACCACACTCGTCACGGCCGGTCGTCCGCTGGGCGATGCCGCTAACCGCTTGAATGATTTAAAACAAAGAAGCCGACCTTCGGTCTGTGCCATAAGCAGCTCGTTGGCCGTGGTGAGTTTCAGGGAGTGAGATCGTGACAACACGATCCGGTCTCGAAATATGTCGAGGGCGTTCCCAATGGCGCCGCCATCACCATCGGTGAGATCCTTAAGATGCTGAGCGGCCTCTGTAACTACACTTCGGCGCCGGAACTCGCGGAAAGCCTCGAGCGTGACCCGACCAGGGCTTGGACCGCCGGGGAACTGCTCGCCATCGCGTTCAAGCGCTCGCCCGACTTCGCGCCAGGCACGGAATACGAGTATTGCAACACCAACTATGCGCTGCTCGGTCTCATCGCCGAAAAACTTGTGGGCGCGCCGCTGGCAAAAATTTTTCAGGATCGTCTGTTCGGACCGCTCGGCATGACGCACACATTGCTGCCGGCCAGCACGTCGAACGCGATCCCCGAGCCGTTCTCGCACGGCTATTTGTACGGCAGTTCCTCATACGCCTTGGCGGATGCGCCTTATCCCGCCGATCTCATAGCGGCGGCCAAGGCGGGAAGCCTCAAGCCCAATGACGACACATGGCAGAATCCGTCCTACGCTCATGCGGCCGGCGGCATCATCTCGACCGCGGACGACCTGCCCATTTGGATACGCGCGCTGGTGGGAGGCAAAGTTTTCAATGCCGACACTCAGCGTCAGTGGTTCGACAGCCTTGAGCCGGAAGATCCAAGTAAGCCTGGCGGCCAGAAATATGGCTATGGGATAGCCGAGCTTAGCTTCGGCCCGAACCAGGTGTATTTTCACGGCGGCGAGATGCCTGGCTACAACTCGTTCATGGGCTACGATCGGTCAATGACGTAACGCTGATAATATGGACCAACCTGGCGATCTCGCTCGAGGGCCAGCCGACGGCCAACAGCCTCATGGTGAAGATGCTCGACAAGATCTATGCCATATCGCCGCTACAGTAGGGGCGGCAGAAAGCGAGCGGGCGGCCTAAGATTTGTGGGCCGTTGCCTCTTCGACGAAGACCTTCATCGTCCGCTTCGAGGCGAGGATGCGCGCTTCGTCTTTCGACTCGCAGGCGGTGGCGGTGACGCCGTCGGGGGAGACCGTTACCACCAGATACGGCATGCCCGATTTGGGCGGGTGATAGACAGCAGTTTTGGTCTTCTTGCCTTTTCCCACGCTGCAACTCCTGATGCGGAAACGCTGCCCGGCTATCCCCGAATCGTCCGGGCAGCTTCAACCGTGCGTTCTGCGCGGCGTACGCTATAAATCGCTACGACAACGCTTTGTCATAATCAAATGCTCTGGTGACACCTAAGCGTCATACGCATTTACGACGCTAAGGCCTTGCTTTCCTTAAGCCACGGCTCCGGCGATTGGCAGCTTGCATGGACGTAAGACTTCTCGCCGTCGGTCTGGCGCTGGCTCTTGCCGGCTGTGCCACGCCCGACAGCGGGCAGAATTTTTCCACCGACATCTCCGACAGGGGCTTGTCTGACGACGATATCCGCATCGTCGAGGCGGCCGTCCGGCCGGCGCTGAAAGATCCCGCCTCAGGGGTCTTCCGCGGCATCACCTCGACCCGGAGCGACGACGGCCACAAATTCGTTTGCGGCTGGGTCGATTACAAACGGCCCAATGGCGCGCTGGCCGGTGAGCAACCCTTCGACGGAACGTTGTTTGCCGGCCAATTCGTGCTTGGCACCTTGGCTCGCGATCAAGCCAGCGCCGCGACGGTTTTCGCCGAATGCCAAGCGCATAATGTGCGTCTGTGACCGAGCGAAGCCCCAACTCGGGGGCCGGGCTAGTCTTTCTTCATCAGCTTCTTGGCGATGCCCTCGGCGGCGATGCGGTCCTTCATCGGCATGAACGGCTTGTTGTTCCAGCCCGGTCGTGACGAGACCGGGTTGCGGTCGCCGGGCTCGCATTTCGTCACGGGATGAGCGGCGATCTCGCGCTGAAGGCGGGCGGCTTCCTCTTCCGGCGTCTCGCCAATCAACACTCTCTTGGTCGGCTTGCTCATGCGATTGAATTGCGTGTTCTTGTTGAAGGCCATCGATATGTCTCCGGAAGTTGAAACTGGCCGCAAAGCGCGCGGGCGGTCTCAATCGACCTAGCACATTCTCCGTGGAATTGATCTGCCAATCCGCCGCATATTCACGGTTTGCAGCTCCGTCTGGCGCATTTGCACCTTTGCGGTTTTCGCTTGCATGATTTGGCCATGGTCGGCTGCTTAACTTAAGTCGGCCGATGGGCTCGTCGGCCGACCGGGGCACCGTCCTCAGACCGTTCCAAGTCGTAAGCTCCTCTGGGAATCACCTTGAATTTCCCTGCATTTTGGCGCCGCGCCGCCAGCAGACCGCCTGCCGAAGGAGCATCGAGCGCCGAGCGGGTCTTCAGCTTTCGCAGCATCCTCGACATTGTCGCGCTCGCGGCGCTCGCGTGGTCGGCGGCTCTTTTGCTGGTGAGCACGATTGCTCATAGCGGCCGCTGGAATCTTCCGAGCGGCACGCTGCTGGAGACGATCCTGTCCTCCTGTCAAATCGAGAATGCGAGCCGAGGTGCAGGCGTGGCCGAGCACATGATTTGCCCGACCCGACTCGGCGCTCGCGAATTCCCGCAAGTGCTCAAGGATGCGGTGGTCGCCAGCGAAGACGAGCGCTTCTTTTCGCACGGCGCGCTGGAGATGCGTTCGACCGCGCGTGCGGCTTGGCAATATGTCTTGGGAAACCGCCAGGGCGGCAGCACGCTCACGCAGCAGCTCGCTCGAACCCTGTTCCTCAAGAAGGAGGACAGCCTTCAGCGCAAATTGCTCGAGGCAGTGCTTGCGGTCAGAATTTCCGCGCGCTTGTCCCGGCCGGAAATTCTCACCCGCTACATGAATGTCGTGCCGCATGCGCGCAACATGTACGGCTTCGACGATCCGGCGCGGTACTATTTCGGAGTGCGCGTGCAAGACTTGACGCTTGCCGAGGCGGCGCTTCTCGTCGGCATGCTGCCGGAGCCCAACAATCGCGATCCCAAGAAGAACCCGGGCGCCGCCTTGGACGGCGGGCTCGAGGTCATCGATCTCATGCTTGCGCAGCACAAGATCACGCAAGACGCGGCGGAGGCGGCGAGGGAGGAGCTCAAGCGTCGCGTCGTCACAGGCAGATTGCGGCGCGGCAAAGATGTTTATGCGCGGTTGGAATATCGACCCTATCGCGACCTCGCGCTTAGGGAGGCGCGGGCAAGCGGGATGGAACTCGCCGCGGATTATCGCCTCATCGTCTACATGGACGGGGAATTTCAGCGCAACCTGGCGGCCCAGGTCTGCGCCATTGCCGGCAAGCACCAGGCGGCCGGCTTCTTCATGCGCCCGTCCGGAGAGGTGTTGGCGGTCTCCGGGTCGTGCAGCTATAGCGGGGCATGGAACCGCGCCGCCGACATCGCTCGCTCGATCGGATCGACCGGGAAGCTGTTCCCGCTGATCGGCGTGCGTGAAGCTTCGATGAGCATGCGCGAACTCGTCTCGACCCGCCCGTTGCGGTGGCCGGATTGGCCGTCGGAGTCCAATAGAAACTGCTTGAGCAGGCGGGCCGTCACTCTCGATTTCGCTCTCGCGCAATCGTGCAACCGCCCCTGGACCGAAATTGCCATGCGCTTCGGCCAGCGGCTCAACGATATAGTAAAGCGGTTCGAGATCGCTCCGCCCGGCGCGCCGGCGCTCGTGCCCATCGGCGGCATCCACACCTCGCCGATGAAATTGACGCGAGCCTACGCCGCCTTGGAAAATGACGGCCTGCTACCGCAGGTCCGTTTTCTCATCGCCGTCATCGGCACCAAGGGCAACGTGCTCTGCGTGCCGTTGACCAAGGAGACGCCGCGGGTGATGTCGCCGCGAACCGCGGCGGCAGTGCTCCAGGATCTGCGCGGGCCGGTGAAAAGTGGCACGGCGCGCTCGGCCAACTCCGTCCATGCTCTGGTCTATGGAAAAACCGGAACGTCGTCGCGCAACGAGGACGCGCTGTTCGTCGGACTGACCCGCGATTTCGTCGGCAGCTTCTGGCTCGGTTACGACCGGCCCACGCCGATGCCTGGCGTTCACGGCGGCGGGGAGCCGGCGAAGGCGTTCGCGGCGATGACGGATTTTCACTACCTCACGCTGGCACGGGCCGAGCTCATGGCGAAGCGTGAGCCAAGGGACGAGTGGAGCAAATTCAGAAAGATCGCTCCGCCCGAACCGCTGCGGAGTGCCTTGGTGTTCGGCGCCATGCTGGCGATGTGCGTCTTGTTGGCGCGGAAGCCGCAGCGCACCGGCGCCGATTCCGCGGCGCCTTCGCCGGAAGACGCCAAGACCGCTGGGCCATTGCCTGCGCACGCGGAGCCGGCGGCAACGCCCGAAAGCCTGTCGCCGCCTCCTCCGGCTGGCGGGGAGAATGTTGTCGATGGTCCTTGGGGCAGGGCGATCGAAGCCGGATCGATCGGCACTCTGTAGCGCCTACGGCTTGGCGCTGGCGCGCCAGGTGGGGCGTTTCGCCCGGTCGGTCCGCAGCTCGGCGGGCTCGGGCACGCGGGGCAGCGCTTCCATCACGCGCTTGCGCGGGAAGGTGATGATCACCTCGGTGCCGTAACGCAGCTTGCTCTTCAGCTCGAAGGCGCCGTCGTGCAGCTCGGTCAGGCCCTTGGTGATGGGCAGGCCGAGCCCGGTGCCGCCTTCGGCGGTCTGATGCGCGAGCGAGCCCTGGCCGAAGCTCTTCAACACGCGCGGGATCTCGTTCTCGGGAATGCCGGGGCCGGTGTCCTTCACGCTCAGGAACTGACCGCCGGTGCCGGTGCGCCCGACCTTCAGCGCGATAGTGCCGCCCGAGGGCGTGAACTTGATGGCGTTGGAGAGCAGGTTGAGGCAGATCTGGCGGATGGCACGCTCGTCGGCCCAAAGCTGCGGCAGGTTCTCCTCGAACGCCTCGACGATCTTCAGCCCCTTGCTCTCCGCCCTGAGCCGCATCAGCCGGTGACAATCCTCGACCAATTCGGCGAGATCGATGGGCAACTCGTGCAATTCGTAGCGGCCGGCCTCGATGCGGCTGATGTCGAGAATCTCGTTGATGAGATTGAGCAGATGCTGGCCGCTCTGGTGGATGTCGCCCGCATATTCCTTATAGGTCGGGTTCGCGTGCGGCCCCAGGATCTCCGCGCGCATGATCTCGGAGAAGCCGAGAATGGCGTTGAGCGGGGTACGCAGCTCGTGGCTCATGGTGGCGAGGAAGCGCGACTTGGCGAGGTTGGCCTCCTCGGCGCGCGCCCGCGCCTCGTCGGAGATCGATTTCGACTGCTCCAGCTCGGCGATCAGCGCGTCCTTCTCGGCGCGGAACTCGAGCATGGCGACGACGGTCGAGTTGAGCCCGCTCATCAGCCAGATGAAATAGATGTGCACGCCGACCGCCATGGCGGCCATCGCCCAGTAGAACGGGTTGTCGAGCAGTGAGAAGCGAATGACGATGGCGACCGTCATCGGCAAGGTGCCGGCATAGACGATGGGCATCACCGTGGATGCGAACAGCATGCGCATCGAGATGACGACCAGCATCGAGGCGAAGATGAAAGTGTGCGCTGCCTCGCTTTGCGTGTGCGGGCTGATGAAGGCGACGGCCGCCCAACTGACGCCGTAGAGAAACTCGGCGGCGGTGATCTTAGCGCGCCACATCGGCGTCTTGCTGTCGTCGCGCGGCGCCCGGATGAATTGCCGGCACAGGCTGATGAGGATGCCCTTGGTGACGAACACCGTGCCGAGCCAGATCAGAAGCTCGCGCGGCGGCGCCCAGAACATGGCGCCCATGGCGACGATGATAGCGAGCAACGGCGTGGTGACGGCGGCGGACAGCTCGTTCCGCACGAACATCAACAGCAGCTCGTACTCGAATTCTGGCTTGCCGCCCGATTTATAGGTGAGCTTCTCGCGCGCCTCTTGCACGCTGCGGTAGGCGCGACGCTTGTGATTGGTCAGAGCGTCTCGTTCCGCCCCCGCTGACGCGCTCCCTGACATGCTAAAGCTCTACCCGCAAAGCGACGTGACTGACAAAAGACGAGGGCTGCCAGCGGCATAAGCCTTGGGCAGGCTGTCCTCGACCCCCTGATGAACCGCTTCGAACTATCTCGCTTAATCCCTAACGGCGCGTTTACTCTCGCTCCGTGCTGAGACGAACACTAAGATGCCGGCACGATGCGACTGACCATCATCGGCTGCGGCGATGCCTTCGGTGCGGGCGGGCGCCTACAGACCTCATTCCAGGTGCGCTCGAGGGCCGCGAATTTTCTCATCGATTGCGGCACCACCTCGCTGATCGGTATGCGCCGGCTTGGGTTGCAACCGAACGAAATCGACACCGTGTTCGTCACCCATTTGCATGGCGATCATTTCGGTGGCCTGCCCTGGCTTTTGGTCGATGCGATCTATGTCAGCAACCGCACGCGGCCGCTCGTGGTCACGGGGCCCCGCGGCATCGAGGCACGTTTCCTGACAGCCGCGGAGACGCTCTATCCCGACATCACCAAGGCAAAGCGGAGCTTCGACCTGTCCTTTGTCGAATATGCAGAGCGGCAGCCGCTCTCCGTTGGCGGCGTCACGGTCACCCCGTTCGAGGTGAAGCACCCCTCAGGCGCGCCGCCTTATGCGCTGCGGTTCGAGATCGAGGGCAAGGTGCTGGCCTTTACCGGCGACACGGGATGGGTCGAGGTGCTGTGCGAAGTGGCGCGCGGCGCCGACCTCTTCATCTCGGAATGCTTCCAATACGATCTCACGCTGCCCATCCATCTCGACTACGCGACGATCGACGCCAATTACGCGCGGCTCGGTGCAAAGCGCGTGTTGCTGACCCATATGGGGGAGGCCATGCTGGCGCATGCCGGGAAAGTCGACGCCTCGCGCTATATGCTCGCCCAAGACGGGATGACCCTCGATCTATGACCACCACGGTTCGCACAGCCGAGCTCGAGACCGTGCTTTCGGCCATCCGCGCCTGCCGCCGTTGCGTGAAGGCGCCGCAAGGCAACCCCCTGCCGCATGAGCCGCGCCCGGTGTTGCGGGCGAGCAGCACGGCACGGCTCGCCGTGTGCAGCCAGGCGCCGGGCACCAAGGTGCATGCCTCGGGCACGCCCTTCACCGACCGCTCGGGCGACCGCTTGCGCGATTGGATGGGCGTGACGCCACAGGAATTCTACGACGAGAGGCGGCTCGCCATCGTGCCGATGGGGTTCTGCTTTCCTGGACAGAACGAGAAGGGCGCCGACCTGCCGCCGCGGCGCGAGTGCGCCGAGTTGTGGCACCGGAGACTGTTCGCGGCGCTGCCGCAGCTCGAGCTCGTGCTGGCGGTGGGCTCTTATGCGCAAAATTACCATCTTGCTGACGCCGCTGGACACACGCTGCAAGAGACCATGCTGGCCTGGCGGACGCATTTGAAGCGCAAGGGACGCCCCCGCGTGCTGCCGTTGCCGCACCCCTCCTGGCGCAACAACGCATGGCTCAAGGACAATCCCTGGTTCGAACAGGAGCTGCTGCCGGCGCTGCGCCGCGAGGTGAGAAGGCTGCTCTAACTTTTCCGCTTGCGAGCCGGAGCGAAATAATCTACTAAGCTGATAGAGATTAAGGTGAATGAAAAAGGAATCCGTATTGTGCTGGAATCGCGAAAAAATATCATAAGGTCGGCCATGCTGGATCGTATGGACAGAAAAATTCTCGACATCCTGCAGAAGGATTGCACCCTGCCGGTGGCCGAGATCGGCAAGCAGATCGGGCTCTCCACCACGCCGTGCTGGCGCCGCATCCAGAAGCTCGAGGAGCTTGGCGTGATCCAGCGTCGCGTCGCTCTGCTCGACCCCAAGAAGGTCAATGTCGGGGTGACCGTGTTCGTCTCCATCACCACCAGCCATCACACGCAAGATTGGCTCGAGCGCTTCCACGTGGCATTGCAGGATTTCCCCGAAGTGGTCGAGTTCTACCGCATGAGCGGGCAGGTCGATTATCTGTTGCGCGTGGTGGTGCCGGACATCGAGCGTTACGATGCCTTCTACAAGAAGCTGATCAGCAAGATCGAGCTGTCCGACGTGAGCTCGTCCTTTGCCATGGAGCAGATCAAGTTCACCACGTCGCTGCCACTCGACTACGCGATGGAAGAGCGCCGGGTCTAGCCTCTCTCGTTTTCCTCCCAAGACTTACCCCTCACCGGTTCCGGTAAGGGCTTTTTTGTCGGCGAAGCTATTTGCGATCGAGGCGGGCGATCAGGCTCGAGGTGTCCCAGCGGCCGCCGCCCATCGCCTGGATCTCGGCATAGAACTGGTCGACGAGCGCCGTCACGGGGAGTTCGGCGCCATTCGCGCGCGCCTCCTCGAACACCAGCGCGAAATCCTTGCGCACCCAGTCGACGGCGAAACCGAAATCGAATTTGCAGTCGAGCATCGTCTTCCAGCGATTGTCCATCTGCCAGGACTGGGCCGCGCCTTTGGAGATGGTCTCGACCACTTTCTCGACATCGAGGCCGGCGGCTTTGGCAAAATGCAGCGCCTCGGCGAGCGCCTCGATCAGGCCGCCGATGCAGATCTGATTGACCATCTTGGTGAGCTGGCCCGATCCCGTCGCCCCGATCAGATTGACGGCGCGGGCATAGGCCTCGATCACCGGCTTGGCGTCGTTGAAATCCGCGGCCTCGCCGCCGACCATCACGGTGAGTGTGCCGTTCTCGGCGCCGGATTGCCCGCCCGAGACCGGCGCGTCGAGCGCGCCGGCGCCGCGCTCCTTGGCTGCCGCATGCAGCTCGCGGGCGATGATGGCGGAGGCCGTGGTGTGGTCGATGAACACGGCGCCGCGCCGAAGCGCCTGGAACGCGCCGTCTTGCCCCAGCGTCACCGCGCGAAGGTCGTCGTCATTGCCGACGCAGCTAAAGACGAAGTCAGCCCCGTCCGCGGCCTCGGCCGGGGAGGGTGCCGAGTTTCCACCAAACTTAGCGACCCAGGCATCGGCCTTGGCGCGGGTGCGATTGAACACCGTCACCGCGTGGCCGCCACGCGTCTTGAGATGACCGGCCATGGTAAAGCCCATGGTGCCGAGCCCGATCCACGCGACTTTGCTCATGGGCAATCTCACCGGCTTCGTCATTCCGGCGCAAGCCGGAATCCAGGGCTACCCCGGTGCGCGGAAAAGCCTAGGCGAGTGGCGTTTCGGGAAAGGCAAGCTGCTCGCGCGCGCGCCACTCATTGGTGACGTAGTTGATGATCAGCGAGGTGCGCACGCCCTTGATCGGGCGCTTCTCGAAGCCGTGAAACGTGTTGTCCGCCGGCACGAAGATCATGGCGGCGTTGGGCGCGAAGGGCGAGCGGCCGACGCGCTGCTTGTTGGCGTCGTAGATATCGGTGCCGAGATCCTTGTGGCTCGGGTCCTTCGACAGATAGAGCAGCATGGTGAAAAGCTTGACGCCTAAATCGCTGTGCGGCTCGAGCCAGAAGCCGTCGATGTCTTGCGCGAATTCGATGCGCAGATAGGTGCCCTTGAGGTCGGTGACGAACGTTTTTTCGATATGGCTGGTGACCCGCTTGTCCTGGAAAGCCTGCGCGACCGCTTCGCAGACGGGGAAGAGCGCGCGGTTCTCGACATCGAAATATTTGCGGGTGTTGTTATGCAGCTCGCGCTTGCCTGACACGCCGTCGAGCGAAGGCGGGTCGAAGGGCAGCGCGAGAATGTCCTCGACGGCATCGGACGGCAAACAAGCGGCGAGCGTCCAGTGGCGATAAGGCTGCTCGGAGCGCTTGGCGGTATCGATGCTCTGGATGAAGCTGCGAACGATATCCTTGGCTGAAATCGGCTCGGCCGAATGCTTGACGGCGACGCTGTCCCTCATGACGAGGCTAACTCCCCCCAAAAGTGCGAAAATGCTGGCCATCCAGCGCCCAGGCGGCCCACCTAAAGTTCAGATAGCACCCATAGGCGGCGCGCGCAAATGCCATGGGTCGCACGACGCAGACACAAATCAGCCGGGCCGGGCGTCAGTTCAAATCCATCCAACGCAGCCGGCATGCGGGCAGGCCTTCCGGCAAAAACTCATCCTCCTCGGCGGCAAGCGAGTTGGATCGCAAGCACTTGGCGATCAGCTCCAGCAGCGAGGCATGCAGCTCGCGCTCGGCGGCAAGCTCAGGCGGGTTCGCGGCAAGGAAGGA
>CAVZLT010000010.1:0-40054 GCA_963776235.1 uncultured Alphaproteobacteria bacterium
CCCCTGATCTTCACGTCGGGCCCGTTCGACTCATAGTTCCGCGCCAATGGATTCTGGGGCTTGCGGCCTCCGCGGCCGCGGCCCCTGCAATTCTGTTGTCCTTGCCTCATTTCCGTCTGGTCACCTGCTAGGCGGGGGTTAGCCCCCGCATCCTTCCCTGGTTACTTACTGGTTTAGCCACCTGGTTTAGCCACGGTCTCGCCCTCCACCACGCTCTTCGCGCCCGGAATACGGGATCGGCCGTGCAGTCGTCCTACGCGCTTTTTTTTGCCTTGTTATGAGTTGTTCACTCCGGCGCTTAGCGTCCAAAGTCTTCGAGCTAGCGCCAGCCAACCTCAGCCTGATGGGCGGTTGAGCGTCCCTTGGACATCACGAGAGGCCCGAAAGCCCTTCTATCGAGAGTCGCGAGAATCCGCTCTTGTTGCCGTTGCAACCGGCCGCGCGCTTGCCCAGCGCCAATGGCCGAATAGTCCTGTCTTGCAGTGAACCTAACCCGAACATCGCGGTTTTCCAAGCGTTTTTTTGCCGTGCGACGCTGTGGATAGAGCGTCGCCTGTCACCACCCTGCCACAACCACGCGCGGCCTTCCGGCCAAATCCTGCCCGATGGCCTGGGGCTTCAGCCCCGCTGCGCGCAGCATTTCGGCCACGGCATCTGCTTGCGTTTGGCCGATTTCCAGGAGGAGCCGCCCTTGCTCGGCGAGCGCCCCGCCCGCCCGGGCGGCGATCTCCCGGTACGCCTCGAGCCCGTCAGGGCCGCCGTCAAGCGCAATGCGCGGGTCGTAGCCCACCACATCGGCGGCGAGCCCGGCGATCTCGCCTGAGGCGATGTAAGGCGGGTTGGCGAGGATGAGGTCGAATCGGCCGGAGGCGGCATTGAGCCAATTGGCGGCGATGAAGCCGGCGCGAGCAGCGACGCCAAGCCGGCTGGCGTTGGCGGCGGCGCAAGCGAGCGCGGCGGGGCTGATGTCGGTGCCGATGCCTTGCGCGCAGGACAGCTCCGCGAGCAGGGTGAGGAGGATGCAGCCCGAGCCGGTGCCGAGATCGAGCAGCCTGAGCGGCCGCGCGCGCCAACCCTGCCGATCGACGATGGCGAGAGCCGCCTCGATCAGCGTCTCGGTGTCGGCACGCGGGTCGAGCACAGAGGGGTCGACGCCGAAGGACCGGCCGTAGAACTCGCGGGTCCCCACGATGCGCGCCACCGGCTCATGCTCGAGGCGCCGGGCGATGGCCGCGTCAAGCCGTGCGGCGGCCGCGGGATCGAGCGCCTCGCGGGCGCGGGCGATGTAAGCCTCGTGGCTGAGCGCAGCGGCATGACAGAGCAAAAGCCGCGCATCGAGCTCGGGCGTGTCGATGCCGGCGTGGCGCAAGCTGGACGCCGCCGCGACGAAGGCTTGGCTCAAGGTCAGCGGCTCAGGCATTCGCCTCTTCCTGCATGGCCGAGAGCTGGGAGGTCTGGTGCTCGGTGATCAGCGCGTCGATGATCTCGTCCAGCGCCTCCCCGCCCTCGAGCACATAAGGGAGCTGATGCGTGGTGAAGCCGATGCGATGATCGGTGACGCGGCCTTGCGGGTAATTGTAGGTGCGGATGCGCTCGGAGCGGTCGCCGGTGCCGATCTGGCTCTTGCGGTCCTGCGCCCGCGCCGCATCGAGCTTGGCGCGCTCCAAGTCATAGAGCCGCGCGCGCAGTACCTTCATCGCCTTGGCCTTGTTCTTATGCTGCGACTTCTCGTCCTGCTGGCTGACCACCAGCCCCGACGGCATGTGCGTGATCCTGACCGCGCTGTCGGTGGTGTTGACCGACTGACCGCCGGGGCCGCTGGCGCGGAACACGTCGATGCGCAGGTCCTTGTCTTCGATCTTGATGTCGACCTCCTCGGCCTCGGGCAGCACGGCGACCGTCGCCGCGGAGGTGTGGATACGCCCTTGCGCCTCGGTCTCCGGCACGCGCTGCACGCGATGCACGCCGGACTCGAATTTCAGCCGCGCGAACACGCCCTTGCCGGTGATATTGGCGATGACTTCCCTGTAGCCGCCGGTGGCGGACTCGCTCGCCGACAACACAACCACCTTCCAGCCATGCCGGTCGGCGTAGCGCTGATACATGCGGAACAGGTCGCCGGCGAACAGAGCCGCCTCCTCGCCGCCGGTGCCGGCGCGGAGCTCGAGAATGGCGCTCTTCTCGTCGGCTTCATCCTTCGGCAGGAGCTGCACTTTCAGCTGCCGCTCAAGCTCCTCGATCTTGGGGCCGAGCGCTTCCAGCTCGGCTTCCGCGAGCGCGGCCATCTCGGCGTCGGCGGCCGGATCGTCGATCAGCTGTTGCAGATCGTCGCGCTCATGCGTGGCGCGCCTGAGCTCGGTGATGGTGGCGACGATCGGGTCGAGCTCGGCGAACTCGCGAGAGAGACGCACATAGCTCTCCTGATCGGCGCCGGCGGCAAGCGTGCCTTGCACCGTCTGCCAACGGTTGACGAGCTTGTCGAGCTTATCGGCGGGAATCGTCGTCATGCGGGTTTAGAGGATGTCGCTAGCCGCCCGGAGGGCTGGGCAACCGGTCGGCCTTGCGGCTCCGCGGATCGTCGGGATCGACCGCGCCGCTTTGCCCGCCGGTAATGCCTGCCGGCCCCGGAGCGTGGGTGAGCGCCATCCACAGCCCAAACGCCACGATCGAGATCACCAGCGCGCCGAGACCCCATTTGAGCAGCGCCGGACGGCGGCGTTTGGGCTTCGCCGGCTCGGGCGTTGGCTCAAGCGGAACCGGTTCCCCGAAATCGGCATCGAGCGGGTGTGGCTCGGGCGGCGGCGCCGGGCGTGGCGGCATCGGTTGCGGCCGGGCTTGCCCTTGCGCTTGCGGCTGCGGCGCGCGGGGCTGCGGCGGCCGCTGAGGCTGGCCTTGCGGCTGCCCCTGAGGTTGGGCTTGCCGCTGCGGCTGCGGCTGCGGATTTGGCCGCGGGGCCTGCGGCGCTGGTTGGCTGCCGGGCCGGGCTTGCGGCTGGTATTGCGGCTGGTGCGGGTTCGGCCACGGCGCTTGCGGCTGCGGCTGCGCGTTCTGCCAGGGCGCTTGCGGCTGCGGCGAAGGCGCGGTCGGCCCGTTAGGCCAGGCATTGCGCGGCGACGGCACCTGCTGGCCCGGCGGCGGCCAGGGAATGTCGAGCGGGTTGGGCGCCGACGAGCCCCCGGCATTGGACGGCGCAAAGGAATAATCCTGCGGCTCCGCGGGCGGCGTCATCATCGGCACGTCGGGCATCGGTTTCGGCTGCAACTCGACGATCCCCGCCTCGAGCTGCGCATAGATGCGCCTGAGCAGCGGCCGCACATCGAGATTGAGCAACGCGCCATAGGCGTTCACCACCCGGCAGGTCTCGGCCCAAGGCGGCAGCGCATAAAGCGCGCCCTGCTCGAGCGCCTGCACGACATCGGCACGCGTGCCGAGTCTCGCGGCGAGGTCCATTTCGGACAGAGCGGTCGCGGCCCTCAGGTCTCGAAACAGCTCCGCCACCTCAGCGTCATAGCCGGCTGGCATTTCTTGTATCCCGTGAATATGCAGCCGCCGTCTTGCGGCGTCCGGGTGTGGGCTTAGCGGCACTTGGCGCGGCTCGGGCGGCATCGCAAGGCCGGTACCATGTCCAGTTGGTCTCCGCTAACACAAGCTGAACGGCGTCGAGTTTGCAAGTTAAAGCGAGACTAGCATATTGGGCCGGCGGGTGGAGCTTTGTCATCTGGATAAACGCTAGATCTGCACGCCTTGTTCGGCCGCGAAACGCTTCAAATCCTCGCGCAACGAGGTATTCCTGGAGTCGAGCAGCTCGTCCAGCCTGCGCGCCAGATTGCCGGCATCGAGCGACAGCACCATGGCCTTGACCGGCCCGACCGAGGCCGGCGCCATGGAAATCGACCGGAAACCAAGCCCGACCAGCGTCATGGCTTCGAGCGGCTTGCCCGCCATCTCGCCGCACAAGGTCAGCGGCACCTCGTGCCGGTTGGCGGCATCGGCGATCAGCTTGAGCGCCTTGAGCCCCGCGGGATTGAGCGCGTCGAAGCGCTCCGACACGCGCATATTGCCGCGGTCGGCGGCGAACAGGAATTGCATCAAGTCGTTCGAGCCGACCGAGGCGAAGTCGGCCAGAGGCAGCACGGCGTCGAGCTGCCAAAGCAGCGCCGGCACCTCGATCATGGCCCCGACCATCAGCTTCTTAGGCTCGGGCCGGCCATGCCGCTTGAGAATCATGACTTCGCGCTCGATCAGCGCGCGCGCGGCGATGAATTCCGACACATCGGCGATCATCGGCAGCATGATCCTGAGCTCGCGGCCGGCCGCGGCCCGGAGCAGCGCCCTGATCTGGGTGCGGAACAGCGCCGGCCGGTCGAGCGCCATGCGGATCGCGCGCCAGCCGAGGGCCGGGTTCTCCTCCTGGGCCGCGCGGAAATACGGCAGCACCTTGTCGCCGCCAACGTCGAGCGAGCGGAACACCACAGGCCGGTCGCCCGCCGCGTCGAGGATCGCCTTGTAGAGCCGGGTCTGCTGCTCGAGCCGCGGGAAGGTGGCCGAGATCATGAATTGCAGCTCGGTGCGGAACAGGCCGATACCGTCGGCGCCCGACTGATCGAGATGCGGCAGGTCGAACAGGAGGCCGGCATTGATGTTCAAGGACACCCGCTCGTTGTCGAGCGTCACCGACGGCACGGTGCGCAAGGCCGCGTATTGCGCCTGACGCCGCGCCCTGAAGCGGACCTTGTCGGAATAGGCCGACACCACCTCCTGCGTCGGCCGCACATGCAGCTCGCCTCCCTCGGCGTCGACGATCGCGGCATCGCCCGGCTCGACCAACTCGAGCACGCCCTTCACTTGCGTCAGCGCGGCGATGCCGAGCGCGCGCGCCACGATGGCGACATGGCTGGCGGCACCCCCCTCCTCCAGCACCAAGCCGCGCAGGCGCTGCCGGTCGTAATCGAGCAACTCGGCGGGGCCCATGGTGCGGGCGATGACGATGGCGTCTTGCGGCAGGCTTCCCGTCGCGGCCGTGCCCACGCCGCCCGACAGCAGGCGCAGCAGGCGGTTGGACAGGTCGTCGATATCGTGCAGCCGGTCGCGCGAATGCTGATCCGGCATGCGCAACATGCGCGCGCGGGTGTCGTTGCGCACCCGCTGCACCGCAGCCTCGGCGGTCAGGCCGGTGATCAGCGCCTCGTCGAGCCGCCGCCGCCAGCCGTGATCGTGGGCGAACATGCGGAAAGCCTCGAGCACCTCGCGGTGCTCGCCGGCGCGCGCCAAATCGCCGCGCTCCATCATGTTGTCGATCGACCCGGTCAGATCCTCGATGGCCTGGGCGAGGCGGCGCCGCTCGAGCTCGATATCCTCGGCGATCAGCCGGGTGACGACGATGCGCGGCTCATGCAGCACGACATGGCCGAGCGCCACGCCTTCCGAGATGGGAAGGCCGCCAAACCGCATGGCAAGATCGCGGCGGGTTTCGGCGCTGACGACGTCGCTCACAAGTCCTCCCGAGGCGATCATCTCGGCAAGCACCATGGCTGTGGTCTGCAGCGCTTCGACCTCCTCGTCGCTATATTGACGCTTGGTGCGGTTCTGCACCGTGAGCACGCCGATTGTGTGGCCGCCGCGCAGAATCGGCACGCCGACGAAGGAGTGATAGATTTCCTCGCCCGTCTCCGGCCGGTAGGAGAAGGCGGGATGATGCTGCGCGTCGGGGAACTGCAACGGCTCGGCCTGTTGCGCGATCAAGCCGACCAGACCCTCACCCGGCTTCAAATGCGTATTGTGGACGGCCTCGCGGTTGAGGCCTTCGGTGGCGAACAGCTCGAACGAGCCGTCGCGGCGCTGCAAATAGAGCGAGCACACTTCGGCCACCATATTCGAGGCGATCAGCACCACCACCTTGTCGAGGCGAACTTGGGCGGTCTCGCGCTCGGCCATCACCTCGCGCAAGCGTCGCAGCAATTGTCTCGGGGCGCCAACAGTGACGGGCATCAATCACAAGTCCTCGCCGGCCGGCGGAGCGGCGGACCAAGCATTGCCAGCAAGCTTAAGGCTGTCCGCCAAATTCCCTTAGAGCGTCATCAGCAAGGCTAATGCCGCTGTAAGACCTTTCGAGCACGATCTTATCGGAAAACCGGCTGCCACTTTTCCCGATCATGCTCTAGCGGCTGTCCAATCCGAACAAGGAATGCAAGGTGCGCACCGCAAGCTCGGCATAGGCCGCGTCGATCAATACGCTGATTTTGATCTCGGATGTGGAGATCGCCTCGATATTGATGCCCTTTTCGGCAAGCGCGCTGAACATTTGCGCGGCAACGCCGGCGTGGCTTCGCATGCCGACGCCGATCGCCGACACCTTGGCGATGTCGGTAGAGCCGCGCAAGTCCAAATAACCGATGTTTTCCTTGGCGTTGCGCAAGACTTCCAGTGCCCGGTCAAGATCCGCGCTCTGCACCGTGAAGGTGAGATCGGTATAGCGGCCGTCCTCGGAGACGTTCTGCACGATCATATCGACATTGATATTGGCGCTGGCCAGCGGCCCGAACACTTGCGCCGCCACGCCCGGCTTGTCGGCGACCTTGAGCAGCGTCACCTTGGCTTCGTCACGCGCATAGGCAATTCCACTGACGACATTCTGCTCCACGATCTCATCCTCATGGCAAACGAGTGTTCCAAGCTGTTCCGCCGCGTCGGTCGGCAGGCCGCCGAGATCCGGCGGATCGAAGCTCGAGCGCACCAGCACGCGGACGCCGCGCTGCATGGCGAGCTCGACCGAGCGCGTTTGCAGCACCTTGGCCCCTTGCGAGGCCATTTCTAGCATTTCTTCATAAGAGATTTGTCGAGACGGTGGGCCTTGGGCACCACGCGCGGGTCGGTGGTGTAGACGCCGTCGACATCGGTATAGATGTCGCAGCGTTCGGCAGCCAAAGCCGAGGCGAGCGCGACGGCGCTGGTGTCGGAGCCGCCGCGCCCAAGCGTCGAAATGCGGTTGCCGGGGGCGATGCCCTGGAAGCCGGCGATCACGGCGACCTCTCCGGCCATCATCCGCGCCTTCAGCTCATCGACGTCGACCCCGGTGATGCGGGCGGCGCGATGGGCTGAATCGGTGTGCAGCGGAATCTGCCAGCCCTGCCAGGAGCGCGCCTTGATCCCCAGGGATTGCAGCACGAGCGCAAGCAGCCCCGAGGTGACCTGCTCGCCCGAGGACACCACGGCGTCGTATTCGCGCTCGTCATAGTGCGCCGAGGCCGGGCCGCCGTTGTTTTTCTGCCGCTCCTTGTAGCCCCAGGCCTGCTCGACCCAGGCCACGAGCTGGTTGGTCTGGCCGGCCATGGCCGAGACCACCACGGCGATGGCGTGGCCGGCGTCGGCCTCGCGCTTCACATGCGCGGCGACGTTGCGGATCCGGTCGATATCGGCGACCGACGTGCCGCCGAATTTGAGCACCAAAAGCGCCATGGCCTGGTCCAGATGCGGGGCTGAAAAAGGCCCCAAACACGAAGAGGGCCGGCCCTGTTTGGGCCGGCCGGCAAATCCGGGTCTTTCATACTGATTGAGGCCCCTGCCCGCAACATGGCTCTGCGCCTGTCCGCTTGACAGGGGATGCGCCCGAGGGCCCTTTGATCGTCATGGCCGAGGCTCGGAACAGGACGCTCGACGCCGACGAGGTGGCCCGCTTCGCCAAGCTCTCCGGCGAATGGTGGGACGCTGCGGGTCCGTTCAAGCCGCTGCATCGCATCAACCCGACCAGGCTCACCTACATCCGCGACCAGCTCTGCCGGAAATTCGGCCGCGACAAGAAGGCGGCGGCGAGCCTGAAGGGCCTGTCGGTGCTGGACATCGGTTGCGGCGGCGGGCTGGTGGCCGAGCCCCTGACCCGGCTCGGCGCCGAGGTGACCGGCATCGACCCGGCAGAGGAGAATATCGAAGCCGCCAAGGCCCATGCCGAAGGTGCCGGCCTCGCCATCGCCTATCGCGCCGAAACCGCGGAAGCGGTTGCCGCGTCGGGGGCAGAGTTCGATGCCGTGCTGCTGCTCGAGGTGGTGGAGCACGTGCCTGACGTACCGGCCTTCCTCAAGGCGGTCGCGCCCTTGGTCAAGCCGGGGGGCGTGATGATCCTGTCGACGCTCAACCGGACCTTCAAGGCGTACGCCCTGGCGATCATCGGCGCCGAGTTGATCCTGCGCTGGCTGCCGGCCGGCACGCATCAATGGGAGCGCTTCGTCACGCCGGAGGAGCTGGGCTCGGCGCTAAGAGCCGCGGGGCTCAGCGTCGGCGACATGACGGGCATGGTCTACCACCCGCTCGGCGACGACTGGCGGCTCTCTTCCGACAAAGACGTGAACTATTTCGCCACGGCGACGAGGGCTTGAGCCTCAATAGCCTCGCGGGGAAAGGCCACGCGGCGGATAATAGTAATTGCCGCGCGGGGGATCATAACCCTGCTGCTGCTGGAACCAGCGACGGCCGAACAGTCCGCGACGCCGTTGCGGCTGCGGCTGATACTGATATTGGCCGCCATCGAACCATGGCGGCACGGCGTAGGCGTAGCCTCCGGGCTGCTTGCCGCGGCTTGCGACCCCCGGATATTCGCCGCCGGGCGTGGTGCCGGTCAGCACGACATCGACGTTCTCCATACCGGTCTCCTTCACCAGCATGAACAGTGTCGTGGCATTTGCCGGCGAAAGCCGCACACAGCCGTGCGAGGCGGCCTTGCCGAGATTCTTCACTTCATGGGTGCCATGGATGGCATGACCATCTTTCATGAAGAAAATGGAATGGGGCATGGGGGAGTTATCCCACTGCTTGCTGTACCACATCTCGTTCATCGACGTGGGCTTGTAGTTGCCTGACGGCGTTGCATATTCCGGCCGGCCCGTTGACACCGGCCAAGAATATGTCTCCACGCCATCGACGAAGACGGTCATCTCCTGGGACGACTTGTCGATGTTGATGAGCACCGTGGACTTGGGCTTCTCCGGGGCCGGGGCGGCGGCAGCACCGGTGTCGACCGCGTTTGGCTCGGCCGGCGGCGCATTGGGATCCACCGGCGCGGAGTTCGAATCGGCCTTGGCCGCTTCGGCGCCGGCTTCAGCCTTAGGCGCGGCGGCTTCGGGATTGGTCTCGGCACTGGCGGGAAAGGCCAACATTGCCGCCAAAAACGGCACGGCGAGCAGGCTACGGAAGGTCGGAGAAGACATTAAGAGGCGCATGTTTAAAACCCTGGTTGCGCAGAAACCAACGCCCGGCAGCCTCATAAATAGGAGTCCTTCGAGGCATTACCAGGGCATCCCAAGCCAATTTCTACATGCAATGGCCCAAACAAGAGGTTACCGCGCGAGTGTGACGTGCATGCATCAGCCTGGATGTGACCCACATGCATCAGTTGTGGTCCTCCGGCAGCGGCGGGAGCGGCACGGCGGGGATCCCCTCCTCGTGCAGCGCCTTGGCCTCCTCCAGGCTCGCCTCGCCATAGATGCTGCCCGCCGCGCGCTCGCCATAATGCAGCTTGCGCGCCTCCTCCGGGAAGGCACGGCCGACATGTTCGGCATTGGCTTCCAGATGCGCGCGCAGATCCTTGAGGACGGCGTAGGTCTTCTTGCGGTCGCCGGCGGCAACCGACTCGGGCGGCGCGGGCCGGCTGCGGCGAACGGCCGGGGCCATCGGCGCCTTCTTCACCGCGGCACTGCCGCAACACGGACAGCTCACCGCGTGCGCTTCGATCTGCTCGTCATAGCTGTCGCCCGAGCCGAACCAGGCGTCGAACGCGTGACCATGATCGCAGGTGAGCGCGAAGCGGATCATGACGCCTCCCGCCGCTCGGTCTGCGGCCCGGCGCCGGCGATCTCGATCTCGAATTCGCGGCCATGCTTGAGCGCGGGGATGCGCGCGCGGGCTTCGGCGGATGCCGCAGGATCGATCTCGGCAAAAATCACGCCGGGTGCTTCGCCCGCCTCGGCCAGCACCTCGCCCCAAGGCGAGACGATCAGGCTGTGGCCGAAGGTCGCCCGCCCGTTCTCGTGCAGGCCGCCTTGCGTGGCGGCGAGCACGAAGGCGCCGGTCTCGATGGCGCGGGCGCGGATCAACACATGCCAATGGGCCTCGCCGGTCTGCTTGGTGAAGGCGGCGGGGATGGCGATGAATTCCGCTCCCGCGGTGGCGAGCGCCCGGTAGAGCTGCGGGAAGCGAAGGTCGTAACAGATGGAGAGGCCGAGCCGGCCGAACGGAAGATCGACAACGACGGCCTTGCCGCCGGGACGGCAATGCGAGGACTCGCGGTGGCTCTCCCCGCCGGCCAGATCGACATCGAACATATGCAGCTTGTCGTAACGCGCGGCGATCTCGCCCTCAGGGTCGATCAGATAGGAGCGATTGGCCATGCGCTTTGCATCGAGCTTGATGGCGAGCGAGCCGATATGCAGGAAGATGCCGAGCTCGCGGGCCAGCGCGCGAAACCGCGAGAGAGCGGCGCTTGCGTCTTCCGTCTGCGCCAGTTGCAGCGCGAGCTCCGGCTTGAGCTCCATCAGCGCGGTGTTCTCCGGCGTCTGCACATAGACGGCGCCGCCTTGGGCCGCGCGCCGGATCAGCGTCTCGGCCGCCTCCAGATTGGCGTCAACCGAGCGGCTCGAACGGAGCTGCACCAGCGCGGCACGAAAGCGCCTGTCGGGCGAGCCGGTCATGTCGGGTCCGCGTCCGCGACTGCCTCAGGCAGCAGCGCCTCGGGCGCGTTGGCAAGCCACCCATCGAGCTTGCCCTCGCGCTCGAGCTCGGCCAGCTCCTCATAGCCGCCCACATGGCGCCCGTGGATGAAGATCTGCGGCACGGTGCGCAGGCCCATCGCCCGCTCGATCATCTCGGCGCGCTTGTCGGCATCGAAGCCGACATCGATCTCCTCGAAGTCGAGGCCCTTGTCTTGCAGGAGCCGCTTCGCCGCGCGGCAATAGCCGCAAAACTGGGTGGTGTAGAGGAGGATGCGCGTCATGCCCAAATAACTGGGCCGCGAACGGGCTCAACGCAAGAGTCTCGTTGAGCATGGAGGCGCCATTACCCGGGCTTTACCCGGCAATCCATTCCATCGAAGCTCGCCTCGCTGAAACTTAACGGCATGGATGCCCGGATCAAGTCGGGGCATGACGAGGTTTCTAGAGCAGGAAGGCGGTGGGCTCGACGGCACGCGCCAGCGCCAACACGTCGACGCGGGCGGCGCGCGCCCGCTTCAGCGCCCGGGCGCAGGCCTCGGCGGTCGCTCCGGTGGTGATCACGTCGTCGATCACCACGACCTTTTTACCCCTAATTCGGCCAGCGCGCGCCTTGTCGACCTTGAACGCACCGGCGACGTTGCGGCGCCGCTGATCGGCGCTAAGCCCGACCTGGCTTGCCGTTCGCTTCACCCGCCTCAGCACGAAGCAATCGACCTCGACGCCGGCGAGCCGTCCCAGCGCTTGCGCCAGCATGGCCGACTGGTTGAAGCGCCGCCACCACAGCCGGGCGGGATAGAGCGGGACCGGCACGATGAGATCGGCATCCTCCAGCAACTCGGCGCCGGCCTGCCTGAGCCAGCGGGCGAACAAGGCCAGGCCCTCCTGCCGGTCGCGATATTTGAAGCTCTGGATAAGCTCGCGCATGGTCTCCGAATAGCGCGCCGCGGCCCGCGCGCGGTCGTAGACTGGCGGCGTGGCGATCGCCGCCGCCGAAAGCGCGCCCTCGCCCGCGTCATACGGCAACGGAACGCCGAGCCGCGCGCAAATGGGAGGCGCGATGAAGTCGATCCTGGCGAAGCAGGCACCGCACAACAGCCCGTGGCTGCCGATGCGCGCGCGGCAGGCGACGCAGACCGGCGGCAAAAGCAGATCGGCGAGCCGGCCGAGCGTGGGCCGCACGATGCCGGGGCCCCTTGCGCGCGAAGGGGCCGGATCCTCAAGCCCCAGCTCTGCTTCGCCGGTCGGCATAACCGCTATGATAGGACGCATGGCCCCCATCCGGAAAGCGCCCGCAGGGACCCGCTGATGAGCGACGAGCGGCTATTGTTCGACCGCAAGCTGCTCCGCGCCCGGCGCGCGCGGTTTGCACCGGAGATCGAGGCGCACGAATTCTTGCTCGCCAATGTCGCCCGCGAGATCACGGAGCGAGTCGAGCTGATGCTGCGCCCCTTCCCGCTCGCGCTCGACCTTGGCGCCTATCATGGGCTGCTCGGCCGGAGCGTGGCGGAGCTCCCATCGGTCGGCGCGATGATCTTTGCCGAGAGCGTGTTCGAATTCGCCGCGCTGTGCCCGCGCCCGTCGCTCGTCTGCGACGAGGACCTGCTGCCGTTCAAGGCGCCCAGCTTCAATCTGATCGTCTCCGGCTTGGCGCTGCACCGGGTCAACGATCTTCCCGGCGCGCTCATCCAGATCAGACACGCGCTGCATCCCGACGGCTTGTTCATGGCGGCGCTGCTCGGCGCCCGCGCCTTGTCGGAGCTGCGCCAGGCGCTGCTCGAGGCCGAGGCCGAGATCGAAGGCGGGGCAAGCCCACGCGTCGCGCCGTTCGGCGATGTGCGCGAGTACGGGGCGCTGCTGCAGCGCGCGGGCTTCGCGCTCCCGGTCGCCGATGCAGAGACCTTGACGGTGCTCTATGCCAGCCCACGCGAATTGATGCGCGAGGTGCGCGCGCTGGGCGGCGGCAACGTGCTGCTGGCGCGAAGCCGGGCGCCGCTCTCGCGCAAGACGCTCGAGCGGGCCGAAGCGATCTATCGCGAGCGCCACGCGAGCCCCGACGGGCGGGTGAGCGCCTCCTTCGAGATCGTCTATCTCAGCGGTTGGGGACCCGATGCGAGCCAGCAGCAGCCGCTCAAGCCGGGGAGCGCCGCGCAGCGTCTCGCCGATGCGCTCGGCACGACCGAGCAGCCCGCCGGCGACAAGGCGGCATTTCCCGCCAAGCCAAAGCCCTAGTTGAAGGCGCCCTTCAGCATGTCGAACATGCCGCTGACCGAGCCGCCGATCTGGCTGACCACCGCCATGATGGCGATGGCGATGAGGGTCAAGATCCCGTATTCGATGGCCGTGGCGCCAGAGCAGTCGGCAGCGAAGCGCCGGACGGCGACCGAAAGGCGCATCGCCAGCCGGGTCGGTTCCATCGAAGGTGTGTGGCCCATGGTCCTCCCCAAACTCACAACAGATCGCGAAAGGCGATCTTGAGCGGCTCGTCGGCCGGCGGCATGTCGTAGACGGTGCAGCGTGTCGGGCTTCACCCAGAGAAGCTGTTGGCCTTCATGTGCGGCCACGTCTCCCCGCCAGCGGCGGCAGAGATAGACCGGCATCAGCAGGTGGAAATCGGGATAAGCGTAGCTCGCGAAGGTGAGCGGCGTCAGGTCGCGCTTCTCGATCTCGATGCCAAGCTCCTCGTGCAGCTCGCGGATCAAGGCTTCCTCCGGCTCTTCTCCCGGCTCGATCTTGCCTCCGGGAAACTCCCACAGGCCGGCGAGCGGCCGCCCTGGCGGGCGTTTGGCGATCAGCACGGCGCCCGTCTCATCGAGCAGTGCGCAGGCCGCGACGATAACGATCGGGCGCTTCGAGCCCTCGCGCATACTGGCATCCGGAGGTTAATGCAGTTTTGTCTAAATACCCGACTCAGGACCGGTAGTCGGCATTGATGGCGATATAGTCTTTGGTGAGGTCGCAGGTCCATATGGTTGCCGCTTCCTTACCCACGCCGACATCGACGGTAATGGCGATCTCCGGCCCCTGCATGTAGGCCGCGCCATCCTTCTCGGCATAGCTCGGAGCGACTTCGCCATCCTTGGCGACAAGAATATCGCCGAACCAGATCGCCAGCCGGTCGCGGTCGGCCGCCTCGCCCGCCTTGCCGACGGCGGCGACGATGCGCCCCCAATTCGGGTCCTCGCCGGCGATGGCCGTCTTGACCAGGGGCGAGTTGGCGATCGATTTGGCGATGACGCGCGCGGCCCGCTTCGACTCGGCCCCGGTCACTTTCACGCTGACGAATTTGGTCAACCCTTCGCCGTCCTTGACGACCTGAAGCGCGAGATCGTGCATCACTTCGGCAAGCGCCAAGCGGAAACCCGCCAGCCTGAGGTCGTCCCAATCGACGATGCGCGGCGCACCGCGCGACGTGGCGCGGCCGGTGGCGAAGATCAGCAAGGTGTCGCTGGTCGAGGTGTCGCCGTCGATGGTGACGGCGTTGAAGGTGTTGTCCACGCCGGGGTCGAGCGAAGCGCGCAGCGCCCGCGGCTCGATCGCCGCGTCGGTGAAGAGAAAGACGAGCAAGGTCGCCATGTCGGGCGCGATCATGCCCGCGCCCTTGGCGATGCCGTTGATGGTGACGGGGACGCCGTCGATCTCCGCTTTTCGCGTGGCGAGCTTGGGAAAGGTGTCGGTGGTCATGATGGCGCGCGCCGCATCGGCGTAGGCGTCCGCCTTGGCCTCGCGCACCAGCCCGCCAAGTTGCTTGACGATCTTGCCGGCATCGAGCGGCTCGCCGATCACCCCGGTCGAAGCGACATAGACGTCGGCCTCGAGGCAGTCGGCGGCCCGCGCCGCGGCTTCGGCGGTCAGCGTCACCGCTTGCTTGCCGCGCTTGCCGGTGAAGGCATTGGCGTTGCCGGAATTGACCACGAGCGCGCGGGCCATGCCGTGCGCGAGATGCGCGCGGCACCAATCGACCGGCGCCGACGCGGTCTTGGAGTTGGTCAGAACGCCGGCGACCGTCGTGCCGGGGTCGAACAACGCCAGCAGCAGATCGATACGGCCTGGGTAGCGAATCCCCGCGGCGGCGGTGGCGATGCGCACGCCCTCGATTGCCGGCAGGCGCGGCACAGACTTCGGCGCGAACGGCGAGATCTTGCCCAACAGCGGCCTCTAGCGAGCGCGGTCCATCCCGAAGGCGTCAATTGTTGCCGTCGGGCGCTCCCGACGTATCGTCCGGCAGATCGCCCGGACCGCCGTCGTCACCCTTGCTCGCGGCTTCGTCCATCGACTTCTTGAGCTCGGGATCGACCACTTCGATCTTGGCGGAATCGCGCAGACCGGTGACCACCTCTTGCGCCTTGGCTTGCACGAGCTGGGCGATGATGGCTTCCTTGACCTGGTCGAAGGTGGGCAGCGGCTGATCGCGCTTCTCCTCGACCTTGATGATGTGCCAGCCGAACTGCGTCTGCACCGGCTCGGAGATCTGCCCGACATCGAGGGCGAAGGCGGCGTCCTCGAACGGCTTCAGCATCTGACCGCGCCCGAACCAGCCGAGATCGCCGCCCTCGGCGTTGGCGTCTTTCGATTTCTCCTTGGCGAGCGTGGCGAAGTCCTCGCCCTTCTTCAGGCGCTCGGCGATTTCCTTGGCCTCGTCTTCGGTCGCCACCAGAATGTGGCGGGCGTGAATCTCCTGCTCCGGCTTCACCTCGCCGATCTTCTGGTCATAGATCTTCTTGGCGTCGGCCTCGCTGACCGCGTCGTGGATCTTGACGTCGAAGAAGGCATCGCGCAGCGCGCGGCGCTCGTGATATTTCACCCGGCCCGGAAAGGTATCGGTCTTGTCGAGATTGTCGGTCTGGCCAGCGCCAGCCATCAGCTCGTTCTCGATCACATATTGCAGCAGCACCTTCTTGCGGTCCTGCGGCGTGTAATTGCCGAGCCGCGAGCCGATTTCGGTGGCGGCATAATCGAGGTCCGATTGCTTGATTTCGACGCCGTTGACGCGCGCGATGACGGCATCGTCGGCCAAGGCGGAGCGCGGCGCGAATGCAGCGAAGGCTGCCACGAGCAGCAGGGCTGACCAGGTTTTCACGAGAATGTCCTCTTCTTCGGCTCGCCGGTTCTGCTCCTTAAGAAGAGCGGGCGAGCGGGTTGGGTTCGCTTCCCCGGGGCGGGTTTTAGACCCGGGGAATAAGGTTGCCAAGGGGTTCCTCGGCTCCCGGCCGAAGCGGCGCAGCGACGAACGACCCCATTGCGCGGGGCCTTGGAAATGGTGTGTTTTGCGGGCAATCATTGGCCGGGGGAGGAAGGAAGACTATGTCGTGGTCAGTTCTCGATCAGCCCTTGCGGGCAAAGCCGCCTCACGTCGCCGGCGCGGCGCTCGCCCTCGCTCTAACCCTCTGCTTGATCCTGCCGGCGGCCGCCGATGTCCGCATTCTGGCGAGCGGAGGCGGCGCGGTCGGCGACTATCTCAACTTTTTCGCCAGGGTGAAGCAGTCGGGTGAGCGGGTGGTGATCGACGGGCCGTGTCTCTCGGCCTGCACGCTCGTGCTCAGCACCATCCCGCGCCAGCGGATCTGCGTCACGTCGCGGGCCGTGCTCGGCTTCCATGCCCCCTATCTCGTCGACCAGAGCGGAAGGACTTTCCACAACGCGAAGGTGACGCAAACCATCAATGCGGCTTACCCGGCAAGCGTCAGAACCTGGATCAAAAGGAATGGCGGACTGAGCCAGAAGGTCATCCTGCTGAAGGGCCGCGAGCTCAACGCTCTGTACCCGCGCTGCTAGGCGGCGGCCCCCGCTGTTGACTTTCGCCGGTTATTTCGATATTTCCGGATATATGGAAATTACAGCAGCCATCGAGGCGCTCGGCGCGCTCGCGCAAGAAAGCCGGCTCAAGGTGTTCCGCCTGTTGGTCCGGCAAGGGCCCGCGGGCATGGCGGCGGGGGACATCGCCCGGGCGCTGTCGGTGCCGAACAACACCATGTCCTCGCATCTGGCGACGCTGTCGCGGGCCGGGCTCATCGGCTCGCGCAAAGAGAGCCGCTCGGTGATCTATGCGGTCGATCTCGACGGCACCCGCGCGCTGCTTTCGTTCCTGCTGGAGGATTGCTGCCGCGGCAAGCCCGATCTCTGCGCGGGGCTGATCGAGGCGACACTCGCGTCCTGTTGCCCCGCGCCGGAAGAGTGCTGCCAAGCCTAGAAGCGAGGTGTCCCATGAGTTCGGTGAAGCGCCCAAATCCCTTCAATGTCCTGTTCCTCTGCACCGGCAATTCGGCGCGCTCGGTGATGGCGGAATGCATCTTGAACCGGCTCGGCGCCGGCAAGTTTCGCGCCTACAGCGCCGGCAGCCACCCCGCCGGCAAAGTCAATCCGATCGCTCTCAACCTGCTGCGCAAGACCAACTACGATGTCTCCGGACTGCGCTCGAAATCCTGGGACGAATTCGCGGCGCCCGGCGCGCCCAAGCTCGATTTCGTCTTCACCGTGTGCGACGACGCCGCCAACGAGGTCTGCCCGATCTGGCCGGGCCAGCCGATGACCGCGCATTGGGGCTTGCCCGACCCGGCCAAGGCGCAAGGGACCGAGGCCGAGCGCAATCTCGCCTTCGCCGATACGATGCGCATGCTGACCCAGCGCATCGGCATCTTCGTGAGCCTGCCTCTCGATAAATTGAGCAAGCTGTCCTTGCAGAAAGAGCTCGATGCGATCGGGCGCTTGCGGCGGGAAGCCCCCTCGCAACAACCCGCCTAGGCGCCGCGGCGCGCTCCCCGTCGCGTTGACAAGGTTAGGCGGCCCTCTTATGTCTCACGAGCGCTTGCTCCCCGGCAATTTTTCGACGCTTTCCGAGGGTTTCGGGGATCGCGCCCGAGACATCTCCTCGCGCTCAAGAGGCTAAAACATCCATGCTTTCCTTTGGCGCTCTCGCCAGCAAAGTCTTCGGTTCGGCCAACGACCGCAAGCTCAAGAAATACGGGCCCATCGTCGAGCAGATCAACGCGCTCGAGCCCGAGGTCGTAGCCCTCTCCGACGAGGCGCTGCGCGCGCGCACCGAGGACTTCCGCGCCCGGGTCCGCGCCGGCACCCCGCTCGACGATTTGATCCCCGAGGCCTTCGCCACCGTGCGCGAAGCCGCCAAGCGCACCATCGGTCAACGCCATTTCGACGTGCAGCTCATCGGCGGCATGGTGCTGAATGACGGCCGCATCGCCGAAATGAAGACCGGCGAAGGCAAGACGCTGGTCGCCACGCTCCCCGTCTATCTCAACGCGCTCGCCGGCAAGGGCGTGCATGTCGTCACCGTCAACGACTATCTGGCCAAGCGCGACGCCGCCTGGATGGGCGCCATCTACGAGTTTCTGGGACTCAAGGTCGGCTGCATCCTGCATGACCTGTCCGACCCGCAGCGGCGCGAGGCATACGCGGCGGACGTGACCTACGGCACCAACAACGAGTTCGGCTTCGACTATCTGCGCGACAACATGAAATATGCGGCCTCGGAGATGGTGCAGCGGAGCCACTTCTTCGCCATCGTCGACGAGGTCGACTCCATCCTGATCGACGAGGCGCGCACGCCGCTGATCATTTCCGGCCCGCTCGACGACCGCTCCGAGCTCTACATCGCCATCGACACGTTCATTCCGCAGCTCGTGGCCGGCGATTTCGAGCTCGACGAGAAGACCCGCATCGTCACCCTGACCGAGGCCGGCAACGAGCATGTCGAGCAGCTTCTGACCAAGGCCGACCTGCTCAAGGGCGAGTCGCTCTACGACATCGAGAACGTCACCGTGGTGCATCACGTGCAGCAGGCGCTGCGCGCGCATAAGCTGTTCCAGCGCGACCGCGATTACATCGTCAAGAACGACGAGGTGATCATCATCGACGAGTTCACCGGCCGCATGATGCAAGGGCGGCGCTACTCCGAAGGCTTGCACCAGGCGCTCGAAGCCAAGGAGCATGTGGCGATCCAGCCGGAGAACCAGACGCTCGCCACCATCACCTTCCAGAACTATTTCCGGCTTTACCAGAAGCTCGCCGGCATGACCGGCACGGCCTCGACCGAAGCCGACGAGTTCATGGACATTTACGGCCTCGACGTGGTCGAGGTGCCGACCAACATGGACATGATCCGCGACGACGAGGACGACGAGGTCTATCGCACGGCGCAGGAGAAATACCGGGCCATCATTACCCTGATCAAGGACGCCCAGAAGCGGAAACAGCCGATGCTGGTCGGCACCACCTCCATCGAGAAATCGGAGATCCTGTCGGAGCTGCTCAAGAAGGAGAAGGTACCGCATCAGGTGCTGAACGCGCGCTATCACGAGCAGGAGGCGCATATCATCGCCCAAGCCGGCGTGCCGGGCGCCATCACCATCGCCACCAACATGGCGGGACGCGGCACCGATATCCAGCTCGGCGGCAATGTCGACATGCTGCTGGCCGACTGGGTCGCCGCCGAGACCGAGAAAGGCGAGGAGCCGACGCCGGAGAAGGTCGCCAAGAGGCGGGCGGAGATCGCCGCCGACGTCGGCAAGAAGAAGCAGACGGCGCTCGATGCCGGCGGGCTTTATGTGGTCGGCACCGAGCGGCACGAGAGCCGCCGCATCGACAACCAGCTGCGCGGCCGCTCGGGCCGGCAGGGCGATCCGGGCCGCTCGCGCTTCTTTCTGTCGCTCGAAGACGATCTGATGCGGATTTTCGGCTCGCAGCGCATGGACGGCATGCTGCAAACGCTCGGCCTGAAAGAGGACGAGGCGATCATTCATCCCTGGATCAACAAGGCGCTGGAAAAGGCGCAAGCCAAGGTCGAGGCGCGCAACTTCGACATCCGCAAGAACCTGCTCAAATACGACAACGTGATGAACGATCAGCGCAAGGCGATCTTCGAGCAGCGCCGCGAGCTGCTTACCGACGCCGATCTCTCCGAGACCGTCGCCGACATGCGTCATCACGTGGTCGACGATCTCGTCAATGCGAGCATCCCGGAGAAGTCCTACGCCGAGCAGTGGGACGTCCAGACCATGCAAGAAGCGGTGAAGAACATCTTCGACGTCGATCTCCCGCTCGCCGATTGGGCGGCGGAAGAGGGTATCGGCGAAGAGGAGTTCCGCGAGCGGCTGATCCAGGCCGCCGACGAGAAGACCGCGCAGAAGGCCGCCAATATCGGGCCGCAGATCATGCGCCAGATCGAGCGGGCGGTGCTGTTGCAGACGCTCGACGGCTTGTGGCGCGAGCATCTCGTCACGCTCGAGCATCTCCGCCAGGTCATCGGCCTGCGCGGCTACGGCCAGCGCGATCCGCTGAACGAATATAAGAGCGAGAGCTTCACCCTGTTCGAGCACATGCTGGCGCGCTTGCGCGAGGCGGTGACCGGCCAGCTCGCCCATGTCGAGCTTGCCAAGCAGGAGGAGGTGCCGCCGCTCGAGGCGACCGAGCTGCCGCCGATGGAGGCGCATCACTTCGACCCGACCACCGGCGAGGACGAGTTGGCGCTGGAGACCGCGGGCGGATCGGGCAACGGCCGCGGCGGCGCCAAGCAGGCGCGCGCCCGCAAGAGCGGTTCGGCGATCGAAGGCGGGTTCGGCAGCGAAGGCGGCTTCGGCGACAAAGGCGGCTTCGGCAGCCAAGCCGGTTACGGCCGCGGCCGTGAATCCGGCCGATCCCTCGACCTGGGGCAAGGTGCAGCGCAACGCGCTCTGCCCGTGCGGCTCGGGCAAGAAATACAAGCACTGCCACGGCACGTTCGGCTAGGCGCCCCGCAAACCGCGAACGCCGCTGCTAGTGGCCGCTCGCGTCGTCGGTTTCGGAGCCGTCGTCGACGGCGCCCTGTTGGTCCCAGGCGCCACTGTTATCCGGCTGGTTTTGACTTTGCTGCTGGAGCCATGGCAGGGGCTGGACGTCTTCCTGCGCCGGCGCGGCATTGACGGGATTGGAGCCGACCTCCTGCGAGCCGCTGTCGCTAGGGCCGAGTCCCCCATAGGGATCGCCGGCATGGGCGGCGCTGATTGTGGACAAACCCCCGAGCACAAGAACGCAAGCCATGAGCGCAGACCGAGCTGGCATGAACGTCCCCCCTTCTTAGACTCAAACTACGCAGCATCCCTATCTTAGCGCCTTATCTATGGCGATGGCTGCGACATCCGGCGGCGGCTTACGCGCGCCGGCTCGCCGACTTGAAGCTCACGGATTGCCGGCGACCTCCGGCGGGCAGCGCGCCTCGACGGCGCTGTTGGCGGTGGCAATCGTTCCCGGCGCGAAGACGTAGCGGCCATTGCAGACGCTGACCACCGGCGGAATGTGGCTCTGCTCGAACAGGTCGTAGCCCGTCTTCAGGTCGGCCCAGAAGCCGTCCCAGGGCGACCCCCGGCGCAGGCTGAGATTGGCGTCGGTCATGCGGAACGGGAAGGCGTGCACGGCAAAGCGCGGCTGACCCTTGTCGAGCGCCGCCGTCACCAGCCGCCAGATCTCGTCGACGACGGGATGGGTGACGGCGTAGCAGCCGACCGAAGCGCAGCCGCCATGCACCATGAGGAAGGAGCCGGTGCGCCCATGCGCCTGGTCGTACAGATTGGGGAAGCCGAGACTGAAGGAGCGATGCATGACGCTGTTCGGATTGAGCTGCTCGGCGTCGACCGTATAGAAGCCTTCCGGCGCCTGGCGATCGCCCTCCTGCAACTTCGGCCCGAGCCGCCCGGACCAGAGGCAGATCGGATAGGTGGCGAAGCGGACGAAGCGCCCGTCCTTCTCCACCCATATCTCCAGCTCATGTTCGAGCTTGAAGATGCGGACATAGACCGGCACGCCCATTTCCACGCCCGCGGCCGCCAGCCGCTGATCGATATGCTCGAGGTCCGGCGTGCCAGGCAAGGTCTCGCCGGCGCGGAAGCGCGCGATGTTGTCGGCGCGCGTCATGTTGATGCGCACGCGGTCGATCAGCTGGCGGCCTTCCGGCGTGAGCAGGTAGATGCCGGCGCCGCCCAGCACCACAATGAAGATCAGAGCCAAGAGTTGACGCATGCGGAAACCGATCATTCGCAGCCGGAGGACAGAGTATAGGTCCTCCGCGTCAGAATTCTGGCTGCTGATTCCCGGTTCAACGACCGGGCGTGGCCGGGCCCAGCGTGAAGGCGGTGTAAGCGGGCTTCGACGGACCGAAGCGCAAACCCATCACGCTGCCGAGCGGCTTCACCAGCGCGGCTTGCGTCTTAGGCGCGGGCTTGGCTGAAGCCTCTTGCATCGCCGGCGCGCGCGGAATCGGCAAGCGCTGATAGGCGGGGCAAGCGCCGGTGGGATCGGGTCTGGCATCCCCCGTGAAGGCGACGTTGACCAGATAGCGCTTATCGCACACCGCGATCTTCGGCGGCAGATGGCTGATCTCGAAGTAGTCGTAGCCTTCTTTCAGGTTCTTCCAGAAATCGTACCACTTGTCGTCCTTGTGCGCGGCCATGTTGGCAGCCGTCATGCGGAACGGGAACGCCTGGATCTGGAACGCGGGCTGACCGCCTTGCAGCGCCTCGCGCGCGAGGATGAAAATCTCCTCGACCACGGCGTCGGTCATGGCGTAACAGCCGGCCGACGTGCAATCGCCATGCACCATGATGTTCTGGCCGGTGCGGCCATAGGCCCGGTCATAGGCGTTGGGGAATCCGACATTGAAGGACAGGTGGTACTTGCTGCGCGGGTTCATCTGATCGAGCGAGACGAGATAGAACCCTTCCGGCGCCTGCCGGTCGCCCTGCTCGACCTTCGGGCCGAGCCCGCCCGAATAGCTACAGATCGGGTAGGTCTTGAACAGATAGAAGCGACCGTCGTCCTTCGCCTTCCACACTTCGAGCTCGGATTCGGCCTTGAAGATGCGGATCAGCACCGGCGACTGCTCGGTCATGCCCTTCTCGGCGAGCTTCGCCTGGGTCTGCGGGGAAAGCGGCTTGAGATAAGTCGGCGCAAATTGGCCGCAGCCGGACAGCGCGGCGGCCAATGCCACCACGCACGCCGCGGTTACGGCCGTGACAAAACTTGAGCGAAGCATACGCAGTGCCCCTTGCGCATCCCGGCCAAGATCGACGCTGACGGGTTAAAGCGAAGTTAGCGCTTGTTGCGGCGCCGGCCCCTCGGCTCCCCCGCTTTGCCGTTATTATAAGCTTGGTCGGTTTGCAGTTGGACTAAAAAAATGGCGCTTTTTTGGGTGCGCGGCCTAGCTCGCGCGGCCCATGGACAGGAATTTTTCGCGCCTTTCCTTGCGGATTTCGGCCGGATTGAGGTCGTCATACTCGGCGAGCGCCTGGATGACGGTGTCGCCGGCCGCCTTGACCACCTCGACGCCGTCGCGATGGGCGCCGCCGATCGGCTCGGAAATGATTCCATCGATGATGCCGAGCCGCAAAAGATCCTGGGCGGTGATCTTCATATTGGTCGCGGCATCGACCGCGCGGGTGGAATCCTTCCACAGGATCGAGGCGGCGGCCTCGGGCGAGGCGACCGTATAGATCGAATGCTCGAGCATATAGATGCGGTTCGCCGTGGCGATGGCGACCGCCCCGCCCGAGCCGCCCTCGCCGATGATGACGGAGACGATCGGCACGCCGACGGAGAGGCAGCAATCGGTGCAGCGGGCGATGGCCTCGGCCTGGCCCCGCTCCTCGGCGCCGATGCCGGGATAGGCGCCGGCCGTATCGACCAAGCTCACCACGGGAAGCTGGAAGCGGTCGGCCATCTCCATCAGCCGCGCCGCCTTGCGGTAGCCTTCGGGCCGCGCCATGCCGAAATTGTGCTTGATGCGGCCTTCGGTGTCAGAGCCCTTCTCGTGGCCGATCAGCATCACCGAGCGGCCGGCCAGGCGGCCGATGCCGCCGATGATGGCATGGTCCTCGCCGAAAAAGCGGTCGCCGGCGAGCGGGGTGAAGTCCGCGACCAGGGTGTCGACATAATGCCGGAAATGCGGGCGCTCGGGATGGCGGGCGACTTGCGTCTTCTGCCACGGCGTCAGGTCGGAATAGGTCTCCACCAGGGCGTCGCGCGCCTTGGTCTCGAGCTTGGCGAGCTCCTCTTCGATCGAGACCGAGCGTTGCTCGGCGGCGAGCGTTTTCAGCTCGGCGACCTTGCTCTCCAGCTCGGCGATCGGCTTTTCGAAATCGAGATACGTGCGCATCCGGCTTGGGCTTGCCCTTGGGGAGATGGTCCCCGGCAGATTCGAGAAGACAAATAAGGCAACGGGAATGTGGTTGTAAGTGGCCTTTGCAGGCCAGCTCTGTCAACCCGGCGACCCCCGACAAACCCAGTCTAGCCCCGCTTGGTTAAATGGACCTGAGCGAGGGGATGATGCTCCTCGACCAGGCGCCGCAGCCGCTCCTCTATGACATGGGTGTAGATCTGCGTGGTGGAAATGTCGGCATGGCCGAGCAGCTGCTGCACGGTGCGGAGATCCGCGCCACGCTCCAACAGATGGCTGGCGAAGGCGTGCCGGAGCACGTGCGGCGAGACGCGGGCCGGCTCGATGCCGGCGGCAAGCGCGAGCGCCTTCAACTCCTGACCGAAGCGCTGGCGGGTCAGATGCTCGCCGCCCGACGACGGGAACAGCCACGGCGACACGCCCCTCCCCTCGGCTTCAGCCTCGCGCACCGCGGCTAGATGCACTCGCAGCGCTTCGCGCGCCGTGTCGTTCAGCGGCACGAGCCGCTCGCGGCCGCCCTTGCCCTTGACGGTGAGCACCCGGTCGTCGGCGGTGAGCACGCTGCGTGGGAGCGAGATCAGCTCCGAGACGCGCAAGCCGGTGGCATAGAGCGTCTCGAGCGCGGCGTAGAGGCGGAGCGCGCGGCGGCGCGGGCTACCCTCACCCGCCGTCTCGCTCGCCTGCTTGGCGGTGTCGAGCAAGCTCTCGACCTCGGCGAAGGACAGGATCTTCGGCAAGGGCCGGCCGAGCCGCGGGCTGTCGATTGCCGAGCACGGATCGTCGTCGCGCATGCCTTCCGCCAGCAGGAAGCGGAAGAATTGGCGGATGGCGGAGAGCTTGCGCGCGCGCGAGGTCGGCGCGAGACCCTTGCGGGCGAGCCCGGCGAGGAAGCCGCGCAACTGCTCGGCCGTGGCGTCGGTCGCGTGCTTGCCCTTGACGGCGAGGTAGGCGAGGAACTCCGAGAGATCGCGCGTATAGGCCTCGATGGTATGGGCGGCGGCGCCGCGCTCGGCGCTCAGCATGTCGAGAAACAGCGCCAGCTCGGATGAATCGCTGCCGCGCGTTGATCCCTTGGCGCCCACGGTTCAGGCCTTTCCGCGCGTGGGCCAACGCGCATAGAGCGCCTCGAAGCCGAGACGGCGCGCCTCGGCGTCGAGCCCGACCCGCTTCAGCGCGCGCAAGGCATCGCCAAGGGCGATCAGATGCGCGCCCTTGGCGCCGTTCGGCCCCAACACCGTCGCCGCGAGCAGCACGGTGCGGCCGACATCGCCGGCATCGGCTGCTTGCTTCAAGCCGGTCAGCGCGCCGGTCGGCGGCAAATCGCCGTCGTCCGGCTGCGGCGTCTTGCTCGCTTCGTCCCACAGCGGCATCGGCACCTCGTAGTCGAGCGCGTCGAGCACGGTGACGAGGCGATGCAGCAGTGGCGGCGGCAAGCCGCCTTTCAGCGCGATGTCGATGCCGGCCGCGAGCGCGGCTTCCGCCCGCGGGCCTTGCGGATCGCTCGCCGCGAGCAGGAGCTGCCAGCTGCGCATGCGCTCCCCGCCGGTGTCGATCCACGCCCAAGCGCTTTCCTCGTCGCCGGCGAGCGCGGCGATCCTCACTCCGGTCTCGGCGAAGAAATCGGCTTGCGGGTCCTCGACCAGCCCCGCCGCCGCCTGCGCCAGAGCCTGCGCGACCGGTATCTCGATCCCCTGGTCGCGAGCGGAGGCCAGCAGAGCGCCAATGGATTCGGCGCGAATGTTCGCCGAGGGAGCGTTGTCGAAGGAGGCGAATAACCGCGCCCTCAACGCCGGCCCCGACTTCGCGCCCTCGGGCAACTTGGCCGCGGCTTCACGATAGGCGCGCGCCAGATCATCGCCGGCAATGACATTGAGCGAGGCTGCCCGCTCGGCAGCGGCCAGTCGCAACTCGGGCGCCGCGTCCTCGTCACGGGCGAGACGGAACAAAAGCTCCGGCGAGGCCTTAGCCGCCAGGTCGGGCTTGAGCGCGGCCTCACCGTCAGGTGCATCGAGCTTGAGAGAGACATAGTCGGCGACATCGAACACGGGTTTGCGCGTTGATGACCGGGGCAGCGGGGCGGCGGCCGAGGCGTCGCGGCGTTGTGGCCCCATCTCTGCCTGCGCATCGGCCCTGGTCGCGGAACAATACGCGCTCATCAGGCGCGCCTCGGCTCCCGGCCGCGCGCCGAGCTCGACGGCACATGCCTCGCCCTCGCGGCCAGCGGCAAACAGCGCCATCGCATAGCGAGCCTCGAGCCCGGGCCCGTTGACCCCTGGAGATTTCCCCAGCAGGGAAATGGTCTCCTCGACCCTGCCGGCGCGCTGCAAGGCGGCGGCGCGCAGCGCGAGATTCGCCTCGCCCCCATCGTCGGCCGCAAGCGCGCGGGCGATCAGCGCGGCGAGTGTCGGCGACGGCGAAGGCAGCGGCGTCGCATCAAGCAGGCGCTCCAGCGCCGCCGCATCCACCCCTCGCCAGAGATCGTAAGGCAGCGCGCTGGCGGAGGCATCCATGCCGCTCGCCGGGGGGACAAGGCTTGGCGACGCCGGAGCGTCAGCTTCAGGCCTTAGAGGTCTCTGGTCGTCGGGAGTAGCGGTGCCAGGGAGTGGAGGAAGCGCGCTCCGCTCAACGCCCTGCGCCCTTGTTGGCCCCGAGTTCGTCAGGGTCAGGCCCAGGATCAGGCATAGCGGCAGGAGCAAGCGCGCCAGTATCGCCGCTCGGCGCAGAGGCCGCCGTCTCCTCGACGCGCCCCTTGACGTTGCGCAGCGCCTTGGAAATTTCCTTGGGTTCCGGCTGGAAGTATTCGGCCAGAACATAGAGGCTTCCAGTGACCACACCGGCGATCACCCCCACAATCATCAGGAAACGAAACAGTGTCGGCATCGAGCGCTCGTGTTTCTAGCGGTCTTTTAGCCGCGAACAGGGCGTCATTATGACCCAAAAACGTGGGAGCGCGTGCCCTGATTTACCATCATGGACGATTCGACAGGGCGCGGCCAGCATGGGAAATTCGTTCCTTCGCGAGTTGCGTCTGGAGCATGACAATCGCGACAGGCCGATCCAACGATGAGTTTAGGGCTGAGCGATCATAAGAAAGACGACCGGCAGGAGCGACTTTTGGCGATCCGCAAAGCCCTCGGACCGCGGAGCGTCGTGCTGATCGGGCTGATGGGCGCGGGCAAGACCGCCGTGGGCCGGCGGCTGGCGAACCGGCTTGACCTCCCCTTCATCGACGCCGACAGCGAGATCGAAGTGGCGGCAGGCGCGAGCATCAGCGAGATCTTCGCCGAACACGGCGAGGCCTATTTCCGCCAGGGCGAGCGCAAGGTCATCGCGCGGCTGTTGGAAAACGGCCCGCAGGTGCTGGCGACCGGTGGCGGCGCCTATATGAACCCGGACACGCGGGCCAATATCAAGGCGCACGGGCTGTCGGTTTGGCTTAAGGCCGACATCAAAGTGCTGATGAAACGGGTCGGACGGCGCGACAACCGGCCCTTGCTTGCCGCCGGCGACCCGGAAAAAGTGATGAAAAGGCTTATGGAAGAGCGCTATCCCATCTATGCCGAAGCCGATGTGACGGTGGAGAGCCGCGACGTGCCGCATGACGTGATCGTCGGCGCGGTGATCGACGCGCTCGCCGACAAGCTCGGATACAAGGCGAATGCGGCCGGCGAGGGCCGCAAGAAGGTGAAATGATGCGCGACGGCGCGACCGCCTTGGCTGGAGGCCAAAGCGAGACAATCATCGAAGTGAAGCTGCCGGGACGGAGCTACCCGATCGTCATCGGCGACGGGCTGATCGCCTCGGCCGGCCGGCGCATCGCTGCCGCGCTTCCCGGCGCGCGCTGCGCGGTGGTCAGCGACCGCAACGTGGCGGCGCTCTATCTCGCCGCGCTGAAGGCGAGCCTCGATCGGGAGAGCCTGTTTCTCGGCGAGGCGGTGATCAGCCCCGGCGAGGCAAGCAAGAGCTTCCCCGTGCTGGCTCCGCTCTGCGAAAGCCTGCTCGAGCTCGGCGTCGAGCGGGGCGATTGCGTCATCGCGCTCGGCGGCGGCGTGGTCGGCGATCTGGCCGGCTTCGCCGCCAGCATCCTGCGGCGCGGCGTCCGCGTCGTGCAGATGCCCACCTCGCTGTTGGCCCAGGTGGATTCCTCGGTCGGCGGCAAGACCGGCATCGACACGCGGCAAGGCAAGAATCTGATCGGCACCTTCCATCAACCGAGCCTGGTGCTCGCCGACATCGCCACGCTCTCGACCTTGAGCCAGCGCGAGTTCCGCGCGGGCTATGCCGAAGTGGCGAAATACGGCCTCATCGGCGATGCGCCGTTCTTCACCTGGCTCGAGCAGAATTGGCCCGAGGTGTTTTCCAGCTCCGGCGACAAGCGCCGTCATGCGGTCGAGACCAGCGTCCGCGCCAAGGCCCTGATCGTGGCGGCCGACGAGCGCGAGGAGAGCGGCACGCGCGCTCTGCTCAATCTTGGGCATACTTTCGGCCATGCGCTCGAAGCCTTCGCCGGCTATTCGGATCGGCTCTTGCACGGCGAGGCGATCGCCATCGGCATGCGCCTTGCCTTCACCTTCTCGGTCGAGCTCGGGCTTTGCCCGGCAGGCGACGCCGCCCGCGTCGCGCGGCATCTCGAAGCCGTCGGGCTGCCGGTCAAAATCTCGGCAATTCCCGGCGGGACGCCCAAGCCTGACGAGCTGTTGCGCCTCATGGCCCAGGACAAGAAGGTGAAGGGCGGCAAGCTCGCGCTCGTGCTGGCGCGCGGCATCGGCCAGGCCTTCGTCGAGCGTGACGTCTCCGTTCCGTCTCTCACGCAGTTTCTCATTCAGGAGTGTGGCAGACGATGACACTAGGCTTGGGTATTACGCTTGGCGCAATCCTGGGTCTCCTGCTCGCCTCGGCCTTCTTCTCCGGCTCCGAGACAGCCCTGACCGCAGCCTCCGCCGCCAAGATGCATGCGCTCGAGGAGGGAGGCAGCCGCCGCGCGCGCGTGGTGAACTACCTGCTCACCATACGCGAGCGCTTCATCGGCGCCATCCTGCTCGGCAACACGCTGGCCAATGTCGCCGCCTCCGCGCTCGCCACCAGCCTGTTCCTGACCCTGTTCGGCGAAGAGGGCGTGGTCTACGCGACCATCGTCATGACGGTGATCGTGGTGCTGTTCGCCGAGGTGCTGCCCAAGACCTACGCGATCCTGAACGCCGACCGCATGGCGCTGGCGCTGGCGCCCGCCATTCGTGTCGTGGTGGGCGTGCTGGCGCCGGTAACCGCCACCATGCAGTGGATCGTCCGGCACACTTTGCGTCTGTTCGGCGTATCGATCAGCGACGACGCCGAAGTGCTCTCGGCGCACGAGGAGATCAGGGGCGCCATCGAGCTGCATCATAAGGAAGGCGGCGTGGTGAAGCTCACCCGCGACATGCTCGGCGGCGTGCTCGACCTGCGCGAGCTGACCGTGTCGGACATCATGGTGCACCGGACCAAGATGGACGCGATCGACGCCGAGCTGCCCACCGAGGAGATCGTCGACGCCGCCCTGAAGAGCTCGCATACGCGGCTGCCCTTGTGGCGCGGCGAGCGCGAGGAGATCATCGGCGTCCTGCACGCCAAGACGCTGCTCCGGGCGCTGCGCGATTCCAAAGGCGATCTCGGCAAACTCGACATCTGGTCGCGCTCGCCGCGCCGCCCTGGTTCGTTCCGGACACCACGACGCTGAAGGATCAGCTCAATGCCTTCCTCAAGCGGAAGGCGCATTTCGCCATCGTCGTCGACGAGTATGGGGAGGTGATGGGCCTGGTCACGCTCGAGGACATCATCGAGGAGATCGTCGGCGACATCACCGACGAGACCGACATCGCGGCGGCGCTGGCCAAGCCGCAACCCGACGGATCGCTGATCGTCGACGGCACCGTGCCGATCCGCGACGTGAATCGGCTGATGGACTGGGACATCCCCGACGAGGAAGCGACCACCATCGCCGGCCTGGTGATTCACGAGGCGCAGACCATCCCCGACACGGGGCAGTCCTTCACCTTCCACGATTTCCGCTTCGAGGTGCTGAGGCGGCAGCGGAACCGGCTCACCAGCTTGCGGGTGACGCCGCTCAAACCGGCGCGCAAGCGAAAGAAGGCCTCAAGCAAGGCCTCATAGCGGCCGGGAGCGCTCCTCGGGCGCGAGCGCGCTGATGGCAAGGGCGTGGACCTTGCCCGCAAGCTCCTCGGCCAAGACTTCGTTGACCATGCGGTGACGCTCCACCCGCGACTTGCCGGCGAAGCTCTCCGACACCACTTTAATGCTGAAATGGCTCTCGCCAGTTTGGGGCGAGCCGGCATGACCGGCATGTCGATGGGAATCGTTGACCACTTCGAGTGCGACCGGCGCGAAGGCTTGTCGCAACTTTTTTGTGATTTGCTCTTCAACGCGCATCGCGCCGCCTCCACCTAAACCGCGCATCTTAACCTAATCGATGGCGTGAGGGCCATTCTTGTTGTGACAAGCGCTACTTCTCATAATGCCGATTCCATGAAGCTCGACTCGAAACTGTTCGACCGCTTGCGCGTCAAGCCTGACGCGGACCGCCTGCTGCGGGACTCGTGCCCGGCATGCGACCGGCCGGGCTGCGCGGAGCCCGGACTCTACCCGGCGCCGAAGGGCCGCGGGCAGGAAGGCCAGTATCATCGTTTCTGCCTCGACCATGTGCGCGAATACAACAAGGGCTACAATTATTTCGCCGGCCTGCCGGACGAGGACGTCATCAAGCATCAAAAGGACGACACGATCGGGCACCGCCCGACCTGGTTCATCGGCGTGAACGCCTGGGCGCGCCAGCGCAAGCCGCGCAACGGAGCGGGCATAGGCGGCTTCGCCCATCGCTTCTCGACCGTCGATCCGCTCAACCTGTTCGCCGAACGTGCCGCCGAGAAGGCGGCAGCCGGCGTGCCGGAACGGATAATCAAGCGTGCCGAGCGCAAATGCCTGCGCCAGCTCAATCTCGAGGACAATGCCACCAAGGCCGACATCAAGGCGCGCTTCAAGGAGTTGGTTAAGCGGCTTCACCCCGACCACAACAAGGGGGACCGCCGCTCAGAGGACAAGTTGCGCGAAGTGATCCAAGCCTATAATTATCTGAGGCAGGCCGGGCTTGCGTAACGTCGCTGGGCAGCCCCCCTTCCCCGAACATCGAGGCTTTGCCTCCGGCCAAGCCATACCCAACGCGACAACACAGGCTCTCATCGACCATGACACTTGAAACTGCCCGCAACGGCGCCGGCCTGCCGGACATGTCGGTTTCCGTTCGCCAGCTGTTCGGCATCGACACCAATCTCGAAGTTCCGGCCTATTCGCGGCCCGACGTGCATGTGCCCGACATCGACCCCGACTATTTGTTCAATCCGGAGGTGACGCTGGCGATCCTCGCCGGCTTCAAGCACAACCGCCGGGTGATGATCCAGGGCTATCACGGCACGGGCAAATCGACGCATATCGAGCAGGTGGCGGCGCGGCTCAACTGGCCCTGCATGCGCATCAATCTCGACAGCCATGTGAGCCGCATCGATCTGGTCGGCAAGGACGCCATCGTCATCCGCGACGGCATGCAGGTGACCGAGTTCCGCGAGGGCATCCTGCCTTATGCGCTCCAGTCGAACACCGCGCTCTGCTTCGACGAATACGACGCCGGACGCCCCGACGTGATGTTCGTGATCCAGCGCGTGCTCGAGGTCTCCGGCAAGCTCACGCTGCTCGATCAGTCCAGGGTGATCCGGCCGCATCCCGCTTTTCGCCTGTTCGCCACCACCAACACGATCGGGCTTGGCGACACGAGCGGGCTCTATCACGGCACCCAGCAGATCAATCAGGGCCAGATGGACCGCTGGTCGATCGTCGTCACGCTGAATTATCTGCCGCATGACGACGAGGTGGCCATCGTGCTGGCCAAGGCCAAGGCCTGGAACACCGATGCCGGGCGCAAGGTCGTGTCCAACATGGTGCGCGTCGCCGAGCTGACGCGGAACGCCTTTATGAATGGGGACCTCTCCACGGTGATGAGCCCGCGCACGGTGATTACCTGGGCGGAGAACGCCGAGATCTTCGGCGATGTCGGCACCGCCTTCGCGCTCTCCTTCCTCAACAAATGCGACGAGCTCGAGCGCGGGCTGATCGCGGAGTTCTATCAGCGCTGCTTCGGCGAGGATCTGCCGCAGTCCACGGCCAATGTTGCATTGAGCTAAGCGATGACGCTGACACGGCGTAAAGACGCGCCGCTCGATCCCTTCAAGCGCGCGGTGACGCTCACCACCCGCTCGATCGCCGCCGACAGCGCGGTCGAGGTGGTGTTCTCGAACGAGCCGCCCGGGCTTGCCGGCAAGACGGCGCGGCTGCCCGAGCCGTCGCGCGTGCCGACCAAGACCGAGATCGCCGTGATCCGCGGCCATGCCGACGCGGCGGCGCTGTCGATCGCCTGCCACGATCCGGCTCTGCATGAGGCCTTGGCGCCCTCGGGCGGCGAGGCGCGCGCCGTGTTCGAGGCGATCGAGCAGGCCCGGGTCGAAGCCATCGGGGCAAAAAGCATGCAAGGCGTTGCGGCCAACCTCGCCGCGCGCATGGAGCAGCGCTATGAGCGCAGCCGCTTCGCCGAAGCGACCGAACGCTCCGAGGCGCCGCTCCCCGACGCGCTCGGGCTCCTGGTGCGCGAGGTGTTGACCGGACAGGCGGCGCCGGCCAAGGCGCGCGCCGTGGTCAATCTGTGGCGTCCCTGGATCGAGGGCCGCGCCAAGACCGTGCTCGACCGCATGCCGCAGCTTCTGTTCGACCAGGAGGCGTTCGGCAGGCTGACGCGGGACCTGCTCGCCGCGCTCAACCTCGCCGACCAGCTCGATCAGCGCGAGGACGACGAAAAGTCGCCGAATGAGACCGAGAGCGACGAGGACGCGGCCGAAGGCGCGGAGGAGAACGCCGATGGCGAGGCGCGCGCCGATGCGGCGGCCGACTCCCGCGCCGATCAGGAGGCGATGAGCGAGGAGTTCCTCGACGACAGCGAGGACGGCACGAACGACCGGCTCGACCGCGACGCCGACAGCTCCGAGCTGCCGCGCCGCTCCGAGCCCTGGCGGCCCAACCTCTCGGTGCTCGATAACCCCGAAGCGTTCGGCTACAAGGTGTTCACCCGCGCCTATGACGAGATCGTCAACGCCGAGGAGCTGTGCGACACCGACGAGCTCGATCGCTTGCGCGCCTTTCTCGACAAGCAGCTGCAGACGCTGCACGGCGCGGTGGCGCGGCTCGCCAACCGGCTACAGCGGCGGCTGCTCGCCCAACAGAACCGCGGCTGGGATTTCGACCTCGAGGAAGGCACGCTCGACGCCGCGCGGCTCGCCCGCGTCATCGTCGACCCGATGCATCCCCTCACCTTCAAGCAGGAGCGCGAGACGCAGTTCCGCGACACCGTGGTCACGCTGCTGCTCGACAATTCTGGCTCGATGCGCGGGCGCCCGATCATGGTCGCCGCCTGCTGCGCCGATATTCTCGCCCGCACGCTCGAGCGCTGCGGGGTCAAGGTGGAGATCCTCGGCTTCACCACGCGCGCCTGGAAAGGCGGGCACGCGCGCGAGGCGTGGCTCAACGCGCTGAAGCCCGCGCTGCCCGGCCGCCTCAACGATCTTCGCCACATCATCTACAAATCGGCCGATGCGCCGTGGCGGCGGTCGCGCCGCAATCTCGGGCTGATGATGCGCGAGGGCCTGCTGAAGGAGAATATCGACGGCGAGGCGCTGGCCTGGGCGCATGCGCGTCTGCTGGCGCGGCCGGAGCAGCGGCGCATCCTGATGATGATCTCCGACGGGGCGCCGGTCGACGATTCGACGCTTTCGGTCAATTCCGGGTCATATTTGGAGCGTCATCTGCGTCAAGTGATCGAAGAGATCGAAACCCGCTCCTCCGTGGAGCTTCTGGCCATCGGCATCGGCCATGACGTGACGCGCTACTACCGGCGCGCCGTCACGGTGACCGATGCGGAGGAGCTTGCCGGCGTGATGACCGAGAAGCTTGCCGAGCTGTTCGACGAGGACCTTGCCCGGCGGCAGTTGCTCCGCACGGTGCCGAGCGCGGCGCGGCTAAAGCGCCGGAAGCTGCATTAGCGTGCAGCTCCGCGGCCCATGGCGTTATCCGGCGGCGGTGAGCGTTGCCGTGGCGGCGATGCTGAGCGTGGCGCCGGCGCTGGCCGAGAAACCGCAGACTGTGCTGCCCGGCCCGACCGCGACCACGGTCACCGCCATCCCCATCGATTTCGACCGCGAAAATCCCAGCCGCAAGGAATTCGGCAAGCTCATCTTCAGGGCCGGGCTCAATCTCTTCGCCAAATCCATCTATTTCGGCGGCTACTCCGCCATGGCGATAGACCCGACCGGCCATTCCCTGCTGGCCATTTCCGACGCGGGCACTTGGATGCGGGCGACGCTCAATTACGACGGGCGCAAGCTGAAGGGCTTGAGCGATGTGTCGCTCGGTCCCCTGCTCGGCGCCGACGGCAAACCGCTGCGCGACGACGTCCTGCGCGATTCCGAGGGCATGACCTTGGTTGACGGCGACACCACGCAAGGCACCGCCTATGTATCGTTCGAGCGCAAGCACAGGATCGCGCGCTACCCCTTCACCGCCGCCAAGTTCGGACCGCCGACCGGGACGATCCCCCTGCCGCCCACCAGCAAGGGCATGACCGCCAATAGCGGGCTCGAGGCGATCACCATGATCCCAACCGGCGCGCTCAAGGGCACGCTGGTGATCTTCGCCGAGCATCTCACCGACAAGAACGGCAATCTGCGCGGCTGGCTGATCGGGGGGCCGACGCCTGGAGAGATCGTGCTGAAGCGGCTTGCCGGCTTCGACATCACCGATGCGGCGGCGCTGCCCGACGGCGGCATCGTCGTGCTGGAGCGGAAGTTCAACTACAGCGAAGGCATCCAAATGCGCATCCGCCGCATTGCCGCGAGCGAGCTGAAGCGCGGCGCGCCGATCATGGGCGAGGTGCTGCTCGAGGCGAACGACAGTTTGAACATCGACAATATGGAGGCGATCGCCGCAACCCGCGCTTCGTCGGGCGAGACCGTGCTGACGCTGATGTCGGACGACAATTTCAGCGTGATCCAGCGCACGCTGATCATGCAGTTCGCGCTGCCTGAGACGAAGCCGGTGACGGCCGGCCCGCAGGGCTAAGAGGCGGCTTCGGCCTCAGCGCCCTGCTTCTTGGCGATGTCGCGCTTGAGGCGGCGCGCCTTCAAGGACAGCTCCTCGTCGCCCGCCTTCATCAGATAGGCGTCAAGCCCGCCGCGATGCTCGACCGAGCGAAGGGCGTTGGCGCTGATGGTCATGCGCACGCGCTTCTTCAGCGCCTCGCTCTCCAGCGTCACATTGCAGAGATTGGGCAGGAAGCGGCGCTTGGTGCGGCGCTTGGCATGGCTCACATTGTTGCCGGAGAGCACGGCTTTGCCGGTGAGCTCGCAACGACGGGCCATGGCTAAATCCTTCTCCTAAAATCGCGTGGAAGCCGGACGCGCTCTTCAAGACTTCCGGAAAAGCGTTGCTACCGGCCGGCGACATATACGGGTATGGGCTTTTCGGGTCAAGGCACCGCCACAAACTTGCGCCAAGCTGGAATTGACGAAACCTGCAAATAACCCGACATTCCGCCGGGTCTAGCAGGCGGGGCGAGACTTGCCAGGGGGTCGGAGCGAATGCACCGCGCGCGCCATTGCTTAAGCCTCGCTGCGGTTGCCGTTCTCACCTACGGCCTTGGCGATCATATCCCCATAAATTCGGCCTATGCCGAAAATGGCCTGGCGGCCGCCTCCAGAATTACCGCCATTTACCGGGTCGATCTCGGCAACTTCAATCTCGGCGATTTCAAGCTGACCACGACCTTCCGCGGCGACGAATACCAGATGCGCGGGGAAGGCCGGTTCACCATCTTGCAAGGCCTCATCTATGAATGGCGGGGCGTGACGGCGAGCACGGGCCGGGTGACCAGCGAAGGACCGGCGCCAGCCATGTACGCGCTGAACTACTCGGACGGCGGCGCGAAGATGGCGCAACTGCGCATGACCTTCGACGATCGCGGCGTCTCCAGCGTGTCGATGTCCCCAGGCAACCGGCCGAATCCGCGCACCATCCCGGTCACCCCGGAGCAGCTCGAGGGCGTGCTCGATCCGATGAGCGGGGCGTTCTTGAGCGCGCATTCGCAGAACCCGAACGGCGACCTCAATGTCTGCAATCAGACCTTGCCGGTGTTCGACGGCATGCAGCGCTTCGATCTGGTGATCACGCCGAAGCGCGCCGTCAACGTGCAGCGGGCAACGCCAGGCGGCTATGCCGGGCCCGCGGTGATTTGCGCGGTCAAGTTCATCCCGATCGCCGGCTACCAGCCCGACAATCCCGGCATCAAGCTGATGGCGCAGACGAACGAGATCGAGGTCTGGCTGATCCCGGTGCGGAACACCAACATGTACGTGCCTTACCGGATTGTTCTGCCGACGCCGATCGGCTATGGCTCAGCGCTGGTGACCTCGATCCAGGTTGCCGGCGCGCGTCGCGCCAGCGCGGAGCCGTGAGTTCTGTCCTCGCCGAGTTGAAGTATTAACGGCAACGCCTAAATCCCAAGATGTAGTAGGGAACAGATGCCGAAGATTAACGCTCCCCTGATTCGTGCGTGCTCCGTTCCCTTTCATTTCCTCGCCGCTTAAAGGAACGCGATCAGCAAAAGCCAGATTTAGTGGTGATGGCCTGGTCTCGACCAGCCCCCTCACTCCGGACCTCGGTCCAGCGAGAAACCGTCCCATTTCGCGACAGAACGAAATCCGAATGGGCGGAGTCAGCGATTCGGACGAGATTCGTTCCCCCCTCGTTCCGAGTTTTCGCGTCGATGGAAGTTTAGGACGTCAAGATGAGTCGGTCGTTTTCCCCGCATTCCACAAATCTACAGCGCGGACGCGGCGTTACCGCCGTGCTCGGGCCGACCAACACCGGCAAGACCCATCTCGCCATCGAGCGCATGCTCGCGCATGACGTCGGCATTATCGGCCTGCCGCTCAGGCTGCTCGCGCGCGAGGTGTTTGACAAGATCGTCGCCAGGGTCGGCGCCGCCAAGGTCGCGCTGATCACCGGGGAAGAGAAGATCAAGCCTCCATCGCCGCGCTTCTATGTCTGCACGGTCGAGGCTATGCCGCTCGACCTGGAAGCGGATTTCGTCGCTGTCGACGAAGTGCAGCTTGCCGCCGACGGCGAGCGCGGCCATGTGTTTACCGACCGCCTGTTCCACGCGCGTGGCCTCAACGAGACGCTGCTGCTCGGCGCGGCGACCATGCGCGACGCCATCCGCGAGATCCTGCCGGGCGCCAATCTCGTGTCGCGGCCACGCCTGTCGCAGCTGAGCTATGCCGGCGACAAGAAGATCACGCGGCTGCCACGCCGCTCGGCCATTGTCGGCTTCTCCGCCAACGACGTCTATGCCATCGCCGAATTGGTGCGCCGGCAGCGGGGCGGCGCCGCGGTGGTGCTCGGCGCGCTGAGCCCCCGCACGCGCAATGCCCAGGTCGCGCTCTACCAGAACGGCGACGTCGATTTCCTGGTGGCGACCGACGCCATCGGCATGGGCCTCAATCTCGACCTCGATCATGTCGCCTTCGCCGGCATCCGCAAATTCGACGGGCAGAGCCACCGCAATCTGACGCCCGCCGAGCTTGGGCAGATCGCGGGGCGCGCCGGCCGCCACATGAATGACGGCACGTTCGGCGTTACCGGCCAGGCGCAGCCGTTCGAGCCGGAGCTGATCGACCGGCTGGAGAACCATTCCTTCGATCAGGTCGGCGTGCTGCAATGGCGCAACCGCAAGCTCGATTTCAGTTCGATCGAGCGGCTGAAGGATAGCTTGCGCGAGCCGCCCGACCACCGGCGGCTTGCCCGCTCGCGCATGGTCGACGACGTGATCGCGCTGGAAAATGTGAGCCAGGATCCGGCCGTGCGCGACGTGGCGGGAGGGCCGGCCGCGGTCGCTCTGCTGTGGGAAATGTGCCAGATCCCGGACTATCGGAAGATCTCGGCGGCGAGCCACGCCGAGCTGGTCGCCACCCTCTATCGCTTCGTCATGAGCGATAACGGCAAGATTCCCTCCGATTGGTTCGCCAACCAGGTGGCGCTCGCCGACCGCAGCGACGGCGATCTCGACACGCTGTCGAACCGGCTGGCGCAGATCCGCACCTGGACCTTCGTCTCGCATCACGCCGACTGGCTCGACGATCCGGAGCATTGGCAGGGCCGCACGCGGGCAATCGAGGACAGCCTGTCCGACGCGCTGCATGAGCGGCTGACGCAGCGCTTCGTCGACCGGCGGACCAGCGTGCTGATGCGCCGCTTGCGCGACAAGGAGGAGATCGCGGCGGAGATCGGCGCCGACGGCAAGATTCTGGTCGAGAACCACTATGTCGGGCGGCTGGACGGCTTCCGCTTCACCCCCGATGCATCGAGCGACGGCATCCACGGCCGCGCCACCCGCCATGCGGCGGCTCGGGTCCTGACCGGCGAGCTCGCGGATCGTGCCGATGCGCTTGCCGGGGCGCCTGACGAAGCCATTGCCCTCACGGCCAATGGCCGCATCGTCTGGTCGGGGTCGGAGATTGCCCGGATCGAGAAGGGCGAGACGGCGCTCAAGCCTAGAATCGCGCTTTTCGCCGACGAACATCTCGCGGCCTCAGACCGCGAGCGGGTGCTGAAGCGGCTGGAAGCCTGGCTTGACGCCGAGCTGCGCGGCAAGATCGCGCCGCTCATGGTGTTGAGCGAGGCCTCCGACCTGTCGGGCCTCGCCCGCGGGCTTGCCTATCAATTGACGGAAAATCTCGGCGTGCTGCGCCGCGAGACGGCGTCCGCCGAGATCAAGGCGCTCGACCAGGCGGCGCGCGCGCAGCTGCGCAAATACGGCGCGAGATTTGGCGCGTTCAACGTCTATATCCCGGCGCTGCTCAAGCCCGCAGCGGCCGATCTCGTGCTGATGCTGTGGGCGCTCTATTCCGGTCGCGAGCACGGCTTCGAGGAGGATGCGCTCCCCGCGCGTCCGCAACAGGGGCTGACCTCGGTCGAGGCGGGCAACATCCCTGAGCCTTATTGGCGCGCGGCCGGGTTCCATGTCGCGGGCACCCGCGCGGTGCGCATCGATATGCTGGAGCGGCTGTCGGACCTCATTCGCGCGCGCATCGCCTACAGAGCGGCCGAAGGCGGCGTCGCCCCGCCGACCGGCGCGACGGGAGACGGCGGCTTCCGTGTGGTGCCCGAGCTGATGTCGGTGGTCGGCTGCTCGGGCGAGGAGTTCTGCTCGATCTTGAAAGCGCTCGGCTTCAGGCGCGAGCGGCGCAAGCTCGCGCCCGTAGCCGCCGCCGAGGCGCTTCCACCCACGCCAAGCGAGGCCAAGGCGGCCCAGGACGTCGCGGCCGCGGACGCGCCGGCCGAGGTCTTCGACGAGATTTGGTGGCCAGGCAAGCGCCGGGATACCCGCGAGGCGCGCCAGGAGACGCGGCGCCAGCATAAGCCCCGGCGCGAGGAGCGTGGGAAAGCGCCGCGGCGCGAACGACAAAGGCCGCAGGCGCATGCCAAACGCGAGACCGAGGCAAGCCGCGAGCGGGAGCGCAAGCGCGCTGTCGAACATTCGCCCTTCGCCGCGCTCGAGGCGCTGCGGAGCCGCCTCACCACCCGCCAGCCGGAAGGAAGCTAGGCGTCGGCGATGCCGGGTCAGCGGCTCGACAAATGGCTGTGGTGCGCCAGGCTCGCCAAGACGCGCACGGGCGCCGCGCGGCTGATCGAAGCCGGCAAGGTCCGCGTCAATGGCGACCGCGTGCTGAAATCGAGCCGGCTGGTGCAGGCGGGCGACGTGGTGACGGCAGCGTTTCTTGGCAGGCTGGCGGTGGTCCGGGTGCTGGCCGCCGTTGAGCGGCGGGGACCGGCGAGCCTTGCGCGCACGCTTTACGAGGATTGACTCCGCCCACGCCGCCCGGTGCGGAGAGTGACGGACGCCAGGGTCCGCGCCCGACGAAGCGGGACCGCCGCAGGCTCGACGCGCTGCGCAACTCCGATCTGTGAGATCCGGTTTAGGCCGCTGAGGAGGCGATCCGCGCGCCCGCCGCGGGCTGGATCCGTCCGGCCCGCAACAGCTCGGTGGCCTTTTGCGCCG
>CAVZLT010000011.1:0-122339 GCA_963776235.1 uncultured Alphaproteobacteria bacterium
CCAACGCCACTTCACACGCGGGCAGAAAACGATGCGTTGCGCTGTTTTTCTTTTTTTTTTTTCATTATTTCTTGGCTCAGTCATGTCTAGATATCATGAACTCTACAGTCACCAATTCTCTGAAATGCATCCTCCAGCAACCCTCATATCAACAGGGGAGAAGGTGTCGTCGAAACATCTCCACTGGCGAACTGTGAAGGCTTCGATCGGTTTCCGTTCGAACGGGGATTTCCCGTTCTCGCATCGTCGCAGCCCACAAGCGCTGCGGAGTCTCTGCATTGATCTACAGTCAGCGCCTCTACAATTACAATGATGATCTGAGCTTGCTGCAGATGCTATTGAGGAATGGCGGCAGCTTTCTAGATATCGGCGCCAACATCGGTTCGTTCACCCTGATTGCCTCCGAACAAGAGAAGGCTCTGGCTTATGCATTCGAACCGCATCCGGAAACATTTCGTCTTCTTCAGTGCAATGTGGAGTTGAACCGGCGGAACCCCAACCATCAACCTTTTCAACGTTGCGCTGGGCCAACGCGAAGGACAGGTATTTCTGACCGATCAGCCAGGGAGTTCCGCCAATCACATTGCGTCACATGAGGGTGTGCGGACGGTGGCTGTTCCATGCAACAGAGCGGACGCCATTTGCGCTCAATACGGGATTTGTCCTCAGTACGTCAAAATCGACGTGGAGGGTTTCGAGTACGACGTGCTGGCGGGTTTCGGAGCGTATCTCGACGCCGTCGATCTGCTGATGATTGAGATAAATGGGCTTTCGGACCAGCGTTCTCACGGGCAACGAGACATCCACGCACTGCTGCGATCGAATTGCATCACCGGGCCTTGGCGCTGCGACTTCGATCGAAGGATGCTTCGGCGCAACGACAGATCAGGGATCGAAGACAGTCTTTATCTGTCTGAGCGGGCCAGCCACATATTGCAACTGCATGGCTTTACCCTGGTGGCATGACATGAATCTTGCGGTGATCACAAACATCCTGACTCCCTATCGCGTGCCGCTGTTCGAAGCCATCGGGAAGCGTGTCGATCATTTACATGTCTTATTGATGGCGGAGCGGGAGAGAAACCGAGATTGGGATTCTCGGAGCGAGCTCCCTTCCAATGTGATGTGCTGCCCGGCTTCCACGTTAAACTGCCGGGCGCTGAAGATGTCTTTGCATGTGAACTACGGGGTGATGCGGGCGTGCGGCGGGCGAGTCCAGACGTGGTCTTGAGCGGAGGCTATCGGCCGGCGAATCTGACCGCATGGCTTTATTGCCGGCTCCATGGGCGGCTATTCGTGCGGATGGGGAGAATAGAGCATGCAAATGTGGCAAACGCCGTCGCTACTCGAAGCGAGGGCTTCGCCGCATGATGACATCCTGGTCCGACGGGGCCATCGCGGGCTCGAGCGAGGCGCCGGGATGTACTTTTACATTACGGTGCAACGGTGTCGAAGGTTCTGACTGCGATCATGCCCTTGACGTCGAGTACTTTCATGCGCGGGCGATGGCCTGGCGAAACTCGGAGTGGTTTGAATGGCGGACGAGCCCGCTATAGCTTCCCCATCTTATTGTCGGTAGGCAGGCTGAGCGAGCGTAAAGGGTACCGAGAGCTATTCGCGATCTATGAGGCAGTGGTAAAGCAGCGGCCGGATGTGACCGTGCTGATCGTCGGGAGATGGAGCCAGACAGAGGCACATACAGAATCCTATGCGCAATCGCTGAATTGGAAGCATGTCCATTTCCTTGGATTTCCGGACAGGCTGACGAAGTCGTCAAGTACTTGGCACTGGCGGACATCTTTGTATCTTTATACCCTTCAGACCCATTTGGCGCCGTCCTCGGCGGAGGCCATGGCTGGGGAACTGCCCGTTGTTTCTAGTCCATTAGTGCCGCAACGAAAGATCTGTGGACGACGGTGTGACAGGGTTTCGTATCGACCCCCAACACGCCCGGAACAGTCTGCCCCCAGGTGCTCTTACGGGTTTTAGCCATGACTACTCCTGAGCGAGCTGCGTTGGGCCGCGCGGCTACGAACGTGTCCGTCGCCACGACATCGACATTACTGCGGATCATATGGTGGAATTTTTGAAATCTCTCCGGCAGGTGCGTCAGCAACCGACGTCAGGCCGGATGCCGGTGTGAACCGGTGAAGGGACCGTAATCTCTCAATGCCTGAATTTCCTGAATTCTGGTAATCGGTCCATCCCCGCCGCCGTTTCATGGTGTGAGCGTGGCGATGGACGCCGTTCTGAAATCCTGCTTTTTCGTGAGCGGTTTCGGCTGTGGCCCGCCTGCGATCTGGCCGATCGAAGAGGCATCGAGCATGTGGCAAGCGCGGATCTCCACGACGTGGTGCTCTTTGTGAAACAATGGTGGAGTTCGTCACGCTTCTTGCGGCAAGAACGGCCGACGGTCCATATCTTGCATACTCTTCAATCGACCATCGGTTTTCTGCGAGACAGTCTCTTGATGCTGCCGGCCTGGATTGCGGGTGCGCGTGTGGTGCTGCATCTTCACGGTGGGAACTTCAAGGCCCGGTTCGACAGTCGTTCCGTTTCCTTGATGCGGGCATATGTGCGGATGGTGTTCCGCCGGGTATCCTTTGTGGCCGTCCTGGGCGAGTCGTTCCTCCAGCTATTCGACGGGCTGATCGCCCCACACCAGATCGCGGTGGTCCCCAATCGGATCGAATGGCCATCCGTCCACAAGACGGTCCACGAGCCCTACAAGCCGCGCAGGTATCGGATTTTACGTCGAGCGCTCATGCCGATTGAAGGGCGCGTTGGTCAACTTTTCGCTTGCGAGATTACGGATCGTCTTGACGATCGGTCAGGACGTGGAGTTCGTGCTGGCCGGTCCCCTGGCTGAATGAAGAAGATCGACGGGAAGCGGAATGCTCCATTCGCGCCATGGACTGAGTGGGCACCTGTCTTCTCCGGACCGGTTTCCACGCTCGGGGACCCAAACCGTAATCTCTTCATCGGCGGACCTGTTTGTGTTTCCCGGATTACAACAAGAAGGTCAGCCCCTCGTCGTGCTTGAGGCCATGGCTTCCGGCTTGCCGGTGTCTACGGACCGAGGCTGCTTGAGGGATACCGTGATCGAGGGAGAGTGGCCGGGCTCGAAGTGCGGTCCAATGATCGAACATCTGGCTGATCGAATTCTCTGGTTCCTCGACCACCCGACAGAAATCGAGCGAATGGGACAGGATGCGCGAACTCGCTCCGGCGGCTGTCGGCGAGTGTGTTGTGCGGCATCTCGGCGATTTGTTACATTGGCATCCACGGGATGGAGCCCTCTTCCTCAAGCCCCACCAGTTGGAGTGGGTGGGACCGAGCAGCATCGGACGAGATAGAGCAAGAAGTAACTGTGAGTCATTGTGGGAATGTTCGATCCAGCCGGATGAGGCATTATGAGTGAGCCAGAAAGCGTCACAGCCATTTTAACCGAATGGCTCCGACCTTCGTCACCGACTGTTCGGACTCTCTCCTGATTTCAAAGAGCGTTTGGAGGTATGGCGGCGTACTATCGAAAACAGCGTGGCACAGATGCCAGACAAGTTTCTCTGTCTGGACATGGGATGCGGTGATGGATCGATCGGCAGGAGGTTGCAGCCCGTGGAATTCGCACAATTGGTTTTGATCAGAGTAAGAGCCATGCTTGAACTGGCGAGACGTCGACCGGTTGAGGAAGGTGTTGAGTCACGAGCCGAGTATGTGCTCGCTTCTCTTCCACTCTCAGAGGAATTCTGAAGACCTACGAGGAGTTCCGCCGGATTAATTATTTGTTCGCAGACGTGATGGGGTCCGTTGATGATTATGAAGCAGTGTTGCGTCAGTTTCATTCTCTTTTGAAGCCAGGAGGGAATTCTTCTTTCCCTGCCAAATCGTCTTTCAGTCTATCGGATCTTTGAGCGCACACTTCGACGATTTCTAGCGTAAGACATCCATCAACGACACCAATTTGATTTCCGGCCTTATAAGGCCATTTACTGGCTGAATTCGGCTATAGAGTAATTGAGGAGGAGATTATTATACGCTTTGCAGAGACTCTCGGAAAAGTTTTTCCACAGCTATCGTGGTCAATGGATGGCCACGATGTTTTTAGTCACTGCGCAAAAAGATAGTTCTCTTTAGATGGATTTTGAGAGGATTTTGACGATGCGTTGCCCGGCTTTGCCGTCCCCAGAAGCGCGGCCTTGTTCGTTGTGTCCGGCGCTTCAACTGCCTGAGGGCCCTACCGTACGATGGCCGCTTCGACGTTCCTCCCAGCAAGTTGGTCCTCGGAGATTGTTACCGGACGTTCTGTGTTGTTGCGCCAGGGTGATGCAAGGGACGCCCAACATCGTCGTCTCTTCCTGGATCCCTTCCGAGTCCGTGAGGACGATTCTCGCCTTCGACATCAGCCTGAAAAATGGAGATAGCCCCAGCGGCTCGATGAAATATACACCTGCTTTGGTCTCGGGATTGTCCCATCCGGTTCCAGCATATGACGTTGCCAGGCAAGGCCGAACTCCTGGATGCGGGCGATCGTTCGAGGATGGACCGGAAACACGAGGGCATCCTCTCTCCGACGGTGAGCAATACGTCGAGGATATTCCGAAAGACAGCTGGGTCGTCAACGTCCTGGGTCTCTGTGCAGGGTCACGACGCCATAGGGCAGGATCGCTTGATTGTCCGAGTGGGATTCCTCAAGACCAACCGTCCGGAACTGGCGGATTCTACTGTCACGGTCACAATGGCGCAGTAACGTATCCACCATCGTGTTCCCGACCAGGTGGATGCGGTTGAGGGCAATGCCTTCGCTGCGCAAGTTACGAACGGCGCTCTGCTCTGTGACGAAGAGCAGGTCCGACAGGGCGTCGGTCGATCTACGGTTGATCTCCTCCGGCATCGAGCGGTCCCGGCTGCGCAACCCCGCCTCGACATGAACGATGAGTGGGCTGGTTCGTCCGGGGCTCTCGGTGTCCGGTGGATCGACGATCTTCGATGCGACGAGCGCGCAGGCGATGGTCGAATTGACGTCGCCGACGAGGAGGACTGCATCCGGGCGCTCTTTGACCAGGACCGGTTCGAACCGCTTCATGATCTCCGCGGTCTGGACCGCGTGGGTTCCTAACCATTCCAAATCGACAGCCAGTTGGCAGCCAACCCCCGGAAGAAGGTCTGGGACATCTTCTCGTCGTAATGTTGTCCGTATGGATCAGGAGATAACGTGATAACTTTCGTTTTTTTTTTTTTTTTTTTTTTTGTTTTTGTTTTTGTTTTGTTTTGTTTGTTTACTTGGCTCAGTTAGTCTTGCTCTACCTGCGCCACTCCTACGGCGAGGCCTCCGCATTCCTCTTCGGGTGGCAACGCTTCGTGGTGGCGGGCAGCGCCTCCATCGCCAGCCTGGCCTCGGGCTTCGCCATCTTCCTCGCCGCGTTCCTGCCCCTGAACGCCGTGTGGGCCGAGCGCGAGGTCCACCTCCTCGGCCAGACCCTGGTGTGGCAGTTCGGACCCCGCCAGCTCGTGTCGGTGGGCGCGATCTTCCTCCTCTCGCTGGTCAGCTGCCTGGCCGTGGCCTTCGGGGGCAAGGTCCAATCGGCCCTCACCGTCCTGAAGATCGCGGGCATCGCGTTCGTGGTGGTCGGAATCTTCTTCTTCTCCACGTCGGCGGACTGGTCGCACCTCGCGAGCCCGTCGGGCTCGGCGGCCTGGAGCGGATGGGCCCTTTTCGGCACGGCCATGCTGGCCGCGCTCTGGGCCTTCGACGGATGGAACAACATGCCCATGGCCGCGGGCGAGGTGCAGAACCCGGGCCGCAACATCCCGCGAGCGCTGTGGGCGGGATGATCGTGGTAATGGCCATCTACCTCCTGGCCAACCTCGCCTACTTCTACGCCCTGCCCTTCGACCAGATCGTCTCCAGCAACTCGACGAGTCATCGGGCCGCCTTGCCGGTGGCCACCAAGGCCGCGCAGACGGTCCTGGGCGACTGCCGGGGCCGCTGGTGGCGGTGGCCTTCGTCTTCTCGGCGCTCGGTGCACTGAACGGTTCGATCCTCTCCGACGCCCGGGTGCCGTACGCCATGGCCCGCGACGGCGTGTTCTTCTCGCAGTTGGGGTGCTCAGCCAGCGGACCCGCGTGCCGATCTACTGGCGCTGCTTCTGCAGGCCGCGTGGTCGAGCGGGCTGGCGATCTCGGGCACGTTCGACCAGCTCACCGACTGCGCTCTTCGCGTCGTGGATCTTCTACGGCCTCGTGACGTCTTCGGTCTTCGTCCTGCGCCGCAAGATGCCGGATACTCCGCGGCCCTATCGAACCGCTGGGTTATCCCCTGGTGCCGCTGGTCTTCGTTCTCGTGTCGGCGTGGCTCGGTGTCAACACCTGATCGAGAAGCGGGTCGAATCGGTGACGGGCCTCGTGCTCATCCTCATCGGCCTCCCCGTCTACTTCTACTTCCGCCGGGCTCAGCGAAAGCGAGCGGGCGCCTCGGCCGCTTGACCGCCCTTCCGGTCATCGACGTGGGGGCCCTCGTCTCGGGCACTCCGGAGCGGGGGCGGTCGCGGACCAGATCGGACGCGCGTGTCGCGCCCACGGCTTCTTCTACGCGGTCGGCCACGGGGTGGACCAGGGGCTTTGCCATCGCCTCGAGGCCACGAGCCGCCTCTTCTTCGCGGAGGACGAGGCGGCGAAGATGCAGTGGCGCATGGCCGGGGGGCCGCGCGTGGCGCGGCTACTTTCCCGCGGGCGGCGAGCTCACCTCGGGCCGGCCCGACTGGAAGGAAGGCCTCTACTTCGGCTCCGAGCTGCCCGACGACCATCCGATGGTGCGGGCCCGGACCCCGATCCACGGGCGCAACCTGTTCCCGGATTTGCCCGGATTCCGCGAGGACGTGCTCGCGTACCTCGAGGCTCTCACCCGCCTCGGCCACGTCCTCATGGAAGGCCTGGCCCTGAGCCTGGGGCTCGACGCGTCGTATTTCGCGCGACGCTACACGGCCGATCCCCTCGTCCTCTTCCGCATCTTCAACTACCCGTCGCGCCCCACTCCCCAAGACAAGGACGTGCGATGGGGCGTGGGCGAGCACAGCGACTACGGCCTCCTGACGGGTCATCCTCTGGCAGGACGACGTCGGCGGCCTCGAAGTGAAGACACCGGACGGTTGGACCGCGGCTCCTCCAATGCCGGGATCGTTCGTCTGCAACATCGGCGACATGCTCGACCGCAGCAATTCATTCGCTGTGTTTTTTTTTTTTTATTGTAGCCTGGTTGGTTGGTATTGTTAACAGTCGCTGGCGCTGCACCTGTGGGACATCAACGCCGACTGGGCCGCGCGCATCCGGACACATGACTTCGTGCAGGGACTCGGCAACGGGTCCCTGCCGATCGAGAACTTCAAGCGCTACGTGGCGCAGGACGCCTATTTCCTCGACGCCTTCGCGCGAGGCTACGCCTTCTGCCTCGCCAACGGCACGTCGCGCGAGGATCTCTATGGCTTCGCCGAGCTGATCTCGGGCGTCGTCGAGGAGCTCAAGCTGCACAAGAGCTACACCGAGCGCCTGCAGATCGACCTGTCAGGCGTGACGCCGATTGCTGAGACCAAGTTCTATGTCGAGTTTCTTCTGAACACGGCCCGGCGCGGCCGGCTCGGCGAGACCATCGCGGCCATGACACCTTGCATGCGGCTCTACGCCTGGCTCGGCCAGTCGCTCGCCAGGACTGCTGTCGCGCCGACCTATGCCGACTGGGTGAAGACCTATTCCGATCCCGGCTTCGAGGCGCTGGCGGTGCGGCTGGAGGCTTTGCTCGATGCGCACGCCACCGACACGCCCGCCGTCCGCGCCAATTATCGCCGGGCCATGGAATTGGAACACGGCTTCTTCGCCGCCAATCTTTAGCGTAGCGCGGACCGCGGGCCTCCGGCCCGCTCATGATGCGGGCGAGGACGGTCGCGGTAGACCGCGACCCAGCCCGCGGTCCGTATCAGAGCGCCGCCAGCTTCTCCATCGAGCGGTCGATGGCGCCGTGCAGGTCGGCGGTCAGCTTGGCGCCCATGGCGTCGCGCACCTCCTGCTCGGCGGCAGCCCACAGAGGCAGCGCGCGCTTGAACAGGGCGCGGCCGGCCGGGGTCGCCACCAATTCGTGACGTCGCTTGTCGCCCGACTGGGCGCGCTCGATCAGCCCGTCCTTCAGGAGCGGGCCGAGGTTGCGCGTCAGCGTCGTGCGGTCGGTGGCCAGCAGGTCGGACAGCCGGCCGATCGACACCGGGCCTTGGGCGGTCACGAAGCCCAGCAGCGAGAATTGCGAGATCTTCAGGCCGGTCGACGCCAGGTGCTTGCTGTAGATCTGGGTCACGCGCCGGGCCGCTCCGCGGATGCGAAAGCAGGTGCAGTCGAGGGGCGACAGGCGGGGGCCGGACATGGCGGCAGATTAATGCCGGCGCTTGCGATGGCCAAGCGCAAATGTGTATATGCACGCAAAGCGCGATGACGGAGACGACGATGAGCGGTGAGGGGAGCGGTGAGGGGAGCGATGCGGGTTACGGCGTGGTGCCCATCGAGCAGGCCCGCACCATGGACGGGCTCACCCTGTTCAGGGGCCTGCTGGAGGGCCGTTTCCCGGCGCCGCCGATCACCAAGGCGCTGGGCTTCCGGGTGTCGGAGGTCGAGCTGGGCCGCGTCGTCTTCGACTACACGCCGGTCTACGACCACTACAATCCGCTGGGCACCGTGCATGGCGGCATCGCCGCCACCCTGCTCGATTCGGTGATGGGCTGCTGCATCCACACCACGCTCAAGGCCGGCATCGGCTACACCACGGTCGAGATCAAGGTGAACTACGTGCGCGCCATGACCGACAAGACCGGCCCGGTGAAGGCCGAGGGCAAGGTGATCAACGTCGGCTCGCGCATCGGCACCTCGGAAGGCAAGCTCTACGACAGCGCCGGCAAGCTCCTGGCGCACGGCACGACGACCTGCCTGATCTTTCCGATCTGACCGACGACCTCGCTCATGTTCCTCTCCCCCGCTAGGGGGAGAGGTTAGGAGAGGGGGCTTCGAAGATCGTCTGTAACCCCCTCACCCAACCTCTCCCCCTAGCGGGGGAGAGGAGGCTTGAGGAGAGGAGGCTTGAGGAGAGGTGGGTAAGCTCGCCCATGCCCCAGGCCACTCGCAGAACAACGGATGCTCCGCCTGTCGATCGGCGTGACCGTCATGGTCTCGCTGTTCGGCGTCGTGTTCGGCCTGCTGTCCGGCTCATTGTCGATCGTGTTCGACGGTGTATTCGCCGCCATCGATGCCGCCATGTCGGGCCTCGCCCTGTTCGTGTCGCGCCTGGTCAGCCGCGAGGGCGACAACCGGCGCTTCCAGTTCGGCTACTGGCACATCGAGCCCATGGTGCTGGCCTTCAACGGCGGCACGCTGATGCTGCTCTGCTTTTACGCCTTCCTGAACGCCGTCGACAGTTTCCTGGCCGGCGGCCGGCATCTCGATTTCGACTGGGCGATCGCCTATGCCGTGATCGTCTGCGTCGTCTGCTTCGGCATGTTCTTCTACGAGTTCCGCGCCAACCGCCGCATCGGTTCGGATTTCGTGCGGCTCGACGCGCAGAGCTGGCTGATGTCGGCCGCCGATCACCTCGGCCTTGCTGGTCGCGTTCGCCATCGCCTGGTCGCTGCACGGCACGCCCTGGCACCATCTCACGCCCTACGCCGATCCCGTGGTGCTGGCGCTGCTCACCATGGTGCTGGTGTTCGTGCCGATCCGCACGGTGCGCAAGGCCCTGCAGGAGATCCTGCTGATCACACCGCCCGAGCTCGACGCACATGTGCGGCGCGCCGTGGACGAGGTGATCGCCCGCCACGGCTTCAAGACCTACACCAGCTACGTCGCCAAGGTCGGCCGCGCGCAGTTCATCGAGATCCATGTCGCCGTGCCCGCCGGCATGCGGCTCGACAATGTCGCCACGGTCGACGCCATCCGCCGCGAAATCGCCGAGGCGATCGGCGGTGAGGGCCCGCAGCGCTGGCTCACCATCGATTTCACCGCCGATCCCCATTGGCTTTAAGGGGATTATTGTCATCCTGAGCGCAGCGAAGGATCTCATGGCGAGGGCAACAGTGATCAGCTCCTTCGCTGCGCTCAGGACGACAAGTGGCTTTCCAAGCCCCTTGTCGCATTTGACCTTTTTGCGCGAACGTCCCATGTCAGGACTGCAGGATCGTCGCATGTACACAGCCACAACCCGTGCCATCCAAGTGACCGTCAGGCCGCAATATCTGCCCGATCAATCCGACCCCTCGAAGTCGCAATTTGTGTGGGCCTATTTCGTCCGCATCCAGAACGAGGGCGATGTCGCAGTGCAGTTGCGCAGCCGGCACTGGAAGATCACCGATGCGCTCGGCCGCGTGCAGGAGGTCCGGGGGCCGGGCGTCGTCGGCAAGACGCCGTTGCTGCGTCCGGGCGAGATGTTCGAGTACAATTCCGGGACGTCGCTCTCCACGCCCTCGGGCTTCATGGGCGGCACCTACCAGATGGTGAGCGAGTCCGGCGAGAACTTCGACATCGAGATCCCGACCTTTTCACTCGACCTGCCCAGCCCAACTCGCCAACTGAATTGATTCAGTAGGACAGGGGCGCCGGCTCAATTGAGGGAAACGACCATGAACAAGATGCTCAAGAAAGGCGAGATGGTCTCGCTTGCCCAGAAAAGCGGCCCGGGGCTGACCCGTCCTTCGCGCGACGAGGCGGAGGCCGCGGTGCGCACGCTGATCCGCTGGGCCGGCGACGACCCCGACCGCGAGGGCCTGGTCGGCACGCCCGACCGCGTCGTGCGCTCCTACGAGGAATTCTTCGGCGGCTACGACGCAGGATCCGCGCGACATGCTGCAGCGGACCTTCGAGGAGGTCGAGGGCTACGACGAGGTCGTGGTGCTGCGCGACATCCGGCTGGAATCGCACTGCGAGCATCACATGGTGCCGATCATCGGCAAGGTCCATGTCGGCTACCTGCCGGACAAGCGCGTGGTCGGCATCAGCAAGCTCGCCCGCGTGGTCGACGCCTTCGCCTATCGCCTGCAGATCCAGGAGAAGCTCACGGCGCAGATCGCCAACACCCTGCAGGAGGTGCTGCAGCCGCGCGGCGTCGCCGTCGTCATCGAGGCGGCGCACCAGTGCATGACCACCCGCGGCGTGCACAAGTCCGACGTCGCCATGGTGACCAGCCGCATGCTGGGCGCCTTCCGCGACAATGGCGAGACACGCCGCGAATTCTTGACCATGATCGGTCGGACGTCGGTTTAACAGGATGACGTCATCCTGAGCGTAGCGAAGGATCTCATGCCGGTTGCAAGCGGCGATGCGGTCCTTCGCTTCGCTCAGGACGACAATACTGAGCAACAAGGAGCATCATGGCAGGGGAGATCGTCGGCTCGGTCGAAATGTTGCGCCGTCTCGTGGCGTTCGACACCACCTCGCGCAATTCCAACCTGGCGTTGATCGAGTACGTACAGAAGTACCTTCAGGAACACGGCATCGACTCGAAGCTGGTGCCGAGCGAGGACGGCACGAAGGCCAATCTCTTCGCCACCGTCGGACCCAACGTGAAGGACGGCGTCGTGTTGAGCGGCCACACCGACGTGGTGCCGGTCGACGGCCAGCCGTGGGACACCGATCCCTGGACGCTGACCTTGAAGGACGGCAAGTACTACGGCCGCGGCACCTGCGATATGAAGGCGTTCTATGCCATCGGGCTCGCCATGCTGCCCGAGTTCAAGAAGGCCAGGCTCAAGAAGCCGATCCACTTCGCCTTGAGCTACGACGAGGAGGTCGGCTGTATCGGCGCCCACGCCCTGGCGGCACGCATGGCGAGCGAGGTGCCCAAGCCGCGCGCCATCATCATCGGCGAGCCGACCATGATGACGGTGGTCCATGCCCACAAGGGTGCGCAGATCTACATCACCACGTTCACCGGCTTCGAGGCGCACTCCTCGATGACCCATCTCGGCGTCAGCGCCATCCACTTTGCCGGCGAGTTCATCCACTATCTCAATGAGGTGCAGGACGAGCTCGAGGCCAAGGCGCCCAAGAACAGCGAGTTCATGCCGGCGGCCGCCACCTTCAATGTCGGCACCATCACCGGCGGCACGGCGGGCAACATCCTGGCCCGCGAATGCGAGGTCCTGTGGGGCTATCGCGAGCTGCCGACCGAGCCGATCGAGGCGCTGGGCAACCGCGCCCTGGAATGGCTGGAGAAGGAGCTGCTGCCCCGGATGAAGGCCAAGCATCCGGCGGCGGCGATCGGCACGGTGCTGCGCTCCTCGACGCCGGCTTTCTCGTCGGAGGGCAACGACGAGGCCAAGGCCCTGGCCCGGGCCTGGTCGGGCTCGAACACCGTGGGCAGCGTGGTCTATGGCACCGAGGCCGGCATCTTCCGCAAGGTGCTGGGCGTGCCGACCGTGGTGTGCGGTCCGGGCGACATCGCCCAGGCGCATCAGCCCAACGAGTACATCCTCGCCCCCCAGATCGACGCCTGCGAGGCCTTCATGCGCCGCATGGTCGAGTGGTGCAGCCGGGACTGAAGCGCACTTCGTTCGCTTAAATTTGTTTCTTTGCCGAGCACGCGTCAATCCAGTGGCGCGTGCCTCTTGGCGCGTGCTTGCTTGACTCAAGCAATGAACTGAGGTTCATTCTTTTAAATGAACCCAGGTTCATATCTTGAAGCAGCGCGACGAGGCACCCGTGGTCTATAGGCAGACCGAGAACGCGACCAAGCGGCTGGCCGACAAGCGTGCGCGCATCCTGACGGCGGCGCGCGATCTTGTGGCCGACGGCGGCTGGTCCGCCGCCCAGGTCGACCGGGTCGCCGACAAGGCGGGCGTCGCGACGGGAACCGTGTATCGCCACTGGTCGTCGAAGGCCGAGCTGTGCGCGGAAATCGTGGCCACGGTCTCGGCCCGCGAGGTCGGCATCGTGAAGGCGGTGGCCGACGCCGACGGCTCGCCGGTCGAGAAGCTCGAGGCGGCGATCCGCGCGTTCGCCGGCCGGGCCCTGCGCGGCCGGCGGCTGGCCTACGCCCTGATCGCCGAACCGGTCGATCCGGAAGTCGAGACGGTGCGTCTCGACTATCGCGCGCAACTGGCGCGCTGCTTCGAGCGCATCCTGCGCGAAGGCATCATGCGTGGCGTCTTTCCGCGGCTCGATCCCGCGGTGGCCGCGGCGTGCATCGTCGGCGCCTTCATGGAGGCGCTGGTCGGTCCGCTGGCGCCTGCCAAGGGCACCGGCCCGCGCGCCGATCGCCATCTCATCGAGCAGATCACCCAGTTCTGCCTGCGCGCCAACCTCGGCCCCCAGGACGGCAAGCCATGATCGACGACGCACCGGCCATCGCCGATCCGTTCGCCCGCCTGCCGTCGTTGCCGGCCGACGGCTACGCCACGCACGAGGTGATGAACCAGCCGACGCCGTTCGTCGGCCACAACGCCTTCACCGGCGATCGCCTGCTCGGCGAGATCGCGGGCCGCGAGGGCATCGGCTGGGCGGGCACGTTGCTCGCCGACGCCGGCCGCACGGTGGCAAGCGCGCGGGTTGCCGGGCTGGCGCGCGACGCCAACCGCCATACGCCCGAGCTCCGCAGCCACGACCGCTTCGGCCATCGCATCGACGAGATCGCCTTCCATCCCGCGTGGCACGAGCTGATGTCGCTGGCGATCGGCCATGGCACGCACGCCTTGGCGTGGAGCGCCGACCGCCGGGCGCGCACGTGGCGCGCGGCATGCTTCCTATCTGTGGAACCAGGGCAGCAATTGGCGATCTTTTTTGTCCTCTACTTCGTCAGGTTCCTGTATGCTGACCACCTTGGCATCTCTGCCTGGCTGGAGTCGGATAGGACGATGGTGCGGCGGACCCTTCGGCTGGCCCACCGCGGCGACTGGCGCGTCGCTCCGGAGAACTAGCTCGCGGCGTTCGCTGCCGCGCTGGCGGTCCCTGACCTGCGACGGCCTCGAGTTCGACGTCCGCGCGGCGCTGGACGGCGTGCCCGGTCGTCATCCACGACGACGACGCTCGGCCGAGTCTAGCGGGCAGGGCCCGAGCGGTCGACGCGGTGACGTCCCGGCGCTCGCCGCGCTCGGCGTCCCGAGGCTTGCGGATCGTTCCTCGCCACGGTCGGCGCGGCGCGCCGTTCCTCGACGTCGAGTTGAAGGGCGACGCGGGGCGCGGTCGTCGAGGTGCTGCGGCGGGTCGCGGCCCGGCGTTCGAGCGCAGTCGTGTCGTCGTTCGCGCGACCGAGCGCTCGATAGCGGTCGCGCGCATCGCCCCGGGATGGCCGCGCTGGCTCAACAGCCACCTGGCTGTCGCCGGGCACGATCGCCGAGGCACGGGCGATCGGCCGTCGGGCTCTCCGCGAGCGGTGAGCGCTCGATCGGCGCGCAATTCGACGGCGGGCCATGCCCACGGCCGCGCCGCCGGCCTCGAGATTCGCGCGCCTGCACCGTCCGCCGACGCTCCGATCTTACGAACGGCTCGCCCGCCTCGGGGTCGTCGCCGTCTGCGTCGAGGCGGAGGCGCTCGACGGGTAGCCGGACGCCGGCGTTCAGACCGTCGCGGGCCGGCGGCCCTGCCATTTGTGCATCTCTCGTACAAATACGAAGTGATACGCGATGGACGCGCCGCGGGATTCCGCGCGTGAACCGTCCGAGCTGACGATGGGAGGGTTCGCGCGATGGCTGACGAGTTCTTCTCGGACGTGATCGGAACCGATCGGCTTCGGTGGGCTCGATTCCACCGATCCCCTGTCGTTCAAGGTGTACGAACCCGACCGGCTCGTCCTCGGCAAGACGGATCGGAGGACTACGTCCGGTCCGGAGTCTGCTTCTGGCACTCGTTCTCGTGGGCGGGCGTCGACATGTTCGGATCGGGACGCTGGATCGACCGTGGCTGACCGACTCCGTCGACCCGATGACGCCGCACGTCAGAAGATGGCCGTCGCGTTCGAGTTCTTCAGAAGATGGGGTGCCCGTTCTATTGCTTCCACGATCGGGACGTGTCGCCCGAGGGCGCGAGCTCCGCGGAGTTCCGGGCCAACCTCGATGCGCTCGCCGACGACGCGGCCGGCTGCCAGGAGCAGACCGGCGTCCGCCTGCTGTGGGGGACGGCCAACCTGTTCACCCATCCGCGCTACCAGGCGGGCGCCGCCACCAACCCCGACCCGGACGTGTTCGCGTACGCGGCCGCGCAGGTCAAGCACATGCTCGAGGTGACTCACCGGCTCGGAGGCCGAGAACTACGTCCTGTGGGGCGGCCGCGAGGGATACGACACGCTGCTCAACACCGACCTCGCGCGGGAAGGCGCCCAGCTGGCGCGGTTCCTCCACCTCGTCGCGGAGCACAAGCACCGCATCGGGTTCAGCGGCCAGCTTCTGATCGAACCGAAGCCGATGGAGCCGACAAAGCACCAGTACCGGGTTCTACTACGTCTCGACCGTCTACGGCTTCCTCGTCCGTAACGGGCTCGACGACGAGTATCGGGTCAACGTCGAGGCCGATCACGCGACGCTCGCCGGCCACAGCTTCCACCACGAGGTCGCGTTCGCCGTCGCCAACGGGATCCTCGGCAGCATCGACGCCAACCGGGGCGACCCGCAGAACGGTTGGGACACCGACCAGTTCCCGAATTCGGTCGAGAATTGGCGTTCCCCATGTACGAGATCCTCAGTTACGGTGGCATCGCGCCCGGCGGCTTCAACTTCGACGCCAAGCTGCGGCGCCAGAACTTTCCGGGATTGGAACGACCTGCTTGGGCAATTGGTAACGAGTTGTGTTGTTTTTTTTTTTTTTTTTTATTTTGTTTTTTGTGTGTGTTCGTAGGTTGGTCTTGCTAGTGTTCAGACACATGGGGTTTCTATATCAATCACCATTCACCTGTTGATCAGCGAAGGCAAGGGGAAACCCTACCACAAAGAGACGGGGGCGGAGGCGCAATCGCTGGGGTAGTCCGCACGATGGTGCAAGCTCTCCCTTTTTTCAACTGATGTCTAGACTCATGCCCGCTTTGTCAAAAGTTCCATCCATTTGGCCAAATGGATGGAACTTTTGTTCTTGCTGCACCCATATTATACTATACGGAGCATTGCCTATGCGGTGTCAGATGGAAACTTTCCACTTCAGCGAGCGCGCCTTTCTTGAACTAAAGGGATGACGCCTTCGTCGAATATCGAGCTTTCACAAAGGGATGCGGTCATGCAGCCTCTTTTCTCCCATTGTCTTGCCTACCTACAATAGGGCTTATGTACTTTGGCGTGCGATTTGAGCATCCTCGCAGACAGAATTGCGCTGGGAATTAACCGTGGTCGACGATGGCTCGACTGATTGCACGCCACGGCTGTTGGAAGAGTTCAGAGATGACAGGATTCGCTCGGTGACAACAGAGAATGGCGGGCCATCAGCGGCGCGTAATACTGGAGGGCGGCTCGCCGAAGACCCCATATATTGCCTATCTTGATTCGGATAATCGCTGGCCATCCACTTACTTGGAGACAATGTTCCAAGCTATACGAGAATCATCCTGATTCCGTGCTGTGGTACAGCGGTCAAATTACAACAATCTGGGGTAGGAGTACAGAGAGGGTTTGGTCAAAGCGCTATGAGGGGATAGAGTCACGGGCGCAATATGCAATCGCAGACACGTTCGACCTACAAGGTGCAGACGCGAATTGTCTTGTACATAGACGAGCAATTCTGGATGAAGTCAGCGGATGGGATGAGAAGTGCAGTGGATTGAAGATTGGGACTTTTGTCCCTGCGTTGTCCTTGCGTTTATCCCTCCGGCCTAACTTGGGTTCCCGGCGTGTTGGTTGAGTACAGGCAGGTGCATGGAGAACGTACAGATGGCATCTGTGGAGAGGCGCGTGAGGATGGATACCAGGAATTTGCTGGAAGACGATGTCTCTGAACAAATGGGGAAAGCAACTGACCCCTGCGGCTGTGAAAAAGCTCAGTATGAGTGTAGATGAACTTCTCGCAAGGCAGTGCAGCAAGATTAAGAAGATGTCGCGGTAATCAAGGACGGGAAGTAGGTCAAAATAAAAGACGACATGTATTCGTCCACCCTTCAACTTTCGACTGTTATATCACGGGTGCTGTTGGATATTGTCGCAGGTTTTCTCATCAGCGAGCTTGGCAGGGTACACGTCGCCACCTCGGAGTTCTTGCGAAATTCGCGCACACCACGACCGATTGCGCCAAAGAGTTCGGGCAACTTACCCACGCCAAAGAGCATGGTCACGATCCCAAATCCAGATCAATTCGATTGGGCCAAATTTGGGAAACATTTTGATACTTCCTTTCTTTCTATAGCATTTAGGCACGTGAACTGTACACGGGCATTATCCCTTGATCACAGCAAGGGGTTCAAGCCGGGCGACGGCACGAGCGATGCCCGCTCCTTCGACGACGGCAATGACTTCCTCTACTTGTTTATACGCCAGCGGTGCTTCTTCGGCCAATCCGGCCATGCTTCCGGCACGGATCCGAATCCCTCGTTGGTTTAGTTCTTGCTTGAGCGTTTCGCCGCGCACTTGCTTTTTGGCAGCGGTGCGGCTCATCACGCGCCCCGCACCGTGACAGGTGGAACCAAAGGTCTGCGTCATCGCTCCTCGTGTACCTGCCAGCACATAGGAGGCCGTTCCCATGGAGCCGGGCACAAGTACGGGCTGGCCCACCGCTGATAGTCGGACGGAATTTCGGCATGATGGGGCGGAAAGGCACGTGTGGCCCCCTTGCGGTGTACACAGAGCTGCATTCTCATGACCATTGACGAGATGCTGCTCGATCTTGCCGATGTTGTGCGCCACATCGTAGACCTGGCGCAGATGGGCGGGAGAGCCGGCTTTTGGCCAACACCTGTTCAAAGCTCTCACGCACCTGCATGGCAAGCACTTGGCGGTTGGCAAAGGCAAAGTTGGCCGCCGCCTGCATGGCCCCGCTATAGGCGGCGCCTTCGGGCGAATTGAGCGGCGCACAGACTAATTCACGGTCGGGCAATTCGATCTTATAGTGAGTCTAGCGTTTTTTGGAAATCGCGCACATGGTCGGTGCAGACCTGATGACCTAGCCCACGCGAACCGCAATGGATGAGGACGACCACTTGGTCGGCAAATAGAGCCATAGCTTTCGGCGACTTCTTCATCCAACACATCAACGCGGTTTTTTTTTTTTTTTTGTCTTACTTCGTTACAGTTGCGTATTGCTTAGGCGCGGGCGGGGGCGGCTGGGCGCTGCGACGAACCTGGACGACGGTAGCGATGGTGCAGAGCATCAGGATGCCGCACCGCGACGAAGAGCATGCGCGGGTCGCCGTGGTCGAGGAGCCAGCCGAAGGCGAGCGGGGTGAGGCAGGAGCCCAGGTCGAGCCCCGAGTAGACGAAGCCGAATACCTTGCCGGAGGCGCCGGGCGGCGTGGCCGCGCGCACCAGCATGTCGCGCGAGGGCCCGGTCGCCCCGTGGCAGAACCCGGTGACGCCGAGCACGATCGGCAGCATGCTCGGCGCCAGCGCGCCGGTGGCCAGCAGCACCATGAACCCGGCGGCCGTGACCAGCCCCGCGACGGCCACGACGTCGTGCCGGTGCGTGAGGTCGGCGAGCAGGCCGCCCGCGAGGATGCCCCCGGCCCCGCCCACCAGGAACGCGGTCAGCGCGCCGGTCGCGAGCGAGAGCGGCATGTCGTAGACGCGCATCAGGGTGGTGACACCGAAGGTCTGCAGGCCGATCAGGGCGGTGGCGATCAGCGTGAAGTACGCGAACGCGGACAGGATCGGCGCGGTCAGCAGCAGGCGGACCTCGCGACCGGCCGTCGTCTTCGGCGGCTCGGCCGGCCGGACGCCCACGAAGGCGCGAAGCTGCGTCGCGAGCACGGTAACGACCGCCAGCCCGGCCGTGCCCACCATCACCAGCGCCACGCGCCAGCCGAAGTGCGCGGTGAGGCCCACCACCACGATGGGCGCCACCGCCCAGCCGAGATTGCCCGAGATCGCGTGCACGCTATAGCCGCGCCCGATTCGCCGCGGGTCCACCGACGCGTTCAGGATCGAGTAGTCGGCGGGATGGAAGACGCTGTTGCCGAGCCCGGCCAGCAGCGCGACCGGCAGCAGCAGCCAGTAGGTCGGCACGAGGCCGGCCAGCGCGATCGACGCGGAGAAGAGCGCCATCCCGCCCAGGAGCACGCGGTGCGCGCCCACCCGGTCCACCAGGAAGCCGGAGATGGGCTGCCCGATGCCGGAGGCGCCGTAGAACACGCTCATGGCGAGACCCAGCGCCACGTACGGCACCCCCCAGATCTCCTTCAGCAGCGGGAAGAGCGGGGGCAGCGTGAGCTGGAAGAAATGGCTGAAGAAATGGGCGGAGGCGATCAGGCCGATGACACGAACATCATTACGAAAACCGCGACGATCGGTGGGAGCGGGCACGGAATCCTATTGTACACGACGTTCTGCTATGATCCGGCCGTCACCCAAGGAGGGCGGCCATGGACACGACCTACTCCCTCGATCAGTTCCTCGCCGACACGCGCGCGACCATCCAGACCAAGGGCATCCCGGCCGGGCTGGCCGAGATTCGCGATCACCTGGAGAAGCTCCTGCACAACCCGGAGCTCCTCAAGAAGCACCTGGGCGATCCGGTACCCTACGTCGAGCGCGCCACCATCGGTCACGATCCCGAGACCGACGTGCACGTGCTCGTCCACGCGCGGCCGAAGGCCAGCAAGTCATCGGTGCACGACCACGGGCCCTGCTGGGTGGTCTACGGCAACTACCAGAACGCCACGCGCATGCGCCGCTGGCGCCGCCTGGACGACGGCAGCCGGCCGGACCACGCCGAGCTCACGCTGCAGCGCGAGTTCATGAACGAGCCCGGCCACGCCGCCGCCTTCGCGGTGGGCGACATCCACTCCATCGAGTTCGGCGACGACACCTTCTTCATCCGCGTCACCGGCGGCGACGTGGAGACCAAGGAGACCCACCGCTTCGACGTCGAGAAACAGACGGTCGAAGTCGCCAACCGCGCGAAGGGCGAGCGGTAGCCGCGCGCGGTTCGAGCGCGGGCTTCGCCCGCGCAACCCGCTTCGGGGGGAGGTCCGGAGGGGGGCTACGCCCCCCTCCGGGTTTAGACCTTGCCCCAGTACTGGCGGGCGGCCGGGAAGACGGGCTTGCAGCGGGTGGGCTCGGTCGGGCCCTCGAGGACGTCGGCCACCCCACGCCAGATCGCGTAGTGCGGCGTGTTGCGGTGCGCCTCCAGCGCGGCCTGGTCCTTGTAGACCTCGAAGAAGTAGTACACGTTCTCGTCCTTCTCGTCCTGCAGCACGTTGAAGCGCAGGCAGCCCGGCTCGTCCTTCTCCGAGCCGAGCGCGTCGGCCTCGATGGCCTTCAGGAACTTCTCCCGCATCGCCGCCTTGATCTTCACCTTCACCCAGATCGCGAGCATGGTCGCCCTCCCTGTTCGAGTTGGTGAGTCGCCGCCGACATTAGCACGGGCCCGGCCAGCTGGGCGGCCGTGATGCCTCAGAAGTAGGTGTTACTGAGCGACGGGGTCGGTGCCTCAAAATAGTGTTACCCACGGGCGGCCTCCTGGCGCAGCGGGCGAGTATCGGCGAGCTTCCAGAGCACGTCCAGGGTGTGCTGAATGTCCCGAGCCAGGGCGATGGGATCGAGCGCGGCGAACTGCGCGGCCAGCGCCTGCTGCTGCTCGGTAGAGAGCCCGCCGGCGGCGAGCACCCGCTGGTACGGAGTCTGCGCAGCATCGTAGCGCTTCACGACCTTGCTCCCGACCCGCCGCTTGCGGCACAGCTTGCGGACCGGCCGGAAGAAGTTGTGCTGCAGCCGCAGCAGGGCGTAGAGACGCTGCAGGACGGCCCAGGCCGCGCGGGTGCGGTAGCGGTCGTAGCCGACGAGGCGGCGCACGAGCAGGCCGTTGCGCTGCTCGACCCAGGCCTGGTCGTTCTTGCGATAGGGCCGCCCGCGGGTGAAGCGGACCCCGTGGTGGCGGCACCAGCCGAGCAAGGCGGCGTTGATGAACTCGCTGCCATTGTCGCTATGCCAGGCGCGCAGGGGGAAGGGCAGGCGCTGGGCGAGGTGCTGGATGGCCCCCGTCACGCGCTGGTGGTGCAGGTCGAGGAGGGCCTGCAGCTCCGTCCAGCTCGTGGCCACGTCGACGGCGACGAGCGTGGCGCAGTAGCGGCCCGCGGTGGTCTCGCCACAGTGCAACACCAGATCGCCTTGCAGGGCGCCCGGCGGGACGCCAGCCCACTCGCTCCAGGTCCGCACGGGCACCTGGGCGCGCAGGGAGGCCAGGGCGGGCGCGAGCCGGCGGGGCTGCCGCGGGCGACGCCGGCGCAGAGGCCGCAGCAGCCGGTCCAGCGTGGCCGCGCTCGCGCGGGTGAGCGCGGCGCGTACCGGCGGCGCGATCCGCACGCCGTGATGCGTGGCCAGCGCGGTGAGCAGGGCGGGCAAGATCGGCCGCAGCAGCTTGCCCGAGAGCTGATCGCTGGCGAGCCACGCGCGCTCGAGGAGGGCGCCCAGCTCGGGCGCCGCATACTGCGCGGGGCGGCCGGCGGCTCGGCGCGCCGGACCGGGCGCGCGCCGCAGCCGCCGGATGGCGGCCTTGCGGTGGCAGCCGGTGGTGCGACAGTACTCGTCGAGCAGTCGTCCGCGCGCTCGTCGATCGGCCTGCTGATACCGCACGCGCATCACCGCGGCGTATTCCCGACGCGCTGACTCGGTCACGGGGTCCCCTTTCCGGTGCGTGGCTTGGTAACACCGGTTTTGAGGCAACCCCCTTCGTTTCGGTAACACTTGGTTTGAGGGCGATCGGCGGCTTGCCTTGACCTTCCGGCCGTCGTAGCATCCCCGACGAGAGTCACCTCACGGGAGACACACCATGGACGGATCCTCGATCAGCGCGCTCACGTTCGACGTCTTCGGCACCGTCGTGGACTGGCGCACCAGCATCACCCGTGAAGGCGAGGCATTCGGCACGCCCCGGAAGCTCTCGGTGGACTGGGCCAAGTTCGCCGATTCCTGGCGCGGGCTCTACCAGCCCGCGATGGAGGAGGTCCGGAGCGGGCGGCGCGCGTGGACCAAGCTCGACGATCTCCACCGCGAGAGCCTCGTGCGGCTGCTCGGCGATTTCGGCATCACCGCTGTCTCCCCGGCCGAGATCGATCACCTGAACTACGCGTGGCACCGGCTCGATCCGTGGCCCGACGCGGTGCCCGGCCTCACCCGCCTCAAGCGGCGCTTCACCCTGGCCACGCTCTCGAACGGCAACATCGGGCTCATGGTGGACATGGCCAAGCGGGCGGGGCTGCCGTGGGACGCGATTCTCGGCGCCGAGGTCGCGCACGCCTACAAGCCCACCCCGGAGGCTTACCTGCGCAGCGCGGAGGCCCTCGGCCTCCGGCCCGAGCAGTGCCTGATGGTGGCCGCGCACCCGGCCGATCTGGCCGCGGCCGCGCGCTGCGGCCTGCGCACCGCCTTCGTGCCGCGTCCGCTCGAGTTCGGCCCCGGCCGCCCGGGATCCCAGCCCGCGCCGGGCCAGCCGTTCGACGTGGTGGCGGGCGACTTCGTGGAGCTCGCCCTGAAGCTCGGCTGCTGATCGCATGGCCGCCGCCGGCCTCTTCGATCTGACCGGCAAGGTCGCGCTCGTCACCGGCGGCAGCCGCGGGCTCGGCCGCGCCATGGTGCTGGCCTTCGCCCAGGCCGGCGCCGACGTGATCATCGCGAGCCGCAAGCTCGCGTCCTGCGAGGCCACCGCGGCGGAGGTGCGCCAGGTCACCGGCCGCCGCGCGCTTCCCGTCGCCTGCCACGTCGGGCACTGGGGCCAGGTGGAGGCGCTCGCGGAGATCGCCTACAAGGAATTCGGCCGCGTGGACGTGCTGGTCAACAACGCGGGCATGTCACCGCTCTACGACCGCATCGAGAACGTCACCGAGGATCTCTGGGACAAGGTGCTCGACGTGAACCTGAAGGGCCCGTTCCGGCTCACCGCGATGGTGGGCGCCCGGATGGCGGCGGGCGACGGGCGGCTCCATCATCATGGTGTCGAGCACGTCCGCGATCCGCCCACCGCCAACGTCATCCCCTACGCGGCGGCCAAGGCCGCGGTGAACGCGATGACCGAGGGCTTCGCGCGCGCCTTCGGCCCCACCGTCCGCGTGAACTGCATCATGCCCGGGCCCTTCCTCACCGACATCTCCAAGGCCTGGGACCTCGAGGCCTTCCGCGAGCGGGCCAAGACCACGATGGCGCTCGGCCGCGGGGGCGAGCCGGAGGAGGTCGTCGGCGCCGCGCTCTACTTCGCCTCGAGCGCCTCCAGCTTCACCACCGGGGCGGTGCTCGGCATTCACGGAGGTGCCGCCTGACCGCTCCCCCGCCCGCGGCCGAGCCGCCGGCCGAGGTCGCGCCGGTCCGTCCCGGCGAGCAGCTCGACTGGGCCGCGCTCCAGGCGTGGCTGACCCCGCGCCTCGCCGAGGCGCTACCGGCCGCGCGCGGCCCCCTGGAAGTCCTCCAGTTCCCCAACGGCTCGGCCAACCTCACCTACCTGCTCCGGGTGGGCCCGCACGAGCTGGTCCTGCGGCGGCCTCCGTTCGGCGAGATCGCGCCGGGGGCCCACGACATGAAGCGCGAGTTCAAGGTGCTCTCGCGTCTCTGGTCTCATTTCGACCGGGCCCCGCGCGGCTATCTCTTCTGCGACGATCCGGCCGTGCTCGGCGCCGACTTCTTCGTGATGGAGCGCCGCCGCGGCGAGGTCGTGCGCGACACGATGCCGCCCGCCCTGCGCGCGCATCCCCAGGCCGGCCGTCGCCTCGCCTTCGCCCTCGTCGAGGCGATGGCGGACCTCCACGCGCTCGAGCCCGCCGCGTCCGGGCTCGGCGACCTCGGCCGGCCCGACGGCTTCGTGGACCGCCAGCTCGACGGCTGGGCCAAGCGCTGGGCCCTCGCCCGCCCGGACGACGCGAAGAACGACATGGAGCAGATCCACGCGCGCCTGGCCGCCCGACGCCCGACGCCCTACCGCGCGTCCATCGTCCACAACGATCTCAAGCTCGACAACTGCCAGTTCGCCCCGGAGAACCCCGACCGCGTGACCTCCATCTTCGACTGGGACATGACGACCCTCGGCGACCCGCTGGTGGACCTCGGTACGCTGCTCAACTACTGGCCCGACCCCACGGACACCGAGGCCACCCAGCGCGGGACGCGACCCGGGCTCGCCCTCTTGGGATTGCCGACACGCGCGGAGATCACCGCTCGCTACATCGCGCGGACCGGCGCCGATGCGGGCGCGGTGAGCTGGTGGGAGGCCTTCGCCCTCTGGAAGACGGTGGTGGTCGTGGTCCAGCTCCACCGCCGCTGGGCGCGCGGTGAGTCCACCGACGTCCGCATGGCCCACATCGCCGACCGGGCTCCGTGCCTGGTATTTTGTCGCGGCGCTCCGTTTTTTTTTTTTGTTTTGTCGTACTTCGTTCAGTTAGTGCTGATAGCGGGGGTCGCGCAGGCGGCGGTTTGCGGCCCAACCCGTGAATTTCCGGTCGGCGCTAGCGGCCGCACTGCAAGCAGCTGTCGATCCCAATTCCAATTACGGGCGGGCGCTGCGGGAATCACTGGTGGTGGAATTGGCACGGGCTTCGCGCCGCTCAGGAGTAGATCGGTGGCGGCGCCGTCGTAATAGAGTTCTCTGATGAAGGGTTGATCCGGATAACGGCCGGTCGGGTGAATGCCATAATAGAAGGGATAGCGCTGGCCCTTGAGAGGTGCGGAAGCGATTTTCCTCCAGCTCTTGCCAGCCACCGCGGCTTGAGCCGCATTGACGTCGGCTTGAGTTTGCGAACGGATCACCGGCTCGCCCGCGCCGTTGATAGAGATGACGTCGCCAGGCGTTCTCGTAGCGTAGAGTTTGCCGTGGCGCAGGATCGACAACGATATTCCGTAATCGAATGTAATCAGGGCTATGTTTGGGCCGCCGAGTTTCAGCGTGAAAATGCCGCCACGCACGGTAAGAGCGCCGGCCGGCGTATCGACTTTCACGCCTGGGTCGTTCTTCGACAGCTTCCCGCCGACAAATCTCAGCGCGCCTTTGGAGAAGCTCGCTACCAACGCGCCCTTGCCTGTCGAGGCGTTATAAACAAACTTGTGGATGATCAGCTCGAGCCAGGACCGACGGTGAAGGTCGACCCGTCGAGGAAAAGGACTTGCACCTGGCCCGATGACGATGTGTCGATGCGTTCGTTGTAGACGACGGGCTTGCCGATATTCAGCGTGGAGCTTTCGCCGCCCGGCGGTTGGCTCGTCGCGTCTGGCTTCACGGCGGCGGCGACGCCTACTTTTTGGCCCGCATCGGCAACGCCGTAGATAGACGCATTAATGACGATGGCCGAGCCGAGCGCGGCTGTGGCGCAAAACTTCAGTGATGTTCGCATGGATCCCCGTCCCGACTTGCTTCGGAACATATGGGGGTTGAGGTCCGCATACGACAAGACCGGCCGGCGCATGGTTGGGCGGGTCGGCACTCTTTCGTGGCCGACAGAGAAGATTAAGCGCCCAGGCCAAAGCCTTACGGGTATGGTATTAACCCAATACATCAAACCGCCGCTACTTGCGGCGCCCGAAAATTCCATGCGGGGCTGTCCACATGCATCTTGAGAAGCGGGTCTTGGTGTCGGGAGGCGCAGGGTTTCTCGGCTCCCACCTTTGCGAGCAGCTGCTGGCGAGGGGGCAACAAGTCTTGTGCGTGGACAATTTTTTCACCGGCACGCGCCGCAACATCGAGCATCTTCTCGATCACAAAAGATTCGAGCTTTTGCGGCACGACGTCACCCATCCCCTGTTCGTGGAGGTGGACGAGATCTTCAATTTGGCGTGCCCCGCTTCACCCATTCACTACAAGAAAGATCCCGTGCAGACGACCAAGACCAGCGTCATCGGCGCGATCAACATGCTTGGGCTTGCCAAGCGCCTCAAGATCAAGGTGCTGCAGACCTCGACCAGCGAAGTCTATGGTGACCCCTCGGTTCACCCGCAGCCGGAATCCTATTGGGGCAACGTCAACCCGATTGGCCCGCGGTCCTGCTACGACGAAGGCAAGCGCTGCGCCGAGACGCTATTCTTCGACTATTGGCGGCAGCACCGCCTACCGATTAAGGTCGTACACGTCTTCAATACCTATGGCCCCAGGACCCACCCTAACGACGGCCGGGTGGTGTCGAGCTTCATCGTTCAGGCGCTGCTCAATCGCGATATCACCGTGTTTGGCGACGGCTCGCAGACGCGCTCCTTCTGCTACGTCGACGATCTGATCGAGGGTTTGACACGAATGATGGATAGCGCGCCGGAAGTGACGGGGCCAATCAACCTCGGCAACCCGGCGGAATACAGCATCCTCGAGATCGCGCGGAAGGTCATCGAGCTAACCGGCTCACGCTCTAAGATTGTTCACCTCGACTTGCCGGAAGACGACCCGAAACAGCGCCGGCCCGACATCGGCGCAGCGGAGCGGACCCTTGATTGGCGCCCCGGCATTCCTCTGACCGAGGGTTTGCCGAAGACGATCGCCTATTTCGAGAAGATCGTGGCCGAGGGAAAGCTCGAAGGAAATCCCTGAGATGGGAGAGGCGGAGGGCGCGTGCCTTCCTGGCGTTCTAGGCTGATACGCCGCGGCGCTGCCTCGCCGCCGCGACCTGCGCGGCAATCCAGGGATAGGTCTTCTCGATGCCGCGGACGAGCGGCTCGCGAGGACGCCAGCCGAGCTTTTCGGCGATGAGACGGTTGTCGGAATTCCTGCCCCTGACGCCGAGAGGCCCGGGAATGTGCTTGGGGCGAACAGCCTTGTCGGCGACACCTGCGATCATCGCCACGAGGGCATTGATGGAAACCATCTCGTCGGAGCCCACATTGAGCACGTCCGTGCAATCCGAGCGCATTAGTCGCAAGGTACCCTCGAGGCACTCATCGACATAGAGGAACGATCGCGTCTGCTCACCGTCGCCCCAGATCTCCACCTCTCCGGCCTCGCTTGCCTCGGCGACCTTGCGGCAGAGCGCGGCCGGCGCCTTCTCGCGTCCGTCGTTCCACGCGCCCTCGGGTCCGAAGATATTGTGATAGCGCGCGATGCGAACGGTGAAGCCGTGATTGCGCGCATAGGCGCGATAGAGCCGCTCGCTGAAGAGCTTCTCCCATCCATATTCGCTGTCGGGGGCGGCGGGATAGGCGTCAGTCCTCGGCCAGTCCCGGGTGGTTCGGTTCCCTCTGGATGTGCTCGGGGTAGATGCAGGCCGACGAGGAATAGAAGATCCGCTTGGAATTTCGGCGGCGGCACGCCTCGAGCATGTTGAGGTTGATCTGCGCCGAATTATGCATGACGTCGGCGTCGTTCTCGCCGGTGAAGATGTAGCCGGCGCCGCCCATGTCGGCGGCGAGTTGATAGATCTCGTCGAAGCGGCAATCGACGGCCGTCTTGGCAGAGCTGCATCTCGCGCAGATCGCCGACGATGAAGTCGTCGGCCTCGGACTCGCTGAAGCGCGGGTATTTCAGATCGACGCCACGTACGCACAGAAGCCTTCGCGCTTCAGCCGCTTGACGAGATGGCTGCCGATGAAGCCTCCCGCACCACATACTAACGCACGCTCTCATTCTATCCTCCGGTTGCTACGCCAGAAACCCATGCGGGCCGCCTGAGGCGAGCGGTCGCCGTCACTCGCGTTTTGCAAGCAAATGCGCGAGCGTTCTCAAGGGCCTGCCAGCATCCTTCGGCGTCATTCAATCCCGACGCGAAAATAGGGGGCTCTCAGCTGCTCGGCGCAGAGGGCGTGCACGTCGGAGCGGGCGCTGCCGATATAGAGAACGGGACGCCCCGATTCGATGCAGGCATGCACCTTCGATGGCAAAACAAAGCCGACAAAGGGATCGGAAAGCGTGATCAGATGTGCATCCGGCGTGACGAGGAGACGCGACAGTTGATCGAGAGGAACCGGGGTCGCCCGCGAATATAGGGAAGCGCGCGGCGCTTGAGCTCCTCCTCGATCGCGCCGACGGCGCTGCCGACGGCGTTGAGCCACAGCAGGAAGCGGCCGGTGCCGCGTCGGCAGTGCAACTCGTAGCCCGCGAGAAACGTCGTCGTAGTCGTGGGCGACGCCCCAGTTCCCCGAGTAGAGCAAGAGAACCGCCGACGTGAAAATCCTGGTCACCGGCTCTAACGGCCTCATCGGGTCTGAAGCGGTCGAGCACTTCGCCCGCCAAGGACATATCGTTCACGGCATCGACAACAACATGCGTGCGGATTTCTTCGGACCCGCGGGAGACACATCCTGGCGGCAAAGACAGCTGCAAGCTTTGCGCAATTTTCAGCACCATGCGATCGACATCCGCGACCGTGCCGCGATCCTCGATCTGTTTGCGCAACAGCGCTTCGCCGCGGTGATCCATTGTGCGGCGCAGCCCTCGCACGACCTGGCCAAAGCGCTCCCGTTCGACGATTTCGAGGTGAACGCCACCGGCACCTTGAATCTGTTGGAGGCCGCGAGGCGCCATAGCCCCGAGGCGCCCTTCATCTTCATGAGCACCAACAAGGTTTACGGCGATGCGCCCAACGAGCTGCAACTCGTCGAGCTGCCGACGCGCTTCGACTATGCCGATAGCGCGCGCCACCAGGGCATCGACGAGACGATGCGCATCGACCAGAGCAAGCACAGCCTGTTCGGCGCGTCTAAGGTCGCCGCCGATGTCATGGTGCAGGAATATGGCCGCTACTTCGGCATGCCAACGGTTTGCTTTCGCGGCGGGTGCCTCACCGGACCCAACCACAGCGGTGTCGAGCTGCACGGATTTCTGAATTTTCTCGTCAAGACCGCGCTAGCCGGCAAAACCTTCACCGTCTTCGGTTACAAGGCGAAGCAGGTCCGCGACCAGATCCACAGCGCCGATGTCGTAAGCGCATTCGCAGCCTTCATGGCGGCCCCGCGCACTGCCGAAGTTTACAATCTTGGCGGGGGGCGCGAGAGCAATGCATCCATCCTCGAGCTGTTCGCCATGATCGAAGAAGCGACGGGCAGGGGAGTGTCCTGGCGCTACGACGAGACGAATCGTGAGGGCGACCACATCTGCTACATCACCGACATGGCAAAGTTCCGTTCACATTATCCTGGCTGGAACTTGACGCGCCGGGTCGAAGACATCGTGCACGAGATGATCTGCCCCGATGTCCATGACGTGGTATCTCCGGCGTCGAGCGCAGGGCAGAGCTGAAACCTAGTAGATTCACTAGGGAACGAATTGTGAATGTTCTGCTCAAAACATAAGCAGGACTGGACGATCCACCCCAACTCCCATGCCCGATCCGTGGCGACCGACCGGCTACCAATCAATCGGCCTTCTTGGCACAAACCCCTGCGCCCTGAGCAAACTTCTTCGCGGCCCTGGCCTCTTTTTGGCGGGATAGACGGCCACCAGTATTGCGGCCAACAAAAGCACGCCGCTGCCAACGGCATAATCCACCAGCTTGGTGACCGCTCATCCATAAGACAATTGTATTCGTAGAGAGGCGAATTTTCCTGTCAAAAACGATTGCCAAAGGGCCGACATGAAAAGGAGTCGACCAAGGCTGCGCGCCGCAACTCACTCAAGCGTGAATGGTGATGGTGCGCCCGGCACGGCTCGAACGTGCAACCCCCAGATTCGAAGTCTGGTGCTCTATCCGTTGAGCTACGGGCGCATCCGCCGCCTCGCATCGAAGCAGCGGCATGGACCGACTATCCATCGCTTGCCCGCGCCGCTCAAGCCAAAGCAGCGCAGATCCCAGCCGTTTCGGAAAAGCCGCTTTACCTCGTTCAAGAGATTGATAGATTGATCGGCATAGGACCAACACACCGGACGCCCGGCAAGCAGATGAAGCGTCGGCGGTTCCGGGGGTTAAGGGTTGAACACCGTGAATGGGCCGAGCGGCGATGCGCGCTCGGCTGCCGTGGTTTCGCGAGACCGCAAGGCTGAGCGAAACGAGACCGGCGACTGCGGGGGAGGTGGCCCAGCGCAAGTCGCAGCCCGGGCGCGTGCAAACGCGCCGGCCCATGGCCTCCCGGCGGCAGCCGAGAGCAAAAACGACACGGGCGCGCCGCGGGCGCAGGCGCCATCTATCTATGCCGCGCTCGATCTTGGCACCAATAACTGCCGGCTGCTGATCGCCAAGCCCTCGCGCCGCGGCTTTCTCGTCATCGATGCGTTCTCCCGCATCATCCGTCTCGGCGAAGGCGTGCTGAGCTCGGGCCGGCTGTCGCCGACGGCGATGAACCGCACGCTGGAAGCGCTCAAGGTCTGCGCCGAAAAAATGAAGCGGCGCGGGGTGACGCGGTCGCGGCTGATCGCCACGGAAGCCTGCCGCATCGCCGCCAATAGCGGCGAGTTCATCGACGCGGTCGAGCGCCAGACCGGACTCAGGATCGAGATCGTGACGCAGGAGACCGAGGCGAAGCTCGCCGTCTCCGGCTGCGCCTCGCTGATCGACCGCAATTGCGACTGGGCGCTGGTGTTCGACATTGGCGGCGGCAGCTCGGAACTGATCTGGCTCGACCTGGCGCGCTTGGGGCGGCCGTGGCGCCGCACGCTGCACGACCGGATCGATGTGCAGGCCTGCATCGGCGCCTGGACCTCGCTGCCGATCGGCGTGGTCAATCTCGCCGAGCGGCATGGCGGACGCGACGTCACGCCGGAAAACTACGAGGCCATGGTCGCCGACGTGATGGCCGCCGTGGCGCCGTTCGAGGCGCAGCACCGCTTCGGCGAGAGGATCGCGGGCAGACGCGCGCATTTCCTCGGTACTTCCGGCACGGTCACCACCATCTCCGGCATCCACCTCAAGCTCCCGGTCTACGAGCGCTCGCGCGTCGATGGCTGCTGGCTGTCGGCGCGCGACGTGCGCAACGTGTCCGGCGAGTTGATCGGCATGTCGTATGCAGAGCGGGTCGCGCAACCTTGCATCGGGCAAGAGCGCGCCGATCTGGTGTTGGCGGGCTGCGCCATCCTCGAGGCGCTGCTCAGGATCTGGCCCTGCCAGCGCTTGCGCGTGGCCGACCGCGGCTTGCGCGAAGGCATTCTTGCCACGCTGATGGCCGAGGACGGTTACGAGAAGCGCGGCCAGCGGCAGCGAAACGGCAAGCGCTAGCCCCTAGATTTGCGAGACCGGAGCGGGCTCCTCCTGCTCGCCAACGGCGTGGGCGCGGGCCGAGAGGCTGGCGCCGGCCTCCTTCGGCAGCATGGCGAAGATCAGCGAGGAGGTTGCCGCGATTGCGGCGACCAGCACGAAGGCGAGCGGGAAATCGCCCGCCACCACGTCTTCGCTGCCACGGCCCATGCGCTGCGCCTCGAGCACGAGCGCGCCGATGGCGACGCCGGCGGAGAGCGAAAGCTGCTGCGCCACGCTGGCGAAGCTGGTCGCCCGGCTCATCGCCCTCGCATCGATATCGGCATAGGCGATCGAGTTGATGCTGGTGAATTCGAGCGACTTCAAGAAGCCGCCGACCAGGAGCACGGCGAGAATGATCCAATGCGGCGTGCCGGCGGTGAACAGCGCGATCGCCGCGAGGAACAGGCTGCTCACCACGGCATTGGTCACCAGCACGCGCTTGAAGCCGAAGCGGCGGAGGATCGGCGCGGCGGTGGTCTTCATGGCGACGGCGCCCACGGCGGATGCAAAGGTGAGCAGACCCGATTGCATCGGGTTGAGGCCGAAGCCGAGCTGCAACATCAGCGGCAACAGGAAGGGGAGCGCGCCGACGCCGATGCGATAGAGAAAGCCGCCGACCACGCTGGCGAAGAAGGTATCGACCTTGAGCAGGTCGAGATCGAGCAGCGGCGCCGGCGCCGTCCGCGCGTGCCGCACATAGAGCGTGCAGCCGACGATGCCCGCGGCGAACAAGCCGGCGATGACCGCGGGCGGGAAAAATCCCTGGCCGATGGTGGTGAAGCCGAAAGCAAGCCCCGCGAGCCCGATGCCTGACAGCACGAAGCCCTTTACATCGAGCGGCGGCAGTCCTTCCTCGCGAATGTTGGCGACATAGAGCGTGGCAAGGGTGATGCCGATCAGCCCGACCGGAATATTGATCCAGAAGATCCAGCGCCAGGAAATATAGGTGGTGATGAAGCCGCCGAGCGGCGGGCCGATCACCGGGCCCATCAGCGCGGGGATGGTGAGCCAGGCCAGCGCCGAGATCAGCTCCGACTTCGGCACCGTGCGCAAGATGACGAGCCGCCCGACCGGCACCATCATGGCGCCGCCCATGCCCTGGATGACGCGGAACAGGACGAAATCGCCCAGCCCTTGCGCGAAACCGCACAGCGCCGAGCCGAGCGTGAACACGACGATGGCCGCGCGGAACACGGTGCGCGCGCCGAAGCGGTCGGCCATCCAGCCGCTCAAGGGAATGAACACGGCGAGCGACAAGAGATAAGAGGTCAGCGCCAGCTTGAGCGCGATCGGGTCTTGGTGCAGATCGGCGGCGATGGCCGGCAGCGACGTCGCGATCACCGTCGAATCCATCGTCTCCATGAACAGGGCGACGGCGACGATGAGGGTGACGAAATAGCGTGGCATGTGGCAGGTGTTAGAGGGGGCTTATGACGCAGATGGGGCGAAGCGACCCGGAGCGTCAAGGGCGTGGGCGGAAAAGGCGCATTACCATATGGTAAAGTCGGCAAAAGGCGGCGGCGGACAGGGCCAGGGCGGCAGCCGCAAGCTCACCGTCAGGGTGCGCACCGCCAAGGGACGCAAGATCGCCTCGACCCGCTGGTTGCAGCGCCAGCTCAACGATCCTTATGTCGAGGAGGCCAAGCGCCAGGGCTATCGCAGCCGCGCCGCCTTCAAGCTCGCCGAGATCGACGACAAATATCATCTGCTGAAGCCGGGCATGACCGTGGTCGATCTCGGCGCCGCGCCCGGCGGCTGGAGCCAGATCGCCGCGCAGCGTGTGGGGTTGACGGCGGGCAAGGGGAAGGTCGTCGCGCTCGACCTGGTCGAGATGGAGCCGGTCCCCGGCGTGACCCAGCTCACTTTGGACATGACCGATGGCGACAGCCCCGAACGCATCCGCGAGGCTTTGGGCGGCAAGCCGGCCGATGTCGTTCTGTCGGACATGCATGCGCCGGCCATGGGGCATAAATCCACCGACCATTTGCGCATTATGAGTTTGGTCGAGGCCGCGCTCGATCTCGCCGAGGAAATCCTGGCGCCGGGCGGCGCGTTTCTCTGCAAGGTGCTGCAAGGCGGCGCCGACAAGGAGCTGGTGGCGCGGCTCAACCGCTCCTTCGCCAAGGTGCGGCATGTCAAGCCGAAGGCCTCGCGCGCCGACTCCGCCGAGATGTATGTGCTGGCCACAGGCTTCCGCGGCGCGGCCGAGACATGAGACGTTCACGCAACTGTGCAGCTTGCTTGTGCTGCATCGGCCAAAGCCCGCTGCTAAGCTTTGCTGAAATTCCGTCCTGACAACGCTGGAGCAGCGTCATGAATCGCGAAGTGGTGAAGGACTATTACGGCAAGGTCCTGAAAAGCTCGAAGGACCTGAAGACCTCGGCCTGTTGCGACGGCGGCGGCGTGCCGGTTCATCTCGAAGCCCTGCTCGCCAACGTGCATGAGGAGGTGAGGGCCAAATATTACGGCTGCGGCATCGCCATCCCTGCGGCGCTGTCGGGCTGCCGGGTGCTCGATCTCGGCTCGGGCTCGGGGCGCGACGCCTATCTCATCGCGCAGCTGGTGGGGCCTTCAGGGGACGTGACCGGCGTCGACATGACCGACGAGCAGCTGGCCACGGCGCAGTCGCATATCGACTGGCACACACGGCAATTCGCCTATCAGCGTGCCAATGTCAGATTCCTCAAGGGGTATCTCGAGAAGCTCGACGAGCTCGGCCTCGAGCCGGCAAGCTTCGACGTGGTGGTGTCGAACTGCGTGATCAATCTCTGCGTCGACAAGCTCGCGGTGTTGCGCGGCGCCTACGACCTGCTGAAGCCGGGCGGAGAGCTTTATTTCGCCGATGTTTATTGCGACCGGCGGCTGTCCGACGAGGTGCGGGCCGACCCCTTGCTCTATGGCGAGTGTCTCGGCGGCGCGCTTTATTGGAACGACTTCCTCGCCGATGGCGAAGCAGGCGGGCTTCCTCGATCCGCGGTTGGTGACGAGCCGGCCGATCGATGTCGAGAACGAGGCGATGCGGGCGAAGCTCGGCCAGGCGAAGTTCTTCTCGGCGACCTACCGGCTGTTCAAGCTCGATGGGCTGGAGCCGGCCTGCGAGGATTACGGCCAGGCGGTGATCTATAAGGGGACCATCCCCGAGCAGCCGCAAGCGTTCGCGCTCGACGGGCATCATCTCATCGAGCGCGGCAAGGTGTTCACCGTCTGCGGCAACACCTGGCGCATGCTGGCCGACACGCGGTTTCAGCCGCATTTCGACTTCATCGGCGATTTCGGCACGCATTACGGGATTTTCCCCGGTTGCGGCACGTCGATCCCGTTCGCCACCAGCGCCGCGCCGGCAAAATCGAGCAGCGGCTGTTGCTAGTGCTTCAATCCATGATGGCCGGGACAAGCCCGGCCATGACGGTGAGGAAGGGGGGGACGTGCAATTCGATCTGACGCGGCGGCTCGCGGCGGAAGCGCTCGGCACGCTGATTCTGGTCATGGCGGTGGTCGGCTCCGGCATCATGGCCGAGAAGCTCGCCGGCGGTAATCAGGCGCTCGCGCTGCTCTGCAACACCATCGCCACCGGCGCGGTGCTGTTCGTCATCATCACCATCTTCGCGCCCGTCTCCGGCGCGCATTTCAATCCCGCGGTGAGCCTGGTCATGCTCTATCGCGGCGCGCTCGATCTGCCCACCGCCATCGCCTATGTCGTCGTGCAGATCGTCGGCGGCTGCGTCGGCGCCGTGCTGGCGCATCTGATGTTCGGGCTCGATCTCATCCAGCTCGGCTCGACGGCGCGGACCGGAATCGGGCAATGGGCGGGAGAGTTCATCGCCACCTTCGGGCTGATCGCGACCATCCTCGGCTGTATCCGCTTCAAGCCCGAGGCGGTGGCGACCGCGGTCGGCCTCTACATCACCTCGGCCTATTGGTTCACCGCCTCCACCTCGTTCGCCAATCCCGCCGTGACCATCGCGCGCAGCCTGAGCAACACGTTTGCGGGCATCGCCCCGGCCGACGCGCCGGGCTTCATCGTCGCCGAGCTGCTCGGCGCGTTTGCCGCAGCCGTGCTGTTCGGCTGGCTGTTCGCCGCGCCTTCGCGCGGTCAAGAAGTCGAAGTAACGGGCGACGCGGACGGGACCGCACGCAGGCGCGCATTCTCGGCTTCGAGCTCGGCGATGCGCCGTTCGAAGCGCTCGACGATCGCGGCAACATCCTCGGCGAAGAACATCTGTGGGATATGCTGCGGGCAGTTCGAGTCCCAGGCCTCGACGGTGAAGACGATGGCCTGCTCGGCGCGCGCCTTGTAGCCCTCGGGGAACAGCCTGGCGGTGAGCGCGGGATCGTCCTCGACCGCGCGCGCCGTGCCCCAGATCTTCACCCGCATGCGGTTGGCGTAGTCCATCAGGAACAGCGTGGCCTTGGCATTGTCGGCGAGATTGCCGGTGGAGATGTATTGGCGGTTGCCGCTGAAATCGGCGAAGCCGAGCGTCTTCTCGTCGAGCACGCGCAAGAAGCCGGGAGGACCGCCGCGATGCTGAATATAAGGCTGGCCGTCGGCATTGACCGTCGCGAGATAGAATGAGCGCTGCCTCCCGATGAACTCGGCAAGCGATGCATCGATGGTCGTGGCGAAGCCGCCTTTCCCTTCCATCTTGGCGTAGCCCGCGCGCGAGCCGCGGCGCTGCTGCACCGCCTTGACCGATGGCGAGAAGGCGATGTCGGAGGAGGGGGTCATCGAGTTTCCTGGTGGTTGGCCGGCTTCGGCAGCAAGGCCCGAAGCCGGCGATTGCATGCAGCCATGGCTAGAGCGCCGCGACCGGGGTGGCGCGGATCCGGCGCCAATTGGTCTCGGCCTTGGCGAGGTTGCCCGGAATGTCCTTCGACCATTCGGCCTGAATGTCGCCGTTGAGATTGAGGTAGAGCTTGCCGTCGACGATCTTCCAGTAGCGCGGATCGCCGTCGAACTTCTTGCCGAGCGCTACGCCATAAGCGCAGAAGCCGCCATAGGCCGGCGCGTATTTGCCGGGATCGGCTTTGAACGCGTCGAGATGCGCCTGGCTCACGAAGCGGTAGGTGCCGCCGGCATGCGCCACGGCATATTTGTCCGAGCCGATCTCGGCCTTTCCGTCGGTGAAGAAAGCGACCACGTCGTAGCCATGAACGGCGAGCCCGGGGCCGGCGAGGGTTGCGCCTTTCGACACGTTGAGCTCATCGGCGGCGTGTGCCGCGAGGGGAGCGACGGCGCCGAGCAGGGTTGGGATCAATGCTTTCCACATGGGGTTCTCCTTCGGGTTTGCGTGCCGGCGTCCGTCATTGGCCGCCGCTGCCCCTTAAATGACCCCTTCCTCTTCTCGGTAGTAGCCGCTGAAATTGGGATTTATCCTTCCATTTTTCGGGAGTATGGTCCCGCCCGTGGATCAGCTCGCCGCCATCAAGGTGTTCGTTGCCGTCGCCGATGCCGGCAGCCTGTCCGCCGCGGGCCGCCGTCTTTCAATGCCGCTGACCACGGTCAGCCGGCACTTGGCCGCGCTCGAGGACCTGGTTGGCGTGCGGCTGATCACCCGCACGACGCGCGAGCTCGCGCTCACGGAGACCGGACGCCATTATCTGGAGTCCTGCCGCCGCATCCTCGCCGAGCTCGATGCGGCGCGCTTGCGTGTCGCCGGCGCGCAAGACGAGCCGCAAGGCGAGCTCGCCATCACCGCGCCGGTCGCCTTCGGCCGGCTGCATGTATTGCCCATCGTGACGGCCTTCCTGAAAAGCTCGCCGCGTGTCACGGCCCGCATGTTGCTGATCGATCGGGTGGTCGATCTCATCGAGGAGGGGATCGATGTCTCAGTGCGGATCGGGACGCTGCCGGACTCATCCCTGCGGGCGACGCGGGTCGGCGCCATCAGGCTCGTGACCTGCGCAAGCCCCTCCTATCTTGCGGAGCGTGGCGTGCCCTCGTCGCCGCGCGAGCTTGCCGAGCATGACTGCATCAGCGTCACCGCGCTGTCGCCGGCGGATCGTTGGATTTTTCCTGGAGCGAAGGCGCCGCAGCGGATCGCCATCAAGCCGCGGCTGATCGTCAATACGGCAGAGGCGGCGATCGACGCGGCCAAGGACAGTCTCGGCGTCGTACGCGTCCTCTCCTATCAGGCGCAGGCTGGCCTCGCCGAGGGATCGCTGCGACGCATCCTCGAGGCGTTCGAGCCGGAGCCGATACCGGTCAATCTCATCCATCGCGAGGATCGGCTGCCGCAGGCGAAAGTGCAGAGCTTCATCGCCTTCGCCGCGCCGCGCCTGCGTCAGGCGCTGGCGGAAAGGGTCCCGCCAAAGGGCGGGACCAGATCCAAGCCTTAATAGACGCACTCGTTGTAACGCTGCCACCAATAGGCGCTGCCGGTGGCACGGGCTTGCCGCGCGAGCCAACCGCAGTCGCCGCCGTAATAGCCGTAATCGGCATAGTCGCCGCCATAGAAGAAGGCGTCGCCGGGGAAGAATTGCGCGTGGCGGCCGTGGTCATGATCGAAATGATCGTGATCGAAATGACCGCGACCGTTGTCGACATGGTCGTTGGCGCCGTAGCGCATGCCGCCTCGCGGACCGCCGACGCCGCCAATATGGTCGCCGCCGCTGAAATGCGGTCCGGCGTCGCCGCCGATACGACCGCCGCCGCTGGCGATATGACCGCCGCCGAGGCCGCCGACACCGCCGCCACCCACGTGGCCGCCGGTGAAGCCGCCGCCGCCGCCCATATGGCCGCCGCCGCCGCTGAAGCCGCCACCCCCGCCGCCGCCACCACCCTTGACGAGGGTCAAACCGTTGGCGGGCTGAAGCGCATCGGCGAGATTGGCAGGTGCGGCGATGACCGCGGTTGAAGCCATCAGGCCGGCCGCGAGGGCGGCCATGGCCATGATCTTTTTCATGAGGAAAACTCCTTCGTTCGAGATAGGGCCTCCCGTCGGACCTGATCGGGCTAATGCGGAGCTCACTCCGCCGTTCCTTCCGGCGGCGCATTGCCGCAGAGCGACGATTACGGCCGCGAAAGCATGATCGAGGCTGAAAGCTTCCCAAAATGCTCGCAAACTGCTAAAGGAGGCCGCCAACCGGTGCCCCCCGTGTTGCCGCGCAAAGGCTGGGGCCCCACGAGCGAGAGGTTGGCCGATGCCCGCAGGGCAGACCCCTGATAACAAGCAATTTTCCGAGAGCGCGATTGCGCTGACCTTCGACGATGTGCTGATACGGCCGGCCGCCTCCAACGTGCTGCCGAACGAGGTCGACGTCTCTTCGCGCGTCACCCGCTCGATCTCCCTGCATATTCCCGTGATGTCCTCGGCCATGGACACGGTGACCGAGGCAAAGCTCGCCATTGCCATGGCGCAAGCCGGCGGCATCGGCGTGATCCACCGCAATCTCGAGCCGGAGGCGCAAGCCGCCCAGGTCGCGCAGGTGAAGAAATTCGAGTCCGGCATGGTGGTGAACCCGGTGACCATTCATCCCGAGGCCAGCCTCGCCGATGCACTCAAGCTGATGGCCGACTACCAGATCTCCGGCATTCCCGTGGTCGAGCCCGGATTGAACGGCGGGCGTGCGGGCCGGCTGGTCGGCATCCTCACCAATCGCGACGTGCGCTTCGCCACCAATCCGAACCAGCGCGTTGCCGAGCTGATGACCAAGGACAAGCTCATCACCGTTACGGAGACCGTCGCGCTGGAGGAGGCGAAGCGGCTGCTGCACACGCACCGCATCGAGAAGCTGGTGGTGGTCGACGGCGACTATCGCTGCGTCGGGCTGATCACCGTGAAGGACATCGAGAAGGCGCGCCTGCATCCTCACGCCTGCAAGGACGAGCAGGGGCGCTTGCGCGTCGCGGCGGCGACCAGCGTCGGCGATTCAGGTCTTGAGCGGGCCGAGCTGTTGATGGATGCGGGCGCCGATCTGATCGTGGTCGACACCGCGCACGGCCATTCGCAGCTCGTGCTCGATCAGGTCCGCCGCATCAAGCTGCAATCGAACGCCGTGCAGGTGGTGGCCGGCAACGTGGCGACGGGCGACGGCACCAAGGCGCTGATCGACGCGGGCGCCGACGCGGTCAAGGTGGGCATCGGCCCCGGCTCGATCTGCACCACGCGCGTGGTGGCCGGCGTCGGCGTGCCGCAATTCACCGCGCTGCTCGAGGCGGTCGAGGTGGCGCGGAAGAACGATATCCCGGTGATCTCCGACGGCGGCATCAGATATTCCGGCGATCTCGCCAAGGCGCTCGCCGCCGGCGCCGATTGCGTGATGCTCGGCTCGCTGCTCGCCGGCACCGACGAGAGTCCGGGCGAGGTGTTCCTGTATCAAGGCCGTTCCTACAAGGCCTATCGCGGCATGGGCTCGATCGGCGCCATGGCGCGCGGCTCGGCCGACCGCTATTTCCAGCAGGAGATCAAGGACGCGCTGAAGCTCGTGCCGGAGGGTATCGAGGGTCAGGTGCCCTATAAGGGACCAGCGGGCAGCGTGCTGCACCAGTTGATCGGCGGCCTGCGCGCCTCGATGGGCTATACCGGCGCGCGGACCCTTGCCGAGTTCCACGAGCGCGCGAAGTTCATCCGCATCTCGACGGCGAGCTTCCGCGAGAGCCACGTCCACGACGTGACCATCACCCGCGAATCGCCCAACTACCCGCGCGAGGGTTAGCGGACTACTCCACGCCGAGCTTCTTGATATCGTCGAAAACGCCGGGCTCGAGCTGCTTGGCGAGCGCCAGATCGGCGGCGCCGTCGGTGGGCTTGCCTTTGCGGCTCTTCACCACGCCGCGGCCGACCAGCGCCGAGGGGTCGTTCTGGTGCAGCTCGAGCGCCTTGTCGAAATCGGCCTGCGCCTTATCCAGATCGTTCTTCAGCACGAACACCCAGCCGCGGTCGATATAGCCCTTGGCGGCTTCGGGCTCGATCTTGATCACCTGGTCGTAGTCGGCGACAGAAAGATCGTACTCTTTCCGCATGCGATAGAGATCGCCGCGCTTGGAGAAACCGCTCGACTGGGTGGGATCGAGCTTCACCTTCTCGTTGAACTCGGCGAGCGCCCGGTCGAGATCGCCCTTGTCGCGATAGACGATGCCGCGCAGCAGGAAATAGTCGCCGTGGCCGGCATCGAGCTTGATGGCCTCGTCGAGATCGGCGATGGCCTTGTCGTAGTCTTGCTTGGCCTCATAGGCCGCGGCCCGCATGAAATACGGGTTGGGCTTGGTCGCGTCGATCTTCACCGCTTCGTCCAATCTCGGCGATGGCCGAGTCGAGATCGCGGACGGCCGAGAAGGCCATGGCGCGGACGCTATGCGCGGTGATCAGCTTGTCCTTGTCGGTCGAGCCGGAAGCGATATAGGCGGCGCAGGAATCGAGCACCTCCTTGATCGAGCCGTCGCCGGTGAAGCAAGGACTGGTCTCTTCCGCCTGAGCCTGGCTGGCGAGGCCGGCGAAGAGCAGCGTGCCGGCAAGCGCGGCGCCGCAAAGCCTGCGGGAAGCGCGAACGCGCATGGAAAACCTCCTTGGGAAAACGGGTATTGGTCCTGTTTGGGGTAGCTTTAGAGGGGCGGTTAGGCCGCAGTCAATTGAACTTCCGTCCATGTTTACCGGAGGATCGTGGCAATCAATCGCCCCGTTTGACCCGGTATCTCACCTGGTAATCGTCGCCATCGCCCGCTTTCCGCGGCTCCTGGCCGGGCCTGTCGTCGATCGAGTCGACGCGCTGCCATGGCCCGAAATCGGGCGACGCCGGAGGGTTGGCCGGCAGCTTAAGCATGAACAGGCGGTCCGGCTCGCCCTTGATGTGCAGCACGAGGATGCGGCTCGAGGTGCGGAAATAGAGGTCGACAACGCCTTGGAGCACCGGCCTGCCGTCATCGGTGGCGGTGCCGGTGAGCGTTGAGAACATCTGGTTCTTGTCGGTGTCGAGGTCGACGCTGACGCCTTCGAGCTTGTCCGGCAGCACCGTGCCGGCCGGCAAGCGAAGCTCGAACAGCAATTGCGGCGGCGGGCCGTTTCGCACCAGCACGTCGTCGGTCAGCGCATAGTAACCAATAACGGCGCCGTAGATCGCGGCGACCAGCAGCGACGGCGGCGAGGACGGCACCGGTGAAGGCTGCGATGCTGCGATGGGCGCCGCGTCGATGCAGCACCAGCCAGACCCCGAGGCCTAAGCCCAGCAGCCCACCGAAGGGCCCAATGGCGAAGAAGGCGACCATGGCGCGGCCGCCTTCGCGCGCCGACATGCCGGACAGCCCGAGCAGGAAATCGGCGACGACGCCGGTTGCAAGCCAGAGCAGGATCGCGCCAATCAGCCCGCCGATCGCCGCTAAACCATACGTGGCGATCGTCCGCCCGATCGGTCTCGACATCGCTTCCCTCAGCCCCTAGACACGCCTAAAGCAGACTATACGAGCCGGCGCCCATCTGTCGCGCGCCGCCAGGCTTTTGGGGTCACCGGAGGGCGCCATGTCGATCGAGGCCATTCTGATGCCGATGTTCGCGCAGGTCGCGCTGACCTTCGTGCTGCTGTTCTGGATGAGCGTGCTCAGGCTGCGCGCGGTCCGCTCCGGCGCGGTGCAGGCGCAGCAGATCGCGCTGCGCGAGCCCAACTGGCCGCCGCGGGTGATCCAGATCTCCAATGCCTTCCATAACCAGCTCGAGCTGCCGATCCTGTTCTACGTGGTGACGCTGCTGGCGCTGATCACCGAGACGCTCGACGTCACGCTCTATGTGCTGTCCTGGATGTTCGTGCTGGCGCGCTATCTGCACGCTTATATCCATGTGACCTCCAACCGGCTCGACCGCCGCACCGGCGTGTTCGGCGTCGGCGCCCTCGCGCTGCTGCTGATGTGGGTGATCGTCATCGCCCGCATCCTGTTGTTCACCTCGACCTGATGCTCCTATCGGCGCGGGCGAGCGCGGCGATCGAGATCCTCGCCGATATCGAGGAGCGCAAGCGGCCGGCTGCCGAGGCGTTGAAGGATTGGGGGGTCTCGCACCGCTTCGCCGGGTCGGGCGACAGGGCGGCGATCGGCAATCTGGTGTTCGATTGCCTGCGCACCCGCGCCTCCGCCATCTATGCCATGGGTGAGGGAAGTCCCCGCGCGCTGGTGCTGCGCACTCTGGTTACCGGCTGGGGGATGACGCCCGAGGAGGTGGCAGCACTCGCCGATGGCGGCCGCCATGCGCCGGAGCCGCTATCGGAGTCCGAGCTTGCCGGCTTGCGCCGCGAGCTCCCTGCCGATGCGCCGGCTGATGTCAGGGGGGATTATCCGGAGTGGCTGGCGGGCGAATTCGACCGCGCCTTCGGGGCCCGCGCGGCCGAGGAGGGGGCGGCGCTCGCTCGGCGCGCCCCGGTCGACCTCAGGGCGAACACGCTGAAGGCCGATCGCGACAAGGTGCTGAAGGCGCTGCGCCGTTTCGAGCCGCGGCCCACGCCGCATTCGCCCGTAGGCGTGCGCATCGAGCAGGCGCCGGGACCGGGCAAGAGCCCGCATGTCGAGGCCGAGCCCGGTCACGGCAAAGGCTGGTACGAGGTGCAGGACGAGGGCTCCCAGCTCGCCACGCTGCTTTCCGGCGCGCGGCCGCGGCAGCAGATCATGGACCTGTGCGCCGGGGCCGGCGGCAAGACCTTGGCGCTCGCGGCGCTGATGGAAAATTCGGGCCAGCTCTATGCCTACGATTCCGACCGCATGCGGCTCAGGCCGATCTTCGAGCGGCTGAAGCGGGCCGGGGTGCGCAACGCCCAGGTGCTGGCGGCGGGGGACCGTGCAGGCTTGGACAAGCTCGAAGGCAGGATGGACCTGGTGCTGATCGATGCGCCTTGCACCGGCTCCGGCGTCTGGCGGCGGCGCCCTGACGCCAAATGGCGGCTTTCACCGCAAATGCTCGAAGCGCGGCTGGCCGAGCAGCGCGCGGTGCTCGATGAGGGCGCGAGGCTGGTCAAGCCGGGCGGCCGGCTCGCCTACATCACCTGCTCGGTGCTGCCCGTCGAGAACCGCGACCAGGTGAGTGGGTTTCTCGACCGCCATCCCGCGTTCCAGCTCGTGCCCTGGCCCGGTCTCTGGGAGCAGGCCTTGCCCGGATCGTCCCGCTCCGGCCTCGGCCGATGGCTCCGCCGAGACGCTGCAGATGACTCCCTTGAGCCACGGCACCGACGGCTTCTTCGTGGCGGTGCTGGAGCGGGCCCGCTGAGCCGGGCGTCCCGTCTCGTCTGTGGCGGGGGCGCCGCCAGGGCAAAAAAAGTTGTGGCGCGACGCTGTTGTGACTTGAAATTAATAAACAGGTCGCTGAAATGACTCGCGCTTTTGACGGACCAGAGTTGGCGGTTGTCGCTAAGGCAGGTTCGCGAAGCCCGGAGGGGACGCATATCCCATGAAGTTGCTTCAGGTCGAGGCCGAAGAGCCACCCAGTCGCCCGCAGGCGACATCCCAGAGTTTCTCCAAAACACATTCCTTGATCAATGCTCTCGCGCCGGCGCACAAGCCGCGGCTCGACGAGGTCGTGGTGCGCCTGGAGCGCTTCCCGGTGGGGCCGCAGACGCGCGCCTTCCGCAAGCGCTTCTATCCCGAGATCGATGCCGCCCAGTGGAACGACTGGCGCTGGCAGGCGCGCTCGCGCATCCGCACGCTGGCCGAGCTGGAGCGCATCTTCGTGCTCTCCGACGACGAGCGCGACGCGGTGGTCCGCCATCAGGGCTCTCTGCCGCTCGGCATCACGCCGTATTACGCGAGCCTGATGGCGCGCGAGGACGCGCTGGAGCCGCTGCGCCGCACGCATATCCCGGTCGGCACCGAATATCTCAAGACCCCCGGCGAGGCCGACGATCCGCTGGGCGAGGACGGCCACAGCGCCGTGCCGGGCCTGGTGCATCGCTATCCCGACCGCGTGCTGTTCCTCGCCACCGGCTTCTGCTCGACCTATTGCCGCTACTGCACGCGCTCGCGCATGGTGGGCGAGGCTGGCGGCGATTACACCTTCAGCCGGCCGCAATGGGACGAGGCGCTCAATTATATCGCCGACCATCCCGAGATCCGTGACGTGCTGATTTCCGGCGGCGATCCGCTGACGCTGTCCGACGAGCGGCTCGATTATCTGCTGGGCCGCCTCAGGGCCATCAAGCATGTCGAGTTCGTGCGGCTCGGCACCAAAGTACCGGTGGTGCTGCCGATGCGGGTGACGCGGGCGTTGATCCGCGTGCTCAAGAAGCATCATCCTTTGTGGATGAGCCTTCACTTCACCCATCCGACCGAGCTCACCACCGAGGTCACCGAGGCCACGGCCCGGCTGGCGGACGCCGGCATTCCCCTCGGCAGCCAGACGGTGCTGCTCAAGGGCATCAACGATTCGGTCGAGACGTTGAAGCCGCTGTTCCACGGGCTGCTGACGCGCCGGGTCAGGCCGTATTACCTGTATCAATGCGACCCGATTTCGGGCTCGTCGCATTTCCGCACGAGCGTCGACAAGGGGCTCGAGATCATCCAGGGCCTGCGCGGGCACACCACCGGGCTATGCCGTGCCGACTTACGTGATCGACGCGCCCGGCGGCGGCGGCAAGATCCCGCTGATCCCGGATTATGTCGTCGGCCGCGAGGGCGACGACCTGATCCTGAAGAATTTCGAGGGCAACACCTACCGCTACACCGACCCCGACGGGACGGTCGGCGCGGATCGGCCGATGCGCGCCGGGCAAGTCTGATGCGCATCGCTCTCGTCTACGATCTCCGCGACGAGTATCGCGCGCTTGGCTACTCCGAGGAGGAGATCGCCGAGTTCGACAGCGTGGAGACCATCGACCATCTGGCCGGCGCGCTTGCAGCGTTGGGCTGCGAGCCGGTGCGCGTCGGCCGCGGCCAGGCGCTTGCGGCGCGGCTCGTGGCGGGCGAGCGCTACGATCTCGTCTTCTCCATCGCCGAAGGGCTGAAAGGCCGCTCGCGCGAGGCGCAGGTGCCGGCGCTGTGCGAGCTGTTCGAGCAGCCTTATCTCTTCTCCGACCCGCTCACGGCCGCCGCCGCTCTCGACAAGGCGGTGGCCAAGCGGCTGGTGCGCGATGCCGGCGTGCCGACGCCGGCCTTCGCGGTGGCAAAGCGGAGCGCGAGCGAGCTTGCGGGTTGGACCGACTTCCCGGCTTTCGTCAAGCCGCTCGCCGAAGGCACCGGCAAAGGCTGCGAGGCGGCCTCGCTGGTGCAGACGGAAGCCGAGCTGTTCGCCGCCGCCACCCGCGTGATCGAGCGCTACAACCAGCCGGCCCTGGTCGAGCAATATCTGCCGGGCCGCGAGTTCACCGTCGGCATCGTCGGCAACGGCGATGACGCGCGGGTGATCGGCGTGTGCGAGATCCTGCTCAAGCCGCAGGCCGAGGCCAACGTCTACTCGCTGCACAACAAGGAGCTTTGCGAGGAGCTGGTGATCTACGCGCCGGCTTCCGACGATGAGGCGCATCTCGCCGGGACGCGTGCTTTGCAAGCCTATCGCGCGCTCGAGTGCCGCGACACGGCGCGGATCGATTTCCGTTCCGATGCCAAGGGCGAGCCCTATTTCCTCGAGGCCAATCCGCTGGCCGGCCTCAATCCCTCTCACTCCGACCTGCCGATCCTCGCCGCGCAGAACGGGATCGAGTTCGTTACCCTGATCGGCATGATCCTCGATGCCGGGCTTGCCCGCTATGGGCGAAGCCGACAGGCGCAAACGCCAAGGCGGAAACGGGCCTGATGCCGGGGACGGCGGGCTTCATTCCGGTCCTGCATGCGGCGACGGACAGCCGCCCCGACGAGCTCGATACCATCGCCGCGGCGGAGTCGGTCGCCGGCGCGCTCTCCCGGCTTGGCTACGCCACCGAGGTGATCGGCCTCGACCACGATCTTGCCGGGATCGACGCGCTCGCGTCGCGCCGTCCGCTGCTCGTCTTCAATCTGGTCGATGCGGTCGGCGGCGACTGCCGGCTCGCGCCGATGGTCCCGGCCCGGCTCGATGCGATCGGATTGCCTTATACGGGGGCCGGCACCAATGCCTGGCTCGATACGCTGTCGAAGATCGGCACCAAGCTCAAGCTTGCCCGCGCCGGCCTGCCGACGCCCGAATGGTCGGTCGACGGCAGCGGGCTTCGGCCTGATGCGCGCGTCATCGTCAAGCCGGTGTGGGAGCATGGCTCGCTCGGCATCGGCCCCGACTCGGTCGTGCTCGGCGCCGACGCCGCCCGGGCCATCGCCGAGCGGACGCTGCGCTGGAACACGGAGCATTTCGCGGAAGGCTATATCGACGGGCGGGAATTCGCCTCGGCGATGATGGAAGGCCCAGACGGGGTCGAGCTGCTGCCGATCCGCGAGACCGTGTTCCAGGGCTTCGATGAGGGAGAGCCGCTGATCACCGATTACGACGCCAAGTGGACTCCCGGCAGCCAGCCTTTTAACGGTACGCCGCGCCGATTCGGGCTCGAGCGGGACGAGCCCGAGCTTGCCGCCGAATTGAACCGGCTTGCTGTCGCCTGTTGGGATCTGTTCCGGATCGACGGCTATGCGCGCGTCGACTTCCGCGTCGATCGCGCCGGCGCGCCCTTCATTCTCGAGGTGAACATGAATCCCTGCCTCAGCGACGACGCGGGCTTTGCCGCTTCGGCGGTGGAAGCCGGGATCACCTATGACGATATGATCGGCCGTATCGTCGAGGATAAGCTTGGACGCTTGCAAGCCATCGCCTGACGTGCTTCGCATCTGAACCATGCTCCGTATCCGCAAAGTGGCCGACGCCACGACGGCGGCGAACCGCTCGGCCATCGAAGCGGCGCAGACCATCATGCGCGAGCAGTTTCCGGCGATGCCGGCTTACGACATCGACAAGCTCCCCGAACAGCTCGCCAATCCGCTGAAACACCGATTCGTCTCGCGCCTGTTCGTGGCGGAGAATGCGCGCGACCAGACGCTCGGCGTGGCGCTCCTGCTGCACGCACCCGATATCGGCTTCTCTTATCTCGAGCTGATCTCCACCGCGCTCGGCCGCACGGGGAGGGGGATCGGCGCCGCGCTCTATGAGCGGGTGCGCGAGGAGGCCCGTGCGCTCGGCACCCAGCTCTATTTCGAGAGCCTCCCCGACGATCCCGCGCTCAGCCCCAATCCCGCGATCAGGGCGGAGAACGCCAACCGGCTCAAATTCTACGAGCGCTACGGGGCAAGGCCGATCGCCAACACCGCTTACGAAACGCCGGTGAAGCCCACGTCCATCGATCCGCCTTATCTCCTGCTCGATCCGCTCGGTTCGAACGACTTGCCCAGCCGTGACAAAGCGAAAAAGGTCGTCCGCGCGATTCTCGAGCGCAAATACGTGCTGGCGCCGGAATATGTGCAGTTGGTGGTCAATTCGATCACCGACGATCCGATTCGCCTGCGCGAGCCCCGCTACACCAAGTCGAGGCGAGCGCTGAAGGCCGAGATCGGCGAGACGGCGGAGCCGCGCATTGCGCTGGTGCTGAACGACGACCACACCATCCATCATGTGCAGGAGCGGGGCTATGTCGAGGCGCCGGTGCGCATCCGCTCGATCTTGTCGGAGCTCGACGCCTCGGGCCTGTTCGAGAAGATGCCGGCCAAGCGCTACTCGGACCGGCATATCCGTTCCGTGCATGACGGGCGGCTGGTCGACTACATCCGCAAAGCCTGCCTCATGGCCGGGCCGAAAAAGTCGATCTACCCTTACGTGTTCCCGACGCGGAACCCGGCGCGGCCGCCGCGCGACGAGACGGTGCTCGCCGGCTATTACTGCATCGACACTTTCACCCCGCTCAATCAGAACGCCTATCTCGCCGCGCGCTCGGCGGTGGATTGCGCGCTGACCGCCGCCGAGAAGGTGCTCGAGGGGACCGACCTCGCTTATGCGCTCGTGCGGCCTCCCGGGCATCACGCCGAGACGCGCACCTTCGGCGGCTTCTGCTATTTCAACAACGGCGCCATCGCCGCCAACCTGCTGTCGCGTTATGGCCGCGTGGCGATCCTCGACATCGACTATCACCACGGCAACGGCCAGCAGGAGATCTTCTATAACCGCGCCGACGTGCTGACCGTGTCGATTCACGGCCATCCCAGCTTCGCCTATCCGTATTTCTCCGGCTTCCGCGACGAGACCGGCACGGGCGCCGGCGCCGGCTACAATCTCAACATCCCGCTGCCGGAGCACATCACGCCTGAGCAGCACCGGAACGCCGTGGCCGAGGGCTTGCGCCGCATCAGACGCTTCAACCCGGCCTTCCTCGTCCTGTCGCTCGGCTTCGACACCGGGCGTGGCGACCCCACCGGCACATGGCCGAACCGCGCCAAGGATTTCGAGCAACTCGGCCGCATGGTCGGCGAGCAGGGCTATTCCACCCTCGTGGTGCAGGAAGGCGGCTACCGGGTGCGGACGCTGGGCGCCAATGCAAGGAGCTTCTTCAACGGGCTTGTGACGGGGCACGCATCGGCGCGGCAAATGGCGCCGTCGCTGAACCGCGGCGCCGGCCTCGCGCGGGCGGGCCAGCAGCGCAACGGGCTCGAATGGCGCAGCGCGGTGATGGCCGACGATGTCGGCCGCGTCCGCTCGCTGGTGGCGAGCACCGGCTTCTTCAATCCGGCCGAGGTGGAGGTGGCCGCCGATCTCGTCACCGAGCGCCTCACCAAGGGCATCCGCTCGGGCTACAATTTCGTCCTCGCCGAGCGCGGGTCTTCGCTGGTCGGCTATGCCTGCTATGGACCGATCGAGGGGACGCAAGGCTCCTTCGAGCTGTACTGGATCGCGGTGTCGCCCGACGAGCAGAGGCGCGGGCTCGGCGCCCAGGCCTATGCCCGCGCCGAGGCGGCGATGCGCAAAGCGGGCGCCAAGCACATCTATGCCGATACCTCCTCGTCCGACCGTTATGCCGGCACGCGGGGCTTCTATCAGCGCATGGGCTTTCACGAGGATGCGCGGCTTGCCGATTTCTACGCGCCCGGCGACGGCAAGATCGTCTATGTGAAACCGCTTGGTGGGGAGACCGAACCGAGTCGTCATCCCGGCGAAAGCCGGGATCCAGGGCCTAAGGCTCGGGCCTAAACTCAGATTCAGTCATGCCCGGCCTTGTGCCGGGCATCCACGACTTTCAGCACGCGGTTCAAATCGTGGATGGCCGGGACAAGCCCGGCCATGACGAAATTCAGCTTGGGACGGCTTCAATGATCGAGGGGCCGGAGCGCGGTGGCGGTTACGTTCGCAAGGCTCAGCGCCGCCTGCGCAAGCAATTCCTCGAAGTCGGCGAGGCTGCGGGCGCGGCCGCCGGTGATCGTCATCATATGCAGGTCGAGCATGATCGCCGCAGGGTCGTCGGTGGCGCGCTCGGGCAATAGCCGCTCGATGATGGCGAGCCTGGCCCGCCTCCGGCATGGCAACGCGGCAATTGCGCAAGATCGTGCGCGCCGCGTCGTCGCTCCATTGCTGCAGCACGCCGTTCAGCAGATAGAGATCGGCCTGAACCGGGATCGCGGCGAGGACATCGCCGGCAACGAATTTCACGCGCCGGGCGATCCCAAGCGTCTCGAGGAAGGGCCGCGCGGCCTCGATGATGTGCGGGCGGTCGAACAACACCGCTTCGAGCTGCGGATGGGCGCCGAGCAGGGCGGCGAGCAGCCCGCCATAGCCGCCGCCGAGATCGGCGAGGCACTTCGTGCCCGATAGATCCAAAGCCGCGACGATGGGACCGGCTTGCGCCAGCGTCTCCTTCGCCAGATAGGAGTCGAACAGGGCGCCTTGCTCGGCGTGCGCCGCGCGCCAGTCGGAGACGCGCATGCCGAAAGTCTGCTCGAAGGCCGGCTGGCCGGTCTTGAGATTGGAGACGACATTGGCCCAAGGCCACCAATATTGCCCGACCACGATCTGGACTTTTTCGGCAAGCCGCGAGGGCGAGCCCGAGCGCAGCGATTGGCCTCCCGGCGCGAGCGCGAACGTACCGTCCGGCAGCTCCTCGCAAACGCCGATAGTGCACAGCCCGCGCAAGAAACGAACGAGGTGCGGGGCCGACAGGCCGAGCGTCTCGGCAAGTTCCGCGCCCGTCGCGGACGCCCGCCGCCAGCCTGTCGGGCAACCCGAGCTTGACCGCGGCATAGACCAGCGCCGCCTCGTGATAAGCCTCGATCTGCCCGCGCAGCCGATCCTCGAACGAAGCTTGATCTGTCATCGGGGGGGCCAATCTTGTTAGTAACGGTGAGGACTTTATCAGTATCCGGGAAATGCCGCCGGAGAGTCATTGCCGACTGAAACATGCTGCTATAACCACCTGCCATGACGAGCGAAATGCCAGACGAGGAGGACGGCGGGACGGAAGCCGAGGCTGACGCCCCGGCGGAGCCGGCGCCCGCGAAAGAAGCGCCCAAGCAGAGCGTCACCGTCGAGGTGATGCGGCCCGAGCCCGAGCAGGACCGGGTGCTGATCGTCGATTTCGGCAGCCAGGTGACGCAGCTCATCGCCCGGCGCGTGCGCGAGGCGGGCGTCTATTCGGAGATCGTGCCTTACGACAAGGCCGAAGCCGCGCTTGCCGAAAGCGAGCCGCGCGCCATCATCCTCTCCGGCGGTCCGGCCAGCGTGCACGAGACGGGCACGCCGCGCGCGCCGCAAGCGCTGTTCAACGCCGGCGTGCCGGTGCTCGGCATCTGCTATGGCGAGCAGGCCCTGGTGGCGGCGCTGGGCGGGGTGGTCGAAGGCGGGCACGCGCGCGAGTTCGGCCGCGCCGAGCTGCAGATCATCGACGAGACGCCGCTGTTCGAAGGCGTGTTCAAGATCGGCGAGAAGGCTCCGGTGTGGATGAGCCATGGCGACCGCGTCACGCGGCTGCCGCCCGGCTTCCGCGCCGTCGGCATCTCGACCGGCGCGCCGTTCGCGGCGATCGCCGACGATTCGCGCCGCCTCTACGGCGTGCAGTTCCACCCCGAGGTGGTGCACACGCCGGCCGGCGCGGCGCTGCTCGCCAATTTCGTCCATCGCATCGCCGGTTGCGCCGGCGATTGGACCATGGCGCAGTTCCGCGACAGCGAGGTCGCGCGCATCCGCGAGAAGGTCGGCGACGGGCTGGTGATCTGCGGGCTTTCCGGCGGGGTCGATTCAGCCGTGGCCGCGCTCCTGATCCACGAGGCGATCGGCGATCAGCTCACCTGCATCTTCGTCGATCACGGATTGCTGCGGCAGAACGAGGCGCAAGAGGTCGTCGAGCTGTTCCGGGGGCTTACAACATCCCGCTGGTCGCGGTCGATGCCTCCGCGCTCTTCCTCGATGCGCTGGCCGGCGTCACCGACCCCGAGGTGAAGCGGAAGATGATCGGCAAGCTGTTCGTCGATGTGTTCGACGCGGAGGCCGAGAAGATCGGCCATGTCGATTTCCTGGCGCAGGGCACGCTCTATCCCGACGTGATCGAGAGCGTGTCGGCGACCGGCGGCCCGTCGGCCACCATCAAGTCGCATCATAATGTCGGCGGCTTGCCCGAGCGGATGAAGCTCAAGCTGATCGAGCCGTTGCGCGAATTGTTCAAGGACGAGGTGAGGGCGCTCGGGCGCGAGCTTGGCCTGCCGGACGCCTTCGTCAACCGCCATCCCTTCCCCGGCCCGGGGCTCGCCATCCGCATCCCCGGCGAGGTGACCGAGGAGAAGCTCGCCATCCTGCGCAAGGCCGACGCCATCTATCTCGACGAGATCAGGAAGCGCGGGCTGTACGACAAGATCTGGCAGGCCTTCGCCGTGCTCTTGCCGGTGCGCACGGTGGGCGTGATGGGCGATGCGCGCACCTACGATTTCGTCTGCGCGCTGCGCGCCGTCACCTCGACCGACGGCATGACCGCCGACTATTACGACTTCTCCCACGATTTCCTGGGGGCCGCGGCGCGGCGCATCATCAACGAGGTGCGCGGCATCAACCGCGTGGTCTACGACATCACCTCCAAGCCCGGGTGGTGAGATGGCTTTTGATTGGACGCAGAGAGTGAAGGGAAGTGATCGGCAAGCTGTTGTAGAGTGTTGAGCGGAGGAGAAGATCGGCGCATGTCGATTTCCTCGCGCAGGGCACGCTCTATCCCGACGTGATCGAGAGCGTGTCGGCGACCGGCGGGCCGTCGGCCACCATCAAGTCGCATCATAATGTCGGCGGGTTGCCCGAGCGCATGAAGCTCAAGCTGATCGAACCGTTGCGCGAATTGTTCAAGGACGAGGTGAGGGCGCTGGGGCGCGAGCTTGGCTTGCCTGATGCCTTCGTCAACCGCCATCCGTTCCCCGGCCCGGGGCTTGCCATCCGCATCCCCGGCGAGGTGACCGAGGAGAAGCTGGCGATCCTGCGCAAGGCCGACGCCATCTATCTCGACGAGATCAGGAAGCGCGGGCTGTACGACAAGATTTGGCAGGCCTTCGCCGTGCTGCTTGCCGGTGCGCACGGTGGGCGTGATGGGCGATGCGCGCACCTACGATTTCGTTTGCGCGCTGCGCGCCGTCACCTCGACCGACGGCATGACCGCCGACTATTACGACTTCTCCCACGAGTTCCTGGGCGCCGCGGCGCGGCGCATCATCAACGAGGTGCGCGGCATCAACCGCGTGGTCTACGACATCACCTCCAAGCCGCCGGGGACCATTGAGTGGGAGTAGGGGCGGCCGAGTGTTAGACGTCGGCTTCTGACCCTAAGCGGACAATCGCGGAGTTTACGGCTTCAACTCCCACGCCTTAAGTTTCTTCCGCGCCGTTCCGAAATTGCCAAGCTGATACACCGACAACGCCACGGGCGAGAACGTGAACGCATCGAACGGCTCAGCGACCATCGCCTTAAGATAATCCGGAGGGGCCACGCCGACCGTGACGTGTGGCACGAGTTTTTTGCCGCTAGAGTCCGGCACATAATGAGTCACGTAGTCAATCGTTGGCTGGTTTATGTCGGGGTCTTCCGGCGTGGTGAAGAACGCAGCAGCAGTCCCCGTCTCGACGGTAAACGGGGCAACTGCATCAATAAGTTTCTGTTGGAACTGTATGAGTTGGTCAGTCGGCTCGATCAGGATCACGGTCACACCGGCCTTATCCCAGACGACGTAGTCGTATTTGAACGCCTTTAGCGTCCATCCGGCGGGCTTCTCCCCAGCCAGGACATCGCCAACTGCGGCATAGACTTTGTCGAGGTCTGCCGTCCGGACGAACCGCTGTAGCATCGTGATGTGCGGGCGGTGCGTTGCATCTAAAGCGTAGCCCTCAGGGAAAACCTTGCGCAGTCGGGCATTAGCAGCCTCCGCGTGCTGGATCATCGTTGCGTCCGGTTCCAGCGCGATGTCGAGGGCTGTGACTGGGTTTTGCTGCGCGCGGGAAGTCTGCACACAGACGAACAGCGATCCAATGCCGACCAGAAACGCGGCTAAGGCGTTCATGTACCTGAGCATTGGGCATCTCCGTTTTAGGCGCTTCTAACTTGCTGCTGGCCGCTAACAGCAAAAACTCAAAGCCCTGGGTCAAGCGGCAAAATGTTCGCTTTAGGCACTTAGCGGACTTTGGAAATTTTTTATCCCCACTCTTCAATCCTGCTTCATCATTGCATCACCTCGTCCACTTGAGGGGCGCATCATGAGGCGTCTTGATTGCGGGACGAGGTGCGGCGCCCGCGGGTTCGTGCACGCAGCATGAGCACTCGGGCGGCATCGGAGCTCCTCCCGGGACCACTAGGAGTCCCTGCCAGGAGCTGGCTGACCGGCTGGGGAAGCCCGGCTTACGGAAAGCGAGGCCCGATGCCGTAATGAGAACGCTGCAAATAGCGTGCGCTTGCTTGGCGCAGGCGTTTAGCGCGTTTTTGATGCGCTATCGCTTCGCACCTTGAGCGCATGTGGCGCGCCGAAAGGCGCCCGCCGTGGCCCGCAAGGATCGCGGACACCATAGGTTTGCGTCTTTCGGCGCGCCATCCCCTCCTTCGAGACGGGCCGTCGGCCCTCCGCGAGGCATGAGGGCATTAAGCAAAGCCCGGATGCGTTTCGCATCGCGGCAACGCTTAAGCACGGCTCTTTGACATTATCTCGCGCGCCGCGCGGCATTGAGTCCAGCGAAAGCCGCTTTGCCTCCAACCCGCCCTTTTCTTCTGGAACCCTCGAAGTTGGGGGAAAGGGGGGAGGGACGCTAATCGAGGGAGCAAGGCCATGGGGAACGGCCAAGTCGAGGCGCTTCAGCAACTGATTCGAGATCGGCAAGAGCTGGAATTGCACCGGGAGGCGGAGGTGCGTGCCATCGCCCATCGTCTCATCCAGACGCATATCGGGTGGCATCGCCGCGGCATCGATATTCCGAAATTCTACGCGGCGCTGGCTGAGGCCTTGATGGCGACGCGGGCGCAGGCGCAGTCGGACTGCATCAGCGAGGACGTGCTGACGTTGACCTAGGGAAATGGTCCCGGCGGCGTCCTGGCCGTCACCCAAAAGTCACAACGCGATGCAATGCGCGCGTCGGGACGTCTCGCGGGAACCGTCGCCCGACTTGGCGGTTCAGCAGCACGAAGCTCAGCAACGGGGGAGGGTTTGATGCGCGACATCCGTGGCGACCTGGAAGAGCGTGCCGCGTGGCTCGAAAAGCAGATCAGTTCCGCACAAGCGCATTTCGACATGCTGGTCGAGCGGTTCAAGGCGGAGCATGAGAGCAGATTGAAGCCGGTGCGGGCGGAGTTCGACGCCGTGCGCGTGCTGCTGGGCGGGGAGGACCGCCGGCTCGGCAACGGGGCGACGGCGCTGAAGCCACCGGCGCCGGCGCAGGGGCCGCAAGCGAAGCTCGAGCAAGCCCAGCCGGCGCAGCAGCCTCAGGGGAAAAGCCCCGCGCAGCCGGCAGCCAAGCCAACCCCGTCGCCATCGCTGCAGCCGCTCGCCGATTTCCTTGCCCGCAAGCTGCGCGAGGTCGGCGCGATGCCCAAAGACGAGCTTCGCCGGCTGGCTGTGCAGGAGGGATATTTTGCCGAGGCCGGCGGCGCCGATGCCGACCTCGAGGCCGCGCTCATGCAAGGCGTGAAGGCGGCCCAGGTCAGGCAGTTGCCCGACGGGAAATTCGCCGCGCCCAGTCTGCTGGACACGATCAGGCTGCGGCGGGCGATCTAGTCCGCCCACGCCGTCCCCTGTGCGTGGTCGAAAGCTACGCCAGGGGCTCGGCGTCCTGCCTGACGAAGGCGATGCTGAGCTGCCTGCGCTCGCCGTCGCCGACCGTGTAGACGAGGTCGAAGATGCTGGCGGCGGTGCGCAGCCATTTTGCCCGATCGTCGAGAGACCAGATGCCGTTCGGCTTCGGCAGCCGTTCCACCAGCCCTCGAATGAGCAGATCGCTTCTGCCGCACTCCGGCTCCTCGGCGTCATTTTGCTGTGCGTCGCTCTTCTGCGTAACGAGCAGCTTGGCCGTCAGAGTTTCGCTCGGCTCCACCCTTGGCAGCATGAGACGGCTCTTTGCATTGAGAGCGTCGCTGTCGCGCCGCGGCTTGAGACCTGCCATTTCCGAAACGAGAGTGGTCATTGACGTTACTCCCTCACGCTTTACTGGCTTACCCCCGTCGCAAGCGAGGCGCCCGAGTGGCTTTCCATCGCGGCAGCCATGGCGCTGCTGGAGGCGGCCTTCGCTGTGTTAGGTGGAAGCGGAAGCGGCAACCAATGGCTCGGGGTGCGCTCGCTCCCGCTCCACCCGGTTGGAATCGTGTCGTCTCGCCAACGTGCCACGCGCACGATGCCGGTGCCGTCGTCCGCTTCGTAGATGAGAATGCTGGTACCGTCCCTGGGGGCGGTACTGATCGGCTGCCATTTTGGAAACATAGCCCCCCAACTCCCGTCACTTACTTTCCCACATCAGTCGAAACGCCGATGAGCCGATGTAGTTCCCGGCGCTTCTCTGCCGCCAATACAGACGATCCGGTCGCCGCGCGCCTGTATCGCTTTGAGACAAAGCAAAGCCGGACGGCCTGCATTTCGACCGAAAGCCGGCGCGCTTCCGTCCTCAGAAGATTGGATGAGTTCGCCGTTGACGGGGCGGGTGGTGGTAAGCTTTGCTCCTCGAGGGGACCAAAGGGGGGCATCGATGAACTTCGATTGGAAGCAATTCTACCTGTCGGCCCAGGGCCGCGTGAACCGCAAGCAATTCTGGCTTTGGCTGGTGCTGCCGTGCACCGTCATCAGCGTGGTTTTGGTCCTTCTCGACCTGGCGCTTGGGACCTACGACGCCAAGGACGGGGTCGGACTGTTGAGCAGCATCTTTTCGCTCGTGGTCATCGTTCCCGCCATTCTCGTCTATATCAAGCGGTGGCACGACCGCGACAAATCCGGATGGTGGATGCTGATCGTGTTGATCCCGCTGGTCGGCGTCATCTGGTTTTTGGTCGAGCTCGGCTTCCTTCCGGGCACACCGGGACCGAACCGGTTCGGGCCGCCGCCCTCGGATTGACGCGACGATCATTGCTTGAGGCTGGGCACGCATGACGCTTCTCATCGTCGGCATCATCGTCTTTCTCGGCATTCACACGCTGCCGACGAACCCGGGCTTGCGCGAGGCGCTGGTCGGCCGGTTGGGCGAGACCGGCTACAAGGTGCTCTTCTCGCTGCTGTCGGTCGCGGGCTTCGTCCTGCTCGTCTACGGCTTCGCGCACGCGCCGCTCATTCCGGTCTGGTCGCCGCCCGCTTGGACTCGGTGGGTGGCGATCGTCTTGATGCTGCCCGCCTTCATCTTTCTCGTCGCCGCCTACGTGCCGGGACAGATCAAGGCGAAGCTGAAGCATCCCTTTCTCGTCGCCATCAAGACCTGGGCGCTGGCCCATCTGATCGCCAACGGCGATCTTGCCTCGATCGTCCTGTTCGGCGCCTTCCTCGCTTATGCCGTTTACGACCGCATCACGCTGAAGCGGCGTCAGCCGACGAGCCTCATTGGGGTGCCCGGAACCGGGGGGCCGCGCAACGACCTGATCGCCGTCGTCCTCGGCGTGGTGCTTTATGTCCTGTTCCTGGTCTGGCTGCATCCGCTGTTGATCGGAACGGCGCCGCTGCCGCATTGAAAATCCGGGATTACGGCCCATTTTTTGCACTGCAAAAAGACTTATATTTCTGCCATAAGACCGAGGGGTTAGGCCGAGGTCTAGCCTGTGATGAGGAGCTTTGACGTGTCGAAGGAATTTGCCTTGAAGCGGGTCACGGCGCCCGACATCCGCAACCGCAAGGGCGGTTCGCCGGTGGTGGCGCTCACTGCCTATCACGCGCATACGGCGCGCATCATCGATCCGCATGTCGACATGCTGCTGGTGGGCGATTCCCTCGGCATGGTGATGCACGGCTACGAGACCACCGTGCCGGTGCCGCTCGAGCTGATGATCATGCATGCGCAAGCCGTGGTGCGCGGCTCGACGCGCGCCTGGTCGTGGTCGACATGCCGTTCGGCTCCTACGAGGAGAGCCCGGCGGTCGCCTTCCGCAACGCCGCGCGCGTGCTGAAGGAGACCGGCTGCGGTGCCATCAAGCTCGAGGGCGGCGTGCATATGGCCGAGACCATTCGCTATCTCTCGGAGCGCGGCATCCCGGTGATGAGCCATATCGGCATGACGCCTCAGGCCATCAATACGATCGGCAGCTTCTCTCCGCGCGGGCGCCTGCGTTCCGAATGGGCGGCGTTCGAGGCGGACGCGAAGGCGGTGGCCGACTCCGGCGCGTTTGCCGTCGTGCTGGAGGCGCTGGCCGAGTTGCTCGCCGCGCGCATCACCAAGCAGATCGACATTCCGACCATCGGCATCGGCGCGTCGGCCGAATGCGACGGGCAGATCCTCGTGCTCGAGGACATGCTCGGGCTGTCGCCGCGCGTGCCGAAATTCGTCAAGGAATATGCGCAGATCGGCGCCGGCATCGAGGCCGCGGTCAAGGCCTTCGCCAATGAGGTGCGGGGCCGGACCTTCCCGTCATCCGATTATACTTATCCGATGTTCGAGGACGACCCGGAAGCCACGAAAAAGACCAAAATGACAGGCAGTTAGCCGAAGTTCGGTCTATTTCGCCGCGAGCGGTGAACGGCGGTCCGAGGCTCTTTACCTTGCGCGCGAAAGACGCCTTCACTATACGGCGGGCAGGGAGGAACGGTGTAAGGTCTGCGCCGACCTGAAGCCACATCGTCATAACCGCAAAATCATAAGAGTCCGCTGCCGATGGCCGAACCTGACACATTTCTGCGCGAGGTGGACGAGGCCGTCCGCCAGGATCAATACAAGAAGCTGTGGGATCGATACGGCGTCTATGCGCTTGGCTTCGCCGTGCTGATCGTCGCCGGGGTCGCCGGCTACAAAGGCTGGACCTATTGGCAAGTGAAGCGGGCGCAAGACGCCGGCTCGCAATTTTCCCAAGCCTTGCAAGACAGCACCGACGCCGCGAAGGCGCACGAGATCCTGACCGACTTGGCGCAGTCCGGGCCCGAGGGCTATCGCGTGCTGGCGCGCTTCCAACTTGCTGCCGCCGAAGCCAAGGCCGGCGAAGCCGACAAGGCCGTCGCCGATTACGATGCGCTGGCCGTGGACCCGGGCGTCGATCCGATTCTGCAAGGTCATGCTTCGCTGCAAGCGGCGGCGCTCCGGCTCGAGAAGGCGGACATGGCCGAGATGGAGCGGCGGCTCAAACCTCTGACCGATTCCGGAAGCCCCTGGCAGTTCTCCGCGCGCGAGCTGCTCGGGCTCACCGCGTACCGGCTGAACGATATGCGTGAGGCCGAGAAGGAGTTCAGCGCGCTGGTCGGCGATCAAGGAACTCCGCCGAATTTGCGGGAGCGCGCCGACATGATGCTCGCGCTGATCGTGGGAAAGCCTCAGGCGCTCAGCACCACGTCGCAATAGTGCGCGAACCTTAAGGGTGGCTCGAAGTTGCGCTCGGGTCTGACACGGGGAAACGGCATCAGCCTGATCGTCGCAGGGCTCGTGGCAGCCTTGTCCGTGACCCTTACCGGCTGCGGCGGCTCCGACCAATTGACCTCGATCAAACGGACTCTCGAAAATCCGTTTCGCAAGGATGAAGCCAAGCTGCCGGGCGAGCGCATTGCGGTCATTACCGACCCCAACATGATTGCGCTCGATCCGGCCGAGGCCGCCAGACCGCTGCAACTTCCCTCGCCGCAGGTCAACGCGTCGTGGTCGCAGCCGGGCGGGTCTCCCTCCAACAGTCTCGGCCATCTCGCTCTGGGCGACCAACCGCGCAAGGTATGGTCGGCCGATGCCGGAACCGGCTCGTCGTCGAGCGGGCGGTTGAGCGCTGTGCCGCTGGTCGCCGACGGCAAGGTCTATACGCTCGATGCGGGCGGCAGGGTGACGGCCTTCGCCGCTGCCAGCGGCGCCAAGGTCTGGTCGGCCAGCGTTACGCCCGACAATGAAAAGTCGCGGGAAGGTTTCGGCGGCGGGCTCGCCATGGACGGCGGCCATCTCTATGCCGCGACGGGCTACGGCACGGTGGTGAGCCTCGACGCAAGCAACGGCTCCGTGTTGTGGACGAAGCGCATCGGCAAGCCCATCCGCAGCTCGCCGACCGCCGCCGGCGGCAAGATCTTTTTCGTCTCGACCGACAATGTTCTCTATGCGCTGAGCGATTCCGACGGACAGCAATTGTGGACGGCGCGCGGCTTGCCGCAGACCGCCTCGCTGCTCAGCAATGTGAGCCCGGCGGTCAGCGGCAGCATCGTCGTCGCGCCTTTCCCGGCGGGTGACGTCGCCGCCTATGAGATCGAGGGCGGCAAGCCGGCATGGAGCGATTCCTTGACGCGCTCGACCGACACGACGGCGGGCGGCGTCCTCGGCGATCCGGCGCGGCCGGTGATCGACCATGGCGTGGTGTACGCGGTCAGCCATGGTGGCAAGATGATCGCCGCTTCGGAATCCACCGGCGAGCGGCTATGGACGCTCAATGTCGGCAGCACGCAGATGCCATGGATCGCCGGCGACAACGTCTATCTCGTCGATCTCGGCGGCAAGCTGGTCGCGCTCGGCCGCACCGACGGCAAGGTCCGCTGGACCTCGGAGCTTCCCGGCAGCGGCCGCTGGAACGGCCCGGTGCTTGCCGGCGGCAAGCTCTGGCTGGTGTCGGGCGATGGCCTCTTGGTCGGGGCAGACGCAAGGACCGGGCAGCTCTCCACCCAGCTCGATCTCGATACGCCGGTGTTCGTTTCACCGGTTGTGGCCGGCGGGCGCATGTATATCTTGGCCGACGACGCCGAACTGATTGCTCTCAATTGAGGCCCCCGCTAGAGGGGAGGGAGCAGCGGATAGATCCGGCACGTTCAGCTTCCTGCAAGCGCAATCGGGTTACAAGGGCCAATGAGCTTCACCGTCGCCATCGTCGGACGGCCGAATGTCGGCAAGTCCACCTTGTTCAACAAGCTCGCCGGCAAGAAGCTCGCGCTGGTCGACGATCAGCCTGGCCTGACGCGCGATCGGCGCGAGGCCGAGACCGAATTCGGGACCTGCCCCATCACCCTCATCGATACCGCGGGATTGGAGCCCGGGGACAAGGGGCTGACGCCGCGCATGCGCCAGCAGACTGAAGCGGCCATCGCCCAGGCCGATCTCATTCTGTTCATGATCGATGCGCGGGCGGGGGTGGTTTCTGCCGATGAGGTCTTCGCCGAGCTGGTGCGCGGCTCCGGCAAACCAGTGGTCCTCGCCGCGAATAAATGCGAGGGCCGCGCGACGCAGCCCGGTCTGTACGAAGCCTATTCTCTCGGTCTCGGCGAGCCGCTGCCGATCTCGGCCGAGCATAGTCTCGGCATCGGCGAGGTGACGGAGATCATCGAGCAGGCGGCCCGCGCGCGGGACGGCGCGGCGGTGGTCGAGGCCGAGGCGAGCGGGGGTGATGTGGCCGAGGATGCGGCGCCGCATCCTCTGCGCATCGCCATTGTTGGGCGGCCGAATGTCGGCAAATCGACGCTCGTCAACGCGATGCTCGGCGAGGAGCGCATGATCACCGGACCCGAAGCCGGCATCACCCGCGACGCGATCAGTTCTCAGCTCGAATGGCAGGGCCGGTCGCTGTTGTTGTTCGATACCGCCGGGCTGAGGCGCAAGATGCGGGTGGAGGGTCACGCCGAGGAGCTTTCGGTCGGCGATGCGCTGAAGGCGATCCGCTTTGCCGAGGTCGTGGTGTTGACGCTCGACGCCGAGCAACCGTTCGAGAAGCAGGATTTGCAGATCGCCGATCTGATCGAGCAAGAGGGACGGGCTCTCGTCATCGCCGTCAACAAATGGGACCTGGTGCGCGAGCGCGACAAGCGCCTCGCCGAGCTGCGCGAGAAGTGCAGCCGCCTGCTGCCGCAAATCAAAGGCGTGGCGCTCGTGCCGGTGTCGGCGATGACCGGGCAGGGGCTCGACAGGTTGATGCAGGCCGTGCTCGCGGCCGACGCATTGTGGAACCGCAGGCTGCCGACGCATGCGCTCAATCGATGGCTGCAAGATGCCGTCGATGCGCATCCGCCCCCGGCGGCGTCGGGACGGCGCATCAAGCTCCGCTACATGACGCAGGCGAACGCCCGGCCGCCGACCTTCGTGGTGTTCTGCTCCCGGCCAAAGGCGTTGCCCGACTCCTATTCGCGTTACTTGGTGAACGCGTTGCGCGAGAGCTTCGACATGCCGGGCGTGCCGATCAGGCTCAATCTGCGCAAGGGCGACAATCCTTACGCTCGAGGCAAGGCGTAATGAGCGGCGAGGACGGAACGGAAGTCTATTTCTATCATCTCGAGCGGCGCTCGCTCGAACAGACGTTGCCGACGCTGCTCCAGCTGTCGCTCAAGCGCGGTTGGCGCGCCGTGGTGCAGGCCGCGAGCGAGGAGCGAGTCGAAGCGCTGAACACGTGGCTCTGGACCTATGACGAGGAAAGCTTCCTGCCGCACGGCAGCGCGCGCGATGGACACGCTTCCGCGCATCCCATCTATCTCACCGCGGGCGACGACAATCCCAACGCGGCGCAGGTGCGCTTCTTGGTCGATGGCGCGATACTCGCCGACGCCTCGCCATATACCCGCGTCGCCTATGTGTTCGACGGCCGCGACGCCGAGGCGGTTTCCCGCGCACGCGTCGAGTGGCAGGCGGCGAAGGCGCGAGGCGATGCGGTCAGCTATTGGCAGCAGGATGCCGACGGGCGCTGGCAGCAAAAGGCGTAAAAGCGCGGTTGTCTGATCATTGACCCAAGTCAGGGCCGGGACCCGCCGGATGCGCTTTTTCCTTCGGTTCACATTAATCCAACCTTCCCGCCATACGCCTTGTGACTGTCATGCGCGGTCGCTATAAGCCGCAGATTCATTCGCGTTGAGAGGGACGTTTTGTTATGGCCAGTGAACGCACGCTTTCGATCATCAAGCCCGACGCGACCGAGCGGAACATTACCGGGCTGATCGTCGCGCGGCTCGAAGGCGCGGGCCTTCGCGTGATCGCGCAGAAGCGGGTGTGGTGGAAGAAGAAGGACGCGAGAAAGTTCTACGACGTTCATAAAGACCAGCCGTTCTTCAAGGACCTTGTCGCCTTCATGACCTCTGGCCCGATCGTGCTGCAAGTCCTGGAAGGCGAGAACGCCATTGCCAGGAATCGCGAGGTGATGGGGGCGACCAATCCGGTCGATGCCGCGCCGGGCTCGATCCGCAAGGATTTCGCCGTCAACTTGCAGCGAAATTCGGTGCACGGCTCGGACAGCCCCGAGACCGCCAAGCGCGAGATCGCGCTTTGCTTCAAAAAGGGCGAGATCGTCGGCTAGTTTTTCATCCTGCATACGCCCTGGACGTAGACGGTCGGGGGCGACATCCTGTGCCAGCCTAGACGGCAGAAACGTGCTAGGAGGCCCCGCATGAGCATCATCGAAACACGCCGTGAACAGATTTTCCCCGTGCTCGATGCCGCGCAGATCGAAACGGCCAAGCGTTTTGCGAGCGGGCCAGAGCGTGCGTTCGCGCCGGGCGAGGTGGTGTTCGACGTAGGTGAGCGCAATGCCCCCGCTTGGCTCGTGCTCAAGGGCTCGATCGACGTCGTGCGGCGCGACGGCCTCAAGCGCGAGACGCCGATCACGACGCACCATGTCGGGCAAATCTCCGGTGAGGTGAGCCAGCTCGCCGGGCGCGATACGCTCGCTTGCGGCAGGGCCGGCGCTGACGGCTGCACCGCATTGCCGTTCGACGCCGCGCATATCCGCGCGCTGATGATCGGTTCGGCGGAAGTCGGCGAGATCGTCATGCGCGCCTTCATTCTGCGCCGCGTCGGACTGATCGACGACGGGGGCGCGGGCGCCGTGCTGGTGGGCATTCCCGGCACCGCGGAGTTGTCGGGCCTCCAGGACTTTCTCCGCCGTAACGGCTATCCCGTTACTGTGCTCGACGCCGCTAACGATGCCGAAGGCCGTGCCATGGTCGAGCGTCTCGGCGTGCCACCGGCGGACCTGCCCTTGATGCTTTGTCCCAACGGTACCGTGTTGCGGCGACCGAGCAATGCCGAAGCCGGCGCCTGTCTCGGCATCACGCCCGATCTCGATCCGGATCTGATCTATGACGTGGCGATCGTCGGCGCCGGGCCCGCTGGGCTCGCGGCGGCGGTCTACGCCGGCTCCGAGGGTCTGTCGGTGATCGTGCTCGATTCCCGCGCCTTCGGCGGACAGGCCGGCGCTTCGTCGCGCATCGAGAATTATCTCGGCTTCCCCACCGGAATTTCCGGCATGGCGCTCGCCGGGCGCGCCTTCAATCAGGCCCTGAAATTCGGCGTCGAAGTCGCCATCCCGCTGCAAGTCTCCCATCTCGATTGCGGCGACGGCAATGGCCATGACAGCGACCCGTTCAAACTCGAACTCACCGATGGCGGCGCAGTGCGCGCCAAGACGGTGATCGTCGCTTCCGGCGCCGCGTACCGGCGCCCCCCGATCGCCAACCTGCCGGTGTTCGAAGGCGCGGGCGTCTCCTATTGGGCCTCGCCGGTCGAAGCGAAGCTCTGCGAGGGAGAAGAGATCGCCTTGGTGGGCGGCGGCAACTCGGCGGGACAGGCAGTCGTGTTCCTCGCGCCGAGGGTCAAGCGCCTGCATCTCATCATCCGCGGCGAGGGTCTTGAGTCCTCCATGTCGCGCTACCTGATCGAGCGCATCGACGCCTTGGCCAATGTGGAGCTGCACACGAAGACGGAAGTGGTGGCGCTCGAAGGCGACGAGACGACGGGCCTGACCGGCGCGGTATTCCGCGACCGCAGCACCGGCGCGACGCATACCTGTTCATTGCGGCATCTGTTCCTGTTCATCGGCGCCGAGCCGAATGCCGATTGGCTCGACGGCTGCGTTGCCCTCGACGACAAGGGGTTCGTGTTGACGGGCGCGAAATGCGGCGGCAGGCAGGGGCGTCCGGTGCTGCCGCTCGAAACCAGCCGGCCGGGTGTGTTCGCGATCGGTGACGTGCGCGCCGGCTCGACCAAGCGAGTCGCTGCGGCCGTGGGCGAGGGGGCCGCGGTGGTGGCGCAGATCCACAGCGTGCTCGCCGTGGAATAGGAAGGGAGGCAGAGATCATGCGCGTGCGAGCGCTCGCCATTACCGTGCTTCTCGCAGTGCTGTCGGTGCCCCTCCCTGCCGGCGCGGAGGAGCAATTCAAGGACAGCGAGCTTCGCGCGGCAAAGGCGCTCGAGGCCATTCGCGGCGATCCGCTGGCCCTCTACGCTTTTCTCAAACGCATGCCGAAAGGCGCCGACCTGCACAATCATCTCGACGGCGCGGTCTATGCCGAGACCTTCATCCGCGTCGGCGGTGAGGATGGGCTATGCGTCGACCCTGTCGCCAAGTCCTTCACCAAGTCGCAGCCGATCAGGTCGGGCGCCGAGCCCGAGCCGGTCTGCGAGGAGGGCGACGTCAAAGCCGCCGATGTTGCCAAGACCCAAAAGCTCTACGACCAGCTGGTGGATTCCTTCTCGATGCGCGGCTTCGTGCCCTCGGAGGGCGAGACCGGGCACGATCATTTCTTCGAGACCTTCGCCAAATTCGGCGGGACCGACCCGCGCCATACCGGCGAGTTTCTCGACGAGGTCTCGGCCCGGGCCGCGGCGCAGAACGAGCAATATCTCGAGCTGATGGAAACGCCGACCTGGAACCGGCTGAACACCATCACCAAGGATCTCGCCTGGCGCGAGGATCTCGCGGCTTTGCGCGGCGAGCTGCTCGCCAGGGGCCTGGCCGAGGACCTTCCCGCGGCGCGCGCCTTCTGGGACCAGGCGGAAGCGACCCGCAATCAACGCCAACATTGCGGCGCCGCCGACGCCGCCCCCGGCTGCACGGTGAAGACCCGCTATATCTATCAGGTGTTCCGCAACACGCCGAAGGAGCTCGTGTTTGCGCAAACCCTGTTCGGCTTCGAGCTCGCCTCGGCCGATCCGCGCATCGTCGCGATCAACTTCGTGGGCGGCGAGGACGAGGTCATCGCCATGGCCGACTATGCCGAGCATATGCGCATGATCGGTTTCCTGCGCGCGCTCTATCCCACCGTCCATGTCAGCCTGCACGCAGGCGAGCTGGCGCCGGGGCTCGTGCCGCCCGAAGGGCTGTGCTGCCATGTCAGGCTCGCCGTGGAAGAGGCGCTGGCCGACCGCATCGGCCACGGCGTGGACGTGATGTACGAGGATCGGCCCTACGACCTGTTGAAGAACATGGCCGACAAGGGCGTGCTGGTCGAAACCAATCTCACCAGCAACAAGGTCATTCTTGGGGTCGAAGGCAAAACGCATCCCTTCGCCACCTATCGCAAATTCGGCGTGCCGGTCGCGCTCTCCACCGACGACGAGGGCGTCTCGCGCATCGATCTCACCCATGAATATGTGAGCGCGGTCGAGGATTTCGGTCTGACCTATGCGGAGCTCAAGGAGCTGGTGCGCAACAGCCTGGAATACAGCTTCCTGCCCGGGCCAAGCCTGTGGGACGACAAAGGCGCCTATCTGCGCGTGGTGCCGGATTGCCAAGCCGACACGCCGGGCCCCGACGGCGCCGTCGGCCGCGTGCGCCACGTTCTTGCGTGCGAGCGAGAAGGCGCAACAGCAATGGGAGCTCGAGCGTCGTTTCAAGTCGTTCGAGGCGAGTCTCTGAAGGCAGAGGCCCGATTGATGCGCAACTTCCCGCTCGCCAAGGTCTACGAGACGATCGAGCCGGGGCCTGTCGTTCTGCTCACGACCGCCGATAAAGGCCGCGCCAATGTCATGACGATGTCGTGGCACATGATGGTCGACTTCGAGCCGCCGCTCATCGCCTGCATCGTCAGCAATGCGGATTTCAGCTTTGCCGCGTTGCGCGCGACCGGCGAGTGCGTGATCGCCATTCCAGCCGTGAAGCTCGCGCCCAAGGTGGTCAAGGTCGGCAACAGTCTCAGGGAGCGACATCGACAAATTCGCGAAGTTCGGGCTGACGCCGGTTCCGGCCGAGCGCGTCGCGGCGCCGCTGATCGCGGAGTGCTTCATCAACCTCGAATGCAAAGTGAAGGATACGCGTCTGGTCGATGCCTACGGCCTGTTTATCCTCGAAGTCCTGAAAGCTTGGGTCGATCCCAAGCAGAAGAACCCCAAGACCATCCATCATCGCGGCTACGGCAAATTTGCCGTGGATGGGAAGACGATCAAACTGAAGTCGAAGATGCGCTAGGGCGCCGCTTCAGGGCTTTCGAATTCAGTCTGTGAGCGGCGTTCATTGGACGCCTTGCGGCGGCCGCAAAGCCTTGCTCCAATCTTCCCGATAAACGCGGGAGGTGGGAATGGGGCGCCGCTATGCGTTGCTCGTCGCAATAGGGGTGGTTCTGCTGCTGGCCGCTTGGTCTCGACCGGCGCAGGCCGATTGCCAAGCACCGCCTTCGATCGACACCTGCCTCGTCGGCACCTGGAAGCAGACCGGCGGCGGCGCCGCCGAATGGATGCGCCAGAACCTCAAAATGGCCCAACCCACCGCTGCGCCCAGCAACGGCACGCTGACCTTCAACGCCGACGGCACCTTCTCGACCTCCAAGGTCGACAGCAAGGCCGAAGTCACCGCCCCCGGCACGTCGATGCACGCGACCGGGCAGATGAATGCGCAAGCGAGCGGGACGTGGTCGGCGGCGGGCGGCACGCTTACGCTCTGCATGACCTCCGTCGACTCGAAGGGCAGCATCGAGATCGAGGGGCCGGGCGGCAAGAAGATGAAGCTGGCTATGCCGCAGATGAAGCCCGCCAACACGTCAATGGCTTACACCTGCGCCGGCGCCACGCTGTCGACCACCCAGCCGATGCCGAAGAACACCACGATGACGACGAGCTACGCGCGCGTGCCCTGATCGCTCAGAGATTAGCTGAGCGCGCGGATGCGGAAGGGTAGCCCGCCTTTGGGGCAGAGCGTCACCGTCGCGTGGATCTTCGCCGGCACGGGCCCCGCATATTCCGGGGTGAAGCGGCGCAGCAACTGCACCAGGGCCAGCGTGTTCTCGATCTGCGACAGCGCGCCGCCGATACAGGCGCGCTTGCCGGCGGCAAACGGCAGGTAGCTGTACTTCACCCGCTTCTTCGAGCGCTCCGGCGCGAACCGCTCCGGATCGAACTTCTCGGGCTCTTCCCAATATTTCGGGCTGTGATGCATCACATAGGTGCAGATCACCGCCTTGTCGCCTTTGCGAATCTGATGGCCTTCGATCACGTCGTCATCGGCGGCGATGCGGATCAGACCCCAGATGGGCGGGAACAGGCGCATGGTCTCCTGGATCACCATGCGGGTGAAGCCAAGCTGCTGCACCTCGTTCCACACCGGATCGCGGTCGCCGCAGACGGCGCGCGCCTCCGCCCTGATGCGCTCGAGCGCCTCGGGATGCTGCGAGAGGAGGTAGAGCGACCAGGCCAGCGTGAGCGCGGTCGTCTCCGTGCCGGCCCACAGATATTGCTTCATCTCATCGACCACCTGCTGGCGATCGAATTCGGGGAAGCTCGGATCGGCCTCGGCCGCCTCGAGCATCTTCAGCAGCGTCTTGTCGCGATGGTCGACGATGTTGGCGCCGATCACGGTCTCGGGGATCTCGCCCCAAATCTCCATGGCCTTCGCCGTATCTTCGTCGGTGATCTCGGTGAGCTCGCCGTGCATCTTCTTCAGGCGAATGGATTTGTGGTTCATCACGTCGGTGTAGGTCTTGACCTGGCCGAAGATGAAATGCGGGTTGAACGGCATCTCGCGATCGAACAGCGCCTTGCACACCATCTCGGCGGCGAGCGTCCAGGTCTCCTCCACCATCTCGATGGTCTCGCCGGTCGAGGCGAACTTCGCCCAGCGCGCCATCTTCGAGTCGATCGCCGACATCAGATAGGGGAAATACTCCTCGAACATCCCCGGATGGAACGCGCCCTGCTGCGGCGCGCGGATCTTCTGCCAGAGCGCGCCGTCGACGGTGATCATGCTCTTGCCGAAGATGGGACGCAGCCCGTCGAAATATTTGACGTAGTTGTCGGCATTGTCGACGAGCACGCGCTGCGCGTGCGCCGGCTCCGAAAGAATCACGATGCGGTGATTCTTGAGGTTGATGGGGATCACGCCGCCATATTTCTCGCTGAGCCAGGAGAGAACCTGCATGGGGTTCTCCTGGGTCAAAAGCGAGGACAGCTTGAACCAGATGCTCTGCTCTTCGCCGAGCCCGTGCGATGGAGAATAGGCGACTGTCATATCAGCCATTTACGCCTCTGCCCCTTGTCCCTGCCGTTGATCGTGGGGGCCGAATAGGCCATACCGGCCGCCCGCGTGATTGTCGCGGTTTCGGCAGGCAGGCCCGGATTTACCTCGATTTAGGCCAGTCTCTAGCATCCGGCCGTCGGCATTGTCCATCTTTGGCACGCGCACATCTTGCGGTGCGACATGCCGCCCCGTCCAGGCCCCGATCTTACGGCCGTTAACAATTTCAATCAAAGCGCTTCGTCAAAAGGAGGGGAAAACAGCGGGGCTTGCTCTCTGACCTGTGTCATTCCCACCACATGCTCGCCTTCGACGCGGGCTTCGCCGGAGGCGACCAGGCGGAGCGCGAGCGGATAGAGGCGATGCTCGGCCTGAAGCACGCGCGCGGCGAGGTCGTCGACCGAATCGCCCGGCAGCACGGCGACGGCGGCTTGCGCCACGATCGGCCCCGTATCCATCTCCGGCCGCACGAAATGCACGGTGCAGCCGGTGACCTTCACGCCTTCATCCAGAACGCGAGCATGCGTGTGCAAGCCTCTGAACGCGGGCAATAGAGAGGGGTGGATATTGAGATGGCGATTCCACCAGCTGCGCACGAAGCCTTCGCTATGCAGTCGCAGAAAGCCGGCGTTGCAGAGGAGCTCGACGCCGGCGTCCTTCAGCGCAGTCGTCGAGCGCTTGGTCGAACGCCTCGCGCGAGGGGAACTCCTTGTGATTGATGGTCACCCCCGGAATGAAATCGGCCTCGGCGCGCAACAAGCCTTGCGCGCTCGGCACGTTCGAAATCACCACAACGATCTTGGCGGGATAGTCAGGGTGCCTAGCGGCGTCGATCAGGGACTGGAGGTTCGAGCCCCGGCCCGAGATCAGGACGCCGACGCGCTTCCTCGTCACCTTGCGCTCCCGGCAAGCGTGCCTTTGTAGCGGACCGGCTCGCCGCGCTTGCGTGCGACGATCGCGCCGATCTCTCTTGCTTCCTTGCCGAGATGCTTGCGCACGCGGGCGACATCGGCCGGGCTCACGATGACGATCATGCCGATGCCGCAGTTGAATGTGCGCAGCATCTCCGCCTGATCCAAGCTTGCCTCCCGCATGAGCCAGGCGAACACCGCCGGCAAAGCGAAGGCGCCGAGGTCGATCTCGGCGGCAAGACCCTTCGGCAGCACGCGCGGGATGTTGTCGGTGAGGCCGCCGCCGGTGATATGAGCGAGTGCCTTGACGGCGCCCGTTCCGCGAATCGTGTCGAGGATCCGCCGGACATAGATGCGGGTCGGGGTGAGCAACGCGGCACCGAGCGACGTTTCGGGGGCAAACGGCGCGGGATCGCTCCAGTCGAGTCCCGTCTCCTTGACCACGCGGCGCACGAGCGAGAAGCCGTTGGCGTGCACGCCGGAGGAGGGCAGGGCGAGGATGACGTCTCCCGCTTCGATATCTTTCCGCGGGAGCAGCGCTTTGCGCTCGACCGCGCCGACGGCGAAGCCGGCGAGATCGTAGTCGCCGGGCGCATAGACCCCCGGCATCTCGGCAGTCTCGCCGCCGATCAGGGCCGCGCCGGCCTCCTTGCAGCCTTTGGCGACGCTGCCGATCACCGATTTGGCCACGCCGAGATCGAGCTTGCCGGTGGCGAAATAGTCGAGAAAGAACAGCGGCTCGGCGCCCTGGACGACGATGTCGTTGACGTTCATGGCGACGAGGTCGATGCCGATGCCGTCGTGAATGCCGGTTTCGATGGCGAGCTTGAGCTTGGTGCCGACGCCGTCGGTGGCGGCGACCAGCACCGGGTCCTTGAAGCCGCAAGCCTTGAGGTCGAACAGACCGCCGAAGCCACCGATGCCGCCAAGCAGACCTTTGCGCTTGGTCTTTGCCGCCAGCGGCCCGATCGCCTCGACCAGCGCGTTGCCTGCGTCGATATCGACGCCCGCGTCGCGATAGGTCAGTCTAGATTTGTGCTTGGGGGTGGCGGGCACCGGACCACTCGGGGCGGGAGAAGCAGGCGATCTCGGCATAACAATCGTGCCGAGCGAGGCGCGTCAAGGCGCAAAAGGCCGTGGGTCCGCCACATTCGGAGGGTTTACCCAAAGGCGAGGGTTCGGCACCCTGGTGACCGGACGATTTGCGGTAATTTTGCCATGGCGTTGTTTCGGTTGAAGCGTTGGTCACGAATTGCGGGCGTCGCCCTGCCGCTTCTTGCCATGCCCGCGCTTCGCGGCCCGCGCCCAGGCTGCCGACAGCCTCTACGAGGTCGCCAAGATCTCGGTCGACGTCACCGCCAAGGACGCCGTCGCCGCGCGCGACGAGGGCATGGCCGAAGCGCAGATGCGCGCGGTCAAGACCGTGCTGCAACGGCTCTTGCCCTTGAGCGCGCAGGACCAGATCCCGGAATTCACCCCGGAGGACATCGAGGGGTTGGTCAACGGCGTGTCGATCCGCTCCGAGCAGAATTCGACGACGCGCTACATCGCGACGCTCGATGTCAGCGTCAACGAGGCGGGCATCAAGAAGCTGCTCCAAGACCAGGCCATCCCGTATAGCGAGTCGCGTGCGCCCTCGATCTCGATCCTGCCGCTGGTGATCGCCGGCGGTAGCATCAAGAGCGAGGGCGGCGAAGGCTGGCGACAGGCCTTCGAGCAGCTCGACCTTGCGCACAGCGCGACGCCCGCCACCATCCTCCGGCCGCGGCCGGGGCTCAGCCTCGATACCGTCAAGGCGGTGCTTGCCGGCGATGCCCAGGCCCTCGCCAGCATGCAAGCCGATTATGGTTATGGGCCGCTGGTTCTCGCCGTGGGCGAAGCAGCCAAAGGCGAGTTCGTCACGCGGCTGGCCGGAACCGACAGCGTGGGCGCCATCAACTTCGGGCGCAGCGACAAGCTTTCCGCCGACGCGCAGACCATCGCGCGCGAGGCCGCGGCAACCGCGTTCGGCATCATCGAGAATCGCTGGAAGGTCTCGCAAGCGCCGGAGGCGTCGCCGACAGAGGTCAAATATGAGGAGGGCACCGGCGCTCCCGCCGCAGAGCAGGGCGCCGCGCCCAAGAGCGAAGTCCCCCGCAATGTCGTGGCCCAGGTCGAGTTCTCGAGCCTCAAGGACTGGCAGGATATTCGCGGGCGGCTGATGAACGTCGCCGGAATCGAGGCGCTCGAGGTCAATACGCTCTCGGCGCGGGCGCCTCGGTGACCTTCGACTATGCGGGCTCGCTCGGGCATCTTCAGGAGGTTCTCGGCCAAAACGGCTTTGAGTTCGGCGACAGGGAGGGGACCTTTGTGCTCCGCTCGCGCTAGGGTTGGTGTTGGCGCCGGGCGCCACACCTTGTCCTCGAATCTGCTAAAATGCGGACTCGGAGGTCCAAGCGGGCTCGAGCCTCGCGAACGCCTCCGGGAGGAGCGGACGTGAACATCCCCAATAGCATCACGCTGGGACGACTCGTGCTCGTTCCGCTCGTCGTCTGGCTGATCATCGACCATGAGATGGAGGCGGCCTTCCTGCTGTTCCTGCTCGCCGGACTGTCCGACGCGGCAGACGGCTACCTCGCCAAGCGCTATGGCTGGAACAGCGAGCTCGGTGCCTATCTCGACCCGATCGCCGACAAGGCCCTGCTGGTCAGCATTTATGTGACGCTGGGTTTCGCCGGGCATTTGCCCGCGTGGCTGGTGATCGCGGTGGTGAGCCGCGATATCCTCATCGTCGGCGCCGTGGTGCTGTCCTGGATGCTGTCGCGGCCGCTCAGCATGCGGCCGCTGCTTGTCAGCAAGGCCAACACGCTCTCGCAGATCGTGCTCGCGGGGCTCGTGCTCGCCGAGCTCGGGCTTGGCCTCGGGCTGCATGCTCTGGTGAACGTGCTCATTTGGGTGACCGGCGCGCTGACCATCATTTCCGCCGCGGCCTATTTCTGGGAGTGGCTGCGGCACATGGCGAGCTACGAGCCGGCGCCCAAACCGCTGCCGCCTCGTCAGCGCCAGGCCCCCGGTGCCGAACAACCGCAACGCTCGCGGATCGGGGCTTCGTGACGGTCGCTCAGCTCACGCTCGACTTGCCCCACCGCGCGGCGCTAGGCGCAGAGGATTTCCTCGTCAGCGATTGCAATCTCGCGGCGGTCAGGCTGGTCGATGCCTGGCCCAACTGGCAGAACCACGTGCAGCTCTTGATCGGCCCGCAAGCGAGCGGCAAGACGCATCTCGCCCGCGTATGGCAAGCGCTGTCGGGAGCGCAGGCGCTCGCGCCGGAGACGCTGATGATGTCATTTCTCGATGGCTTGGATGAGGCGACGCCGCTCGTGGTCGAGGATGCCGACCGCATCGCCTACGACGAGAAGGCCCTGTTCCATCTGTTGAACCTGGCGCGGGAGAAGCGGCTCTACGTTCTGATCACGGCCGAGAGCGCGCCGAGCCGCTGGGGACTCGCGCTGCCCGACCTCAAGTCGCGGCTGAACGCGGTCCCGGCCGTCGAGATCGGCGCGCCCGACGAGGCGCTCATCCGTACGGTGCTGCTTAAGCATTTCGCCGACCGGCAACTCGATATCGATCCGAAGGTGCTGACCTATCTCGCGCTGCATGTGGACCGCTCGCTGGCCGCCGCCGCCGCTGCCGTGGCAGCGGTCGACCGCGCGGCGCTGGCCTCGGGCCGAAAGATCAGCCGCCAACTCGTCATCGAGGCGCTCGCGGCGTCCGGCCTGCCCGAATGAAACGCCCCTCGAGAGCGAAGCGGGCGGTTGGCTCGCGACGTAACGCAAGTGATACAATTCTTGGAGTAACATCCGAGACGGAGCGCGGCGCTCCGCCCGGGGACGTCAGAAAAAGTATTATTAACAAGAGGTTACAGATGAGTTTGCCAGAGAAGGTCGACCGGCTGGAACCCAGTCCGGGGATCGCCGCCTTTGGACCGAGCCGCTTTTTCAATCGCGAGCTGTCCTGGCTTCAGTTCAATCAAAGGGTGCTGGAGGAAGCCGAGAACGAGCGCCATCCACTGCTCGAGCGCTTGCGCTTCTTGTCGATCTCCGCCTCGAACCTCGACGAGTTCTACATGGTCCGCGTGGCGGGCCTGCGCGGCCAGGTGCTGGCCGGCATCGAAACGCCGAGCGAGGACGGTCTTACCCCCGCCGAGCAGCTCGACCGCATCAACCGCGCCGTCGCCGAGTTGACCGCGAAGCAGCAGGAATGCTGGGTCACGCTCGAGGCACTGCTCGCCGAATCCGGCATTCACGTGTTGAGCGCCGACCAGCTTTCCGATCATGAGCGCGAATGGCTGGAGGCGCATTTCCTCGATCACATCTTCCCGGTCTTGACGCCGATCGCGGTCGATCCCGCCCATCCCTTTCCGTTTATCGCCAATTTCGGTTTCACCCTTGGGCTCGAGCTCGTGCGCGAAGGCTCGCTCAAGGCCATGCACGCGCTCATGCCGATTCCGCCGCAGCTCGATCGCTTCATTCGTCTGCCGAGCAAGGGCGAAGCCAAGGAGCCGATCCGCTTCATCCGGCTGGAGACCGTGGTGGCGATCTTCGTCTCGCGCCTGTTCCCCGGTTACCGGGTCAGGAGCCAGGGCGCGTTCCGGGTGCTGCGCGACAGTGACATCGAGGTCCAGGAGGAAGCGGAAGATCTGGTGCGGCTCTTCGAGTCGGCGCTGAAGCGGCGCCGGCGCGGATCGGTCATCAGGCTCGAGATCGAGGCGTCGATGCCGTCCCGCCTGCAGCGCTTCGTGATGCAGGAGCTGAAGGTCTCCGAGCGCGAGAGCTTCGTGCAGAAGGGCCTGATTGGGCTCGAGACGACCAACCAGCTGATCGTCGCCGACCGGCCGGACCTCAAGTTCCAGCCCTTCGTCAGCCGTTTCCCCGAGCGCATCCGCGAGCATCACGGCGATTGCTTCGCGGCCATTCGCAAGAAGGACATCATCGTCCATCACCCTTACGAGTCGTTCGACGTCGTGTTGCAATTCCTGAAGCAGGCGACAGCCGATCCCGACGTGGTCGCGATCAAATGGACGCTTTATCGCACCAGCAAGGGATCACCGATCATCGATGCGCTGAAAGACGCCGCCGAGGCCGGCAAGTCGGTCACCGCCGTGGTCGAGCTCAAGGCCCGCTTCGACGAGGAGGCCAACATCAAATGGGCGCGCGATCTTGAAAGCGCCGGCGTCCAGGTGGTCTATGGCTTCCTCGAGCTCAAGACCCACGCCAAGCTCAGTCAGATCGTGCGGCGCGAGCGGGGCGAGCTCGTTACCTATTGCCACGTGGGCACCGGCAACTACCATCCGGTCACGGCCAAGATCTATACCGACCTGTCCTTCTTCACCGCCGACCGCTCCATCGGCCACGACCTGTCGCGCATCTTCAACTATGTCACGGGCTATGCCGAGCCCGCCGAGCTTGAAGTCATGGCGGTGTCGCCGCACGGCATCAGGGCGCGCATCCTCGATCATATCCGCGAAGAGATGTACCACGCCAAGGCCGGACGCCCGGCGGCGATCTGGATGAAGATGAACTCGCTGGTCGACGGCGAGATCATCGACGCGCTTTACGAGGCGGGCCGCGCGGGCGTCGAGATCGATCTCGTGGTGCGCGGCATTTGCTGCCTGCGCCCGGGAGTGCCCGGTCTTTCGGAAAATATCCATGTGAAGAGCATCGTCGGCCGTTTCCTCGAACATTCGCGCATTTATTGCTTCGGCGCCGGCCATGGCCTTCCGAATCGCAAGGCGGTGGTCTATATCAGCTCTGCCGACATGATGCCGCGCAATCTCGACCGCCGCGTGGAGGCCATGGTGCCGATCAAGAATCCCACGGTGCACGAGCAGATTCTCGATCAGATCATGGTCGCGAACATGCGGGACAATTTGCAAAGCTGGCGGGTGCGGCCCGATGGAACCTCGGAGCGGCTCTATCCCGGAGAGGACCAGGAGCCGTTCAGCGCCCAGGATTATTTCATGACCAATCCGAGCCTGTCCGGCCGCGGCACGTCTCTGCCAGAGAACATGCCGCCGCGCTTCACGCGCCTGGTCGAGACGAGCTAGGCCACGCCTGATGCCATGGTGTTGAAAACCGATCGAACTCCCGTTGCGGTCGTCGATATCGGCTCGAACTCGGTGCGGCTGATCGTCTACGAGGATGCCGGCCGGGCACCGGCCCCGTTGTTCAACGAGAAGGTGCTGTGCGGTCTCGGCCGCGCGGTTTTCACCACCGGCAAGCTCGCGCCCGACGCGGTGAAGCGGGCGCTGCGGGCGCTTAGGCGTTTTCGCGCGCTGATCGATCAACTCAGCGTTCCGCATGTCGAGGTGATCGCCACGGCGGCGGCGCGCGAGGCGGACAATGGCCCCGAATTCATCGCGCAAGCCGAACGCATTCTCGGCCAGGAAATCACCGTGCTGTCCGGCACGAGGGAAGCCGAGCTTGCCGCGCTCGGTGTCGTGTCCGGCATTCATGCGGCCGACGGCTTTGCCGGCGATCTCGGCGGCGGCAGCCTGGAATTGATCGATGTGCGGGGCGGCAGGCTGTCTGACGCCTCCACCCTTCCGCTCGGCGGCTTGCGGCTGATCGATGCCTCGGGCGGTAGCCTGAAAAAGGCGCGTGACATCGTCGATGCCGAGCTTGCCAAGGTCGACTGGCTGGAGAAGGGCAGGGGACGCGACTTCTACGCCATCGGCGGCACCTGGCGGGCGTTGGCGCGGCTGCACATGACGCAGACCAATTATCCGTTGAGCGTCATGCACAACTACCGGATCGCCGCCGACGACGCGCTGCGCTTCTCGGCTCTGCTCGATCACCAATCGCAAAGCTCGCTCGCCGGCATCCGCGACATCTCGAGCGCCCGGCGCGAGACCGTTCCCTATGGCGCGCTGGTGCTGGAACGGCTGATCAAGCAGATGAAGCCGCGCTCGGTCGTGGTCTCGGTGCTCGGCATCCGCGAGGGCCTGCTGTACAGCCTGCTCAGCGAGGAGGAACAGCGCAAAGATCCGCTGATCGCCGCTTGCGACGACATCGCGCGGAGATGGTCGCGGTCGATCGACAGCGCTTACGAGCTGTGTTTCTGGACCGATGCGCTGTTCAGGGCGCCGGGTCCGATCGAGACGCCGGAGCAGAGGCGGCTGCGGCACGCGGCGTGCCTGCTCTCCGATGTCGGCTGGCGCGCGCATCCCGATTATCGCGGCATCCAGAGCCTCAATCTGGTCGCGCATGGCACCTTCGTCGGCGTCGACCATCCGGGCCGGGCCTTTCTTGCGCTCACCGTCTATTACCGCAACGAGGGATTGGTGAAGGACGAGCTGAGCCAGAGGCTGATCGAACTGGTCGACAAGGACATGCTGAAGCGCGCCCGCATTCTGGGCGCCGCCTTCCGCGCCGCGCATATGGTGTCGGCGGCGATGCCCGGCGTCTTGACCAACACGCCGATCACCTATGAGGGCAATCGTCTGGTGTGGACCCTGCCGGACCCCTATTCCAATCTCGAAGGCGAGCGGGTCGAGCGTCGTTTCAAGGACTTGGCAAACCTGCTCGACCGCGAGCCCGAGATCAGGGTGGGCTCGGCGTTCCAGCTGGCCGCCGGCTGACATGGATCGAATGGGTGAGAGCCTGGTCATGGCCGGGCTTGTCCCGGCCATCCACGTCCTTACATTGCGTGTTGAAATTCGTGGATGCCCGGCACAAGGCCGGGCATGACTAGCTTTTGTCAGTTGCTTTCCGGTCCGCTCCAACGCTTTCAATCGTTAGATGGCAGACGATCCCTATTCCGTCCTTGGCGTGGCGAAGACGGCCAGCGGCGCCGATATCACCAAGGCTTACCGCAAGCTCGCCAAGAAGCTGCACCCCGATCTCAATCCGGGCGACAAGGCGGCCGAGGAGAAGTTCAAGCAGATCACGGCCGCTTACGACATCGTCGGCGACGAGGAGAAACGCGGGCGCTACGACCGCGGCGAGATCGACGCAGGCGGCCAGGAGCGGCCGCAGCAGCGCTACTACCGCGAATATGCCGGCGGCGAGGAGGGCGCGCGCTATCGCTCGACCGCGGGCTACGAGGACATTGGCGCATTCAGCGATCTGTTCGGCGATTTGTTCGGCGAGCGGGGAGGCATGCGCGGAGGCGCTGGGGGGAGGCGCTTCTCGATGCGCGGGCAGGACGCACAATATCGACTCGACGTCGACTTCCTCGACGCGGTCAACGGCACCAAGACGCGCATCACGCTGCCCGACGGCGGCACGCTCGACGTCACCATCCCGCCAGGCGTCACCGACGGCCAGGTGCTCCGGCTGAAGGGCAAGGGCAATCCCGGCATGGGCGAAGGCGGACCCGGCGACGCGCTGATCGAGATTACCGTCAGGCCTCACGCGGTGTTCAAGCGCGAGGGCGACGATATTCTTGTCGAAGTGCCGATCACGCTCGACGAGGCGGTGCTCGGCGGCAAGGTCGAGGTGCCGACGGTCACGGGCCGCGTTTTCGCCACCGTGCCGCCGGGCTCGAATACCGGGCAGACGCTGAGGCTGAAAGGCCGCGGCGTGAAGCGAGGCGCCGCGGCCGGAGATCAGCTCGTCAGGCTCAGCGTGGTCATGCCCGAGCGCGTCGATGACGATCTCAAGGCCTTTGCCGAGAAATGGCGCGAGAGCCACCGCTACGATCCGAGACGGAAGCTGAAGGAGCAGGCCTGATGCTGACCGAGCGCGACGTCGTTCAGCGCGTGCAACACCTGACCGTCACGCGGCTCAGGGTGTGGGTCGCGCAAGGCTGGATCAAGCCGGCCGACAGGGCGGCGCAGAGCTACTCGGAGGCCGATCTCGCCCGGGCGGCGCTGATCTGCGATCTGGAGGACGAGCTCGGCTTCGCCGAGGAGGACGTGCCGGTGCTGCTCAACCTGATCGATCAGATCCACGGGCTGCGCTCGCAGCTGACCGGCCTGCTCGACGCGCTGGAGGAGCTGCCGCCCGACATCCGCACGGTCGTGAAGATGCGCATCACCAGAAGCGGGGAAGGCGGAGAGCGGTGAAGGCGATCGGCGGGCCGATCCTGTTCGTGCTGGGCGTGGTGGCGCTGACCTATGCGAGCGTCTATTACGGGCTCGGCCGGCTGCCTGGCGACATCGTCATCGATCGTGGCAGTTATTATGTCTATGCGCCGATCACCACGGCCGTCATCGTCAGCGTGCTGCTAAGCCTCGTCCTTTGGCTTGTCCGCCGCCGCTAGCGCTTCAGGCTCGAGCACGGTCACCTCGCCCTTCTTGATCGCGAGCGCAAGCTCGCCGCGCTTCAGCGCCAGCGCATCGTCACCGAACAGCTTCTTGCGCCAGCCGCGCAACACGGCAACGTCGGTTGCATCGGAGCGGGCGATTTCTTCGAGCTCGTCGCTGGTGGCGATCAGCTTCGGCGCCACGCCGTGGCGGCCGGCGGTGGCCTTCAGCAGCACGCGCAACAGATCGACCACGGCCTGCGCCTCCGGCGGCATCGGCTCGCCCCGCTCGATCGGCGGGATGGTCTTGGGGTCGCGCTCCAGCCCTTTGCCCACCGCCTCGAGCACGGCGCGGCCACGCATCGAGCGGGCGAAGCCGTTATGCAGCGTGCGCAACGAGCCGAGATCCTCGACCGTGCGCGGCGCTTGGCTGGCGATGTCGTAAAGCGCCTCGTCCTTCAGGATGCGGGCGCGCGGCACGTCTTGGCTTTGCGCCTCGCGCTCGCGCCAAGCGGCAAGCTCCATCAGCACGGCAAGCGCTTTCGGCGTCTTGATGCGCATCTTCAGCCGCCGCCAAGCCTGCTCTGGATGCAGCTCATAGGTGGCGGGGTCGGTGAGCACCGCCATCTCCTCGTTCAGCCAGCTCGCCCGCTCGGACTTGTCGAGCTGCGCGCGCAGTTTGGGATAGAGGTCGCGGAGATGCTGCACGTCGCCGAGCGCATAGGTGAGCTGGCGGTCGGAGAGGGGACGGCGGCTCCAATCGGTGAAGCGCGAGGTCTTGTCCAGATTGCGGTTCAACAGCCGCTTCACCAGCATCGAATAGCTCACCGCCTCGCCGAAGCCGCACACCATCGCGGCAACCTGCGTGTCGAAGATGGGATGCGGGATGACGCGCGCGAGGTGATGAACGATTTCGACGTCTTGTCGCGCCGAGTGAAACACCTTCAGCACCCGCTCATTCACCATCAGCTCGAAGAAGGGGGTGAGGTCAAGGCCGGGCGCGAGGGAGTCGATCAGCACTTCGGTGCCGTCGGCCGCCATTTGGATCAGGCAGAGCCGTGGCCAGAACGTCTGCTCGCGCATGAATTCGGTGTCGACCGCGACAAAGGACGCGCTTCCCAGCCGCGAGCAGGCTTCGGCCAACGCGTCATTGCGAGCGATGAGGTTCATGGGGGGCGGGTATATCCTAAGCGCGCGCGCGAGGCCAAGGGCGCTCAGGCTCAAATATTCGGCATACAAGTCCGATTTTGCCTAGGCTCTGGCCGTGCGCCTCTCGCCGGGGTGTTGGCTTGGAAGGCCGCGACCACGCTACCGTCCATCAGACTTTTGCTTGCTGCGCCACGGTTTTCGGCAGGATCCGCTGCTCGGCGCTCGGCACCGCGCGATCAACAGGATGGTGTGCCTGCCACAGCGACGACATCACCGAGACGAGTGCGACAACGGCGGCAACCGCCCAGGCAGCAAGCGGCAGACGGGTGCGCACGGGGATCATCCGGGGGGTATTTAGCATGGTTCAATTCCCTCTATTAGCGCTTGCCAGACAAACGCGAGCCAACTCCGCTTCGTTCCCGCTTGCCTTGACAAGAGCGGGGTTCCCATGCGCTGTTCCGCGGCATTTCCCGGTCCTTCCCTCGCAGCCACAAAGACTTAGCCATGCACGACTATCGCACCCATAGTTGCGGCGCGCTGCGCAAGGAGGATGTCGGCAAGACCGTCCGCCTGTCGGGCTGGGTGCATCGATTGCGCGATCACGGCGGGCTGCTGTTCATCGATCTCCGCGACCATTACGGCCTGACGCAGGCCGTGGCCGACCCGCATTCGCCGGCCTTCAAGGAGGCGGAGCGGCTGAAGCCGGAATGGGTGGTGCGCATCGACGGCGAGGTGGTCGCCCGCACGCCCGAGACGGTCAATCCCAACCTGCCGACCGGCGCGGTCGAGGTCAGGATCAAGAGCCTCGATGTGCTGTCCGAAGCCAAGGAGCTGCCGCTGCCGGTGTTCGGCGAGCCGGACTATCCGGAGGACACGCGGCTCAGATATCGCTTCCTCGATCTCCGGCGCGAAACGCTGCACGCCAATATCATGAAGCGGCAGGACATCATCTGGTCGCTGCGCCAGCGCATGCGCGATGCCGGCTTCTTCGAGTTCCAGACGCCGATCCTCACCGCGTCCTCGCCCGAAGGCGCGCGCGATTATCTCGTGCCGAGCCGCGTGCATCCCGGCAAGTTCTACGCGCTGCCGCAGGCGCCGCAGCAATTCAAGCAGCTGATCATGATCGCGGGCTTCGACCGTTATTTCCAGATCGCGCCCTGCTTCCGCGACGAGGACGCGCGCGCCGACCGCTCGCCGGGCGAATTCTACCAGCTCGACCTGGAGATGAGCTTCGTCACGCAGGACGATGTGTTCAATACGGTCGAGCCGATCCTGCGCGGTTTGTTCGAGGAGTTCGGCGGCGGCAAGCCCGTGACGCAGAAATTCCCGCGCATCCCTTACGCGGAGTCGATGCGGAAATACGGCACCGACAAGCCCGACCTGCGCAATCCGATCGAGATGGAAGACGTGACCGAGCATTTCCGCGGCTCGGGCTTCAAGGTGTTCGCCGGCATGATCGAGATGGACGCGAATACGCGCATCTGGGCTATCCCGGCCAAGGGCGGCGGCTCACGCGCTTTCTGCGATCGGATGAATGGATGGGCGCAGGCCGAGGGGCAGCCGGGGCTCGGCTATATCTTCTTCCGCGAAGGTGAAGGCGCAGGCCCCGTCGCCAAGAATGTCGGGCCTGAGCGCACCGAAGCCATCAAGTCCCAGCTCAAGCTCGCCGACGGCGATGCCGTGTTCTTCGTGGCGGGCCTGCCCAACGAGTTCGCCAGCTTTGCCGGCCAGGCGCGGGTGAAGATCGGCGATGAGCTTGGTCTTGGTGACAAAGACCAGTTCGCCTTTTGCTGGATCGTCGATTTCCCGATGTATGAGTGGAACGAGGAGGAGGAGCGGATCGACTTCTCGCACAATCCCTTCTCGATGCCGCAAGGGGGCCTCGAGGCGCTCGAGACGAAGGAGCCGGAGGACATCCTCGCTTACCAATATGACGTCGTCTGCAACGGCGTCGAGCTGTCCTCGGGCGCGATCCGGAACCATAAGCCCGAGATCATGGAGAAGGCTTTCGCCATCGCCGGCTACCCCAAGGAGGAGCTGGAGAAGCGCTTCGGCGGCATGCTCCGGGCCCTGCAATATGGCGCGCCACCACATGGCGGCATCGCTCCCGGCATCGACCGCATCGTCATGCTGCTCTGCGGCGAAGAGAATTTGCGGCAGGTGGTGATGTTCCCGATGAACCAGCAGGCGGAAGACCTGCTGATGGGCGCGCCGTCCGAGGTGTCGCCTAAGCAATTGAAGGAACTGCACATTCGGGTCGTTCCGCCGCCCAAGGGTTAATTGTGGCAGCGTCTTTAAAGCGCGACTTTTGCTCACTCCAACTGTTGCCCAAATGCCGAGTCATTCCTTACCCTTGGCGACAATCGCTTAATGTGAGCCGATAACGAGAATGGCGTTGGGAGGGGCAGGCATGCACAAGATCATCTTCACGCGCGTCATCGCGCTCGGCGCCTTTGCCGCCTTCTGCCTGTGCGCGGCACAGGAGGCCGCGGCTGCGGCCGCGCTCAACACTGCCAATTTCGTCACCGCCTGCGCCGCCGACGAGAACGTGACCGACGAGCCCGGCTTCGAGGACGGCAAGGTCACGCCGAAGGCCTATTGCGAATGCGTCGCCGCGGAAATCGTCAAGAACAAGCTCAGCCAGGGCGATGTCGACATGCTGACCAAAATGCATAAGGACGACATCAGCGACAACGACGCCGAGAACTATCCGACGCTCGAAGATCTGATGAACGCCAACGAAGGCTACGAGGATTCGTGCAAGACGACCCTCGGGCTCCCGGCCGACGAGGGCAACGACGTCGACGAGGGGACCGGAGAAGAAGACGACGTGGTTCCGCAGGACGACGAAGCTCCGTCCGGAGACGACACCTCCCCACCGGAATAGGCGCCCCTGCACGCTTAGCTCTGAGGGCCGCCGAGGTCGATCGCCGGGCGGTGAAGGCAGGTGTTGGACTTGCGCCCCGGCGCGGAAGTCCCCAACATTTTCATGATAGCACTCATCAGCGCGGCGGTTTCGCGCTAAACATCGCTATACGTCAAGGCGTGATCCTTGTGGTTGGGGTGCCCGCAAAAAGCACGAACCTCGACCATCGGGGTGGAACCGCCGGCGGGGGAGGCTGCTTTCCTGGAGTAACGGGTCGAAAGGATGGGGACCATGACCTTCAGCGAGCATGTCTTCCGCTATTGCGAGCGCGGCACCAGCGATGCGCTCTTGGCCGAGCCCATCAACGTCATCAGCAATCTCGCGTTTCTGTTTGCCGCGCTGATCGGGCTCCAGCTCCTGCTGTGGCGCCCGCGCGAGGAGCGTAGCGCCGATCACTATCTCCTCGTCTTCCTGGTGCTGGCGATCGGGCTTGGCAGCCTCGCCTTCCATCTGTTCGCGACCGAGGGAACCGAGCTGCTCGATGTCGTTCCCATCGGCCTGTTCATGCTCGTCTATCTCGGCTTTGCGCTGAATCGCTTCCTCGGCGTGCCGGTTGGTCTCTCGGTGCTGCTGGTGATCGGCTTCACGGCGATCATGGCCATGACCGGCCAGGTACAATGCTGGGACGGCGGGGTGGGCGTGCCCGGTCCGGAGATCCAAGGGGCGAAGCCGTGCCTCAACGGCAGCGTCTTCTATTTGCCGGCGCTGATGGCGCTCATCGTCGTCGGCCTGCTGGCCGAGGAGCGGCGGCACCGGGCTGCGCCCTATTTGTTGTGGGCGGCGGCGATCCTCGCGGTCTCCATCACGCTGCGCTCGCTCGATTTTGCGCTGTGCGATCGCGTTCTGATGCAAGGGCGCAAGGTCGGCACCCATTTTGCCTGGCATCTCTTGAATGGTCTGGCGCTGTTTCTCTTGCTGCGGGCGAGCCTCGAAGGGGCTCCCGATCGGGTGCGCGCGCCTCGGCCCGTGTCCGCACCGGAGGAGACCGCCCTAGCCGAGGCAGAGGCCGAACCCCCGGAAGCGGGCGAGTTAAGGCAGTTCACGGCGATCGAAATGACCTTGGCCAAGGGGCTGGTGCCGCCGCGGAAACCAAAGAAGCTGGCCGAAAGGGTTGCATCGGCCAGCGAAGAGGCGGCAAAGGAAGACGCGGCGAAGGAAGATGAACCTGTCAAGACGGGGCCTGAGCCAGAGGTGCTTTCGCCCGCTTAGGGAACGCTCCACGTTCCCGGGCTAGACTTGGCGCCAGGCGGACGTGGTGGAACTGGTAGACACACAGGACTTAAAATCCTGAGGGGGGAAACCCCCGTGAGGGTTCGACTCCCTCCGTCCGCACCATCGCCCAGCCTTACACAGGTGCATCCTCGCCCTGATTCATCCAGGCCTGTCACATAGCCATCATCAACCGCCGCTAGGTTGGAGAGAATTTTGATGCGGTCTTCTCTGCCTAGAGAGCCTCGGTCGGAGTCCCCCGGCCGGGGTTTTCGTCATGGGGGTTCGGATGGCATTCCGCCTCGTCCACGCGCAGTACGACCGCGAGAGCCGGAGGGCCTATGTGGAGCTCCGTGACGACGATGCCGATGGTGGGGAGGTGATCGTCGTCGCCATCTTCTCTTATCGCCGCAGCAGCATCGTTACCAAGCGGGCGCTGGAGCAAGATCTGGCGACAAAGGCGCGGCACCTGATGAAGCGAGCCTCGCGTGGCCTTGACGGCCGCTGAACTGCGATCTCCCGTCCGGACCGCTTCGCTCACTCAGCGCTGCAAGACATAAATGCCGGGCGCGGGTCCGAGCGGCACGAGGCCGCGCTCGGGCGCGCCCATCGGCGGCGGCGCGACGCGAGCCTCCGAGCTCCGCTTCTGAAGCCAGTCCGCCCAGGCCGGCCACCACGAGCCTTCGGCCGGCGCGGCCATGGATAGCCACGTGTCGGCATCGACGTAGCGGTCGCCGCGGCGGCGCGTCGCCATGTGATAGCGGCGTCCGCGATGCCCAGGCTCGGAGACAATGCCGGCGTTATGCCCGCCATTGGTCAGCACGAAGGTCAGCTCGCTGTCGGTGAACAAATGCAGCTTGTAGACCGAGCGCCAGGGCGCGATGTGATCGGTCTCGGTGCCGACGGCGAACATGGGCGCGCGGAGGTCCGACAGGGCGATCACCCTGCCGTCGACCGCATAGCGCCCGGCGGTGAGCCGGTTCTCCAGGAACAGCCCGCGCAGATATTGCGAGTGCATGCGGAAGGGCAGGCGCGTCTGGTCCGCGTTCCAGGTGGTGAGGTCGGTCGCGCCGTCGCGCTCGCCGAGCAGATATTCGCGCATCAGCTTCGACCAGACCAGCTCGTTCGGGCGGAGCAGCTTGAAGGCGCCCGCCATCTGCTTGGTGTCGAGCACGCCCTGGTCCCACATCATGTCCTCGAGAAAGGCGATCTGGCTCTCGTCGACGAACAGCATCAGATCGCCGGCCTCGCTGAAATCGGTCTGCGCGGCGAGGAAGCTGAGCGTGGCGAGGCGCTGGTCGTTGTCGCGGGCCATGGTGGCGGCGGCGATGGCGAGCAGCGTGCCGCCAATGCAATAGCCGCAGGCATGCACCTTGCGCTCGGGCAGAATCGCATTGATCGCGTTCAGCGCCGCCATGACGCCCGAGGTGCGATAAGCGTCGAAGGTGATGTCCCGATCCGCGGGCGTGGGATTGCGCCAGGAGATCATGAATACGCTGAAGCCGCGTTCGACCAGATAGCGGACCAGCGAATTGTGCGGGCTGAGATCGAGCACGTAATATTTCATGATCCAGGCGGGCACGATCAGCACCGGCTCGGCGAACACCGTTTCCGTTGTCGGCTTGTATTGGATCAGCTCGATCAGCTCGTTGCGGAACACCACCTCGCCGGGCGTGATGGCGACTTCCTCGCCGACGGTGAAGCGGCCGTCGAGGGGCGGTGGCTCCGTCAGCATGGCGCTCAGCGCGTCCTGCTGAAGATTGAGCAGGCCGCGCCAGAGATTGGCGCCGCCTTCGCGCAAGGTGTGCTCGATGATCACGGGATTGAGCCAGGGAACGTTGGACGGCGAGACGGCGTCGAGCGCCTGCCGCCCCATGAAGGCGACGCGCGCGGCGCTTTCCGGCGTCATGCCGCGGATGGGCCGCGTCGCATTTCGCCACCATTCCTCTTGCGCGAGGAAGGCCTGTTGCCAGAAGACGAAGGGGAAGCTGTCCCAAGCCTTGTCCTCGAAGCGCCGGTCTGCAGGGGCCGGGGTGAACGGTTTCTCGTCGGCGGCGCCCTTGGTGGCGGAGTTCAGCGCGAAGCGGGCAAGCCGAGCCGCGGCCTTCAGCGCAAGCAGCGACAACTCCATTTGCCGGCCGGGCGCGCGGGCCAGATGCGAGGCCCATTCGAACCAGGCGGCGAGTTGGGCATGCGGGGAAATGCCTTGAGTGAAGCGCGCCAGAGTCGCCCGCGACAGCCGGTCGATGGTCTCGAAGGAGGGGCCTTCGGGCGGTGGAGATCGATCGTCGCGCGGCTTGAGGGCCGCCGGATCGCGGGCCGTTACCGGCGGGGCAGGGTTGAACGGAGGGCTTTGATTCATCGTCTCAGGGTGTTGCCGAAAGCGAGGCGGCGCGCCTTGCTCCATGTCAAATGGGTTCGGGCCAAGCCTTTGGCCATGCTGCCAAACAGGGATGAAGCTTTGGTGATGGCTCTGCCGCAAATTGCCGCGAATGCCACCGCCTCTGGCTGTTCTCGCCCGGGTTGCGCGCCTTTCTCGCCCTTCCGATCGGCGGATCGGAAAACCCAATCGACAAGGCGCTCCCCGCTTACTAGGCTGATCCAAGTCAGCTTCCGGCAAACGGAGGCGTCAGCCTGGGAGGGGTGCAGTCATGAACGAGCAGCCGCAACGCGAGACCTTCTTCGGCGCCTGTCCGCATGACTGTCCGGACACCTGCGCCATGGTCTATGAGGTGCAGGACGGCAAGCTGGTCGAGGTGAGAGGCAACAAGGATCACCCGATGACGCGCGGCACGCTGTGCGTGAAGCTGAAGGACTTCCACGATCATCACGCCAATCCCGACCGGCTGAAATATCCGTTGCGCCGGACCGGGCCAAAAGGCTCCAAGCAGTTCGAGCGGATCTCGTGGGAGGAGGCGATCGCCGAGATCGGCAGGCGCTGGCGCGAGATCATCGCCACCTATGGCAGCCAGGCGATCATGCCCTATTCCTATCTCGGCAATATGGGCCTGGTGCAGGGCATCAACTCCGGCGATCCGTTCTTCAATCGCCTCGGCACCACGGTGAACGAAAAGACGTTCTGCGCGTCCGGCTCTTCAACCGCCTGGCTCTTGACGGTCGGTCCGACCGGCGGGGTCGACCCGGAAAGCTTCGTGCATTCCAAGTTCATCGTCATCTGGGCGTGCAACTCCATCTCGACCAATCTGCATCATTGGCCGTTCGTGCTCGAGGCGCAGAAGCGCGGCGCCAAGGTGGTGGTGATCGACAGCTACCGTTCGCGCACGGCCAAGGCCGGCGACTGGCATATCTGCCCGCGGCCGGGCACCGACGGCGCCTTGGCGATGGGCATCATCAATTCGATCATCGCGCAGGGGCTGGTCGATCGCGACTATGTCGAGCAGCACACTTACGGCTTCGAGGAGCTGAAAGCGCGGGCGGCCGAGTTCACGCCCGACTATGTCGAGAGGATCACCGGCGTCAAAGCCGCGGACATCAGGACTTTCGCCAAGGAGTTCGCCACCACCCAGCCGTCCGTCATTCGCCTCGGCGTGGCGCTCGAGCGGCACGCCGGCGGCGGGCAGGCGATCCGCGCGGTCTGCGCGCTGCCGGCGCTGGTCGGATCCTGGAAGCATGTCGGCGGCGGTCTGTTGCAGATGCCGCTCTGGGACTTTCCGGTGGACTGGATGAAGGTGTCGCGCGGCGACTGGATCAAGCCCGGCACGCGGGCGATCAACAATCTCAAGCTCGGCGCGGCGCTGACCGGCGAGATGCAGCTCGATCCGCCGCTGAAGAGCCTGTTCGTGTTCTGCACCAACCCGGTCAGCCAGGCGCCCGAGACCAACAAGATCGTCAAGGGACTGCAACGCGAGGATCTGTTCACCGTCGTCGCCGAGCATTTCCTCACCGACACGGCCAAATATGCCGACATCGTGCTTCCCGCCGCCATGGCCGGCGAGGCCGAGGACATGATGTGGTCCTGGGGGCATTTTTATTTCACGTACAATCAAAAGGCCGTCGACCCGCCCGGCGAGTGCAAGCCGACCAGCGATATGTGGCGCATGCTGGCCAAGGAGATGGGCTTCGACGATCCCGTGTTCAAAATGACCGACAGCGAGCTCGCCGCCCACTACATCAACTGGGCCGACCCCAAGATGGGCGGCATCGACATGGAGCACTTCAAGACGCACGGTTACTACAAGATCGACGTCGGCGCGGCGGACACGCGCACGCCGCACAGAGACGGCAAGTTCCCGACGCCCTCCGGCAAGGTCGAGTTCCTGCTGCACGATGCCAAGAACTTCGTCGCCGGCCCGTTCCGGGCCATGTACGAGGGCGACCAGGACGGCTCGGCGGTCGATCCGCTGCCGGGATACGTGCCGAACCGCGAAGCTCCGGAGACCAACCCTGAGCGCGCCAAGCTCTACGCGCTCAACATCATCTCGCCGAAGAGCCACGGCTTCTTGAATTCCTGCTACGCCAACGAGAAGCACAAGATCAAAGGCCAGGGCGAGCAGTTCGTGCTGATCTCGCCCGCCGACGCGGCGAAGCGGAACATTCGCGAAGGCGATCCCGTGCGGGTCTATAACGACCGCGGCGATTTCGAGGGCGTGGCCAAGGTCACCGACGACGTCAATCCCGGCATCGTCGTGGCGACGCTCGGCTATTGGCGCAGCCTCAACCGCTCGGACGGATCGGTGAATTCGATCTCCTCGGACGCGCATTGTGGATTGGGCCGCGCGCCGACCTTCTCCGACAATCTGGTCGAGGTATCGCGGGTGAACTGACGCCGGGCAGCGAAGCTCTCACCGCATCCGGAGACATCAACAGGAGAATGACATGCCGAAGCTGTTGTCCATGGTGGGGCTCGTCCTAGCCGCGTTTGGAGTCGCTGCAATCTTTTTGATCGGCGATGCCGACGCCGCTAATTGCTTGGCCGGGGCTAAATCGAAGAACTCCAACACGCCGGTGACGGTGACGTTCGTCAACAGTAGCGGCGAATTTCGTAGTGTGATGTGGGCCGACTTCAGCGGCAAATTGAAGAATTATGCCAACCTCAATCCGGGACAGAGCTATACGGTCAATACCTTCGCCACCCATCCCTGGATCTTCACCGACGGACCGGGGAATTGCATCGAGATGTTCGTGGCCAGCGCCGGCACCCACAAATACACGCTCAAAGCCAAGTTGATCGGCAGCGGCGGGGACTGAACCCTGCTGCCTTATTCGGCGGCGCGCGCGGCGCCTTTCGGCTTCACCTCTTGAATGACGGTGAAGCCTTCGAACTCGGGATGGTCGAGGTAGAGCGGCTTGTTGCCGCCGGCCCCGGCATGCGCCTTGCGGAACGCCTCCGAGCGAGTCCAATCGAGGAACGCTTCCTCCGAGCGCCACAGCGTGTGCGAGGAATAGAGCACATGATCCTCGCGCTCTGGCCCCTTCAAGAGATGAAAGGCGATGAAGCCCGGCACGCCGTCGAGATGGCTGTCGCGCTTCAGCCAGACCTGCTCGAAGTCGGCTTCCGCGCCTTTGCGCACTTTGAAGCAATTCATGGCAATGAACATACTTTCGTTCCTTCCTTGCAGTCGCCAGAATAGCGAAGAAATGCCAAGTTTTCAGGCTATTCTCGCCATAAGCTTCTCGATGCCGGTCAGCGACACTTGACCGCTGTCAATAAACCGACAGGCAACCTGTTCCTATATACGCACGTTGGTACCCGAGTTCCCCCCGCCAAGGAGACCCCCATGGACAAGACTGTGAAGGAGCGCCGCAAGGCGCCGCTCACCACGCCGACCGATCTCGGCGATAACGCCCGCCGCGACATCTCCGGCGCACTTAATGCGCTGCTTGCCGATGTGTTCGCTCTCTACCTCAAGACCAAGAACTTCCATTGGCATGTGAGCGGACCGCATTTCCGCGACTACCATCTCTTGTTCGACGAGCAGGCCGATCAGATCTTCGCCATCACCGACGATATCGCCGAGCGGGTGCGCAAGGTGGGCGGCACCACGCTGCATTCGATCGGCAACATCGCGCGGCTCCAGCGCATTCCCGACAATGACGCCGACTATGTCGATCCGCTCGACATGCTGGCCGAGCTCAGGTCTGACAACCAGGCGCTGATCGCCAGCCTGCGCGAGGCACATGAGCTTTGCGACGAGGAGAACGACGTGGCCACCACGAGCCTGATCGAGGTGTGGATCGACCAGGCCGAACGGCGCGTGTGGTTCCTCTACGAGGCAAGCCGCAGGGGCGATCCGGGTCACTGAGCTCAAGCTGAGTCCGCCGCTTGCTTGCACCGGGAACTTGTTTCCGCGTATTGGCTTTTACTCTTGACGGCGCGGCTAAGCGGCCGCGGACTCCAGCCCGAAACCCGGAGCAGCAACCATGCGCAACTCTCTCATGGCCGCGCTCGCCGCCATGGCGACGCTGGCCCTCGTTTCTTGCGGCGCGCCCAGCACGCCGGTGTTCGTCAAGCAGGCCGCGTCGAGCGACCTGTACGAGGTGGCTGCGGGCAAGCTCGCGAGCGAGAAAGGACAGTCCGAGGCGGTCAAGACGTTCGGCCAGCATATGGTCGAGGCGCATAGCAAGACGACCGAGGAACTGAAGGGCATCGTCCAGTCCGAGAAGCTCGATGTGAAGCTGCCGACCGAGCTCAACAAGAAGCAACAAAGCATGCTCAAGGCACTGACCGAGGCAAAGCCCGAGGAGTTCGACAAGCTCTACATCCAGCAGCAGATCAAGGCGCACGAAAAAGCCGCGGACCTGTTCGACAAATATGCCGAGCGAGGCGATAACCAAGCGTTGAAGCAGTTCGCGGCGAACACCTTGCCAACGATCAAGCGGCATCTCGAAGAGGCCAGGAAGCTCCAACCGTAGCCGTTCAGCGCGGCGTCGCGTAAAGCCAGTCCAAATCGGCGAGGGCGGCAGCTCCGCTTCGCCGTTCGAGCACAAGATTGCGTGCGAGCCGCAAGAGCCCGCCGAAATGATAGATGCGGCCGAAGCGACGGGAGAGGCGCTGGACGGCGGCGGCGCGGGACCGGCGGCGTTCTGCGTAGCGGCGAAAGGCCCGCGCCGGGTCGCCGGGCCACGCGGCGATCGTCTCCGCCAGGGTGACGGCATCTTCGAGGGCCAAGGCGGCGCCTTGCGCGAGGAAGGGCAAGACGGGATGGGCGGCATCGCCGAGAAGGGCGACGCGGCCCTCGCTGAAGCGCCGCAAACCGGTCAGCCCATAGAGCGACCAGCTGCGCCAGGCCGCCGCGCGTTCCAGCAATGATTTGGAATCCTTAGTCCAGCCCGTGAACCCGGCGAGCAAAGTTGCGGCGCTGCCGGTCTGGTTCCAGCCTTGCAGCGCGGCGCCGCCTTCGGTCACGGCGACGACATTGAGGTCGGCGCCGCCGCGGACCGGGTAGTGCACGAGGTGCGCGCGCGGCCCGAGCCAAAGCCCGACCTCGGACGCGTTGAACGGGACGGGAAGCTCTGCGCGCGGCAGCAGCGTGCGCCAGGCGGTCGCGCCGGTGAAGCGCAAGCTTGCCGCAGGAGCGATGAGCGGGCGAACCGCCGACCACAAACCGTCGGCGCCAACCAGGGCCGCGCCATTGGCTTCGCTCCCGTCAATGCTGCGGACCGAGATATCGGCGGCTTGCGTGTCGACCGCCGAGACCTCGAAGCCCGGCCGCAGCGTGACCGGGGCGAGGCTCTCGGCGGCGGCGCGCAGCCCGGCATGCAGGTCGGCGCGGTGCAACGTCAGATAGGGAGCGCCATAACGGTCCTCGACACTCTTGCCGAGCGGGAGGGAGGTGAGCTTGCGCCCGGTGAGCCCGTCATAGATCGCGATCGCGTCCGGCTTGAAGGCGTGGGCGCCGATCGCCTCGAGCACGCCGAGGGCGGCGAGCGTGCGTGTCGCATTGGGTCCGAGCTGAATCCCGGCGCCCGTCTCTTCGGTGAAGCGGGAGCGCTCCAGCACCTCGCTCTCGATGCCGCGCCGGGCGAGCGCAATGGCCGCCGCAAGACCGCCGATGCCGCCGCCGGCAATGAGCACGCGCTCTTGCTGCTTGGGCATGGACAGGCGGCCTCAAGCCGCCGGCGCGCCTGGCGGGGCCGTGGCGATGTAGATGCAAGCGGGCGGCTCGCTCTCGGTCGCCTTGAGCGCGCCGTCATGCACGAACAGGGTCGAGCAATAGGGACAGACGATCTGCGCCTCATGCCCCATGTCGAGATAGACATGCGGATGATCGTGGGGAGGGCTTGCCCCCATGCACTGGAATTCCTTGACGCCGATCGTGATCCGGTCGACGCCCTGATCGTTCACCAAATGCGGCACGAGCGTTTGAGCCATGGACGTTGTTGTTAGCCTCTCGCCTGCGGAAATCGCCGCGAGCATAGTCAGCCTTGAGGCAAAGCGGTAGCGCAAGAATGCAGAGCTTCGATTCAGACGGCGTCGGCATCGCCTACAGCGACGAGGGGGAAGGGGAGCCCATCCTCCTGATCCATGGCTTTGCCTCCAATGTCGCGGCCAATTGGCGCGATGTCGGCTGGATCGGCGCTCTCGCCGCGGCCGGCCGCCGCGTCATCGCTCTCGACAATCGCGGGCATGGGCAAAGCGAGAAGCTCTACGATCCGAGCTGCTACGGCGCGCCGTCGATGGCGGAGGATGCGCGCCGGCTGCTCGACCATCTCGGCATCGCCCGCGCCGACGTGATGGGCTATTCGATGGGCGCGCGGATCGCCACCTTTCTCCTGCTCCGGCACCAGCAGCGCGTGCGGAGCGCGATCCTTGCCGGGGTCGGCATCAATCTCGTGCGCGGCATGGTGGGCAGCGGGCCGATCGCCAAGGCGCTCGAGGCGCCGCGCATCGAGGACGTGACCAACGATACGGCGCGGAGCTTCCGAGCCTTCGCCGAAAAGACGGGAAGCGATCTCAAGGCGCTGGCCGCCTGCATGCGCGGCCCACGCGAGAAGATCCTGCCTGAGGACCTTGCCCGCATTCGCATCCCGGTTCTCGTCGCGACCGGCAGCGAGGACGTGATCGCGGGTTCCGGGCGGGAGCTTGCAAGCCTGATCCCTGGCGCCCAACTCCTTGAAATCACAGGGCGCGATCATATGAAGGCGGTGGGAGATGCCCGTTTTAGGCAAGGGGTGCTCGACTTTTTAACCGAGCGGCCTTAGTTCAGTGGTCAAGTCAGCGGAATAGCCCCCAATTGCCTGCAAGAGGGGGCAGATCGAGGTTCCCATGCAAAAGACCTTGGCGGCGGCAGAGCCGCAGATCAAAAGCTACGATCCGATTTGGAGCCAGGTGCGGCGCGAGGCCGAGGAGATCAGCGCGGCCGAGCCGGCGCTTGCCGGCTTCATCTATGCGACCGTGCTCGACCATGCGCGGCTCGAGGACGCCATATGCCATCGGCTGGCGCGCCGGCTGCAGCATTCGGCGCTCGATTCAGGTCTGCTGCACAAGACGTTTCACGAGGTGCTCGCCTCGGACCCCGCGCTCGGCGAGGCGTTCCGCGCCGACCTCATGGCCACCGTCAAACGCGACCCGGCCTCGAGCCGCCTGATCGAGCCCTTGCTCTATTTCAAAGGCTTTCATGCGCTCGAGACCTATCGCATCGCGCACGCGCTGTGGCAGGCCGGCCGCAAGGACTTTGCCCTGTACCTGCAGAGCCTGACCTCGCGCTTCCTGCAGGTCGACATCCATCCGGCCGCGGTGATCGGCAAGGGCATCATGTTCGACCATGCCACCGGCATCGTCATCGGCGAGACGGCGGTGGTTGGCGATAATTGCTCGATGCTGCACGGGGTGACGCTCGGCGGCAGCGGCAATGACCGGGGCGACCGCCATCCCAAGATCGGGCGTGGCGTGATGATCGGCGCCGGCGCCAAGATCCTCGGCAATATCAAGATCGGCGATTGCGTGCGGGTGGCTGCCGGCAGCGTCGTGCTGAACGATGTGCCCGCGCGGCGCACCGTGGCGGGCGTGCCGGCTCGGGAGGTCGGCTTCGCCGGCTGCGAGGAGCCGGCGCTCGCCATGGATCAGATGTTCGTGGGCGATGACGATCAAGACCGCCGCTAGGACCTGGAAACAATCGGCAGGCCCCGCGATGCGGGCCTCGGGGAGGCGGCGGTGACACGGGACGAAATCGTTAAGCTCGAGCACTATCTCAAGAAGGTCTTCCGCTTGCCCGCGCTGCAAGTGCGGCAGCGCCCGCGCAAAGAGGATTCGGCCGAGGTCTATGTCGATGAAGAGTTCATCGGCATCCTGTTCCGCGACGACGACGAGGGCGAGGTCGCCTATCAGTTCCAGATGGCGATCCTCGATTTCGACTTGAAAGACTAGGCCCGGAGCGTAGGTCTTCCGGCGCCGCGTGCCGACCGGGCACGGTCGTTAACTACTCCTTAAGAATCCCGACGAAGGGCGTCCCCGCCCTGGCTAGACTGCACGCGGTTAAATGCGTGGTGGCGGGGGCCGCAATGCAATCCTTGGCGATCTATCTCTACGTCATGGCGGTGGGCTTCGTGTCCGCCGGGCTGCTGGCGAGCTTCGTTCAGCTCGTCTCGGGCCAGCCCATGCGCTTCGGCATCCAGCCGGACTCCATCATCGCCTCGCTCGGCGGCGTGCTGCTGCGGGTTTGGGCCGGCCCCGCCATTCTCATGCGCAACGCATGGCGCGGCTTGCGGATTCAATCGCGGCCGAAGATCTGGTTCGGCCTTTCGATGGCGATCGCCGCCGTCTGGAGCCTGTTCTCAGGCGCCGTGCTGCTCAATCTGATCCTGACGCTGTAAGACGAATCCCCATCTCGGAAAAAAAGGAGCCGGCCTCTTTGCAGAGACCGGCTCTAGTAAAGGCCCGGTGGGGTCGGGGATGGGTGGGGGATGATCACCGGGCCTCAAAAGCGTCCCAGTCGGACTGGGGTGTCGAAAACTCCTGCTAGTGGCTGTTCGAGGCCGACACCGCGGTTTGCGGCACGGACTCCGGCGGCAGAAGCGAGATCCAGACCAGCGGGTTCTTCTCGGACTGCCGCTTGACATAGGTGTAGGGCGTGTCGGCCCAGAGCAGGATCTCGCGCCGCTTGTTGTCGAGAATGAAGTCGCCCTGGTCGGTGCGGACGGTCAGCACCGCGTGGCCTTCGTTGTTCTCGTCGCGGACGACGGTGATCAGAAGCGTGCTCTCCGGGTAACCGTGCTCGATCAGCGTGCGGCGCTTGAGCAGCACGTAATCCTCGCAGTCGCCCTTGTTGGCGGTCGGATAGGTCCAAACTTCCGGCTTGCCGTAGAGCTCGAGATCGGTGACCGGCGCCACGGCCGTATTCACGGCGGTGTTCACCGCCTCGATCTCTTGGAATTTGGCGGCGGTAAGCTGGATCCGGTCGGCGAAGCGGCCGCCAGGACGGCATTCGGCCTGATGCTCACGGCAAAAGGTCACGTAACCGATCGGCGGCAAGGTATCGCCAAACGACGTCATGAAGGCGACCTTCTGAACTTGAGGCGCCGGCGCCAAGCTGATCGCATGATCATTCGTCGCGTCAGCCGGCATCGACGAAATAAACATCAAGAAGGCAGAGCCTACGAGAAACTGTTTCATTGCACCCCCCGTATTGTTGGGTGCACTGTCTCAGAAAGACTTTGAGATCCCGATAAAAGAAGTCATCGGTTTGAAGTAGTATTGGTAGGGGATTTTTAGTGAGACCTACTCAAACCTGAATGTTCTGCGATTGCCTAAAATTTTAATTAATCCAAGAACAAAGCGTGTCTTGGCTGGACCCCGTGCCGTTGCCGGCGTCAGGCGTCGGGCCAATCGCGGCCCCGCGAGGCAGAAAATGACGTAAAATGAAGGAGTTAGCTTAGCCGAAGCTGCGAGCGAGGCTGTCGGGATCTTGCAGCGTTGCAAACTGGATGCCCACGCCCTGGTCGTGATGGCGCACCACACGACCGCGCATGCGGCCAAGGATAACCATAGTATTAACCGGCGGGCGCGCCTCGATGGCGATCGAGGCGCCGCTTAGCGACACGTCGATGACTTTGCAGGCATGGACCTCGCCGCTCGGCAAGATCAGCTTCGAGGCGGGGTTGGCCACCGCGACGCGCTCGTAGGAGCGTTTGTCAGTCAGCCCAAGAGCTTTCTCGTTGGTGATCCAAGTCAGCGAATTGGCTATTTTCTCGCACTTGGCGGGGCTCGCCAAGATGCGGACGGCAAAACCGCCCTCGAAGGAGCGCACGACCACGCCCTCGATGCGGCCGAATTTGTCGAGATAGGCGACAATGCGCTCTTGGTCGGCGCAGGCGACGGGCGAGAGCAACGCCATGCCCCCGGCCGACATATTGATGACTTCGCACGGGTATTCTTGTTTGTCGTCGCGCATGAAGCGGCCGAACACGCTTACGGGCACGCGGCGGTACCGGCGGCGGTCTGGCACGATCTTGGGCCGGTTTATTCGACGCTCGAGGCGCCGCTCTGCGCGTTCCTCTGAGGATTCCGCAGGTGTTGCTTCCTCAAGAGTGGGGGTGGTCATCCTACCGCCTGGGCACGCGCTGGTTGTGGCTGCCTGTATATACGTCGTGGCCTAAGGGACGAACAGGAGCCGCAGCCCAAGCTAAGCGGTTCAGCGTTAAGGAAGGTCTAAGCTTCGCTCTAAACGGAGCAGGTTGGCGTTCCTGAGCCCTGGTTATTCGCCGCCGCCGAGGCCGCCCTCGAGCACGCGGAAGCGGCGGCTGCCAATGTTGATCACCTCGCCGGCGGGCGACGGCAACGATGGGTGCCCATCCGGCCAGTGCAGATTGAGCTCGACGATCTCCTGGCGCAGCAGCGGCTCGGCGCCGAGCCAGAAGGGCGGCTCGATCGCGGTGATCGCGCCGAGAACGCGATTGATGATGTCGCCGGTATGGATCAGCGGCAACAGCACGAACTCGAAGCTCGCCTGCCGGTTGGAGCAGCTATAGGCGCGGAAGCGGCCGTGGCCGACGACGCCATCGGCGACGACGTTGCGGAGCAGGGAGGCGACCGCATCGCGATCGGCGCCCTCCCACAAGCTCAACAGGTCGGCGCCGCGGAGCTCGCGGCCGAACTGCTCGCAAATCCGCGTGCCGGCAAGCCGGAAGCGGTAACCGAGCGCGCCCGTGCCCTCGACAATGAAGGTCTCCGGCAGCACTGCTGCGATCATCGATGGCTCGATCTCGAAGCGGCGCGGCGCAACGCGGCCATTGCGTACGTGATCCCAATACGCGTAAAGCTGCCTACTCGTTGGCTGCTGCATAACCCACCCGACGCAAAACGCCACATCCCACCTGAAGGCAAGCCCGACCCTTGACCGCGCCAAGGTAAACATCCCTGTTTGGCACAAACGCGGACCGCACATTGCTCATGGACCATCATCAAAGCAGAGAGCATGCCAGCGCCGGGAAGGCGCCCCGCGAAGGCAGCGCGCACGCGCCGTTAAGGTTGCCGAGACCGGCTAGGCTTGGCTTTGGAGGGCTTTGCGCTCATGGCCGCGCGTGAGCCGATCTTCAATGTGCCGCGCAGCGTGGCCGGCGTGGCCGCCGTTCTAATTCTGGTACAGGTCGTCAGGGGCCTCTTGCCGGACGAGCTCGATCTCACGCTGCTGCTTGCGCTTGCCTTCATTCCGGCGCGCTATAGCGGGGCCGCGCTCGAGCTTCCGGGAGGCTATCTCACCGCCGTCACGTCTTTCGTGACCTACATGGTCGTGCATGCCGGCTGGGTGCATCTTTTGGTCAATCTGGCGTGGATGCTCGCTTTCGGCAGCGCCGTGGCGCGGCGCGTTGGTGGTCGCAAATTTCTCACCTTCTCGGTCCTGTGCGGCATCGCCGGCGCACTCACCCATCTCGCGTTCCACTACGGCGACATGGCGCCGGTGGTGGGAGCCTCCGCGGCAATTTCGGGCCAGATGGCCGGCGCGCTCAGATTCATCTTCAGCGCAAAGCCACAACCCGGCGAGCGGATGCCGGATTTCATCGCCGCGCCGCGCATGAGCCTAGGCGAGACCCTCACCGACAGGCGCATGATCGCGTTCTTGGTGTTCTGGGTCGCGCTCAACGCTTATTTCGGGCTGAGCTCCGTCCAGATTGGCGGCGAGCAAGGCGGAATCGCGTGGGAGGCGCATATCGGCGGGTTTCTGTGCGGATTGCTCCTGTTTGGCGCCTTCGACCGGGGACGACCCACCGAGGACGAGCCCCGACTCGCCTAGGGGACGAAATTTCCCTGCAACTTTTGTCCACTCTTGCGCGTCTATCCAGTCCGGGACAGAATGTCGCAGTCCACGGGGCTGAAGTTCCCGGGCTGGAGGAAACAGGAATGAACGTCGCCACAATTCTCAAGCTGAAGGGCAGGGACGTGGTGACCTCTGCCCCGACCATGTCGCTGCTCGATATCGCCGAGCTGCTCGGCAGCCGTGGCATTGGTTGTGTTGTCATCACCGGGGACGACGGCAAGGTCGCCGGCATCGTGTCCGAGCGCGATATCGTGCGTGAGATCGCCCGCGCCGGATCGAAGGTGCTGAAGGACCCGGTCGAGAACTGCATGACCAAGACCGTGTTCACCTGCCGGGAAGCCGACACGATCGACAGGCTGATGGCGGAGATGACCGCGCATCGCTTCCGTCACATGCCCGTGGTCGAGCGGGGGCGTCTGTGCGGACTTGTGTCGATCGGCGACGTGGTGCGGATGCGGATCGCTGAGGCGGAGATGGAAGCCGCGGCGATGCGCGAATACATCGCCACCGGCTGAGCGGCTGCTCTAAGCGGCGAGCGCGCGCACGGCGAGCTTGATCTCATCGATCAGCTTCTCGGTCGCGCGCGCGCCGAGTTCGATCGCCTCCTGACCGCGGTGAAAATCGAACAGGCCGATGCTGCCCGTCTTGGGTGCAATGAGAATATCGGGCGGGTCGCCCGCGAGCCGCGAGCGGGCGATGCGGTCCTGGGTGATGTTGATCGCGTCCATCATCACCGCCGACATGCCGGGGGCGTCGCTGCGGCCGAAGATCTGCCGATGCAACAGATGCACCGCCGCCCGGCCGTTCGAGCCAAGCAACTCTTGTCCGTCTGACTGAGGTGCGGCGGCGGGCGTGGCATAGGGTTCCTGATCGTGGATCACGGCGCCCTTGCTGAACACGTCGTTGCTCAGATTGACGGCGATGACGATGCGCGCGCCGAGCGCGCGGCAGACCGAGACCGGAATCGGATTGACCAGCGCGCCGTCGATCAGCCAGCGGCCATTGATCTGCACCGGGCGGAAGATGCCGGGCAGCGCGAACGACGCTTTCAGCGCGTTCACCAGGCTGCCCTTGTTGAGCCATACCTCGTGCCCGGTGCCGAGCTCGGTGGCCACCGCCACGAATCTCCGCTCGAGCTGCTCGATGTTGAATTGCTGGAGATGCTGCTCGAGCCGGGTGCTCAAGCGCTGTCCGGTGATCAGGCCCGAGCCGGCAAAATTGAAATCGAGAAAGCCGAAGATGCGGCGCCGCGTCAGGCCGCAGGCGAAATCCTCGAGCGCGTTCAGCCTGCCGGTGACGAAACAGGCGCCGGCGACGGCGCCGATCGAGGTGCCGGCGACGATATCGGGCTCGAGCCCGGCAGCGATCAGGCTTTTCAGCACGCCGATATGCGCCCAGCCGCGGGCCGCGCCGCCCCCAAGGGCGATGCCAATCGTCGGTCTTGCCGTACTCACCATGCTCAAGGCCCCAGCCGGAGGGGATCCGGCCGCTCCAGGCCGCACCCGACCATCCTTTTATTTCAAACCGGCGTGGCCGAATGCGACGAATTTAGCCGCGGATCATATTACTCCGAACTCTTTAAGGTTCCCTTTGCGGCACCAGCATGACGGTAAACGGCCTGTGGATCGAACTGTCGCTCTGCGTCGACGAAGCGCAGCGACACGCCGCCGCTGGCGGGAGCGCCCAGCGGGACCGCCCGGTAGAAGCAGCTCTTGCGCCCGGTATGGCAGGCGGCGTCTTTGCCTTGCTGTTCGACCTTCAGCCAGATGGCATCCTGGTCGCAGTCGATGCGCATCTCCACCACGCGCTGGGTGTTGCCGCTCTCCTCGCCCTTGCGCCACAGCCGGCCGCGCGAGCGCGACCAGTAATGCGCTTCGCTCGTCTCGATGGTGCGGGCGAGCGCCTCTGCGTTCATATAGGCGAACATCAGCACCTCGCCGGTTGCGGCCGAGGTGGCGACCACGGGCAGGAGACCGTCGGCGTCGAAGCGCGGCGCGAAGACGGCTCCCTCCTCGCTTTCGGTCTTGCTCAAAGGGGCAGGGAAGACGCTAGGCTTGCTCACCGCTTGATGTCCTCCCGCCGGGCGCGCGGGCGTTAGCCGCGGCCGCGCTCGGTCGCGAGCATCATGAAGCGCGCCTGCTGCGCCGGATCCTCTTTGAAGATGCCGGTGAACTGCGTGGTGATGGTGGCGACGTCGGGCTTTCTCACGCCGCGGATCGACATGCATTGATGCACGGCCTCGATCATCACCGCGACGCCTTTCGGCTTGAGCGCCTTGTCGATGGTCTCGGCGATCTGGGCGGTCATGGTCTCTTGCGTCTGCAAGCGGCGAGCGAACACCTCGACCACGCGGGCGAGCTTGGAGATGCCCACGACCCGGTCGGTCGGGAAATAGGCGACGTGCGCCTTGCCGATGAAGGGGATCATGTGGTGCTCGCAGTGGGAGTGCAGCTCGATGTCGCGCAGCATGACGATGTCGTCATAGCCGGCGACCTCGTCGAAGGTCCGCGACAGCACTTCGAGCGGGTCCTCGTGATAGCCCGCGAAGAACTCATCGTAGGCGGCGGTGACGCGGCGGGGCGTCTCGCGCAGGCCTTCGCGGTCGGGATCGTCGCCCGCATAGGCGATCAGCGTGCGGACGGCCTCCTCGGCCTCCTCGCGCGAGGGCTTGACAATGGCAGGCCCGCGGCCGATTTCGGTTTGCGGCCTGGTCCGCAATTTCTTCACCGTGGCATCCATGGGATACGAAACTTTCCTTGTCTGGCTTAACGCGTCACGGCGCCAAGCCGTTCGGCCGCCTTCAACTGGAATAGTATAGCCTCAACGTCAACAACCGGTGTCGGGGGCATTTTCCCCACGCCCTCTCATTCCGAGGCCCGGCTGCATATATAATGCGTGAATTGAGCCTGCAAGGCGAGCCTGACCCAAGATAGCCATGTCGCTCCCCGAAGATATCTATAGCCAACGCATCCTCGAGCTTGCCGCCGCCTTGCCGCGGACGGCGCGGCTCAGCTTGCCGGAAGCCACGGCAACGGCCCATTCGAAGCTCTGCGGCAGCACCGTCACCGTCGATCTCGCCATGGACGGCGACGTGGTGACCGACTACGGCCAAAGCGTGAAGGCCTGCCTGCTCGGCCAATCCGCCGCCTCGGTGATGGGGCGGGAGGTGATCGGCGCCAGCGCCGGCGAGTTGCGGGCGGTCGGGGCGACGATGCGCAAGATGCTGAAAGAGGGCGGCCCGCCGCCGCAAGGCAAATGGGGCGATCTCGCCGTGCTCGAGCCGGTGCGCGATTACAAGGCGCGGCATGCCTCGACGCTGCTGGTGTTCGACGCGGTCGAGGACGCAATCCGCCAGATCGAGGCCAAGCGTGGCGCGAAGGCGCCGCATTCGGCCGAGCATGTCTAAGACCCGTGCGCGAGCGCGGTGAGGAGAGCGTGCCGTTCGGCGCGCGGATCGCCAAGACGCTGCTGCTTGCGCCGATCGCCGCTTACCGCTTCGCCATCGCGCCAATGCTCGGGGTCAACTGCCGGCATCTGCCGGGCTGCTCGGACTACGCGCGCGAGGCCATCGAGACGAACGGGGCCTGGAAGGGCGGCTGGCTCGCGCTGGCGCGCCTCTGCCGCTGCCATCCTTGGGGCAGCCACGGCCACGACCCGGTGCCCGACCTGAGCGAGGAGCATCACCCGTTCGCTCCGTGGCGCTACGGCCGCTGGCGCTTAATCCCCGGTGACGCGGCGCCGAAATCGGGCTAAAACGCCGTCCTGACACTCGAACGATCTCTTACCTGCGCTGGTACGCAGGAGTGAGAGGAGCCAATGACATGTCGCAAATCTCCCTGACATTTCCCGATGGCGCAAAGCGCGCGGTGCCGGCCGGCACGTCCGGTCTCGACGTGGCCAAGTCGATCGCGCCGTCGCTTGCCAAGCGCAGCGTGGCGATGAGCCTCAACGGCAAGCTGGCCGACCTCGCCGCCCCCATCAAGGCCGACGCCGCGATCAAATTCCTCACGCGCGAGGACAAGGAGGCGCTCGAGCTGATCCGCCACGACGCGGCGCATGTGATGGCGCAAGCCGTGCAGGAGCTCTATCCCGGCACGCAGGTGACCATCGGGCCGGTGATCGACAACGGCTTCTATTACGACTTCGCGCGCGACGAGCCGTTCACGCCGGAGGATCTGCCGAAGATCGAAGCCAAGATGCGCGAGATCATCGCCCGCGACGCTCCGTTCTCTTGCGAGGTGATGGACCGCAAGGCGGCGAAGAAGCTGTTCGCCGACAAGGGCGAGACCTTCAAGCTCGAGCTGATCGACGCGATCCCCGAGGGCGACGAGATCAAGATCTACTCGCAGCGCGAGTGGCTCGATCTCTGCCGCGGGCCGCATATGACGTCGACGGGCAAGGTGGGCAAGGGCTTCAAGCTGCTTGAAGATCGCCGGCGCCTATTGGCGCGGGGATTCGACCAAACCCATGCTCCAGCGCATCTACGGCACGGCGTGGGCCAGCGAGGACGACCTCAAGGCCTATCTGCATCAGCTCGAAGAGGCGGAGAAGCGCGACCATCGCCGCCTGGGCCGCGAGATGGATTTGTTCCATTTCCAGGAGGAAGCGCCGGGCGCCGTGTTCTGGCATCCGAAGGGCTGGGCTCTGTTCACCGCGCTGATCGCCTATATGCGCCGCCGCCAGAATGCCTGGGGCTATGTCGAGGTGAACTCTCCCGACATGCTGGAGCGCAAGCTGTGGGAACTGTCGGGCCATTGGGAGAAGTTCGCCGAGAACATGTATATCGCCGAGACGCCGGACGAGCGGGTCTATTGCTGCAAGCCGATGAACTGCCCGGGTCACGTGCAGATCTTCAAGCATGGGCTGAAGAGCTATCGCGACCTGCCGTTGCGCATCGCCGAGTTCGGCAAGGTGCATCGCTATGAGCCGTCAGGCGCGCTGCATGGGCTGTTGCGCGTGCGGCACTTCACGCAGGACGACGCGCATATCTTTTGCACCGAGGACCAGATCACCGAGGAATGCGTCAGGCTCAACGAGCAGATGCTGTCGATTTATCGGGATTTCGGCTTCACCGACGTGCGCATCAAATTCTCCGACCGGCCGGACAAGCGCGTCGGCTCCGACGAGGTCTGGGACAAGGCCGAGGCCGCGTTGAAGCGCGCGGTGGAGGCAGCGGGCCTCGATTATGAGCTCAATCCGGGGGAGGGCGCCTTCTACGGGCCGAAGCTCGAATATGTGCTGCGCGACGCGATCGGCCGCGACTGGCAATGCGGCACGGTCCAGGTCGATCTCAACATGCCGATGCGGCTCGGCGCCTTCTATATCGGGCCCGACGGAGAGAAGACCGTGCCGGTGATGATCCACCGCGCCATGTTCGGCTCGCTCGAGCGCTTCACCGGTATTCTGATCGAGCATTATGCCGGGCATCTGCCGCTGTGGCTCGCGCCGGTGCAGGCGGTGGTCGCCACCATCGTCTCCGACGCCGATGTCTATGCGGGCGAGGTGCTCGACGCGCTGCACAAAGCCGGCTTGCGCGCCGAGGCCGATCTCCGCAACGAGAAGATCAATTACAAAGTGCGCGAGCATTCGCTCGCCAAGGTGCCGATCCTGCTCGTGGTGGGCAAGCGCGAGGCCGAGGAACGCACCGTCTCGGTGCGGCGGCTCGGCAGCCAGGAGCAGCAGGTGATGACGCTGGAGGCGGCGATCAAGCTGCTCGAGGACGAGGCGGTTCCGCCCGATCTGCGTGAGGCTGGCGCCGCCAAGGCGGCATAACACCCTAGCCAGTCAATTCAAGCCGTTGCTCGCCGCGCGGCAAGTATTCGCGCGAGTATCGGCCTGGCATTCAAAGAAATTTAATGTGACAGCGGATTCGGCCCTGGATAGCTTGTGCCCCGGAGCACAGGTCAATTCCCCCGTTCCTGTGAGGTTAAATCCATGAACAGCATCAAAGTCGCATGCCCGGCCCTAGCCGCCGCAATGCTGCTCGGCTTGTCGAGCCTCTGCTTCGCCGATGACGCGCAGTCCGTGCCCTCGGCGTCAGGCGATCAGGCCAAGCAAAGCGGTGACGACGCGGCGCCGTCGCCGCTCGACGATGCCCAGATCGAGCGACTGAAGAACGCCAAGCTGATGGCTCCCAAAATTATCGAAGGCGACGTCGCGAATTTGCGCCGCGCCGCTCCGCCAGGACTTGGCGCCGAGGGCTTCGGCACGGTCACCAGGAAGAAGAGCGGCGAGGTGTCGACCGAGCCAGCGAGCGAAAGCCTGACCAAGTCGCTGCAAAAGCAGAGCGCGGCGCCGGCGCCAAGCGAGAGGGTCAATTCGGCCTTCGTCAGCGACGTCGAGAGCGCGGGGCCGCCCCATGTCGAGCGACAGCTCGTCGGCCCCGACGACCGCGTCCACATCAACACCACCACGGACTACCCGTTCCGGACGGTCGGCGTGCTGGAAGTGAAATTCGAGGGCGAGCGGGACTATGCGTATTGCACGGGCAGCGTGATCGCGCGTCGCTATGTGCTGACCGCCGCGCACTGCCTGTACAACGAGCAGACCGGCAAATGGGCCAAGGAGTTGAGCTTCTATCCCGGCTACAACGGGGACAAGGCGCCGTACGGCTGGTACGACTGGGATCAGGTCAGCGTACTCCAAGGCTATGTGAAAGCCGGGACCGGCAAGTACACGTCCGACCACCTGCTGCATGACATCGGCGTCGTGAAGCTTGCCAGGCGTGCCGGCGACTCGGTGGGCTGGATGGGTTGGGGCTACGACAATGCGCTTCCGAACTTCACCGCCAATATTGTCGGCTATCCCCTGGACAAGCCTGCCTTCACGATGTGGCGGTCGTCCTGCGATATCGATACCGGAGACGGCGACCTCTTCTACCACAAATGCGACATCGGTTCCGGCGTGAGCGGCGCGGGCCTGTACGACTACGCGAAGTCCGGAGACAAGCGCACCATCTACGGCGTGCAGGCCGCCGAGGACGACCACGACAATATCGCGGTTCGCATCACCGGGCCCTGGTACGACTGGCTCAACGAAAAGACGAAAGAATAAGCGGCATCGCTACAGTCCTAACGATCGGGCATTCGCGCCATTCGCTCGAACGCTTTATCGCCTTGCTGGAGGGGGCGGGCGCGACCGCGGTGGCCGATATCCGCTCGGCGCCCGTCTCGCGCTTCTCGCCGCATTTCAACAGAGGCGCCTTGGCCGCGTCGCTTGCCGAGCGGAACATCGCTTACATTTTTCTCGGGAACGAGCTCGGCGGCCGCCCCGCGCGGCCGGAGCTGTATAGCGAGGGCGTGGCCGACTACGGCAAGATGGCGGCGTCGAATGAATTTCGTGCCGGGATCGCGCGGCTGACGGAGGCCGCCGGTCAACACCGCATTGCGGTGATGTGCGCGGAGGCCGACCCGCTCGATTGCCATCGCTGTTTGTTGGTCGCACGTGCGCTGGCCGGCGCGGGCATAGAGGTTGCTCACATTCTTTCGTCGGGCGCGCTCATAGCGCATGAGGAAGCCGAGGATCGGCTGCTCGATCTCGCCGGTCTCGCCGAGCCTGGTTTGCTGCTCTGCCTCGCGCGATGCGCGGCTGGCCGAAGCGTATCGCGCCCGCGCCCGCAAGCGCGCTTATGCCGTTCCGCGAAAAGCTTAGAGGCGATCCGCGTGCTTGCAGCGAGTTCTGTCGTCGCTGCGGCGTGGTTGTCGTCTCAGACGAAAACCAAGCTCCGTCATACCGGCGAAGCCGGTATCCAGAGCTGCTGGCTCGGCGCGTGTTGCCCTGGATCGCGGCTTTCGCCGGGATGACGAGAGTGGGTGAGCTATCCCCGCATAACCCCCGCCTCCCAAACCTCGCATAGACTGCACCCACCTCGTCCACTGAGGGGCGCGATCATGAGGCGTCGTGAAGCGGGACGAGGTGCGGCGCCTGCGGGCCTCGTCGCAACGAGGCACTCGGGCGGCAGCGGAGCTCCCTCCGGGACCACTAGGAGTCCCTGCCAGGAGCTGGCTGACGGCTCGGTCGGCGCATTCGATGCGCGACGGACCGGACGAAAGCAGGGCCCGTTGCCGGAAAACGCCGTGATTGGCGCGCCGCGAGGCGCCCGCGTGCCGCAAGGCACGCGCCATAAGGATTTTGCGCTTTTCGGCGCGCCATCCCCCCTCATACTCCGGACGCTTCCCGCGTCGCGGAAACGGAGTCGCATGTCTTGTTCGAGCGCTGCAACACACTCCCCGCTCTCCCCAGAGGGAGGGGAGGAATGTGTATGGCGACTTCGCAGAGGAAGCAGTGTCGACGTGCTAGCGCGCGCCGCGCAGCAGAATGCCGGGATTGATCAGCGGCGCATTGGGGTCGGCGGGCGCGGTCGCGGAGAAGCCGTCGAAGCCCACACCCGCGCCGGGCGAGGGGGCTTGCCCGTCACCCGCCACCACGCCGGCCCCTGCCGGCACGGGCGGCGGCTCGGGCGGATCGGTCAGGGCTTTCAGGTCCTCCGGCGAGGTGGGGCCGTCGCCCACCACGACCTCGATCTGCTTGGTCTCGTCGCCAGCCTCGATGGAGAATTTGCGCGTATAGCTCAAACCGCCATGGTCGGCGACGACGGCGTAGCTGCCAGGGGACAGAATGTGGGTCGGCAGCGCGCCGGCATTCTCCTTCACCACATCGCCGGCCGAAGTGAGGATGGTCCATTTGGTGTCGGCGAGCGCCTCGCCGCCGAGCGATTGCACCAGCTTGAAGGTGGTCTTGGAGCCGGTCTGCTTGATGGTCGCCTCGGTGACCTTGCCGGGTTCCACGGTGACGTCGGCGCGCACGACCGCATTGGCGTCGCCATACAGGCTTTCGATGCGGTAGGCCCCCGCATTGAGCCTGATGATCAGCCCGGCCTTGGCATTGTGCAGGATCGTCTGGCGATTGCCGCGCTGATCCTCCTCGTCGGAGAGGATGTCGAATTTGACGGCGCCCTCCGGCGCGACCTCGCCATTGGCAAGGGCGGCGGTCAGCTTCAGGCCGCCGGTGTTGAGCACGAAGGTTTCCTCGAGCGAGCGGCCGCTCTCGACCTTGATCTTCTTGGTGAGGTTGGACAGCCCGTAAGCGGCATTGACGAGATATTCGCCGGGCAGAAGCGCGGCGGTCGGCACCGCCTCGCGGTGAGTGCTGAGCAGCTGGTAGCCGCCGCCATCGGGCGAGGCCTTGGCGGCGAACACCCGCCAGGTGAGCCCCGACTGCAGCTTCGGTCCTTGCTCGGTGACGAGCGCCTTGAAGGTGACGGGAACCGGAAGCTGGACTTGCGCCGCCACGCTTTCCGCGGCGGGTTTGGGCGTCGGCGCCAGGATCGGCGGCGCCTCGGCGAGTTGTGGCGCTGGTGGAGGGGCAATCGGTACAGACTGCACCTTCCTGACGGGGGGCGCCGAGGGCGGCGTTTCGCCTGGAGGACGCGCCGCCGATTTGAGCACGGCGGTCTCGCTGGCGGGTTCGGAGGCCTTGGGCGGCGCGGCTTGCGGTGTCGCCGCCGGGTCGGCTGCCGCCGGTTCGGGTGCCGCCGGCGCGACCGGGGGAGCGGCCTGCTGCGGCGCTGCCTCGAGGATCATCGGCACGGCGCTGGCCACGCCCGGCGGGAGCGCGCCAAGCGGCGGCGGCGCGGGATTTTCTTCCGCCGCCACGGCTTGCGGCGAGGAGTCCGCCGGGGTGGCAATCGCATCGAATACCGTGGTGAGCCCTTGCTTCAGTTCGCCGGCATTGGTCGCGGCGATGAAGGTTCCGCCCGTGACGGCGGCAAGGCAGGCGAGCGGCTTGAGCTCATCGGCCTTGCTGCTGTAACCGACCACATGGATGCGCAGCGCCTTCGACTTCTCCTTCATCGCCGCGGCCGTCGAGCAGATGTCGGCGTCGCACGTGTCGCCGCCGTCGGCGATGAGGACAATGTCGAGGCTCTGATCTTTGGCTTGAGCCTTGGCGGCGTCGCTCAAGGCGGCAGCGATCGGCGCCTGTCCCTTCGGCTTGATCTTGTCGAACAGCTTGTCCTTGCCGGCGAAGGTCAGCTCGCCGGGCTTGGCCAAAGTCTCGCTGTCGGCGCAGTTCGATGCCTTGCGATGGCCGAGAGCCACCAGCCCGAACGCCAGCCGGCCCGCATAAGTGCCGAGCGCGGCGCCGAGCTCCGTCTTCGCGGCGGCGATCTTGGTCGCATTGCCGATCTTGGCGTTCATGCTGCTCGACGCATCGAGCACGACGACGGTGGCGGGCAGGCCGGGGACGGGAGAGGGCGCATTCTCGGCTGCGGCAGGCGCCGCCCCAAGCAGAGCGGCGGACAGAAGCATGGGGCTAAGCCCCGCGCAGCGTTTCCCCCGCATGGCGATAGCTCCGATAATCCGGCCGCAAGCTGTTATACCCGTTTCCGGTGCGCAACGATGGGGTGAAATTCCTTTGCGAATGAGGCCGATTTGCGGTGTTTTCCCCTGGTCTTTGCCCTCACCGCGCGGCCGATTCCGGCGTTGTTCGCCGCCGCATTTCAGGATAGGGAACGCGACCTTTCCCGCCTCGCTCAGAGTCAATGCCCAACCCCACCCTCGACCTCCTGCTCGCCCGCCGCTCGGTGTCGGCCAACAGCCTCGCCGAGCCCGGCCCGAGCGCGGCGGAGCTCGAGCTGATCTTGCGGGCTGCCTCGCGCGTGCCGGACCACAAGAAGCTCGTGCCCTGGCGCTTTATCCTGTTTCAGGGCGCGGCGCGCGCGGAATTCGGCAAGGTCCTGGCGCAGGTCTGCGCGGCCGAGGAGAAGGAGCCCGGGGCGTTTCGGCTCGAGAATGAGGCGAAGCGTTTCCTGCGCGCGCCGCTGGTGATTGCCGTGGTCTCGCGCGTGGTCAAGAACCCGGCCGCGCCCGAATGGGAGCAAATCCTCTCGGCCGGGGCTGCCTGCCAGAACCTCAGCCTTGCCGCCACCGCGCTCGGCTACGGGGTGCAATGGATCACCGAATGGTGCGCCTATAGCGATGGCGTGCGGCAGGCGTTGCGGCTCGCCGAGAACGAGCGGGTCGCCGGTTTCGTCTATATTGGCACGCCGAAGGAGAAACCTGACGAGCGCGAGCGGCCGGCGCTCGGCGAGATCGTCACGTCCTGGCGCCCATAGAGGCGGGCAGAGAGAGTGTCATGTTCTACGACGCCGTCACCAATACAGCATGGCCTGGCCCTCGACCCGTTCAAGGCGCTCGTCGCGCCGCGGCCGATCGGCTGGATCTCGACGCTCAGCAAGAACGGCGTGGTCAATCTCGCGCCTTACAGCTTCTTCAACGCCGTGTCGGAGGATCCGCATTTCGTCATGTTCGCCTCGGGCGGCAGGAAGGACAGCCAGCGCAACGCCGAGGAGACCGGCGAATTCGTCTGCTCGCTCGCCACGTACGATTTGCGCGAGGCGATGAGCAAGACCTCCGCCGCGGTCGGCCCCGAGGTCGACGAGATGCGGCTTGCGGGTCTCACGCCCGCGCCGTCGCGTCTGGTGGCGCCGCCGCGCGTTGCGGAGTCGCCGGTCGCGTTCGAATGCCGCTATTGGCGCACCATCGAGTTGCCGGGCCGCAACGGGGCGGCGAGCGGACATGCCATCGTGCTGGGTCAAGTCGTCGGCGTGCATATCGCCGACGCGGCGATTGTCGACGGCAAGGTCGACGTGACGCTGCTGAAGCCGCTCGCCCGGCTGGGCTACGGCGATTATGCGGTGATCGACGAGGTGTTCACGCTGCCCAGGCCCGGCGCACGCGGGCGCGGTGCCGCTCAATAGCCGAACTGCTCGGCGAGAACGCGCTCGGCCAGCGAATGCCCTGGATCGAACAACATCAGAATGTCGATGCCGCTTTCCTCCACCACCTCGACCTCGACCACATCGCGGAACTCGGTGTGGTCGGCCACGGCGCTGACCGGGCGCTTGTCCGGCTCGAGCACCTCGATGCGGACCTTGGCGTCGTTGGGGAGGAGGGCGCCGCGCCAGCGCCGCGGGCGGAACGGGCTGATCGGGGTGAGCGCGAGCAGCGGCGCGTCGATCGGCAGGATCGGACCGTGCGCCGAAAGATTATAGGCGGTCGAGCCGGCGGGGGTGGAAACCAGAATGCCGTCGCAGATGAGCTCGGCCATGCGCACCTTGCCATCGACGGCGATCTTCAGCTTGGCGGCCTGGTAGATCTGCCGGAACAGAGACGCCTCGTTGATGGCGAGCGCCTCGTGCTTGGCGCCGCGCTCGTCATGGGCCGTCATGCGCAAAGGGTGGATGACGGTGATCTCGGCCGCTTTCAGCCGCTCCTTGAGGTGGTCCTCGTGATAATCGTTGAGCAGGAACCCGACCGAGCCGCGATTCATGCCGTAGATCGGGATGCGGCTGTTGAGGTGGCGATGCATGGTCTGCAGCATCAGGCCGTCGCCGCCCAGCGCCACGATCGCATCGGCCTCGGCGAAGTCGGCATTCCCGTATTGCTTGGTGAGCTTGGCGAGCGCGTCGGCGGCCTCCTTGGTCTCGCTGGCAACGAAGGCGATTTTGTCGAAGCGGGGCATGGTTCTATCGAGGCGCTTTGAGCTTGCTTAAGAAGCGGGCACTATAAATGCGGCCGTGGACCGCAAATGCAAGTCCCTCCATTTACAGGCTGAATGGTGAATTTATGCGGAACGACGACCGGCCGGTGCTGATCTATACGACATTTCCGGCGCTTGCCGAGGCCAAGCGGGTCGGCGAGGCGCTGGTCGCGGCGCGGCTCGCGGCCTGCGTCAACATGTTTCCCGGCATGATCTCGATCTTCGAGTGGAAAGGCGCGCGCGAGGAGGCGAGCGAGGTCGCCATGATCATCAAGACGCGAAGCTCGCTCACCGAGGCGGTGCTCGCCGAGACCAAGCGGCTGCATCCTTACGAGTTGCCGGCGCTGCTCGTGTTGCCGACGGAAGGGGGCAGCGCCGAATATTGCGACTGGATCGCCGGCCAGACGCAAAGCCCCGAACGCAAATGAGCGAGAAGAGTTTCGTCCTTGCCATCGATCAGGGCACGACAAGCACGCGTGCCATCTTGTTCGACCGGGAGGGGCGCGCTCGCGCGACCGCGCAAGTTCCGCTCACGCAGATTTATCCCGCGCCGGGACAGGTCGAGCACGATCCCGATGAGATCTGGCGGTCGGTGCTGCAAGTCGGCCGGCAGGTGCTGAGCGAGGCGGATGTGAATTCGATCGCCGCCATCGGCATCACCAATCAGCGCGAGACGACGGTCGTGTGGGAGCGGGCGACCGGCAAGCCGCTTGCCAATGCCATCGTCTGGCAAGACCGCCGCACCGCGCCACTTTGCGCCGAGCTCGCGCAGGAGGGTTGGGGAGCGCATGTGGCGGAAGCGACAGGCCTGGTGATCGATCCGTATTTCTCCGCGACCAAGCTCGCCTGGCTGCTTCGCTCTGTGCCGGGCCTCGATGCGAGAGCACGGGCAGGGGAGGTGTGTTTCGGCACGATCGACAGCTTCCTGCTGTTCAAGCTCACCGGCGGCAGGCTGCATGCGACCGACGCGACCAACGCCGCCCGTACCGAGCTCTACGACATTCGCCTAGGGCGTTGGGACGACCGGCTGATCGAACGGCTTTCGGTGCCGCGCGCCATGCTGCCGGAGGTGCGCGACAGCCAGAGCGATTTCGGTCTCGCGCAGCCGGAGCATTTCGGCGCCGCGATTCCGATCAGCGGGGTCGTCGGCGATCAGCAGGCGGCTGCGTATGGACAGGCTTGCTTCACTCCCGGCATGGTCAAGGCGACCTTCGGCACCGGCTGCTTCGTGCTCGCCAATACCGGCGAGGAGAAAGTGGCCTCGGCCACCCGCATGCTCTCGACCATCTTCCATCAGCTCGAAGGCAAGCGCGCTTACGCGCTGGAAGGCGCGATCTTCATGGCCGGCGCGACGGTGCAATGGCTGCGGGATAATCTCGGCGTCATCGCCACCGCCGCAGAAAGCGAGGCTTTGGCGAAACAGGCAGACCCAAACTCGGGCGTCTATCTCGTTCCCGCCTTTCAGGGACTCGGCGCGCCGTTCTGGGATGCGGGCGCGCGCGCGGCCGTTCTCGGGCTGACGCGCGCCGCAGCGAAGGCCGATCTGGTTGCGGCAGGGCTCGAGGCCGTTGCCTTTCAGACGCGCGATCTGCTGACCGCCATGGGTCGCGACATGGCGGTGAGCGGCATCCCCATGCCCTCGGCCTTGCGGGTCGACGGCGGCATGACGCCGAACGCTTGGCTCATGCAGCGGCTCGCCGACATCCTCGGGCAGACCGTCGAAGTCGCGGCCACGCCTGAGACCACCGCGCTCGGCGCCGCCTATCATGCCGGCCAGGTGGCGGGCTTCTACGGCGATGCGGAAGAGCTCGGCAAAGCCTGGGCGCCGGCGCGGGTGTTCGCGCCGAAAATGAGCGAAACCGAACGCGAGGCACGCTATGGCGGCTGGCTCGAAGCGGTCGCAAGGGTGAGATCGCAAGGGGTTTGAGGGCCCGCTGGCCTTTATAGTACCGTCACAGGATCGTCATAGATTGCCGTCCGGACCCGCCCGGGCAAGGAGGACACAGGCATGGCGCTAGCTGCAACCGATTTCCAACTTCTCGCCAATGCAGGCTTCCCTCCCGCCAAGTTCGAGCCGGGCGAGGTGATCTTTTCGGAGGGCGACAAGGGCGACAAGATGTATGTGATCCGCTCGGGCGAGGTGGAGGTCGAGCGTGACGGCAAGATCGTCGAGACGCTGTCGGGCGGCGGGATTTTCGGCGAGATGGCCTTGATCGACGGATCGCCGCGAGCGGCAACCGCGCGGGCCAAGACGGCTTGCGAGGTCGCTGCCATCACCGAGAAAACCTTCCTGTTCCTGGTGCACGAAACGCCGTTCTTCGCCATCGCCGTAATGCGCGCGCTAGCCGATCGCTTGCGACGATCCGCCCCATAAACCTTGGGTTTGCGCCCCGCTTCAGGCCTGCCGGCTTGCCATTGTGACGTGCGCCAGCCATGATCGGGCGCGACTAAACCCCAAGCCTGCGCATTAGGCCTTGTCCCTGCTTGCGAATCTCGCGCTGCGCCACCCGCGCAACATCGACGCGTCAACGCTCGGGCGGGACGCCATGGCCGGCGCCATCTCGGCGGTGGTGCAGATCGCCTATTGCATCTCCTTCGCCGCGCTGATCTTCACCGGCGATCTTGCCAGCGGTTTCTCCCTAGGCCTGGCGGGACTCATCATGGGCACGGTCGTCACCTGCGTGGTGATCGCCTTGACCTCGACCTTCTCTCCGGTGATTGGCGGACCGGACTCGCCGGCCGTCGCGGTGATGAGCGTGCTGGCCGCCTCGATCGCCACGGCGCTCGCCGCCAAGGGCGCTCCGACCGGGCAGATCGTCATCAATGTGCTGGTCGCGCTGTCGGTCAGCACGCTTTTGACCGGCATCCTGCTCTACGGCGTCGGCGCGCTGAAGATGGGGCAATGGCTGCGCTTCATTCCTTACCCGGTGATCGGCGGCTTTCTTGCCGCTTCGGGCATCCTGCTCATCACCGGCGGCATGGAGGTCGTCACCCAGACCAATCTCACGCTGTCGCCCTCCAGTTGGCAGGTGCTGTATTCGCCGCTTTACGCACCCCAAATTCTGATCGGGGCGCTGTTCGCCCTCTCCATCCCAGTGCTCGGGCGGTTTGTGCCGAACTACCTCGCCCTGCCGATCGCCTTTTTCGGCTTTCTCCTCGTTCTCGATGTGAGCCTGTTCGGCTTCTTCAACGACGCAACGATCCACAGCGCGTGGTTCCTGCCGAGCCTCGGCGAATTGACCTTGTGGTGGCCGATCAATGCCATGATCGGCCAGCAGGTCGATTGGGGCGTGATCGCCCAGAGCAGCGCCGAGATCGGCTCATTCTGCGGCGTGATGGCGATTGCGCTCCTGCTCGACGTGTCGAGCCTCGAGGTGGCGCGGCAGAAGACCAGCGATCTCGACCAGGAGTTCCGCTCCAACGGTCTTGCCAATCTCCTGGCATCGGTGCTCGGCGGCTTTGGCGGATCGCTGTCGATGAACGCCTGCCTGCTGCTCGACGAGTCCGGCGCCACCACGCGCTGGTCCGGCGCCATTGTCGGCATTGTCTGCGCCATCATTCTGTTCTCCGGCACCGATGTCGGCAGCATGGTGCCGAAAGCCATTCTCGCCGGCATGCTCGCTTATCTCGGCGCGGTGATCCTCATCGAGCTGTGGGAAGCGCCCGCGCAAAGCTCCTGGATGGAATGGGCGCTCACCGGCGTGATGACGCTGGTCATCATCAATTTCGGCTATTTCATGGGCGTGGTGGTCGGCGTGATCGGCGCCTGCCTGATGTTCGCGCTGAGCTATAGCCGTATCGGCGTGGTGAGGCGCCACCTGACGCGGCAGGAATTCTCCAGCAATGTCGAGCGCTCGCCGGAACAGACGCGGCTGCTGCGCGAGGAGGGCAAGCGCGTTCACGTGTTCTGGCTCTCCGGCTTCATCTTCTTCGGCTCCTCCAACGGCCTATTCGAGCGCATCAAGCGCACCATCGAGGCGCAGCGGGACAAGCCCGTGGGCTATGTGGTGCTCGATTTCAGCGCCGTGCCTGGGCTGGATACCTCGGCGGTGTTGAGCCTGGTCAAGCTCCGTAATTTTTGCGAGGAGAATAGCGTCACGCTCGGCTTCTCAGGTCTGAGCGACATCATGCGGGCGAGCTTCGAGAAGGCGGACTTCTTCGGCAGCGAGCGGCCGCATCAAGTGTTCGGCAGCCGCAACGAGGCGATCGAGTGGTGCGAGGACATGCTGCTCATGTATCACGAGGTCGGCGCCGCCTCGACGCATAGCTTCGAGAGCTGGTTGCAATCGGAATTCGGCGAGAAGATCGAGTTCGAGAAGATCACGCCTTACATGCAGCGCCAGGAGCTGAAGAGCGGCGAGTTCCTGTTCCGCCAGGGCGAGCCGTCGGATTCCGTGGTGCTGCAAGCCTCGGGCTCGGTCGCCATCACCATCATCGACGAGCACGGGCGGCCGATCCGTTTGCGGCGGATGATCGGGCATACGGTGGTGGGAGAGATGGGCTTCTATCGCGGCGTGCCGCGCACGGCGAGCGTCATTGCCGAGGGACCGACGGTGATCTACCGGCTGACGCGCGAGGCGTTCGACACCATGCAGGCGGAGAATCCGACTGCCGCGGCGGCGCTGCACAAGCTCATCATCAGGCTGTTGTCGGACCGCCTCGAATTCGCCAATCGCGAAATTTCCGCCCTGCTTTAAGCCGCGGCCACCATCACCAGAATGGCGACGATGCCGAGATAGGTCAGCCCGTGCACCAGCTGATCGGTGCCGAGCGCGTACCAGAAGCCGGGGTCTTGGGTATTCCAGCCGTTGCGGTGGGTGACCTGCTCCTTCAGCCAATCGATGTGATAATGCAGCACGAACTCGCCGAGAGCGAGGCCGGCGGCTAGCAGCAGCGAGCCAGGCACCAGCACCAGGTAGACCAGCGGCGTCAGCGCGGTATGGATGCCGGCATGGATGAAGCCGCCCGGATGGCCGTACTTTCCCTTGTTCAAGAATTGATACGGCGTCTGCAGATAAAAATCGGCGACCGCATGCTTGACCATGAGAACGGCGACGGCGGCGAGGGCGAGCAGGACGAGCTTTGGCATCGGACTATTTCGACAAGGCCTCGGCCGTGCCGTCCCAATCGGCCGGCGGAGGATTGATGCGGAAATAGGCGATGCGCTCGCGATAGAGCGCATAAAGGTGGTCGAGGCGCGCGGTGTTCATCTGCTCGCACTCGTGAGCGAGGCTTTCTGCCGCGTCCCAATCCTTGGCGCGGAAGCGGGCAAGAAACTCGGCGTGGCGCTTGGCGAGCTGGATGAAACCGTTCGACTGCTTGAGCGCGTTGTCGCCGAGCAGCGCGAAGATGCGGGTCGCCTCGGTTTTGCCCTTCACCTTCAGCAGGTCGAGCTCGAGAAAGGCGAACTCCGGCGCGCGCGCGGTGGTGGACTGGCCGACCACCGTGCCCACATCATATGTCTTGGACTGCCCTTCGAGCCGCGAGGCGACATTGACGTTGTCGCCGATCACCGAGTAGTCGAAGCGCGTCTCCGAGCCGAGATTGCCGACGCAGCAAATGCCGGTGTTGAGCCCGATGCCGAGCCGTACCGGCTTGAACGCCCGGCCTTTGGCTTCCGCTTCCTCGCGCCAGCGCGCGTTCAGGCTCTCCATCTCGGCCATCATGCGCAGCGCCGCGCTACAGGCATGGCTCGGATGCGCCGCATCGTCGAGCGGCGCGTTCCAAAACGCCATCACCGCGTCGCCCATGAATTTGTCGATGGTGCCTTGCTCGTCGAGAATGATGTTGCTCAAGGGCGTGAACAGGGAATTCAGGAAGCGGGTGAGCTCCTCGGCGTCGAGCCCCTCGGAGATGGTGGTGAAGCCGCGCACGTCGCTGAACAGCAGCGTCATGTCGCGCGTCTCGCCGCCGAGCTTGAGCCGCGACGGATCGTCGGCCAGCCGTTCGACCAGAGCCGGCGCCATATAGTGGGAGAAGGCGTGACGGACCCGGTTCCGCTCGCGCTCGGTCCGCAGAAACACGAACAGAGTGCCGGCGAGATAGATCGCGGTGAGCGCGATGGCCGGATAGACGGGATCGACCAGCCAGCCGAGCACGTCGAAGGCATACCAGGAGACACCGACCACGCCGGCGATGGCGAGACCGCCCAAAACCGCGCTGCCGGCCGCGCCGAGGCGATAGATGAGCACGGCGATCAGCGTGCCGAGCACGAGGATAAACAGGAGCTCGGCGGGCGTGGCGAAGTCGGGCCGTTGCAGGAAGCTGCCTTGCAGGATCTGCTCGATAGCCTGGGCGTGGAGCGAGACGCCGGGCACCGAAGCATCGAGCGGGGTGGCTCTGAGGTCGAGCAGACCTGCCGCGCTCGTGCCGATGATCAGGATGCGGCCGCTGAGTTCGTCCGCGCCGATTTCGCCGTTCAGAACTTTCCAGGCGGGCAAATAGCGTTGTTTCGTCTCTGGGGTGAACCTGATCCACATCTGGCCGTTGGCTTCGGTCGGCACCTCGAACTCGCCGACCTTCACGGCAACGATGCCGGTCTTTTCGCCGAACGCCTTCTCGCCGCTCGCTCCCGAGGACTTCACCAGATAGGTGGATGCGCCTTGCGCGAGCCTGAGCATCTCGGCCGACAGAGCGGGATAGAGCGTGTCGCCGACGCTCACCAGCATGGGCATGCGGCGGATGATCTGATCCTCTTCGGGAATCCAGTTGAGCGAGCCCGCGCCTTGCGCCTTGTCCTGCAGCTCCGTGAGGCTCGCCGCCGCGCCCGGGTAATGCGGAGCGAACAGTACGGGGTCGTCGCCGCCATGGGCGAAGCCCGCCTTGGTCTCGGGCAGCGAGGCGGCGTCCGGCGAAGCGATGAAGCCGAGCACGACGGGGCTCTTGCCGATCGCCTCGGCGAAGACCTGGTCGTTGCTGGGAAGCTTCTCGACTTCCTCGCGGAGACCCGCGAGAGCGTCAGACTGCGGCCAGTAGCGCAGCGTGTTGGCCGGCGACATGCGGTCGGGCTCGGGGAAGACCATGTCGAAGCCGATCGCCGCCGCGCCGCCGGCGGCAAGCTTGTCGACGAGTTCGGCAAGCACGGTACGCGGCCACGGCCATTGCCCGATCCGCTTCAACGACTCCTCGTCGACATCGATGATGCGCACCGGCAAAGCCGGATCGAATGCGCGCGGGTCGAGGCGCTGATAGGCGTCGAAGACGAGCGACCGCAGTCTCGCGACCGGCGTCGGGTCCCAGACACGCAACGCAAGCGCAGCCAAGATGACCATCCCCACAATGAGGACATAGAGGAGACGCGGACCCATCCCGTTGCTTGTTACGCCCTCTGGATAGCGCGCCGGACGGCGCAAGGTGGCAGACCCTAGCCAATGGCGCTTGCCGGCTCCAGTGTCATGTTCGCGTCAGGACAGAGGCTCGGAGCGCAAAGCACATTCCAAGAACATCCCCTGCCTTGGCACCGAACTCGGTGTGACGCAAATCCGCGGATGAGGCACAGCTTGTCGGTGTTGCCGTTCACATCCATGTGTCTTGCATCCCCGTTTCCGCGGCGGGAGGTTTTTGGTCAAGCAAGGCGATTGGCCCAATTGCGGCCGAGTTAATCCCCGCAGGCGGCTCTGCGGCATAATATGGCGACGATGGTTCAGATGGACAAAAGCCTTTGGGCGCGACGACTGCCGAGGATAGTCTTTCCGAGGAAAGCAACTCATGGCGGCGGAGGGCAAATGCGTCTTCCGGTCCTCGTAGCGGCGATCGCGGGTCTCGGGCTGTTTTGCGGCAGCTCCGAAGCGGCCAGGATGTGGATGCCCAAGGCCGACAATCCGTATTGCGACGTCACCACCTATACCTTGCGCGATGTGCCCGAGCTGGCGATGTCCATGCTCGATTCCAACGGCACGCCGGTGATTGTGGTGAATGCCATGACGCTCAGCGACCAGCCGGCTTACGGCCGCTTCCTCATGGCGCATGAATGCTGCCACCACACGCTCGGCCATGTCGGCCGCTTTCACGAGGGGTTCGGCCATGTGGGGCCGCAGCCCTTCTTCTATATCGCGCCGGCGCTGAAGCAGATGGAGCTCGACGCCGATTGCTGCGCGGTGAAGCTGCTGCGATCGAAGCACGAGATGGACAGCATCGAGGCGGGGAAGGCGGCAATGATCGCGTTCGGCGCGTCGCCGACCGGCGCCTACTATCCGACCGGGACCGAGCGGGCCGACAATATCGCCAAATGCGAGGCGGAAGACTGACGCTTTCGGTCCGGCAGCGGGGCTTTGTCAGCGAAGTTTAATGTTGCGGTAAGCTGGCGCGGCTTTCCCTCGATCTCCATATTTTCATGCGGTTAGGCATCCGCCGGCCGGGCGGCGAGCGCCGCTGCTATGCTATGATTGAACTTTCCCACGCCTGCCCGACGAGAGGCGAGTTTTGAGTGAACGAGCGGCGATAAACACTCTGCGGCGAGGGGCGAGGAGCGCCGGCAAGATCGGCCTCGCCCTCCTGCTCGGCTTTGCAAGCGCCGGCGCCGGGACGGCCAGCGCGGCGTCTTTGCGCGTTTGCGCCGACCCCGACAACATGCCGTTCTCGAACGAGAAGGCCGAGGGGTTCGAGAACAAGCTCGCCGAGCTGATCGCGCAGAAGCTGAACGCGACGCTCCAATATTCCTGGTTTACCGAGGCGACCGGCTACGTGCCGAACACGATGGGACGCGAGGCCTGCGATCTCGTCATGGGCTATGCCCAAGGGACCGGTCTGATCGAGGATACCAACCCCTATTACTACACGTCCTATGTGCTGATTCACCGCGAGAAGGACGCGAGCCTCGCCGGCATCGACAATCTGTCCGACCCGCGGCTCAAGGGGAAGCGCATCGGTCTCTTCGCCCGCACGCCGCCGGCCAGCATCCTCGCCATGCATGGGCTGGTGGCGAGCGCCAAGCTGTTCGAGGTCAATGCCGACGAGAGCGCCGCCAAGGCCACCATGACCATCATCGACCAGGTCGCCTCGGGCGAGCTCGATGCGGCGCTGTTGTGGGGGCCGGTCGGCGGCTATTACGCCGAGCGCGCCGATGTGCCGCTCAAGCTCGTGCCGCTCGTCAAGGAGAACGCGGGCCCGAGCACGATCTACGGCATCACCATGGGCGTGCGGCCCGACGAGCCGCAATGGAAGCATACGATCAACAAGCTGATCGCCGAGAACCAGGGCGAGATCAACGAGATCCTGGAGGGCTATAACGTGCCCGTGCTGGACGACAAGGGCAATTTGATCACCGCCGCAGCCGCCGAGCGCTGAGCCTCCCGCGGTAGCCCTAAGCCTTACATCTTGCAGAGGCTCTCGGGCTCGTCGATGCCGAGCGTGTCCATCTCGATCTCGGCATGGCTTGCGTGCGGGAAGCCGGCCTGCGGGGAGATCGACACCGGCACCTTGTCGGTCGCGATCAGGATCGGCTGCCGGAACTGACCGTCCCAAGGCCGGTACTGCTGCTTGACGCCCTTGAAGGGTGCGAGCTGGAGCTGGGGTCCGTGGATGAAGGCGGCGATGGTGGCGAAATCCTCGCCGTCGTTGCGGGTGACGGCCTCGCCGATGGTGCGCGTGGCGACATAGGCCTGATAGTCGATCGGCAGGATCAGGCGGCTATAGTCCTTCTGGAAGTGATTGTTCATCTGGGTCGCGCCCCATTTCTCGTGGCCCGGGCTCCAGGTCGTGGCGGTGAGACCGGTGGTACCGGCGACGGGCCGCGCGTCGGCGCCGCCGCGATAGGGCATATACGGGCCGAACAACTGATCCTCGTCGGCGACGATGATGACCTGGTAGTCAAGATTGGCGGCGAACGCGGCATCGTTGCTCGCCTGCTTGCCGGGCGGAATGGTGCCGACGTCGTCGCGGCGGCCGCCGGAGACGTCCTTGTATTCGCGCGCATCGACGATATTGGCGCCGAACCGCGACGCCGCGCGCTTGATCGCATCGGCGTAGGCCAGATCGCCCGGCGTCGAGCCGTAGACCAACAGCCAGTTGGTCCATTTCTTCACCACGAGATATTGGGCGAGCGCGTCGGCCAGCATGTAGCGGTCGGGTGCCACATGCATGATGTTGGCGCGGCAATCTTGCTGCCGCAGCGAAACGTCTTCGGCGCGGATGTTGAAGAAGAGAACGTCCTTGCCCTTGGCCCAGTCGGAAAGCTTGAGCAGGGTCTCGGCCGGAGCGTCGACCAACATGAAATGGTGTCCGCTATCGAAGAGCTTTTGCGCCTCGGCCACCGCTTGGTCGGCCGAGCCGACGGTCGCGACATCGAGGCTGTAGACCTCCCCGGTGAACTGGCCGCCGGCATTATTTTCGTCGTTGGCCAATTTTGCGCCGGCCACGCCCGCGTTCGACGGCTCGACATCGACGCGGGAGGCTGGCCGCGGGTGATCCCCGAACTGCCGGATGTAACCGACCGGCACCGGGTTCTTCGGCGCCGGCGACTGAGGCACCTCGACCTTGAACCCGTCCGGCTTGGTCTCGGAGGCGGGCGCGTCCGCGGGCGGTGGCGTGGCGGGTGCGGCGGTCGCAGGCTCATCACCGGCCAAGGCTGGAGCGCTCACCGGCAGGCTGCCGAGGAGAGAAAGCGATCCGCAAAGACCGAGGATCGCAAGGGAATGCCGGAAAATGCGGCAGGCAAGCTTGGCTACCAGGGACATGGTGGCGGGGACCGATTGGGACGAGTAAATGCGCCGGTTATCGATGGCTCGAACCCGATCAAGGCACGTGCTGGCGGGGGTTCACAGAGGCCAGCCGAAGCGATCTAGGCCCATGGTAGCGATAAAGAAATAGGCATTGCAAGGTGGAAACCGGACCCGGGAAGCTTTGGTACCGCGATGCGGCAAGGGCTCGGAAGCCGCTTTTCGGCCGGCCAAAGCTTCCCGCTAACGACTGTGGAAATCCACGCCGTCAGCCTCCCAGAATCGGGACACGTGCTATCGTGCCGGCATGCAATTTTCGACGGGTGAGGCCATACGCTTCGGGTGGGAGACGTTCAAGCGGCGGCCGTGGTTCTTTGTCGGATCGACCCTCCTCATCCTGCTCGCCTCGGCCATTTGCGATGGTTTCACCAGCGGCATCGATGCCGCGCTAACCGGTTCCGCCGATGACCCGTCGATCATCGGCACGGTGGTCAATCTCGCGCTCGGCACGCTGATCAGCATGGGGGCCACGGCGTTCTATCTCGCCGCGCACGACAATCCCGACACGGCCGATCTTGCCTTGCTGTGGCACCCGTCGCCGTTCTGGAAATATCTCGGCGCCTCGATCCTGCTCTCGCTTGCCGTCGGCATCGGCTTCGTCTTGCTGATCGTGCCCGGGATCATTTT
>CAVZLT010000012.1:0-83979 GCA_963776235.1 uncultured Alphaproteobacteria bacterium
ATCAAGGCGCCGCTGCTACCAGGGCCAGGACGGATAGCCGCGCGAGAAGGTCGGCGAGCGCTGATAGCGATAGCTGTAGTCGTAATTGTTACGGCGCACGGTGGTCCGCTTCTTCTTGCGCGGCTGCGTAGCCTGCCCGTCGTCGGCTCCAATGCTGGCCGACGTGATCTTGCCCGGCGTGTCCTTGGCCCAGACGAGGAAATCCGAGCCCTTGGTCAAAGACGCCGTGTTGATCGCCGTGTCGCCGATGATCAGCGATGAGCCCGGCGTAAGTCGCTCGGAGATCTTCTGACGCAGGTCCGCCGGAATCTCGATGCGGTCCAGCACGGCCGTCGAGTCGTCGCCTTGCAGGCTGATGGTAATCCATTGCGCCTTGGTATCGCCGGGGGCGAATTTCAACGCCGTAAAGATATGCGTGCCGAGCGGAGTCTCGGGATCCTTGAAGGTGACCGGTCCGTCGAACAGCCGGGCGAACTCTTGCCTGACGAACAGGTGCCCAACCGGGGGCTCGCCCTTGCCGGCAACCTCATAGACCTTCTTCACCAGGTCCTCATTGAAGGTTCCGGTCTCAGCCATCCCGTTCGCCTTCTGGAAGGCCTTGATGGCGCTTGCCGTCGCCTTGCCGAGCGTCCCGTCGAAATCCTGGGCCTCGAGATAGCCCATGTCGGAAAGCAGCCTCTGCACTCCGATGATCCGGTCGCTCTCGGTCCGTCGTGTCACGAGAATGCGCAAAGGCGCCGTCGAGCGGGGCTCTGCGGCCTGAATGGCGGCGGCGTTGGCGCCGGCGCCGAGCTTGGTTGCGCTAATCGAGGGAAAGGCATCGGCCTGGGCGCTGGCCATCGCCACGCCGGCTTGCGGCATCGTTGCCACGGCCTGGACGGGCGCAGGCGCGACGGGCGCCGGAGCGGCCGGAGTAGCCGCCGCCACCACCGGCTCGGCGGGGGCCGGAGCAGGCGTTGCCGCAGCCACTGGCTGGGGAGCGGCGGGAGCGGGTGTTGCCGCAGCAACTGGCTCGGCTTGCGGCGCGACGGCAACTGTGACGGGCGTTGCCACCGCCACGGGGGCCACCGGGGCCGGCGCAGCGGCAACTGGTGCCACCACCGGCTCGGCCGCAGGCGTTGCCTTGGCCATCATCTCGGGCTTGGCGGGAGCGGGCTCGACCTTCACCGGGATCGACAGAGCGGCTGGAACGGGGGTTTCGACCGGCGCGGCCACCGGCGTTGCAGCTGCAGCGCGGCCGGAGCCTTGGCGACGATCGGGGCAGGGGTCTCGACCGGAGATTTTTCGACCGGCTTGGCCGCGACGTCGCTTGGCTTGCTCGCGACACCGTCCTCCGCGTCATCGAGGGCATGGCCGCTCGTGCTTGCCGTCTGGTTCTTGTTGCCCGCAGCCGGCTGACCCGCGAACGGATCGAACGCATGGGCATGCGTGTCCTCGACGGCGACCGGGTCGTCGGCGTTGAGCGTTGGAGCGCTACCCTGGCCTGCCGCCTCGACCCCAAACGAAGGCGGAACGTCCGTTGTGGAGCCGGGAACGTCGGCTCTCGCCAGCATGCCTGGATGTGGCTTCTGCGGCGCCGGAAGCGGCAGGATGTCGTTCATCGACTGGCGCTGCGGCGGCTCCTGCGTCACCAACGCCGGCGCGGCAGGCGGCGGCAGAGGCTGGAACAGGGCCGGATGATCGATCAACTGCGGCACCGGCCGGTCCCGCGCCACGATGACATTGTCGCCGACCGTGGTGATCTGGAACAGCCTGGGCGCAAAGGAGAATGGCAGCCGGATGCAGCCATGCGAGGCCGGATATCCGGGAACCACGCCAGCATGCAGCGCCGTGCCGGACCAGGTGATCCGGTTCATGAACGGCATCGGCGCGCCGCTATAAATGTTGGAGTGATGGAATCTCTGCTTCTCGAGGATGCTGAAAACGCCAGCCTTGGTGGCATGGCCGGGCATGCCGGTCGAGACTTGGGACGTGGTGACCAGCGTCGTGCCGCGATAGACATCGAGCTTCTGTTGCTTGAGCGAAACCACCAGCACCATCGGCTCGGACTTGTCGAGGTCGGCGATGCTGTCGTCGGGCGCCGCACCGTCCTTACGCTTCTTGGCGTCGGCCGGCGCCGCAGCAATGGCGACCGCCAGCGCTCCCACGCCCAGCCATGTCAGAAAGGTGGTTGAAGTCCATTTGGCGACATTCGTCGCCCTGCCCCTCGTGGCGATACGCTCTTTACGCAACTCACACGCTCCCCGTGATGGTCCGACCCAAGGCGAGCCTCCCCCCCGTTTGAGTCCCCAACTCAACGAATCAGAGTAAAAGAGGCACCCTCATTTGACCAGCAGAAGCCTTCTAATCACCTAACGCACGTCAACCCGATTGGTGCCCGAAGCCTCGCGCTTCCGTACCAATAAAAATCCCGGAAGCTCGGGATGTTACGGGCATCGACGGGACGGCTTATCCGACTTTGGCTGGCGCGACGGCCGGATAAGAGTCTCCGCGAATAAACTTCTCTCTGTTCCATTCTCGCAACACTTCGGTTTGGCTGCAGGGCAGGCCAAGGGTACGCATTTTCCCCAGCCAATCGTCGCGATCGCGCTCGCCCGGAACAAACCGCATCCGCCATGCCCGCGGTAAACTCGCCGGCACGCTGCCATCCTCGTCAATCGCAGGCTAGGACAGGACCAAGGCAGGAATAGGGTCGGCCGCAACGGCGGTCCTTGGTGGGTGTCCTTGGCGGGTATTGTCGCCGAGGCCATGCTATCCTTGAGCTCACTCGGGCGTCGTCAAGGAAAGCTCTTGCGTCGGAGGGGGGGCGCCAATACATCGGGGCCCGAAGTTCCTCGAGTGCTTCAGGGGAGGCGACCATGCTGGCTGAGACGCATCCGCGGGGGCGCACTGCCGCTCGCGTCATTTGCTTGATGTTTGCGGGCGCGATGCTCGCCGGCTGCGGCATCAACACCATTCCCACGCTGCAAGAGCAGGCCAAGGCGGCTTGGAGCCAGGTCTTGAATCAATATCAGCGCCGGGCCGACCTCATCCCCAACCTCGTTGAGACGGTCAAAGGCTATGCCGCGCAGGAAAGCAAGGTGCTGACCGATGTCGTCGAGGCGCGCGCCAAGGCGACGCAAGTGCAGCTTCCGCCCGACATCCTCAACAATCCCGAGGCGTTCCAGAAATTCCAAGAGGCGCAGAACACTCTCTCCGGCGCGCTCGGCCGCCTGCTGGCCATCACCGAGAACTATCCGGATCTGAAGTCGAACCAGAACTTCCTGGCGCTCCAGTCGCAGCTCGAAGGCACCGAGAACCGCATTGCCATCGCGCGGCAGGACTACATTACCGCGGTCCAGAAATACAATACGGAGATCAGGACGATCCCCGGCCGCTGGTGGCGCGCGGTACTTTATCCTGACGCAGAGCCCATGCAGAATTTCACCGTCAAGGAGGGCACCGAGACCGTGCCGGAGGTGAAGTTCTAGCGTCAGCGCTTAGTCGGGGGGCCAAATGGCCGCTAGGTGGCGCGTCGGCGGATTGGTGTTGGCCTTGGCTTTTCTGCCATGGCTCGCACCGGCGCATGCCGAGCCGAACTTCCCGGAGCTGACCGGCCGCGTCGTCGATGACGCGGACCTGCTCTCCTATCCCGAGGAGGTGGCGATTACCGCCGACCTCAAGGCGCTCGAGGACAAGAGCTCCGACCAGGTCGTCGTGGTCACGCTCCCCTCGCTGCAAGGCTACACCATCGAGGATTTCGGCTACCAGCTCGGCCGCCATTGGGGCATCGGCACCGAGAAGCTGGACAACGGCGTGATCCTGATTGTCGCGCCCAACGAGCGCAAGGTCCGGATCGAGGTCGGCCGCGGCCTCGAAGGCGTGCTGACCGATGCGTTGTCCAAGATCATCATCGAGAACGCGATCCTGCCGCGCTTCCGCGAGGGCAACTTCGCCGGCGGCATCAAGGATGGCGTGCGCGACGTCATTCTCGTGCTCACCGGCGATGCCGCCGAGGTCGAGCAACGCGCCAAGGCGCGCCACGATGCCGACGAGAGCATGGTCAACTGGCTCGTGGTGATCTTCTGGACATTGATCATTTTGTGGATCGCTTACAGCATCTGGAGCAGCGCCCGTTATGCTTCGCGTGCGGGCGGCCGCGGCGGCGGGCCGATCTTCCTGCCGGGCCCGGGATGGGGCAGCGGCTCCGGCGGCAGCGGCTGGAGCGGCGGAGGAGGGGGCGGCGGCGGTTTCTCCGGCGGCGGCGGCAGTTTCGGCGGCGGCGGAGCCTCCGGCGGATGGTGAGACCGCACATTCAGCCCATCACGGCCCAGGACGAGGCCGACATCGCCGAAGCCATCACCCGCGCCGAGGCGAAGACCAGCGGCGAGATCGTGGTGGTGGTGGCGATCGCCTCCGACGGCTACCGCTCGTTCGGCCTGCTGTGGGCGGCACTGATCGCGCTCGCCGTGCCGATGCCGCTGATCTTCGCCACCAAATGGGCGGTCGAATACATCTATCTGCTCCAGCTCCTGGTGTTCCTCGTCCTCCTCGTGCTGTTCCAGTTGGAAGGGCTGCGTTACGCGCTGGTGCCCAAATCCGTGCGTCGCGCCCGCGCGCATCAGCGCGCCGTCGAGCAGTTCATCGTGCAGAATCTGCACACCACCAAAGGCCGCACCGGCGTGCTGATCTACGCCTCGTTCGCCGAGCGCTTCGCCGAGGTGATCGCCGACGAGGGTATCTACAAGAAGGTGCCGACCTCGACCTGGGAAGACGTGGTCGGCGAGCTCACCAATCATCTCGCGCGCGGCACCACGACCGAGGGCTTCATCCGCGCGGTGGAGCGCTGCGGCAAGATTCTCGCCAAGCATTTCCCGCCCGGCAAAGTCGACCATAACGAGCTGCCCAACCATCTGATCGTGCTCGATGCCTACGGCCGTCCGTAGCGCGGAAGCCGGGACGTCTTCCGCGCGGACGGGAAAGCGCGCGCTGATCGGCTGGGTGCTGTTCGACTGGGCGACGCAGCCGTTCTACACCCTCGTCGTCACCTTCCTGTTCGCCCCCTATTTCGTCAACGGCTTCATGGCCGATCCGGCGCGGGGCTCGGCGCTGTGGGCCTACGCCACCGGCATTGCCGAGCTGATCGCCGCCGCGCTTGCGCCCGTGCTCGGCGCCATCGCCGACGCGAGCCAGAACCGCAAGCCTTGGATCGCCTTCTTCTCCGTGCTGCTGGTGGTCGGGCTGTTCGGCTTGTGGCTTGCGGCGCCCGGCCGCACCGACCTCGCAACCCTCGTGCTGCTCGCCTTCGGCCTCGCCACCATCGGCGCCGAGCTTGCCACCGTCTTCACCAACGCCATGATGGTGTCGCTCGTCTCCGACAAGAAGCTCGGCACCCTGTCGGGCTTCGGCTGGGCGACCGGCTATGTCGGCGGCTTGATCAGCCTGGCGCTGGTCGCGGGCCTCCTCGTCGCCGATCCGCATAGCGGCAAGACCCTGCTCGGCTTGTCGCCCATCGTGCCGCTCGATCCGGCGACGCGCGAGGGCGACCGCCTGGTCGGTCCCGTTCTCGGCGCTCTGGTATCTCGTCTTCGTCATTCCCCTGTTTCTCTTCACGCCGGACCGCGCCACAAAGCCGGTCGAAGCGCGCGCGGTGCGAGCCGGGCTCACCCAGCTCGCGCGCTCGGTCAAGGAGCTCGTGCGCCATCACGGCCAGATCGCGCTCTTCCTGCTCGCGCGCATGCTCTACGCCGACGGGCTCGGCGCGGTGTTCGCCTTCGGCGGCATCTACGCCGCGACGGTGTTCGGCTGGGGCGCCGTCGAGCTTGGCCTGTTCGGCATCATGCTCACCATCGCCGGCACGTTCGGCGCCGTGCTCGGCGGCCTGCTCGACGATCGCGCCGGCTCGAAGCGGGTGATCGCGCTGACGCTGCTTCTGTTCATCGCCGCCTCGATCGGCGTGTTGTCGGTCGATCGCGAGCATGTCCTGTTCGTGCTTCCCGTCGCGCCGAAGCTTCCCGGCAGCGCGCCGTTCTCCTCCGTCGGCGAACAGGTCTATCTCGCCTTCGCCATTTTGATCGGGCTTGCCTCCGGCCCGATCCAGGCCTCGAGCCGCACGCTGTTGGCGCGCATGTGCCCGCCCGGCAAGGCGACCGAGTTCTTCGGCTTCTTCTCCTTCTCCGGCAAGATCACCGCGTTTGCCGCGCCGCTGCTGATCGGCGTGGTCACGCACGCGACCGACAGCCAGCGCATCGGCATCGCCACCAGCCTCGTGTTTCTGATTGCCGGCCTGCTGCTCCTGCTGCGCGTCAAAGCCAAGTAGGTCTCGCTCCGCCCGCTGCGTCTATTCGGCGCCGAGCACCAGGGTCCAATACGGGCGGCCGCTTTCATTCTTGGCCATGGCGACGCCGATTGCCGTCACGTTGGGGCGAAGCAGGTTGGTGCGATGGCCGGGACTCTCCTCCCAGAAATGCATCACGTCGCTGAAGGATTTCTGCCCTGAGGCGACGTTCTCCGAGGCGATCTTGGCATGAAAGCCGGCGCGCTGCGCCCGCGCCTTGGCGGTCGATCCGTCCGGCCCGTAGTGGCCGATCCAACTCCGCCCCGCCTGCGCTTCGGACTGCATGGCGGCGGCACGGGACAGGCGCTCATCGAGCACGAGCGGGCCGAGGCCGTTCGCGGTGCGGAAGGCATTGACCGCCGCCAGCGCCGCTTGCGGATCGAGCGGCTTCACCGGCTTCGCGGCGTATTCCGGCGAGACAAAGGTGAAAGAGCAGCCGCCGAACGGATTCCACAAGCAGGGAATGCGCAACTCGGCGGACGCCGGCGTCGCCAGCAGTGCCAGCATGGTTGTCAGCGAGGCCTAGCCGCATCATCCCCGTCACGCGATTGCCGTGTGCCCCAGGCTCGCGATCTTAGCCGCGAGGGGTCGCGGCGCTCCAGAGCATTTCGACGCGGGCATGCGGTCTCCTTGCCGCGACGCGTTTCCGGCGTCCGGTCTATGTCAAACAGCGTTTCCCTCGGGCTTCCCCGGGGGATGGCGCGCCGAAAAGCGCAAAATCCTTATGGCTCGTGCCTTGCGGCACGCGGGCGCCTTCCGGCGCGCCAATCACGGCGGTTCCGGCACCGGGCCCTGCTTTCGTCCGGTCCGTCACGCTCGAATACGCCGACCGAGCCGTCAGCCAGCTCCTGGCAGGGACTCCTAGTGGTCCCGGAGGGAGCTCCGCTGCCGCCCGAGTGCCTCGTTGCGACAAGGCCCGCGGGCGCCGCACCTCGTCCCGCCTCACAACGCCTCGCGAAACGCCCTTAAGTGGACGAGGTGGGGGCATCATAAGCGAGGTTCGGAAGGCGGGGATCATGGGCGCATAACTCACGTCGTCTGTCATGGCCGGCCGAAGTGCCGGCCATCCACGAATTTTCAGCCGTGCCGCAGATTCAAATCGCGGATGGCCGGGACAAGCCCGGCCATTTTTCTGTGAGTGAACAACAATAGGCGCCGGTATGACGGAGCTTGGTTTTCGTCTTAAGGAACGCGGCGCGGAGCGGGTCGGGAGACCCCTTGCTCCATAAAGCCTTGTCCGCGCCACTTTTGACTTCTAACCGCTCAGGCCGAGCAGGGGATTTTCGGTTTATTGAATTTGTCTCAGAGGGAGATGCATCGATGTTTTATCGTGGGTTTATCGCCTTGGCTTTGAGCCTTGGTATCGTCGGCACGGCGCAAGCGCAGACGGTCAACATCACCCCGCTGATGGAAAACGAGTGCCAGTGGGACTATCACAATTTCTGCGGCCAATACGCGATCGGCAGCGAGCTTCTGGATCTTTGCTTCAAGCAGAACGGCCCGAAGCTGTCCAAGGGCTGCGTCGAGGCGCTGATCGCGGCGGGCGATACCACGCAAGCCTATGTGGATCGCCAGAAAGAACTCGCAGGCCGCTAGAGATCAGACACGTCAGCCTGTTTCGTTGTCGGGTGCGGCCGTCGCAAGCGGTGTCACTAGTAAATGCCGGAAATGGCGTAGGCCGGTGAACACCATCGCGAAGCCGGCATGATCGGCGGCGGCGATCACCTCGTCGCGCGCTACCGCTCAATCGCACGTCACGAAGGGTTGGCTGAGGAGGCATTCGAACAATCGTTCGGTCTCCTCGCTTGCCGGACGTCTGGTTCGGCAGCACCAACGGCCTCGCTTCGAACCGCAAGCATAGAGATGGCCAGACTTGGCGGTGTTAGCGTATGCCGCGCACGGGGCCTTCCTGACCTGTGCCGCTCTCCTGGCGAGTGCGGGTTGGGTCGCTGCCGCCACGACCAAGGCGCTGATCCCAACGAGCAGGACCATGCGCGTCGTGACTTTGCGCACGAGAGCCACCTTCTAAGGCCTTCCGCCGCTAACTGGAAAATTATAGCAGACCGCCGCCCATCTGGGTTTCATGCTGAGGCCAGCAGTCTAATGCCGGAAATGGCGCAGGCCGGTGAACACCATGGCGAGGCCGGCCATGTCGGCGGCGGCGATCACCTCGTCGTCGCGCAGCGAGCCTCCCGGCTGGATCACGGCGGTGGCTCCCGCCTCGGCGATCACTTGCAGGCCGTCGGCGAAGGGGAAGAACGCATCCGACGCCGCCACCGAGCCGATCGTCAGGCTCTGCTTCAGCCCTTGCGCGCGGGCCGCGTCGGCCGCCTTCCACGCCGCCATGCGCGCGGCGTCGACGCGTGACATCTGCCCGGCGCCGATGCCGACCGTGGCGCCGTCCTTGGCATAGACGATGGCGTTCGACTTGACGTGCTTCGCCACGGTGAAGGCGAAGACGAGATCGGCAAGCTCCTTGTCGGTCGGCTTGCGCTTGCTCACCACCTTGAGCGCGCCCGCAACGCCGTTGTCGCGCGACTGCACGAGGAAACCGCCGGCGAGCGAGCGGAAATTGAGCCCTTCCGCCTTCGGGTCCGGCAGCCCGCCGGCGAGCAGCAGGCGCAGGTTCTTCTTCTCGGCGAGGATGGCCTTCGCCTCGTCGCTCGCGTCCGGCGCGATGATCACCTCGGTGAAGATCTTGACGATCTCCCGCGCGGCGTCGGCGTCGAGCTTGCGGTTCAGCGCGACGATGCCGCCGAAGGCGCTGACGGGATCGCAGGCCAGCGCCTTGGCGTAGGCTTGCGCGAGCGACGCGCCGGTCGCCACGCCGCACGGATTGGCATGCTTGATGATGGCGACGGCGGCGCTTGCCTTGGGATCGAACTCGGCGACCAGCTCGTAGGCCGCGTCGGTGTCGTTGAGATTGTTGTAGGAGAGCTCCTTGCCCTGCACCTGCTTGGCGGTGGCGACGCCGAAGCGCTGCTCGCCCGAGCGGTAGAACGCGGCCGCTTGCTGCGGGTTCTCGCCATAGCGCAGCGTCTCGGCGAGCCGGCCGACGATGGTGCGCGTCTTCGGCGTCGTCTCGCCGAGCCGGCCGGCAAACCACGTGGCGATCGCCGCGTCGTAGGCCGCGGTGCGGGCGAAGGCGCGCGCGGCCAGCGATTGCCGCAACGCCCGCGTCGTCGCGCCGCCATGCTCGTCCATCTCGGCGATCACCAGCGCATAGTCGGCGGGGTCGACCACGACCGTGACGCCGTCGTGGTTCTTGGCCCCGGCGCGGATCATGGCCGGCCCGCCGATGTCGATGGTCTCGATGCAGGTGGCGAAATCCGCGCCGCCGGCCACCGTCTGCTCGAACGGATAGAGATTGGCGGCCAAGAGGTCGATCGGGTGGATCGAATGATCGGCGAGCGCCTTGAGATGCGCCTCGTTCTCGCGCAGCGCGAGCAGCCCGCCATGGATCTTCGGATGCAGCGTCTTGACCCGCCCATCCATCATCTCCGGCAGGCCGGTGATCTCGGCGACGTCGATCACCTCGATGCCGGCCTCGCGCAACAGCTTGGCCGTGCCGCCGGTCGAGACGATGTCGACGCCGTGCCGGCGCAAGTCGCGGGCAAAATCGACCAGGCCGGTCTTGTCGCTGACGGAAAGCAGCGCGCGGGCAATCTTGCGGGTCGTCATGCGGTCAGGCTGCGGCAGGCGCGGCTTCGTTGGGATCGACCAGATGTCCGCCGCCGCCGCCTTCGGTCACGCGCTCGATGTTCCAGACGATCCGCACTTCGCTCGCCTCGCCCATCATGCCGCCGAGCACGACCTGCGAGGTGGCTTGCGGCCCGCGCGCGTCGGCGAGGAAGAAGCTCTCCTCGATCTTGGTCTCCGGCGCGTTGGAGCTGATCTTCCAGGTCTCGCCGTTCTTCAGCTTGAGCAGGGCGCTTTGCCCGTCCGCGCCAAGCTCCACGCGCACGGTCGGATGCAGATGGAAGCGGATGGCATATTCGCCGGCGATCAGCCCGTCCGGGCTCTGCAGCCCGCCCGGCGCCGACAGCTTGTCCTCGCTCGAGATCAGGAGCCCGTTCGGCGCGACCAGGAATTGCCGCGCGTGGCTCACGCCGAAATCGGTCTTGTAGCCGTCATGCGAGCCCTTGATGCGGAGATTGTCGCCCTGATCGGCAAGGGCGGCTTGCGCGTTGAGCGGGCCGCTCAGGGGCGAGTCCGCGGCGATGCGACTGCCGTTGGCGCCGGTCGCGGTGAACTCGGCTGACGAGGTTCCCTCGAAGCTCAGCGTCGAATGCGCCGGCGTCGAGCGGGCAAACGGAATCCAGTCGGCGTGGTCGATCGAGGGCGTGCCGCAATTGACGATGATCGGACAATTGCCCGAGCTCATCTCGAAGGAGAGGTAGCCGGCATGCGCGCTCGAGCTGACCGAGAGCGCCGGCGCCGGGCCGATGTCGCAGATGAGCTGGGTCGCGCCGCAGTCGAGCCGCACATAGCCCGAATTGGTCGCCGCGCGGACCGGCGCGCCTTCGACATCGTCATAGGCGAGCACCGTGGCGAGCGCGTCGGTCGGCGTCGGCCCTCCGCCGTTGAAGCGGGCGAGCGTGCCGTCGCCGGTGCGGAAGAAGCGCAGCATCGGCATGATGCGGCCGATCGCGTCGATCAGCTCCTTCGGCGGGGCGCGGTCGCGCGCCACGAAGCATTGCCGCAGCGGCAAAAGATCGAGCAGCAGCTCGACCAGGGCGTCGGGGTTGCGCGAGATATGCCCGCCATCGGCGAGGATCTGCCGGTCGAGCTCCCGGCCGAACGGCCGCGCGTAGCGGTCGACCACCGCCTGCTGCTCGGCGATGCACAGCCCGGCATAGATCAGCGCCATCAGCGCGACGAGACGCGGCACGCCGTCGGGCGCGTCGCGATAGCTGGCCGAGAGATAGCGAAGCTGCGAGGTGAGCGCCCGCAAGAAGTTGGCGTAGGCTTCCGGCTCGCCCGAGTCGAGGATCAGCACCGAATTGGACAGCCAGGAGATCACCCGGCGGCCGACGATCTCCGGCTGCCAGGCGAGGCCATGATGCGAGCGCTTCAGCGCGATGAAATCCTGCACCAGCGCCTTGGCCTGCTCGCGCGACAGCTCGCTGCCGGCGGCGCGGAGATGCCGGAGCCAGCCAAATCCGTAAAGCTCGCGCGCCCACCCGTCCGACGGCGGCGTGATCTCGAACGGCGACTCGATCTCGACCTCGGCCAGCCGTCCGGCGAGGCCCAAATGTCCGTTATAGAGCTCGGTGGCAAAGCTCGGGTCCGCGGTCCTGAGCTCTTGCGGCGCGAGCAGCAATTGCTCGGCGCGGGTTCCCGGATAGGAGATGCTCGCCATGCCCGCGAGCATGAAGCGGCGAAACGCGCCCGGGCCGCCGAGGCGCGCGGAGGCTCCGCGTGCGCCGCGCTCGAAGGGCTGAGAGTCAGCCGCCATTCTGCTTTTCTCCAAGCTGCAGCCCGGCGTCCGATAAGACGCAAGGCCTCCCCGTGCATCCAGAGGGGCGCATTGTCGGGCGGCGGACGGTTCCGATCAAGCCCGATACGTCATGCTTATTCCGAGCGGACGAGTCGTGTTGCAAAAAAGCCGTCCATGCCGCTCCATTCGGGGGACTCCAGCCTCAGGTCGTAGGGAAACGTCCGCAGGCAGCCGGACGGCTCGATCCACGAACTCTTGGCCGAAAAGCTCATCTGGGCCGATGGGATCGACGCGGAAAGCCTCGTTTCGCACCAGAAGCGCCGCCACTTGCGCCTCGCCCTCCTCGGGCTCGAGCGAGCAGGTCGAATAGACGAGCTTGCCGCCCGGCTTGACCAATTTGGCGGCCGTGTCGAGCAGTTTCGTCTGGAGCCCGGAGAGCGCGGCGATGTCTCTCGGCGACTTGGTATAGGGAATATCGGGATGCCGGCGGATGGTGCCGGTCGATGAGCAGGGGGCATCGAGCAGCACGGCATCGAACAGCTCGCCCGGCTGCCAGCTGGCGGCGTCGGCCAGCACGAGTTCAGCCTCAAGCCCGAGCCGCGCCAGGTTCTCGGCAAGCAACCCAAGCCGCGTCTTCGAGCTGTCCACCGCCACCACCGAGGCTCCGGCGAGCACGAGTTGCGCGGTCTTGCCGCCGGGCGCCGCGCAAAGATCGGCCACGCGCTTGCCGGCGACGTCGCCGACGAGCCGGGCCGGCAGCGACGCGGCCACGTCCTGCACCCACCAGGCGCCTTCGGCAAAGCCGGGAAGCTGCTCGATGCGGCCCTTCGGCAGGAAACGCACGCTGCCCGTAGGCAGCACGCGGCCGGCGAGCTGCTCGGCCCAAAGCTCCGGCTCGCGCTTCACGCTGAGATCGAGCGGCGGCTCGATGAGATGCGCTTCGGCGATGTCATGCGCGCGTGTCTCGCCCCAAAAGCTGACCCAGCGCGACCACAGCCAGTCCGGCGTATTGACCCGCGCCGCATCGAGGCTCGCCGCGATGGCCTCGCCCTCGCTCGCCACCTTGCGCAGCACGGCATTGACCAGCTTGTCGTAGCGCTTCGCCTTGGGATCGTATTGGGCGAGCGTCACGGCAAGGTCGATCGCCGCGTGCGGCGGCGTCTTGAGAAACACGAGCTGCGCCGCGGCCGACAGCAGGATCGGATAGAGCGTGCCGGATCGCTCCGGCAGGCCGCGCTCGAGAAAGGCGCCGAGCACGAGGTCGAGCTGGCCTTTCCGCCTCAGGCTGGTCGCCACGATGGCGCGGGTCAGCGCACGGTCGCGCGCCGTCAGGTTGAACATCGCGCCTTTGTCGAGCGAGCGGCCGAGAATGTCGTCGAGCGGCTGCTTGTTTTGCAGCACGGCGCTCAAGAGCTCGACCGCCGCGCGCCGAGCGGGGAGGCCGACTTGCGCGTCGCGTTCGCGCGCCCGCGCGCGGGCTTCCTTATCCGATGTGATCATGGTGTGGCTTGCCGGGGTGACCTGGATAGGCCTAGCCCCAAGGCCCGCGTCCCGCAACACGGCGTTGCGGCGCCGACCACGGCCCTGCCGCATCTTCCGGCGCGCTCACCGCCGGCCCGCTCTCGCCCATCTCGCGCGCGATCTCCTGCAACGCCGCCACGCGGTTTTCGACATCGGGGTGGGTGGAGAACAGATTGTCCATGCGCGCGCCCGACAGCGGATTGACGATGAAGAGATGCGCCGAAGCCGGATTGCGCTCGGCCGGCATGTTGGGAATGCGCTGCGCGGCGCCGGCGATCTTGTGCAACGCCGAGGCGAGCGCCAAAGGCTTGCCGCTGATCTCGGCGCCTTCACGGTCGGCCGCGTATTCGCGCGTGCGGCTGATCGCCATCTGCACCAGCCCGGCGGCCAGCGGCCCGAGAATGAGCAAGGCGAGGGTGCCGATGAAGCCGATATTGTTGTTGCCGTTGCTGCGGCCGCCGAACATGAAACCGAAATTGGCCAGCATGGAGATCGCGCCGGCGAGCGTCGCGGTGATGGTCATCAGCAGCGTGTCGTGGTTCTTGACGTGGCCGAGCTCATGCGCCAGCACGCCGGCCAGCTCTTCCTGGTTCACGGTGTTGAGCAGTCCGGTCGTCACCGCGATCGAGGCGTGCTGCGGATTGCGGCCGGTGGCGAAGGCGTTCGGCTGCGGGTTCTCCATGATGAAGACGCGCGGCATGGGCAGCCCGGCGGCCGAGGCGAGCCGGCCGACCAGCGCGTAAAGCTCGGGCGCCGAGCGCGCGTCGACCTCGCGGGCGCCGTACATCGACAGCACCATCTTGTCGGAGTTCCAATAGGCGAACAGGTTCATCGCCGCGGCGACCAGCAGCGCGATCACCATGCCGGACTGGCCGCCGAGCAGGAAGCCGATGCCCATGAACAGCGCGGTCAGCGCCGCAAGCAGAATGGCGGTACGCAAATAGCTCATGTGACCTCCAGGACCAGCCAGGGCTCGAAGGCGAAGCCGACCGTCCTCAAGCGTAAATATGGAGGCCCTTGAACGGGCGACAAGATAGGGACGAAGCACGGGTTTCGGCGGATTTTCCTAAGCCCAGGGGACCCTGGTTTCCGGTTTGGTTACCTTAACGCTTCCTCAACGGCTGCCCCGCATGCTCAGGCTCGAGTAGCATCCCGGGAGTAGCCTCGCCATGCCGACCGCGTTCGAAGCCCGCGTCCTCAAGTCCCCCAATCGCCGCGCCTCCGTGCCGGCCATCGCGCTCACGACAAAGCAGAAGCGTCTCATTCGCGAGAGCGTCCTTACGCTCGAGCCGGCTTTCGACCTGGTCGGCCAGCTCTTCTTCCTCAAGCTCTACCGGCTCGACCCGGCCTTCCGCGCCCGCTTCGCCGGAACGCCGCGAGACGCAAGGCCGGAAATTCATGGCGGCGCTGAAGCTCGGCATCGTCTCGCTCAACCATGACGACGGGCTGGCGCCGACGCTCAAGCTGCTCGGCATCCGCCATCGCCAGCTCGGCATCAAGATCCGCCACTACCGCATGATGACCAAGGCGCTGTTGTGGACGCTCGAGCAGTCGCTGGAGAAGCGCTTCACGCGCGAGACCAAGGACGCCTGGTCGACGCTGCTCACCCAGATCACCCGCACGCTGAGCGGGGGCGACGCGGCTCTATTGCGGAGCGTTGGCGGTTCCGCCGGCTGAGCTCACCACCTTCACGCCCACCGCGCCTTTCTCGTCGACCGTGATTTCCACGTCCTGGTCGGGCTCGAGCGCTTGCGTCTTGCCGTCGACGTCCATCTGATCCGGGCCGATGGTGATCACGTGGCCGTCGATGTTGATCTTCATGCCGTCTGAGAGCGACTCCTGCGTCATGTCCTTGTAGTGGCCGCCGACGGTAACGGTGCGGCTGCCGACGCTCATCGACACGGTCTCGCTGACCGATTTCCCGTCCGGGGTAAAAAACCCGAGCGCGAAGACGATGCCGATCAGAATGGCGAAGACGACGCCGAAACCAATGAGAGCTTTCTTGAGCATGACCGGTCTTTCTCAAACGGATTTGCGGTTCTGGCGGTGCTCGATGAGATCGGTCACGACCGACGGATCGGCAAGGGTCGACGTATCGCCGAGATTGCCGAAATCGTCCTCGGCGATCTTGCGCAGGATGCGGCGCATGATCTTGCCCGAGCGAGTCTCTGGGCAGGCCGGGCGCGAACTGAATGAGATCGGGCGAGGCGATCGGCCCGATCTCCTGGCGCACCCAATTGCGCAGCTCGGTCTTGAGCCCGTCCGACCACTCCTGGCCCGACATCAGGGTCACGTAGCAATAGATGCCCTGGCCCTTGAGGTCGTGCGGATAGCCGACCACCGCGGCTTCCGAGACTTTGGGATGGGCCACCAGCGCGGATTCGACCTCGGCCGTGCCCATGCGATGTCCGGCGACGTTGATCACGTCGTCGACGCGGCCGGTGATCCAGTAATAGCCGTCCGCGTCGCGCCGGCAGCCGTCGCCGGTGAAGTACTTGCCCTTGTAGGTGGAGAAGTAGGTGTCGACGAAGCGCTTGTGGTCGCCGTAGACGGTCCGCGCGATGCCGGGCCACGCCTCGAGAATGACCAGATTGCCGGCTGCCTCGCCCTCGACAATGTTCCCCTCGGTGTCGACGACCGCCGGCTGCACGCCGAAAAACGGCAAGGTCGCCGAGCCGGGCTTGAGCTTGGTGGCGCCGGGCAGCGGCGTGATGAGAATGCCGCCGGTTTCGGTCTGCCACCAGGTATCGACGATCGGGCAGCGCTCCTCGCCGACCACGTGATAGTACCACTCCCACGCTTCGGGATTGATCGGCTCGCCGACGCTGCCGAGCAGCTTGAGCGACTTTCGCTTGCTGCTCTTCACGAACTCGTCGCCCAGTCCCATCAGCGCCCTGATCGCCGTCGGCGCGGTGTAGAAGATATCGACCTTGTGCTTGTCGACGACTTGCCAGAAGCGCGAGGCGTCGGGATAGCTCGGCACGCCCTCGAAGATCAGCGTCGTCGCGCCGTTCGCCAGCGGGCCGTAGACGATGTAGGAGTGGCCCGTCACCCAGCCGACATCGGCCGTGCACCAATAGATGTCGCCGTCGTGATAATCGAACACGTATTGATGCGTCATCGCGGCGAACACGAGATAGCCGCCCGATGTGTGCAGCACGCCCTTGGGCTGGCCGGTCGAGCCCGAGGTGTAGAGGATGAACAGCGGGTCCTCGGCGTTCATCTCCTCGGCCGGACAATCCTCGCCGACCTTGGCGAGCTCCTGCTCGAGCCAGAGGTCGCGGCCGGGCGTCCACGGCACCTGCCCGCCGGTGTGCTTGACGACGAGAACCTTGTCGACGCCGCCGGCCTTTTTCAGCGCCGCGTCGGCATTGGCCTTGAGCGGAACCTTGCGGCCGCCGCGCAGGCCTTCGTCGGCGGTGATGAGGAAGCGCGATTTGCAGTCCTCGATGCGCCCGGCGAGCGAGTCCGGCGAGAAGCCGCCGAACACGACGGAATGGATGGCGCCGATCCGCGCGCAGGCGAGCATGGCGTAAGCGGCTTCCGGGATCATCGGCAGATAGATCGTCACCCGATCGCCGCGCTTGACCCCGTTCGCCTTCAGCACATTGGCGAAGCGGCAGACGGCCTTGTGCAGCTCGCGATAGGTGATGTGCTTCGCCTCTTGCGCGGGGTCGTCGGGCTCGAAGATGATGGCGGTCTGCTTGCCGCGCTTCTTCAGATGCCGATCGATGCAATTGGCCGAGACGTTGAGGGTGCCGTCCTCGAACCATTTGATCGAGACGTCGGGATAGGCGAACGAGGCGTTCTTGACGCGCGTATAGGGCTTGATCCAGTCGAGCCGCTTGCCTTCCTTGCCCCAGAACTTATCGGGGTTGTCGACGCTTTTCCGGTAGAGCTTCTGGTACTCGTCCTTGTCGATATAAGCGCGTTCTTTCCATTTTTTGGGGACCTTCACGGACTCGACTTTGTACTGCTTATGCTCGGACATCGGTCCGCTCCTCCCTTACGCAAGCGCCGTTATCCGGCGCCACCTTGTTACTTCGATATTACGATGGCGCAGCCCTCCCGCCACAGTCGATTCTAGGCGCCGAAGGCGCCGATGATCGCTCCCATCAGCACGAGCACGGCGAGCCAATGGCCGGCGTCGATCGCCGTCACCACCGGCTTCATGCCCTCGAAGGCGTGGTTGGTGGCGACCGTGGTCAGCACGAAGCCGATCCAGACGAAGAACGCGCTGATCACCCCGCCTCGGATCGTGACATTGGCGAGATGGCCCATCAGCCCGGCGAGCATGTAGGCCATGACGAGACAGGAGACCGCGGCGATGACCAGCGGGACGACCGGCATAGGCTTGTCGCAGTCTTCTTTGCTTTTGCCGAGACCGGCCATCCACACCTTGCCGAACACGCTGTACCAGCCCCAGCCGAGCACGAAGCCCGCGACCGCGGCCACCACCACGGCGAGATAGTTGATGTGCATTTCGCTCCCCCTTTTTCTGCCTTTAGTCTTGCGGCGGATTGGCGAGCCCGCCGAGCTTGCAGATCATACTCCATTCTTGCGACGAAACGGGCTGCACGGAGAGTCGCGAGACGCGCGCCAGCACCATGTCCTTGAGCTTGGGATTGGCCTTGATCTCGGCGAGCGTGACCGGTTTCGGCAGGTCGGCGACCGCCGCCACGTCGACGCACTCCCATTGCCCGGTGGCGTCGGTCGAGTCCTTGTGCGCTTCCTTCACCACCTTGACGATGCCGACCACGCATTTGTCCGCGCCGGAAAGGTAGAAGAAGCCGAGATCGCCTTGCTTCATCGCGCGCATGTTGTTGCGCGCCTGATAGTTGCGCACGCCCGTCCACTCAGCGCCTTTGGCGCCGGCCTTCTTCTGCTGGTCCCAGGACCAGCTCTCGGCCTCCGATTTGAGCAGCCAATAGGCCATGGCGGATCGAGCGGCTTTCCGCTCACTCCTCCTCGTCGGGATTGTTGATGGTCCACAGCCAGGGGCGGATCTCGACGGAGGCGAACACGCCCGCCTTGGCGAACGGATCGCCGGCGCCGATCTTGCGCGCGGCCTCGAGCGAGCTCGCCTCGACCACGATCAGGCTGCCGTTCATGGTCTGGCCGTCAGGCTCGGTGAAGGGGCCGGCAAACACCAGCGTCTCGCCGAGGCTTTCGAGATAAGCGAGATGATCGGGGCGGTTGGCCTTGCGCAGGGGCAGGCTGCCGGGCTTGTCGGTGCAGATCAGGGCATAGAGCATGGGGTGAGGCTATTTGGCGCTCCCTCCCCCTGCAAGGGGGAGGAAACTCACGCCTCGGACCTGAGCGGGCGGGCGAGCAGCGCCTCGATCGCCTCATCGACGGTGGCAAGCCCCGAGATCACCGCATGCACGGCCTGCGCGATCGGCATGTCGATGCCGCGCGCGGCCGCCATCTCGACCAGCGCGCTCGCGGTATAGACGCCCTCGGTGACGGCGATCCGTTTGCCCAACACCTCCGCCAGGCTCTTGCCCTTGCCGAGCTCGATGCCGAGCGACATGTTGCGCGATTGCGGGCTGCCGCAGGTGAGCACCAGATCGCCGAGCCCCGACAAGCCCATCAGCGTCTCGCGCCGCGCGCCGAGCGTCGCGCCGAAGCGCACCATCTCGGCAAAGCTGCGCGTGACCAGCGCGGCATGCGCGCTGGCGCCGAATTTCTTGCCGGCGACGATGCCGGCGGCGATGGCATAGACATTCTTCACCGCGCCGCCGATCTCCGCGCCGATCACGTCGTCGCTCCAATAGCAGCGGAACGGCGGATGGCTGAGCGCGTGGGAAAGGTCGCGGCCGAGCGATTCCTCCGACGTTGCCAGCGTCACGGCAGCGGGGAGCCCGCGCGCGACCTCGGCGGCAAAGCTCGGCCCCGACAGCACCGCGATCTCGGCGGCGGGCAGGGACTCCGCTACGACCTGCGACATCAGTCTGCCGGTCGTCTGCTCGATGCCCTTCGAGCAGATCACCACCGGCTGGCCGTCCTTCACATAAGGGGAGAGTTCGTCGGCGACCGCGCGAAGCTGCTGCGCGGGCGCCGCCATGAGCAGGAGGTCGCAATTGGCAACCTCGTTGAACTTCGCGGTCGCCTCGATCCCCCGGTCAAGGCTGACGCCCGGGAGATAGATGCCGTTGCGATGCGCCTCGTTGATGTCGATCAGGGTCTCGAGTTCGTAAGCCCAGATCAGCACGTCGCGGCCGGCCCGCCGCGAGGTGACGGCAAGCGCCGTCCCCCACGCGCCCGCGCCGATGATGCCAACCGATTGCAGCGCCATGCCAGTTCCTGCCTAATCGCCGTGGCTAGTCATACAGGAAGTCGCCCGGCATCGTCATTCCGGCGAAAGCGGAACACCCCTCCCGGACAGGTCTACGACTCGGTCGACCTCCGCTTTCACCGGGGGGACGTGACATTGGTGAACCGGTTCCGAAGCACTTACGCCTTGACCCCGGCCCCGAGCGCGGGCGGCGCGTTAGGGTCGAGCGGCCAGCGCGCGCGGACGGGAGCGGCAAGATCGTCAACCATGCCGCGCGAAAGCCGCATCGCCCCGGCCCAGGCGATCATCGCCGCATTGTCGGTGCAGAGCTCCGGCGGCGGCACGACCAGGCGGAAAATATGCTTGCGCGCGATGGCTTCGAGCGCGGCTTTCAGGCGTTGATTGGCGGCGACCCCGCCGGCGACCACCAGCACGCGTTGCGCCCCCTTCCCGGCGTGCCGCTCGTAAAGCTCGAAGCCGCGTGCCGTCCGGTCGGCGACGATGTCGGCGACCGCCTCCTGGAAGCTCGCGCAGAGATCGGCGACGTCCTGCTCGCTCAGCGGCGCGCGCGCCAGCGCCTCGTGCCTGAGCGCGGTCTTGAGGCCGGCCAGCGAGAAATGCGCCTCGCTCACGGCCAAGCATCGGCCGCGGCAGCTTGACGGTCGGCTTGCCGCGCGCGGCCATGCGCTCGACCTCGGGGCCGCCGGGATAACCGAGGCCCAAGAGCTTGGCCGCCTTGTCGAAGGCCTCGCCCAGCGCGTCGTCGAGCGTGGTGCCGAGCCGCTCATAGCTGCCCACGTCCTTGACCACCAGGAGCTGGGTATGGCCGCCGGAGACGAGCAGCAGGAGATAAGGAAACGCCAGCCGATGCGTCAGGCCGGCGGTCAGCGCATGCGCCTCGAGATGATTGATCGCGATGAAGGGCACGCCAAGCCCGAGCGCGATGGCCTTGCCCATGGTGACGCCGACGATCAAGCCGCCGACCAGGCCCGGGCCTGATGTCGCGGCGACCGCGTCGATCGCATCGAGGCCTATCCCAGCCTCGGCGAGCGCCTGGCCGATGGCGGGATCGAGCAGCTCGACATGGGCGCGGGCGGCGATTTCCGGCACCACGCCGCCATAGGCCGCATGCAGGTCGAGCTGCGAGCGCACCACGCTCGAAAGGATCTCGCCGCTGCCGTCCTCGTTCCGCCGCACGACCGCCGCCGCGGTTTCGTCGCAGCTCGTCTCGATGCCGAGCACGATCAGGGAAGCGGGTTTGCCGTCGTCAGCCATGGGGCTTTCTATAGGGTGTGAGGGTGACGATTGAAGGGGGAGACGAAACGGGCCATTAATGCGGCCCAGACTGACGCCTTTACGGTAGGCAATTCAAGGAGTTCAGCTTGCCCCCCCGGCCCCTTCTGATCGGCACGCGCGGCAGCCCGCTGGCGCTCTGGCAGGCGCGCCATGTGTGGGCGCTGCTGCTCGAGGCGCATGGCCTTGGCGAAGGCGATGTGGGCTTGAGCGTCATCACCACCTCCGGCGACCGCATCAAGGACGCGCCGTTGCGCGATTTCGGCGGCAAGGGTCTGTTCACCAAGGAGATCGACGAGGCGCTGCTGCGCGGCGACGTGGATCTGGCCGTGCACTCGATGAAGGACCTGCCGACGTTCCTGCCGGAAAACATCGTGATCGCCGCCGTGCTGCCGCGCGCCGACGTGCGCGACGCCTTCATCAGTCCCAAGGCCCCTTCCCTTGCCGAGCTGCCGCCCGGCTCGGTGGTCGGCACCTCGTCGTTGCGGCGCGGCGCGCAGGTGAAGCGGCTGCGGCCGGATCTGCGCGTGATCGATTTTCGCGGCAATGTCGAGACGCGACTGAGCAAGCTCGCCGAGGGTCAGGCCGACGCGACGCTGCTGGCGCTGGCCGGCCTCGAACGGCTTGGCCTCGCCTCGCATGCGACCTCCATCCTTTCGACCGAGGAGATGCTGCCGGCCGTGGCGCAGGGCGCGATCGGCGTGACCTGTCGCGGCGATGACGCCAAAACCACGGCACTGCTCGCCGCGCTCAACGACAAGGCATCGGCGACGGCCGTGGGCTGCGAGCGCGCGTTCCTCGCTCGCCTCGACGGCTCCTGCAAGACGCCGATCGCCGGCCTGGCCGAGATCGACGATGGCATGCTGCGGTTTCGTGGGCTGATCCTCGCCCCCGACGGGAGCGAATGGCACGAGATCGGGCTCGACGGTGCAGCAGAGAACGCCGCAAGCATCGGCGCCGATGCGGGCGAGGAATTGCTCGCGCGCGCCGGGCCGGAATTTCTGGCAAGCCTCGCCTGATGCGGATTCTCGTCACGCGGCCTGAACCCGACGCCAGCCGTCAGGCGGACAAGCTTGTGGCGCGCGGCCACGCCGCCGTGCTCGCGCCGCTGCTGGTCATCGAGCCCGTCGCCGACGTGGCGTTGCCGCTCGAGCGCGCGCAAGCCTTGCTGGTGACGAGCCGCAATGCGTTAAGCGCGCTTGCCACGCATCGCCAGCTTGCCGAGGCGCTCGCCCTTCCGCTGTTTGCCGTCGGCGAGGCCACCGCCCGCGCGGCGCAAGGGCTGGGCTTTGCCGACGTCACGGCAGGGCCTGGAACGGGCGAGGCGCTTGCCAAGTTGGTGTCGGAAGAGTTGCAACCCGGGCAGGGCCCGCTCGTGCATCTTGCCGGCGAGACGCAGGCCTTCGACCTGAAAGCGGCGCTTGCGAGCCAAGGCTTCGAGGTGCGCCAGCCGGTGCTTTACCGGGCGTTGGCGGCGAGCGAATTGCCGCCGGAGGCCTTGCGCCTGCTCAAGGCCGGCAAGCTCGACGGCGCCATCCTCATGTCGCCACGAACCGCCAGCATCTTCTCCGGCCTGCTCGCCCGGCAGGATGCGGTAACGCAAGCGCGGCGTATCGTTTGCTTTTGCCTGTCCGAAGCGGTAGCGGAGGCGGTAGCACCGCTTGGCTGCGCGGTGCGCGTGGCGGCGCGGCCGCGCGAGCAAGATGTCCTTGCGCTCGTGGACTCCGAGGCGGCATCCTCGTGAAATACCACTCTGCTCAAGGGCGTAAAAGGTAAGGCGTGATGGCAGACCCTTTCAGCGATCAGGATCATGACCTAAGCGGCGCGAGCAAGCGCCCGGCGCAGACGATCGAAGGCACCGCGACCGAAATCAGCGAAGAGTCCGCCGGCGGCGATGCCGCGCGCGAGGCGGAGGCGGCCGCCGGCGCGGATCGCCCCGATATTGCGGGCGAGGCGGCGAATGGCGTCGATGCGGCGCCGCCTCCCGCGCAAGCGAGCCTGCCCGAGCTGAAGAGCTTCGTCACCCACCTTGCCGCGGGCCTGCTCGGCGGCCTCGTTGGCGTTGTCGGCCTCGCCCTCGCCTGGGGCGGTCTCGGCGGCGGAGGGTCGAGCGGGCCGCAGCCGGATATCGCCGCGCTGGAAGCGCGCATCGCCAAGCTCGAAACCGCGCCGCCCGCCGCGGGCGATAGCGAAGCCTTGGCGCAACTCAAGGCCCAGGTCGAAGCCTTGGAGACCGGCGTCAAGGAAACCTCGCCCAAGCTTGCCGATCTTGCCGACCGCGTCGGCCAACTCGAAACCTCGCTCAAGGCCATCTCCCAATCGGCGAGCGACGGCGGCTCCGTCGCCTCGGCCGCGGCCATTGCCCAACAGATCGCCGAGGCCGAGCAGCGGCTCGACGCCAAGATCGCCGATGCGCTGGCCAAGGCCGAGGCGGCCACCGCCTCCACGCTGCAGGAGATGCAGAGCGCGATCGCCGAGCTCAAGGCCAAGATCGGCGCACTCGCCGAGCTTGGGACCGGTGACGGCGCTGCAACAGGTCCCGCGCTCGCCGCGCTCACCGAGCGCCTCGCCAAGCTCGAGGCGGCGCTGCCGGAGCTGGCCGCCGCGATCGGCAAGGAAAACAATGGATCCAAGTCGGCGGCGGCGGCAATCGCCTTCGCCAATCTTCGCGCCGCGGTCAGCGATGGACGGCCTTACGCCGCCGAGCTCGATACGATTAGCGCGCTTGTGCCCTCCGTCGGCGATCTCGGCGTTCTGCCCGCTTATGCCGAAAAGGGCATCCCGACCGTGCCCGATCTTACGCGCTCGTTCGCCGTCGCCAAGGAGGGCGCGCAGGTGGCGACGGCGCCGGCCGCCAGCGGTTCGCTGGTCGATACGCTGATGGCGAGCGCGCAGTCGCTGGTGACGATCAAACGCATCGACGAGCCCACCACCGGCCAAGGTCCGGGCGCGGCGCTGGCGCGCGCCAAGGCGGCGCTGGACAAAGGCGACTTGGCCGCGGCCGTCAAGGAGGTCGAGACGCTCGACGGCGCGCCGCGCGAGGCCTTTGCCGCTTGGCTCGGCCAGGCGCATGCAAGGCTCAGCGCCGATGAGACGCTCATTCAGCTCGAAAGCGCCCTGCTCGTCTCCGTGGGCAGCAACCCTCAAGCCCCGCGGCAACACTCTCAATGACCCGCATCCTCGCTTTCACCTTCTGTGTCATCGCCGCGGCGGTCGGGCTGGCCTGGTTCGCCGACCGGCCGGGCAGCGTGACGGTGCAATGGCTCGGCTATCAGATCGAAACATCCGCCTTTGTCGGCGCGCTGGCGATCGCCGCCGTGGTGGCCCTGCTGATCCTGCTCTGGGCGGTGCTGCGCTATCTGTTCACGCGGCCCGCGGCGATAGCCGCCCACCTGCGCGAGCGGCGGCGGCAGCAGGGCTATGACGCGCTGTCGCGCGGGCTGCTCGCCATCGGCGTCGGCGACCGCACGCTGGCGCAACGCTATGCCGGCATCGCCGGCCGCAATCTGCCGCGCGAGCCGTTGACGGCGTTGCTGCGGGCGCAAACGGCGCAGCTCAGAGGCGACCGCGACGCGGCCAGGCGCGCCTTCGAGTCGATGCTCGACCGTCCCGAGACGCAACTGCTCGGGGTGCGCGGCCTGTTCCTCGAAGCGGCACGCCGCAACGATACGGACGCGGCGCGCGCTCTCGCCGAGCAGGCGGTGAAGCGCGATCCGCGCCTCGCCTGGGGCGTCAACGCGCTGTTCGACATGCAGGCGCGCGCCGGCGACTATGAGGGCGCGCTCGATACGCTGGCCATCGCCCGGCAGAACGGCCATGTCGATCAGAACGTGTCGCTGCGCCGCCGCGCCGTGCTGCTGACGGCGGAGGCGCGCGAGCTGGAAGCCGGCAATCCCGACAAGGCGCTCAACCTGGCGAGCGAGGCGTTGCGGCTTGCGCCGTCGCTCGTGCCGGCCGCCGAGATCGCCGGGCGCATCCTCGCCTCCAAGGGCGAGAGCCGGCAGGCATCGCGTCTCATCGCCCGCACCTGGAAGCTGTCGCCGCATCCCGACCTCGCTCTCGTCTATGCCTTCGCCAAGCCCGGCGAGCCGCCGCGCGAGCGGGTGAAGCGGGTCAAGCAGCTGGCGAGCCTCACGCCGGGCGACGTCGAAGGCCAGATCGCCATCGCCAGCGCGGCGATCGAGGCGCATGAGTGGCAGGACGCGCGCGCGGCGCTTGCGCCCTATCTCGACGACCGCCCGTCGGCGCGCATCTGCATGTTGATGGCGCGCCTCGAATCCGGCGAGCTCGGCGACAAGGGACGCGAGCGCGAATGGCTCGCCCGCGCGCTGCGTGCGCCGCGCGACCGCGCCTGGATCGCCGACGGCTATATCTCCGACCGTTGGCTGCCGATCTCGCCGGTCACCGGCGCCGTCGATGCCTTCGAGTGGAAGGCGCCGGTCGATGCCATCGGGCGCGGCGACGACACGCTGATCATCGAGGAGCGGCCGGAGCCGGTGGCGGCAAGCGCGCAGGTGTTGGCGCCGTTCGCGCCGCCGCGCGCCGAGCCGGCACGCATCGAGAAGCGCGAGGTTGCCGAAGTCGTCGATGTCAGCCCCAAGAAGGAGAGGCCTCACGCTGTCGAAGTGCCGCCGATGAAACGCCCGGTGCAGGACGCGCCGCGCTCCACCGCCGAGCAGCGGCTGAAGCCCGCGATCTTCGTGCCGGAGCGCCCGCCCGACGACCCCGGCGTGGCGCAGACCGAGACCGAGGAGACCAGCCCGACCTCTCTGGAGCGCTTGCGCGCGGCGCAAATCCGCTAAAACGCCGGTCCGGCGGCGCATTCGCGGCCAATCTTGCATCGCTCCGGCAATGGCCTTAAGTCACGGGGCGCGGGCTTTTGAGCCGCCGCTGTAGCTCAGGGGTAGAGCAGGGCTTTCGTAAAGCCAAGGTCGGGAGTTCAAATCTCTCCAGCGGCACCATTCCTCCGGCGGTTCAATCGCCAAGCATGGCCAGCGCCGCCCGGCGCTCCCCTTGTTTCAATCGCAGGAACAGCGCGCGAGCGTTCTTGATGTCTCGCTCGGAGCCGCTGTCGGCGGCCGCCTGCAAGGCAACCGTCGTCGGATGATCGGCGCCGCACACGAAAACCAAGGCCTTCGCCAAGCGCGCCATCGCGGCGCGGTCGATCGTGTTTTCATCCATTGGCGATATCCTCCAAGCGCTATTTGAAAAGTTTCATCGACTCTTCCGCCAGCACCCCGCCGGTGAGCGCGATGTCGGCGAACGGTGTCTTGTCGGCGATCTCAGCATCGGTGAGCATGATCTGGCCCATCTTGGTGGCGAGCTGCGCGATCGAGGCGCCATAGACCACCCGCGCGATGCCGCACCACACGATCGCGCCCATGCACATCGGGCAGGACTCGCCCGAGGTGTAGAGCGTGGTGCCCTTCAGTTTCTCGATGCCCTGCGCGGCGAGGAACCTCCGCATGGCAACCATCTCGGCATGCGCGGTCGGGTCCTGCTGCTGGTTCCACAGATTGCGCCCGCGCGCCTGCACCTCGCCATCGCGCACGATCACCGCACCGAAGAAATAGGGATCGTCGCCGAGCGCCGCCTCTTCCAGGGCGATACGCATGAAGCCCTCGTCGGCCGCGGTCGCGGGCGTCTCGACGCCTCTGCCGAAGGCGGGCGTGACGATCGGCAGCGCCGCCGCGCCGAGCGCGCCGGTGACCAGATGACGGCGATTGATGCCGGCGGAAGCGGCTTTCCGGGCGTCTTGCATGTGTTCGCTCCACTGCGTGGGCGGGGCCGGCCCCGCGTCGCTAGGTCGCCGGAACGTGATGAGGTTCGGCGGCGGCCCGCTGCTACAGTCGCGCCGTTCTCTTACCGTCCAGTGAAGGTGCTCCATCATGTCGTTTGGAATGTATCAGGCCTCGATTCCGGGCTTCGTCAAAACCCTGAACAACCTCACCGCCATTCTCGACAAGGCGGAGCGCTACGTCACCGAGCGCAAGATCGACCCCGAAGTGCTGCTGACGTGGCGGATTGCGCCCGACATGTTTCCGTTGAGGCGGCAAATTCAGCTCACCTCCGACTTCGCCAAGAGCGCCCCCGCGCGGCTGGCCGGCAAGGAGGTGCCCAAATATCCCGACGAGGAGAAGACCTTCGCCGAGCTCAAGGCGCGCATCGCCAAGACGCTGAAATTCGTCGAAAGCATTTCGCCGAAGGATCTCGATGGCTCCGAGACCCGCGACATCAACTTTACCCTCGGCGGGCAAAACGTCCACTTCAAGGGCGAACCCTATCTCGTGCATTTCGTGCTGCCGAACTTCTATTTCCACGCCACGACCGCCTACGACATCATCAGGAGTTTCGGCGTCGAGCTCGGCAAGCGCGATTTTCTTGGGATGTAGCCGTAGCGACCGGTCAGGTCGCGGTGCCGGAACCGCTCGAACCGCGCAGCAGGAACGCCATCAACAGACCAGCGCCGAACCCGCCGATATGCGCCATGTAAGCGACGCCGCCCGCGCTCTCGTCGGTATTGGCGATCGTGCCGACGCCGCTCACGAGCTGCAGCACGATCCACAGGCCGAGCACGGCGAAGGCCGGCATGGCGACGATTTGCCGGCCGACCAGCACGTTCACCCGCGCCTGCGGGAACATGAGGATATAGGCGCCGAGCACGCCGGCGATGGCGCCGGACGCGCCGACATTGGGCACGCCCGATTCCGGCGCGATGGCGTATTGCGACAGCGTCGCGGCGATGCCGGCCAACAGATAGAAGACGAGAAATTTGAAATGGCCCAAGCGGTCCTCGACATTGTCGCCGAAGATCCAGAGGAACAGCATATTGCCGCCGAGATGCAGCCAGCCGCCATGCATGAACATCGCCGAGAACACCGTCGCGATGTTGGCGGCGGGATGGGCGGAGAATCGCTCCGGAACGAAAGCCCATTCGGTGATGAACTGATCGCCGCCGGAGAGCTCGACGAGGAAGACCAATACGTTGAGGCCGATCAGCACGAAGGTGACGACCGGGGTCGTGCGCCGCTGCGAATCGTCGTCGCCGACCGGGAACATGCGGGAATCGCCCCTTTTTGCCAGCCCTTGCGGCCGCGATCATAACCAAGCCAAGGGGGAAGTCTATCCAGGCAAGCTGCCGCGCAAGCATGCACGAGGAGGCTTCTCGGCAACGCTCCGCAACAGAATGACGCAAGGGGCCGAATTGAGGGTGGCCGGAGCCGCCCGGTCGGACTAACTTTAGGGGGCTACGAGGGATTTTCGATATGGGCGAGAGAGGCTCGGGCGCGGCCTTTGGCGCGCCGTCGCGGGTTTTCCTGGCGGCGGCCGTGCTCGCTTGCATTGGCCCCGCCCTGCACGCGCGCGCCGAGGGTCCCCAGGCTGAAATCGTTGCCAGCACGACACCGAGCGCCGTCGAACCGGCGGCTTCGCCAAGCGACGCCGGGAAAGAGGGGCAAGCCCCCGCCGCGCCTGCCGCCGGCGAAGAAAGCTCCATCCGGCCTCCGGCCGAGAACACCGAGGGCGATTCCCCGGCGAGCCCCGCCGTGGCCCCCGCCAGCGAAGACGGTCCCGACCCGGCGGAGGACAGCGAGACGGCCACGCCCGCGCCGAGCGAGGGCGAGCCCTCTGACGCCGCGAGCGCGCCGAAGCCAGAGGAAGCCAAACCCGCGGAGACGGCCACACCGGCCGCTCCGGAGAGCGAGCCCAAACAGCCTGAGTCTGCCACGGCGCCGCCTGCGGCGCCTTCCGGCACCCCGGCTGCCGCGACCGCTCAAGCGCCGGCATCGAGCCCCGATCCGCTCATGGCCGCGATCGCGTCGAAGCTGAAGGATCCGGCGCTGCGCAAGGGCGCGGCCTCCGACGACCTCGCCGCGCTCGAAGCCTTCTATGCCGAGCGCAGCGGCGCACCGCTCTGGATCACGCCGATGGGCTTTACCGCCCGGGCGCAGGCGCTGATCGCCGAGATCCAGAATGCCGGTAACTGGGGGCTCCCGGCCGAAGCCTTCGACCTGCCGTCAGCGTCGGATCTGCCGGCGTCCACCGAGGCGCAAGCCGTCGACGAGGTCAAGCTCGCGCTCGCGGTTTTGAAATATGCCCGCTACGCCCGAGGCGGACGCCTCTCGCCCGGAAAGATCAGCGAGCTGTTCGACCAGAAGCCCGATTTGGTCAGCCCGAAGACCGTGTTGACCGAGATCGCGGCCGCGCCGGCGCCCGCCGCCTATCTCACCTCGCTGCAGCCGAGGCAGGCCCAGTTCGAAGGCCTGCGCAAGCTGATGATCAAGTATGTGGCCAACGCCAAGGCGCGCGGACGCAAGCCGATGGCCGATCCATCCATCCAGCGGCTGATCGTCAACATGGAGCGGTGGCGTTGGATGCCCGCCGATCTCGGCAGCTACTATGTTTGGAACAACGTGCCCTCTTTCGTCACGCGGGTGATGAAGGGCGGCAAGTCCATCTATGTCGAGAAGGTCATCGTCGGGCAGCCGAAATACGCCACCCCGCTGTTCTCGGCGAACATGCGCTCCATTGAGTTCAATCCGGATTGGACCGTGCCGGACACCATCAAGTTCGAGGACCTCGCTCCCCGCTTGCGCCAGGGCAGCGCCGATGGCACGCGCGACATTTCCATCCTGACCAGCAACAAGCTGTCGGTCAGCTATCAGGGCAAGCCGGTCGACGCCGCGACGGTGGATTGGAATCGCGCCAATATCGGCAAGTATACGTTCACCCAGGAGCCCGGACCCGACAACGTGCTCGGCGTGCTCAAGTTCAATTTTCCAAACCGGCACGCCATCTACATGCACGACACCATTCAGCCGGAGCTGTTCAGCGAAACCGAGCGCTCGCTGAGCCATGGCTGCATCCGGGTGCGTCAGCCTGACCGGCTCGCCGCGCTCCTGCTCGCCGAGGATAAGGGCTGGTCGCCGCAGCAGGTGAAGGACCTGCTGGCCAAAGGCAAGAACAGCGGCGTGACGCTGAGCAGGCCGGTGCCGGTGCACCTCACCTATTTCACCGCCGTGGTGGATGCCCAGGGCAAGCTGCAAACCTTCGCCGACATCTATGACCTGGACAAGAAGATGGCTTACGCGCTGTTCGGCAAGTCCGATGCGCTCTCCATCACCGCCGGAACAACGCCGGGCAAGCGCAGCGCCTGGAACGGCCAAGGCTTCGGCTCCATTTCCGGCCTGTTCGGCAACTGAGTTAACGCCAGATCATTTCGCCGGCTGAGGCGCCGCTGCCTTGTCGATGGCGGCGAGGATCGCCCGCGCCAACGCGCTGAGCGATGGGTCGCGCGCCCCCATCACCAGCACCAGATCGCCGGGCCGCGCTGCGTCGGCGATGCGGGCGATGAGCCACTCCCGCGAAGGCGCGAACTCGGCATTCGCGCCGTGTGCGCCGATCTCGGCGACGATATCCGCCGCGGAGAAGTCGCGCGTGGCGGTACCGCCGGCGTAGAACACTTCGAGCATCCACAGCCGGTCCCGCGCCTCGAGCTCGCGGGCGAAGGTCGCGACGAAATCCTTGCGCAGGAAGCGCGTCGGCCCATAGCCGTGCGGCTGATAAATGGCGAGCACGCGATTGGCGCGGAGCTTCGCCGTCTTGATCGCCGCCGCGATCTTCTCGGCATTGTGCGCGAAATCGTCGATCACCTCGACGCCATGCGCCTTGCCCACGGTCTGGAAGCGCCGGCCGATGCCGCGGAAGCCGGCGAGCGGGCTCACCATCTCGTCGAGCGCGACGCCGAGGAGGCTCGCGGTGGCTATTGCCGCAAGCGCGTTGGCGACGTTATGCGCGCCGGCGACCGGCAGCGTGAACGCGGCTTGCTTGACGCGGAAGCGGCTCGATGCCGGGCCAAGCTCGACGTCCTCGCCGCGAATGTCGGCGCGAGCGCTGAAGCCGAAGCGCAGCGCGCCACCGGCAAACGGATCGAGATTCTCGGCATCGCCCACCACCAGGCCTTCGCGCGCGCGGGCGCGCAGCGTGGCGAACATCGCCGCGACCTCGGTCATCTCCTTATGGTCGCGCTGGAGGTTGAGGATGACGCCGATGGCCGGCGCATAGCGCACCAGCGAGCCGTCGCTCTCGTCGGCTTCGACGACGAGCAGGTCCGAGCGGCCCGCGAACGCGTTGCCCGGAAGCCCTTGCGCCTGGAGCTCGGGCAAATCGGCGCCGGTGATGACGGACGGGTCGCGGCCGGCGCCGCTCAAGATCGCGAAGATCATCGCGGCGACGGTCGACTTGCCGCTCGTGCCGGTCACGGCGATGGAGCGGTGCCCTCCCACGAAATAGGCCAGCAGCTCGGAGCGATGGATGATGGGGATGGCGTGCGCGCGTGCCGCGACGACATCGGGAACCTGCTCCTCGACCGCGGTGGAGACCACCAAGGCCGCGCAATCCGGGCCCAAGCCGCTGCCGTCCTGCGTCATGACCGCGATGCCGAGGCGTTCGAGCTGCTGGCGCAAGCCGGCGCGCTCGCCGTGGTCGAACGCCCGGTCGCTGCCGCTGACGACGCCGCCCGTCATGGCCTGGAATTGGGCGAGCGCGCTCATGCCGGCGCCGCCCAGTCCCGCATAGTGAAAGCGGCCCTTGCCCCTTGGCATCGGGCATCGGCCGCGCTTCCGGCGCGGCGACGAACACGAGATCGCCCTCGCGCATGTGGTCGAACAGTTGGCACACATGGTCATTCGAAAGCCGCACGCAGCCATGCGACACGGGCCGTCCGAGCAGGTCTTCGTGATTGGTGCCGTGCAGATAAATGTAGCGCTCGAGCGAATCGCGCCCCGCGCCGCGATTGACGCCGTCTTCGAGCCCATCGAGGGTGAGGATGCGGGTGAGGATCAGATCGTCCTCGCGCGCCTCGCCGCGCCACGTCTCGCCGGTCGGCGCGCGCGAGACGAATACCGTGCCGGCCGCCGCGCCGGCGCCGATGCGCTGGTGGATGCGGTGCCAACCCGGCGGCGTTCGGTATGAGCCCTGCTCGCCGCCGATGCCCGCGCGCGCGGTCGAGACGGGCCAAGCCGCGACGGCCTCACCGCCCTCGAACCAGGTGGCGATCTGGCGCTCGGCATCGACCACGAGCAGCCGCTCCGGCAATGCGGACGGAGCGCCCCGGCGCCCGAGGCCCTCGCGCGCGAGCTCGAGCGCGCGGGTGGAATTGGACTCGATCGGTGCTGTCACGCGCGCACTCTGCCATATCGGGCAGCCGCGCCGTTACTCCTCTTGTGCCGATTTTTCGAACGCAATCGAGGACCGGCGGCGATCCCGCCGATCCTCGGATTGAGCGGCTGCCGCCTACCACCAATAATTCCAGTACGGCCGGTAATAAGGCCGGTAGAACGGGCGGTAGTAGTACGGGTAGCCGTAGTAGGGACGGCGATATCCCCAATAGCCGTAGCGGTAGGGGCGCCAGCCACGGCGATAGCGGTAGCCGACGTCCTCGACCGCGAGGGTCGGACTGACGCCGTCAACTTTGGGAAGGGGCGCGGCGGAAGCCGGGCTCAGTCCGAAGGCGAGCCCGGCGACGAAAGTCGCCGCCGCAAGTCTAACGAGGAGGTGACGCATCTTGTTGTCTCCTTGACGCCAACCTCCCCCGGCGCGACGAATCGTAGCGCCGGCCTGGAGGCGCGGCAAGCCGCGTGGGATCACAAGAAATTGACGCAGGCCTGCGTCGGCGTGGTTCAGCGCGGCGACGTCAGCGCCTAGAACATCGGGCCGCCATAGGGGTACATGAACTGCCAGTAGCGATACTGGTAAGGCCGCCAGTAGGGGTAGTAGGTCCAGTTATAGCGGCGCGGGCCGGCGGCGTAGCGGTTATAGCGGTGCGCATTGACCGAGCGGCGCGAGACCTGCTGCACGGCGGCGCCGCTGATCTCCTGGCTCATTGCGGCATGATCGCCAAGCGCCAGAGGCAGCGCCGAGGCCGGTTTTGGCGCCAGCACGAAGGCGCCGGCCATGAGGGCAAAGGCAAGCAAAAGTCGCAGCATTGAAGATCTCCTTACGCCCAATCACCCGCTTGGTCCCAAGGCCAATCTATAGCACGGCCCACCTTTCCGCCGGGTTAGCGGCCGCCGCTTTTCCCCAACCATAGCCTTCCGGCATGGAATTCAAAGCGAAGCGGCATTTCAGCTCTGCCGTCCATTTCGCCATGCTCCTCCTTACCAAACTCGGCCCCCGACCGGCCGCCAAGAGGAGAACGTCCATGGTCCTACGTCTCATTTGCTCCGCTCTGCTCGTCGCCGGGGCGCTCGCCTTGTCGCCCCTCGGGGCGGCGCAAGCCACCGAGGATGACGGCATCGTCAAGTTCAAGAGCGCCTATTCCATGCCCGAGACGATCAAGCGCATGAAAAAGGACATCGCCGACAAGGGCATCAAGTTCTTCGACGAGATCGACCAGGCGAAGCTCGCCGCCGATGCCGGGGTGACGCTGCTGCCCTCGACGCTGCTCGTGTTCGGCAACCCGCCGCTCGGAACTTTGTTCCTCACCTCCGACCCCGATGCCGGGCTCGATTGGCCGGTGCGGGTCCTGGTCTACCAGGATGCCAAGGGTGATGTGTGGGTCGCTTACACCGATTTCGCCTGGATCGCCCACCGTCACGGCATCACCAACCGCGACAAGGAATTCAAGATGGCCTCCGAGGTGATCGGCTCCATCACCTCGACCGTGAAGAAATAGCGGCTAGAGCCACGCGGCCGCGACGAGCAGGATCAGGATTTCGCTGACCTGCTCGAGCGCGCCGAGCACGTCGCCGGTCTGTCCGCCGATCTGCTTGATGCAGAGCCAGGCCATCAGTCCCATCACGGCCGCGAGCAGCACGCCGGCGATCAGCGCGGCGCCGAAGCCGAAGCAGAGAAGGATCGCAGCCAGCCCGAGCAGGACGGCGATGCGCGCGCTGCCCGGAGGCGGCGTCCCTGCGTCCGCCGAGAGACCGTCGCGGCGCGCGTTTGGCACATGGCGCATGAAGGCGGGGAGCGTGGCGCGCGCGCCGGCATGCGCGGCGATCAGCGCCAGTGCGACAAGCCGCGGTTCGGCCAGACTGACCAGCGCGCCCGTGCGCAACATGAAGGAGAGGATCAGCGCCGACGTGCCGTAGGTGCCGATCTCGCTGTCGCGCATGATGTCGAGCTTGCGTTCGCGGCTTCCGCTCGCGCCGAAGCCGTCGGCGGTGTCGGCGAGGCCGTCTTCGTGCAGCGCGCCGGTGATGAGCAGCGTGGCGGCCACGGCCAGAATGCCGCTGAGAATGGGATCGAGATCGAGCCCATCGGCAAGCCAATAGACCAGCGCGCCGAAGGCGCCCACCACCGCGCCGACCAGCGGAAACGCCCAGCTTGCGCGCGCAATGCCCGCCCCCTCGGCGAAGCCGGAATGCACCAGCGGCAGCCGGGTGCAGAAGGCTAGGCTGGTGGTGAAGTCCGTGATAAGGCCCTTGGCCGCGGCGTCCCCCGCCATTCCTTTCGCTCCTCTCAAGCCCGTGGCGTTAGAGTCTACTCCGAAATGACGCGCTTCGCTTCCTTGGACGAATTGCGTTCGGCCTGTCTCGATCTTCCCGGCGGCCACACGGAAGCGGCGGCGGCGGTTGCGGCGCGCGAAGCCAAGCTCACCAAGCCGCCCGGAAGCCTTGGCCGGCTCGAAGCGGCCGTGCAATGGCTGGCGCTTTGGCAGGGCAAGAACCCGCCGCGGCTCGGCAATGTCGAGATCCTGGTGTTTGCCGGCAATCACGGCGTCACCGCGCAGGGCGTCTCCGCCTATCCGGCCGAGGTCACCGCGCAGATGGTCGCCAATTTCGCGGCCGGCGGCGCCGCCATCAATCAGCTCGCGCAGCTTTCCGGCGCGGAGCTCCGCGTCATCGCGCTCGACCTCGATCGCCCCACGGCGGATTTCACCAAGAAGCCCGCCATGGACGAGGCGGAGTTCCTCGACGCCGTGTCGGCGGGCTACGACGCGCTTTCGCCCGAGGCCGATATCGTGGTGCTGGGCGAGATGGGCATCGGCAATACCACTTCGGCCTCGGCCATCGCGGCGGCCTTGTTCGGCGGCGGCGGCGCGCGCTTTCGCCGGCCACGGCACCGGCGTCGACGAACGCGGCCTCGAGCGCAAGCGCGCGGCGATCGACGCGGCACTCGCCCGTCACCAGGCGATCCTCGGCGATCCGCTGCGCATCGCTGCCGCGCTTGGCGGCCGCGAGCTTGCCGCCATCCTCGGCGCCGCGCTCGCCGCGCGGCATCGGCGCATCCCGACGCTGCTCGACGGCTTCGTCTGCACGGCCGCCGTGGCGCCATGGGCCAAGCTCCGCGCCGGCGCGCTCGACCATGCGCTCGCCGGTCACATGTCGGCCGAGGCGGGACATCGGCTTCTGCTTCAGGAGCTTGGCTTGCATCCGCTGCTCGATCTCGGCATGCGGCTTGGCGAAGGCTCCGGCGCCGCGGTCGCCGTGCTGGTCTTGCGCGCCGCGCTCGCCTGCCACACCGGCATGGCGACCTTCAAGCAGGCGCAGGTCTCGGAGAAGGACGCTTAGACCTTGGCGATGGCGTGGAAGAAGGTGCCGGTGACCTGCCCGCGCCGTCCGCCGGCTGCGCCGAGTCTTTCGCCCTGGCTGTCGGCAAGCTCCGCCAACGGCTCGTCCTGACCGGGGGAGGTCAAGGCGGCATAGTGGAATTCGTGCCCCCGCAGGAGCGTCCCCGGCTTCCCCAACGGGCTGTCGGATAGCAGCCGCGCCTGGCGATAGCCGAGATGCAGCTTGCGATGCGCGAAGCTGGTGGCGTGGCCGAGCAGGCCCAGCATGCGGTGGCTGACGCCGTCGGCGTCCTCGAGGCTCTCGCCGAGCACCATGTAGCCGCCGCACTCGCCATGCACCGGCCGCGTCGTGGCGAACTGCGTCACGCCGGCCCGGAATCGATCGGCGGCGGCAAGCGTCCCGGCGTGAAGCTCCGGATAGCCGCCGGGAAGCCAGCAACTGTCGCAGTCCTCCGGCGGGGCCGCGTCGGCGAGCGGCGAGAAGGGCACGATCTCGGCGCCCGCGCGCTTCCAGCCGTCGAGGACATGCGGGTAGACGAAGCTGAAAGCGTCGTCTTGCGCCAGCGCGATGCGCCGGCCAGGCGGCGGCACCGGCGCATCGAGCCGCGCAGCCGAGCGGTGCGGCGGCACGGCGAGCTGCTTGATCGCATCGATATCGAGATGATGCTCGGCCATGTCGGCGAGATGTTCGAGCCGCGCGGCGAGGTTCGCGTGCTCGGTGGCCTGCACCAGGCCGAGATGGCGCTCGGGCAGCGCCAGCGAAGCATCGCGCGGGATCGCGCCGAGAACGGGAATGTCGAGGGCGGCGATCGCCTCTGCCACGAGCCGCACATGCCGCTCGCTGCCGACGCGGTTCAGCACCACCCCGCCGATCCGCACGTCACGTTGGTGAGAGGCGAAGCCGCGCACCACGGCCGCCGCCGATTGCGATTGCCCGGCGACGTCGATGACCAGCAGCACCGGCAGGCCGAGCCGCGCGGCCAGGTCGGCCGATGCCCCGGTCCTGAGCGGCGGCGCGGGGACGCCGTCGAACAGGCCCATGGCGCCCTCGATGACGAGAAGGTCGGCATGCGCGGCGTGCTCGGCCACCAGCGCATCGATCAGCGACGGCGGCATGGCCCAGCTGTCGAGATTGAAGCTTGGCCGCCCAGTTGCCGCGGCATGAAAGCTCGGGTCGATATAGTCGGGCCCGACCTTGGCCGCCTGCACCACGATGCCGCGCCGGCTGAGCGCCGCCAATAGCGCCAGCGTCAGCGTGGTCTTGCCCGCGCCCGAGCGAGGCGCGGCAACGATGAGGCCGGGCGCGGTCATGGGCCGCGTTTCCTGAAGTGACGAAAGGGGTTGTCGGCACTATAGCGAGGGGCATGGCAACCGACGACCGCCCGCTCCGCTATGGCTGGACCACCGGCGCCTGCGCCACGGCGTCCGCCAAGGCGGCCTATCAGGCGCTGCTGACCGGGGAGTTTCCCGATCCGGTCGAGGTGACCCTGCCGCGCGGGCAGCATCCTGCTTTCGCGCTGGCCACCACGTCGCTGGGCGACGGCACGGCGACGGCCGGCGTGGTGAAGGATGCCGGCGACGATCCCGACGTCACCCACGGGGCATTGATCCTCGCCACGGTCCGCCGCGCCGCGCGCGGGAAGCGGCGTCAGCTTCCGTGCCGGCGAAGGCGTGGGCACGGTGACGCGGCCGGGCCTTCCCATTCCGCCGGGCGAGCCCGCCATCAACCCCGTGCCGCGCCAGATGCTGCGCGATGCCATTGCCGAGATTGCCGCTACCCACGGCGATGCCGGCGACGTCGAGATCGAGATCGCCATTCCCGGCGGCGAGGCGCTGGCCGCCAAGACCCTCAACGGGCGGCTCGGCATCGTCGGCGGACTGTCGGTCCTCGGCACCACCGGCATCGTCGTGCCCTATTCCTGCTCGGCCTGGATCCATTCGATCCATAGCGGCATCGACGTCGCCCGCGCCGCGGGCCTCACGCATATCGCCGGAGCGACCGGTTCGGCTTCCGAGGCTGCCGTGCAGAAACTGCACGAGCTTCCCGAAACCGCGCTGATCGACATGGGCGATTTCGTCGGCGGCATGCTCAAATATCTGCGCGCGCACCCCGTGCCGCGCGTCACCATCGCCGGCGGCGTCGGCAAGATGACCAAGCTCGCGCAAGGCCTGCTCGACCTGCATTCGCGGCGCGGCTCGGTCGATCTCGGCGTGCTCGCGCAAGCTTGCCGAGAGGTGCGGCGGCTCGCCCGAGCTCGGCGCACGCATTCTCGCGTCGAACACCGCCGCCGAAGCCTTCGCCAGGCGGAAGCGGACGGCATGCGCGCTGGGTGACGAAGTGGCGCATGCCGGATGGGAGACGGCGGCGACCTGCCGGCAGTCGTCGCCGGCAAGCCGATCGAGATCGAGATTGCCGTGTTCGACCGCGACGGCCGGCTCGTCGGCCATGCGCCGTTCGCGCCCGCTCACGCCGCGCCTCCCCTGAAACGGCGGCGGTAATCGGCGTCGTAGAGCGCGCTGTCGCGGAACGCCTCTGCCGCCAAAGCGCGGCCGACCAGGATCAGCGCCGTGCGCTCGATCGGCTCGGCCGCGATCTTGGCGGCGATATCGGCCAGCGTGCCGCGCACGATCCGCTCACCAGGCCGGCTGGCATCGGCGACGACCGCGACCGGGCAGTCTCCGCCATAGATCGGCGTCAGCGTCTCGATCACCTGGTCGAGAGCCTGGATGGCGAGATGGATGGCGAGCGTCGCTCCCGTCGCGGCGAAGGCGGCAAGCGTCTCGCCTTCGGGCATGCGCGAGGCGCGTCCGGATACGCGCGTCAGCACCACGCTCTGCGCGACCTCGGGCACGGTCAGCTCGCAGCCGAGTGCGGCGGCGGCGGCGGCGAAGGCCGGCACGCCCGGCGTCAGCGTATAGGGGATGCCGCGCCGCTCGAGCCGGCGCAGTTGCTCGGCGAGCGCGCTATAGATCGAGAGGTCGCCCGATTGCAGGCGCGCCACGTCTTTCCCCGCCGCCTGCGCCGCCACGAACTCGGCCTCGATCTCGTCCAGCGACAACGGCGCGGTATCGACGATGCGCGCGCCCTTTGGGCAATACGCCAAAAGCTCTTTCGGCACGATCGAGCCGGCATAGAGACAGACCGGGCAGCGGGCGATCAGGTCGCGTCCGCGCAGCGTGATCAGGTCGGCGGCGCCGGGCCCCGCGCCGATGAAATGCACCGTCATGGCGCTTCCTCGTCGCTGGCGAGCGCGCAGGTGACCGGCCCGACGACGATACGCGGGAGAATGAGCCGAGCCTTCGGCCCGCCGGCGGCGAGCGCCGCCGCTTCCGCAACCGAAGGCACGCCGGCCAGCGCCAGCACGCGCCTCGACCATGTCGCGCCGCGCGCCGAGGCGATTTCGAGATCGGCCTGTTCCACAAAAACGAGTCTCAGCCCGCGCGAAGCCGCGGTTTCGGCGATTCCCTGTTCCTCGCGCTTGCGTGTTGAGGTCGCCAGCAACTCGATCTTGGCCAGCGGACGGCCGGCGCGTTCAAGCGCCGTGTCGAGAGCCGCGCCGATCTCCTCGGCGGATGCGCCCTTGCGGCAGCCGATCCCCGCCACGATCATGGCTTCACCCACACCCATTGCGTCACCGGCATGGCTGGGCGCCATCCGGTCTTGCCGCCGACGCTGTCGGCGCGGGAAATGGCGATGCGCGCGAGCGTGCCGCCGAGCGAGGCTTGGCGCGCGATCAGCTCAGCCTCGGTCTCGAGCGTCACGGCGTTGGCGACGAGCCGCCCGCCGGGCTTGAGCGCCGCGATTGCCGTATCGAGCACGCCGGGTTCGCTGGCGCCGCCGCCGATGAATATTGCGTCGGGCGCGGCGAGCTCCGCCAGAGCCTCCGGCGCGCGCCCCTCCACGACTTCGAGCTCAGGCACGCCGAAGGCTGCAGCGTTGCGCCGGATGCGCGCGGCGCGGTCGGCGCGGGCCTCGATGCCGCAGCGCGCAGCGAGGGATGCGCCAGCATCCATTCGATGGCGACCGAGCCGGAGCCGGCGCCGATGTCCCACAGATATTCGCCTCGCAGCGGCGCGAGCGACGACAGCGTCACGGCGCGGATCTCGCGCTTGGTGATCTGCCCGTCATGCTCGAACAGATCGTCGGCGAGTCCCGGCGTGTAGGCGATGATGCGGGCGCCGGGCGCGGCCACGACCTCGACACCGACGACGTTCAACTCGGCGATGTCGGCGAGATCGAAGCCGGCGGCGGTCGTGGCGCGGATGCGCTCCTTGGCGCCGCCGAGCGCTTCCAGCACCGTCAGCCTGGATTCGCCGAACCCCGTCTCGGCCAACAGCCGCGCCAGAGCCTCGGGCCCTTCGCTGTCGGAGGTGAGCGCCAGCACCCGCGCGCCGTGATGGAGATGCGGCTTGATGCGCTCGAGCGCGCGGCCATGCAGCGACACCAGCGCGATGTCGGGCAGCGCCCAGTGAAGCCGTGCGGCCGCCAGGCTGAACGACGACGGCGCCGGCACGACCAGGGTCTCGTCCGGCGCGACGTGGTTCGCCAGCACCGAGCCGACGCCATAGAAGAACGGATCGCCCGAGGCGAGCACGCAGACATTGCGGCCACGCGCGGCGAGCACCTGCTCGACGCCGTGCGAGAAGGGGCTCGGCCAAGGTCGCGCCTCGCCGCGGATCAGCGGCGCGGCCAGCGCCAGATGCCGCGCGCCGCCGAACACGATGTCGGCGCTCGCGACGAGGCCGCGTGCGACCGCGCTCAATCCCTCGGCACCGTCCTCGCCGATGCCGACAATGGACAGCCAGCGCCTCGATGGGGCAGGTTCGGGCATGGCCGGCTCAGCGCGCATCAGAAAAATCCTTATCCTCGGCGGCACGGCCGAAGCGAGGGCGCTCGCGCAAGAATTGGCGGGGCGCGCCGATCTCGCCGTGACGCTGTCGCTCGCCGGCCGCACGGCCGAGCCGCTGCCGCAGGCCGTGCCGGTCAGGAGCGGCGGCTTCGGCGGGGTCGAGGGCTCGCCGCCTATCTTCGCGCCGAACACATCGCTGCGCTGATCGACGCGACGCATCCCTATGCGGCCGTCATTTCCGCCAACGCCGCACGCGCCGCCGAGATCGCCCAGGTGCCGTTGCTGGCGCTGCGGCGCGCGGCCTGGAAGAAGCAAGCCGGCGACACTTGGATCGAAGTCGCGACAGTCGAGGACGCCGTTGAGGCGCTCGGCGAAGCGCCGCGGCGCGTATTCCTGACGCTCGGCCGCAAGGAACTCGCGCCGTTCGCGGCGGCACCGCAGCATGTCTATCTCGTGCGCAGCGTCGATCCCGTCGACCCGCCGCTCGACGTGCCGCAGGCGAGCTATCTCACGGCACGCGGGCCTTTCACCGAGGAAGCGGACCGCGCCCTGCTCAAGACCCATCGCATCGAGATCATCGTCGCCAAGAACAGCGGCGGCGACGCGACCTACGCCAAGATCGCCGCGGCGCGCGCCCTCGGCATCCCGGTCATCATGCTGGCGCGTCCGGCGCTGCCCGAGGTCGCGACCGCCACGACGGTCGAGGAGGTGCTTGCCTGGCTCGATCATGTCAGCGCGCCTTCGACCGCCCGCGGCGTATAGACCAGCGGGCCTTGCCCCTCGCGGACGATCAGCTTGGTCTCGCGCGAACCGACGATGATCAGCGTCGCCATGTCGGCTGAAGCGTCGGCCGCGGCGGCGAGCGCGGTCACCGTCACGCTCTCGTCCGCCCGTCCCACCGCGCGGCCGAAAATCACCGGCGTCGCGCCCGGCAAATGCCGCGACAGCAGCGTGAACGCCTTGCCGAGCTGCCAGGGCCGCGCACGCGAGATCGGGTTATAGAGGGCGATGACGAAGCCCGCCGCGGCCGCCGCGTCGAGGCGCCGCTCGATCAGCTCCCACGGCTTGAGATTGTCGGACAGCGACAGCGCGCAGAAATCGTGGCCGAGCGGCGCGCCGGCGCGGGCCGCGACCGCGAGCATGGCGGTGATGCCCGGCACGATGGCGATGTCGAGCGCGCGCCAGGCATGCGGCCCGCTCTCCACCGCCTCCAACACCGAGGCGGCCATGGCGAACACGCCGGGGTCGCCGCCCGAGACGACGGCGACGTTGGCGCCCTCGGCGGCATGGCGCAGCGCGGCTTGAGCGCGCGCGCCTTCCTCGCGATTGTCGGACGCATGCCGCGTCTGGTTTGGCCGCACCGGCACGCGATCGAGATAAGGCGCATAGCCGTAAAGCGCGTCCGCCCCGTCAAGCGCCTCGCGCGCCTCTTGCGTGAGATAGCGCGCATCGCCGGGGCCGAGCCCGATCACCGCCAGCCGCCCGCTCACGGCCGCCCCTCCCAGCCCGGCACCAGCACCATGGCGAAATACGGCGCGAAGGTATCGAGCTTGTCGGTGAGCCGCATCACCGAGGCATTGGCCATCGTGCCGCGCTCGACATAGATGGCGCGGTCGAGCCGGCCGGCGCGCTCCAGCGCGCGGCGCACCTTGGCGAGATGCCGGCCGATCTTCATCACCACGGCGGCGTCGGTGTCGGCCAGCCGCCGCTCCAGCTCATATTCCGGCAGCGTGCCGGGAAGCACGGTGAACACGTCGTCGCCTTGCGCGATCGGCGTGCCGACCGCCGACCAGCAGCCGGACATGCCGGTGACGCCGGCGATGATCTCGGTCGGATAGCGTGGGCTGAGCCGCACATGCAGATGCATGTACGAGCCGTAGAACAGCGGATCGCCCTCGGCGATCACGGCGACCACCTTGCCCTGGTCGAGATGCGCGGCGATCGCCTCCGCCGCGCCGTCGTAGAAGCCGCGCAGCGCATCGCGATAGGCGACATCTTGCCTTGGGATCTCCGTCGTCACCGGATAGAGCAGCGGCAGCTCCTCGACGCCGTCCTTGAGATGCGTGGCGGCGATGCTCCGCGCATTGCTGGCGTTGCCGGCTTTGGCAAAATGCGCCACCACGTCGGCGGCCTGCAGCGCCGCAATCGCGTTCAGGGTGACCAGCCCGGGATCGCCGGGGCCGACACCGATGCCGAGAAGACGCGCGCTCATAGACCTTCCTTTGCCAAAGCATTGACCGCGGCCGCCGTCATGGCGCTGCCGCCCATCCGCCCGCGCACGATGAGATAGGGCACGCCGTAGGAATTGGCGGCGAGCGCCTCCTTGGATTCGGCGGCACCGACGAAGCCTACCGGGATGCCGAGAATGGCGGCGGGCTTGGGCGCGCCCGCTTCCAGCATCTCCAGCAGGCGGAACAAGGCCGTCGGCGCATTGCCGATCGCCACCACCGCCCCGTCCAGCCGGTCGCGCCACAGCTCGAGCGCGGCGGCCGACCGCGTGGTGCCGAGCGTGGCGGCAAGCTCGGGCACGGCGGGATCGCGCAGCGTGCAGATCACCGCGTTCTTGGCCGGCAGCCGCGCGCGGGTGATGCCATGCGTCACCATCTCGGCATCGCACAGGATCGGCGCGCCGCGGAGCGAGCGCGCCGCGCGCGGCGGCGACCAGCCCCGGCGCGAATTCGATGCGCTCGGCCGCCGTGACCTGGCCGCAGGCATGGATCATGCGCACGGCGATCTCGGCTTCGTCGGGGGCGAAGCGCGACAGATCGGCTTCGGCGCGGATGATGGCGAAGGAGCGCTCATAGATGGCGGCGCCGTCGCGGATGTAATCGTGCTTAAGCATTGACGGCCTTGCGCTTCTGGCTCGGCTCGCCGCGGAGCATGGCGACGAGCTGGCTTGGATCGAGATAGGTCGATGGCGTCACGCGCGCCGTGTCGTTGGCGATGACCCCGCAGCCTTGCGCGGTGCCGACGATGGTGAGCGGCGCCGGCGCCGGATGCGCGCAGCCTTTGGCGCAGCCCGAGACGTGCAGAGCGAGACCGTCGCCCACAAGCGGCACGTCGCGCGCGATCTCAGCGGCGAGCGACCGCGCCGCGATCAGACCGCTCGCGCAGGCCGGCGCGCCCGGACAAGCGACGATACGGCGGCGCGGGTCGTTGGCGTCGGTCACGAAGCCGAGCCGTTGCGCTTCGCCTGACCGCGCAGTCGCCTGGGTCTCGCTGAGAGGCCCGAGCAACACGACCGGTCCGGCGCCGGCCGCGCCCAGCGGGCGCCTTGCGCCATGGCGATCTCGGCAAGCGCCTTCAGGGCGGCGGCCTCGGCATGGCCGAAGGCAAGGCCGACGCCGATAGCGCATGCGCCGCCCTTGAGCGGATGCAGCCCAATGGTTGCCGCGCGAGGCTCGAGCCTGGTTCGCGGCGCGGCCGCGTCACGCGGCGGCAGCAGATCGGCAGCGCGCGCCTCTATTCCGCTGGCGGCGATGGTCGAGAGCAAAGCCAGCACGGCATCGACCGCGTCTTGCGGAGCGATGACGCCGACTTCCGTCGCGCTCGAGGCATCGCCGGCAAGTGCAACATGAAATCTTGGACCTTCGCTGGTCGGGGTGGCGCGCAGCCGGATATCGGCGGGAACCGCGTCGAGACCGATGCGCCCGCCGCCGTCGATCACCACGGAGACTTTCGGCGCGAGCGCGAGCGCGGCATCGGCGATGGCTTGGCGCAGCGCCGCGGCGATCGCCTGGGACTCGATCAGAGCGGTGGGGTCGTCGGGCAGAGGATCGGCAGAGCACCGGCACGGTTTCGCAAAGCTCGATGGGGAGCGCCATGACCGCCGCGGCGAACAGCGGCGCCGAGACGGCGTTGAGCCCGCGCACTTGCAGGCTGCCGCGCGCGCTGATCTCCATGATGCCGTTGCCGTGCATGCGCGCCGCGTCGCAAAGGCCGACGAACGCTTCGAGGGGGATCGGGCCTGCCGGCACCAGCCGCGCGAGCAGACCATCGCCTGTCTGCATCGGGGCCGACAATCCAGGACAGGCGCCGCGGGCGAAGGCCTTGCTCATAGCGCCGCCTCCGCTTGGATCAGGCTCAGGCCCTCGCCGAGATCGTTGCGGCGCGGGTGCCACAGCCCCTTGCGCCGCGCCGCCTCCAGCCTGTCGGCGATGACGCGGGCCGCAGCGGGGTTCTCGCGCAGCAGAAAATCGCGCACGCGCGGGTCGGCGAGATAGGCCTCATGCACGCAATCGAACAGCGCGCTCGACACCGCGCCGGTCGTCTCGGCGAAATCGACCAGCCGGTCGACCGTCTCGGCGAGCTCGGCTGCGCCGCGCGCGCCGTGCCGCATCTGGCCTTCGATGAAACGCGGATTGGTCGCCCGCCCGCGCACGATCCTGGCGAGCGCCGCATCGAGGGTGCGCGCCCGCGGCCGGTTGGGATCGGTGGTGTCGAGCATGACAAGCTCGGCCTCGCGCCCGAGCGAGGCGGCAGCCGCGGCGAAGCCGCCGACATGCGCGACATCCTCCGCGCCTTCGAGCAGATCGCGGGCCGGATCGTCGCTGCCGTGCAAGAGAAGATCGGCGCTGGCGACGCGATCGGCGAAGCGGCCGGGCAATGCCGTGCCCTCTCCGTCCGCGCCGCCATAGCCATGCGAGGTGGCGGCGAGATAGGCGGCGCCGAGTGCGGCTTGGTCGCTGTCCTGGCCCAGCAGCTCCTCGACGCCCGCGCCATAAGCTCCGGGCGCCGTGCCGAAGATGCGGGCGAGCCCCGCGCCATCGTCGTTGGCGAGACGCGCCGCGGCGGCGAGCGGATTCTCGTCGTCGTCCTCGTCGCGCCGGGCGACCAGCCGCACTGCCGCGTCGATCAGCGCGATCTGCGCCGGGAACAGATCGCGGAACAGGCCGGAAATGCGCCAGGTCACATCGACGCGCGGGCGTCCCATGGCGGCGGGCGGCAGGACCTCGATGCCGGTGACGCGCGCCGCTTCCCGCGTCCCAGATCGGCCGGCAGCCCATCAGCGCGAGGCCTTGGGCGATCTCCTCGCCGCCGGTCCTGAGCGTGGCGCTGCCCCAGAGATCGATGACCAGCGCGCGCGGCATCTCGCCGTGGGTCTGGAGGTAGAGGCGGATCACGTCGTCGGCCGCGAGCCTGCCGAGCTCCATCGCGGTCTGCGTCGGCAGCATGCGCGGATCGGCGGTGTAGAGATTGCGGCCCGTTGGCAGCACGTCGCGCCGGCCACGCTGCGGCGCGCCCGCGGGACCCGCCTTCACGCGCTTGCCGTCGAGCGCGGTCAAGAGAGCGGCGCGCTCCGCCGCGGCGCTGGCCTGCCAGGCGGGATCGACTGCCTCTCCTTCGGGCACGCGCCCAAACACATGCAGCCCGTCCTTGATGGCGATGTCCTTCAGGTCGCAGAGCCAGGCATCGATCTTGCGCAGCGCCTCGTCGGGGTTGTCGCTCTCGACGCCGGCCTCGCGGGCGAGACCGGTGCGCCGCGCGGTCTCGACGATCAGCCGCGCCAGACGCATCCGCCGCCGCCGGTCGAGCCCGTCGGCGATGGCATATTCGTCGACCAGCCGCTCGAGCTCCTGCGCCGGCCCGCCGAGCGCGGCATTCACCAGCGGCGGCGGCAGATGGCCGATGGTCATGGCGGCGATGCGCCGCTTGGCCTGCGCCGCTTCTCCCGGATTGCTGACGAGGAACGGATAGAATACCGGCAGCGGGCCGACGACGGCCTCGGGGAAGCACGCGGCCGTCAGCGCCACGGCTTTGCCGGGCAGCCATTCGAGCGTGCCGTGCGCGCCCATATGCACGATGGCATCGGCTAATGCCGCGTGGCGCAGCCAGAGCCCGAAGGCGAGCAGCGCATGGCGCGGCGGCAGCGTCGGATCGTGATAGGCGGCGCGCCGGTCCGCTAGGCGCCCGCGATCGGGCGGCAGCGCCACAAGCAGATTGCCGAATTGCGCCGCGCGGAAGCGGAAGGCGCCGTCGCGGACATCGGGATCGGCTTCAGGCGCGCCCCACGCGTCATGGATGCGTTTCGCGACTTCGGCCGGAAGCTCGGTGAGCAGGCGGCGATAGTCGTCCAGCGAAAGGCGAGACTCGGCGGCGCCGGCTTCCACCGCCGCCAGCAGCTCCGGCGAAGTTTGCGGCGCGCCGGTCACGCGGTAGCCCGCCTCGGCGAGATCGCCGATCAGCGCGACGATGCTGGCCGGCACGTCGAGGCCGACAGCGTAGGCCGTCCTGCCGGCGGCGCCGGGATAATCCGGCATCAGCAGCGCGATCTTGCGCTCCGCACGCGGCGTTCGCCGCAAGCGCGCCAGAGCGGCGATGCGATCGGCCACGATGGCGACGCGGTCCGGCTCGGGCCGGCTCGCGTAAGCGGTGAAGGCGAGCGCAGCGTCGCTCGGCAGCGCATCCTTGAAGGCGATGGCGCCGGCGAGGATGCGCCCGTCGAGCTCCGGCAGCACCACATGCATGGCGAGATCGGCGGGCCCCAGCCCGCGCGGGCTCTCCGCCACGCCGCGCGCCGCGTGGTGGCAATCACCACTTGCAGCACCGGCGCGTCGACGCCATCGAGCGCGGAGGCCTCGTCCTCGCCGCCCGCGGCGAAGGCCGTGGTGGTGACGATGACCGCCGGATCGAAAGTCGCGTGAGCGCGCCGCGCACGAAGGCGCTGGCTTCAGCATCTTTCAGGCTCGGGATCACCAGCGGCGCCGGCGCGAGTCCGCGCGCGGCAAGCGCCTCGCACAGGGCGTCGATCGGCGCGGTGTCGGCGGCGAGCAGCGCCGAGCGGTAGAAGAGGACCGGCACGACGGGCTGTCGCGGCGCGAGCGCGGCGGCAAGCGCATCGAGACTTATCGCGCCTTTGCCCGGCAGATAGCCGGCGCAGCGCGGCACGGGTTGCGGCTTGGGTTGGTCGAGCTTCGCCCCGGCATGACCGGCGAGACGGCTCAGCAGAGCCTGCAAATTCTCCCGTCCGCCTTCGCGGAAATATGCGAGCAGCGCCGCAAGCTCGTCGGCAGGCAAGGTCGAAGCCGCATCGAGACGCGGATCGTCGCGGTCCTCTCCCGGCAGCACGGCCAGCGCGACATTTCGCTCGCGTGCGATCGCCGCCAGCGCCTCGACGCCGTAGCGCCACCAATCGAGACCGCCGAGCAGCCTGACCACGATCACCTTGGCATGGCGCGCGACCTTGTCGATCCAGAGGTCGATCGACATCGGATGGCGCAGATCGCGCAAATGCGCGAGCCGCACGCTCGGCAGACGATGCCTCTCCGCCGCGTAAGCCGCGGCGAGACCGGCGAGGTCGCTATCGGCGAACGACAAGACCACGATGTCGCCCGGCGTCTGGCCGAGATCGAGCGGTTCGACGCTGTCGTCGAGGCTCGAAGCTGTGGTCTGGAGCAGATGCATGGCCTATCCGCGCAACGCCTTGGTGACGGCCTCGCGGTCGAGGCCCTTCAGTCCGATCACCACGAGGTTTCCCGCCCGCGCCTCCGCCCCGCCCCAGGCCCGGTCGTAATAATGGCTGACGCGCGGCCCCACCGCCTGCACCAGGAGCCGCATCGGCTTGCCTGAGACGGCCAGAAAACCCTTCATTCGCAATACGTTATGCGCCTCGGCCACGGCGGCGAGGCGCTTCGCCATCGCCACGGGATCGCCGATCTCCGGCAAGGCCACGACGAAGCTGTCGAAATCGTCATGGTCGTGATCGAGCTCGTCGTCGTGATGCGTCTTGCGGTTCTCGATGTCGGCCTCGGTGCCGACGCCGAGTCCGAGCAGCGCGGCGGGATCGACCTTGCCGTCGGCCACGGTGACGATGCGCACCGCGCGCGGCAGCGCGCCCTGGATCGCGGCAAGCGCCTTGCCGATGCCGAGAGCGTCGAGCAGGTCGCGCTTGTTGAGCACCACGAGATCGGCGCAGGCGATCTGGTCTTCGAACACCTCCTCGATGGGATCGTCATGGTCGAGGGCCTGTCGGCGGCGCGCTGGCGCGAAAGCGCTTCGAGGTCGGCGCTGACCCGGCCGTCGGCGAGCGCCGCGCCGTCGACCACCGCCACCACGCCGTCCACGGTGACGCGGCTCTTGATGGCGGGCCAATGGAACGCCTGCACCAGCGGCTTCGGCAGAGCGAGCCCCGAGGTCTCGATGACGATGTGCTCGACGGCAGGCTCGCGCGCGAGAATCAGATCGAGCGCGGGAACGAACTCGTCGGCCACCGTGCAGCACAGGCAGCCATTGGCCAGCTCGACGATGTTCTCCTCGGGACAGGCGGCATCGCCGCAGCCTTTGAGGATCTCGCCGTCGATGCCGACATCGCCGAACTCGTTGACGATCACCGCCAGCCGCCGCCCATTGGCATTGGCGAGCACATGGCGGATCAGCGTCGTCTTGCCCGAGCCGAGAAAGCCGGTGACGATGGTGCAGGGGACGCGGGCAAGCGGCGGCACTCATTCAGTCTCCTCCTCGACGAAATCGATGGGTGGCACGCGCGCGATCAGCCCGCGCTTCAAAATCTCGGGACGCCCGCGCCACGGCATCAGCCCGTCGCTCGCGCGCGGCAAACAGTCTGGCGCCCTCGATCAAAGCTTCGGCGTCGCGCGTCTCATCGAGCCCGCCGAACACATAGGTCCAGGCGCCGTCGCGCCGGATGGCGGCGCTCAAGCTGCGATTGCAATTGGCGAGACACTTGACCTGCCGCACGGTGACGCCGCTGCCTTGCGCCGCGCGTGCCGTCGCGCGCGCAAGCAAAAGCCCGGGACGCACGCCGTCCTCGGGGTCGCTGGCGCGCTTGCAGGTGATGCAGACATAGACCGTCATCGAGGTCGCAGCCTCGACGTGCCGATCTTCGTCCGCTTCGGTGTCGCTGAGAGCCACCCTGACCGTCGCTCCTGAACGCTTGCGCCGCGACTTCAAGGGTGCATGACGGCGGAATGCCCGGGACCCGGACCAATCCGCCAGCGAACCAACCGCTCCGAGGCACCCCGCCCGGCGAGCGACCAGCATCGACGGTAGGTCTCCTGGCTCGCGGGTCTCAGCCTTCGCCGCCTTCCCGGGTGTTTCCCAGTGGCTGTTTGGCTCGGGCTCGCCGCTTACAGTTGCGGGGGCAGCCGCGGATTTTGGGCGCTCCGCCCTTACCGCGTTCCCTGTTCCTCTCATCCGAGAGACCGTCGATACGCGGCACTTAAGGCGGCCAGCGCCGCCTTTGTCAATGCGCTCCCCGGGGTCGCTGGGCCCGCGCCCTTGCGAAGCGCCGGCAGACGGCTATAGTCCTGCCGTCGTCGGTTCCCGCACGGTGCGGGACGTAAAAGGGAACGCGGTGAGGGTTGCGACCCAATTCCGCGGCTGCCCCCGCAACTGTAAGCGGCGAGCGCCCTTCCACCTGCCACTGGAGCCGTTCGCTCCGGGAAGGCCGAAGGGAGGCATTGACCCGCGAGCCAGGAGACCTGCCGCCGGCATCAACCTTAGCCGCGCCCTCGGGTGGAGGGCGAGATGGGGGATAAGATGCAGACTGAAGCAACCAAACCAGCCGGTGACAGCGCCGTCGCGGCCCTGACACTGTCCCGCGCCATTCCGATCTTTGCCGCGGCTCTGCTCGGCATGTTCATCGTCGGCGGCGTGGGCTTCTCCCACATCGAGGCGGTGCACAACGCCGCGCACGACTATCGCCATTCGATGGCCTTTCCTTGCCACTAGGGAGGGCACGACATGGATTATTTCCGCAACATCGTGGTTGTTGCCGCGCTGGCCGGCGCCATCGCCGGCCTCGGCATGACCATCGCGCAGCAACTCTCCACCGTTCCGCTCATCCTCAAGGCTGAGGTCTACGAGGAGCAGAGCGCGGCGCCGGTCCACGAGCATGGCGATGCGGCCGCGCAGGCCGGGGCGCATGAGCATGGCGATGGCGGCTGGGCGCCGGCAGACGGCTTCGAGCGCACCGCCTTCTCGGTCCTCGCCAATATCGTCACCGGCATCGGCTTTGCGCTGCTCCTGGTCGCCGTGAGCGAGTTGTTCGGCGGCATAAAGGATTGGCGCCAGGGTGTGTTCTGGGGGCTGGCCGGCTTTGCCACCTTCACGCTCGCCCCCGGGCTTGGCCTTCCGCCCGAGCTTCCGGCCATGCCGGCGGCGGAGCTTGGCGCGCGCCAGCTCTGGTGGGTGGCGACCGCGCTCTGCACGGCGACGGCTCTTGGCCTCTTGGTTTACCAGCGCTCGCTCGTCGCGGTCCTTGCGGCGATCGCGCTGCTGGTGGCGCCGCACCTGATCGGCGCGCCGCAGCCGGCAAGCTTCGAGACGCCGATCCCGGAAGGATTGCATCACAGCTTTGTCGTCGCCGTGGTGCTGACCACGCTGCTGTTCTGGGTGCTGCTCGGCGGCTTGGCCGGGCTGTTCCGGGGACGTTTCGTCCCCTTAAGCTGAGCCATGGCCAATCGTGACGCCGCCGGGCAGGGGCTGCTGACGCTCGTGCTCGGCGGCGCGCGCTCGGGCAAGAGCCGCTATGCCGAATGGCTGATCGCGACCTATCCGCAGCCTTGGATCTACGTGGCGACCGCCGAGCCGAGGGACGACGAGATGGCCGAGCGCATCGCCGCGCATAAGGCAAGACGCGCCGCCGGCTGGCAGACCGATCGAGGCACCGCACGCTCTTGCCGACGCGCTCGATGCGGCGCCCACCGACGCGGCGGTGCTGGTCGATTGCCTGACGCTTTGGCTTGCGAATTTGATGGAAGGGAGCTTCGACATCGACGCGCAAACGGCGAGACTGCTGGAGGCGCTGGCCGCCAGAGCCGGCCCGACCGTGCTGGTCTCCAACGAGGTCGGCCTCGGCATCGTGCCCGACAACGCGCTGGCGCGGCGGTTCCGCGACCTCCAAGGCAACCTCAACCAAAGGCTGGCGGCGCAGGCGGCGCGCGTGATCATGATGGTCGCCGGCCTGCCGGTCGCAGTGAAAAGCCCATGAGCAAACCGATCGACGACAAGCAGGCCGAGCGCCATCGCGCCAAGATGGCGAACCGCAAGGCGCGGCAGGACGAGGAGGTGGCGGGCAAGACCGTCGAGAAGGGCCTGCTGATCGTCCATACCGGCACCGGCAAGGGGAAATCCACGGCGGCCTTCGGCCTCGCGCTGCGCATGCTCGGCCGCGGCAAGCGGATCGGCGTGGTGCAGTTCATCAAGGGCGCCTGGCATACGGCCGAGCGCGACGCGCTGGCCAAGTTCGGCGATCAGGTCTCCTGGCACACCATGGGCGAGGGCTTCACCTGGGAGACGCAGGATCTCAGCCGCGACATCGCGGCGGCCGAGCGCGCTTGGGGCAAGGCGCAAGAGTTGATGGCCGATCAAAGCTTCGACCTCGTCATTCTCGATGAGCTGAATATCGCGCTTCGCTACGACTACCTGCCGCTCGATCGCGTCATCGCGGCATTGCAAGCGCGCCGGCCCAATCTGCATGTGATCGTCACCGGGCGGAATGCCAAGCCGGAGCTGATCGAGGCGGCCGACCTCGTCACCGAGATGACGCTGGTGAAGCACCATTTCGCCGCCGGCGTGAAGGCGCAGGAAGGCATCGAGTTCTGAGTCCATGTCCGCCCGCGCGCTCATGTTTCAAGGCACGGGCTCCGACGTCGGCAAGTCGCTGATCGTCGCCGGGCTCGCCCGCGTCCTCGTCACGCGCGGGCTGAAGGTGCTGCCGTTCAAGCCGCAGAACATGTCGAACAACGCAGCGGTGACGGAGGACGGCGGCGAGATCGGCCGCGCCCAGGCGTTACAGGCGCGCGCCGCGCGCGTCGCGCCCACCGTGCATATGAACCCGGTGCTGCTCAAGCCGCAAAGCGAGGTCGGCGCGCAGCTCGTGGTGCAAGGCAAAGTCTATGGACGCGCGAGCGCAGCCGATTACCAGGCGGTCAAGCCGGAGCTGATGCGGTTCGTGCTGGACAGCTTCGCGCGGCTGAAGGGCGAAGCCGACATCGTTCTGGTCGAAGGCGCGGGCAGCGCGTCCGAGATCAATCTGCGCGCCAACGACATTGCCAATATGGGCTTCGCCCGCGCCGCCGGCGTGCCGGTGGTGCTGGTCGGCGACATCGACCGCGGCGGGGTTATCGCCAGCCTGGTCGGCACCAAGGCGGTGATCGACGCCGACGACGCGGCGCTGATCAAAGGCTTCCTGGTCAACAAGTTCCGCGGCGACCCGGCGCTGTTCGCCAATGGCATGGCGCTGATCGCGGCGGCGACCGGCTGGGAGCCGCTCGGCCTCATTCCCTTCCTCGCCGAGGCGCGGCTGCTGCCGGCTGAGGATGCGCTGGCGCTGGAGGGAGCGCGGCCCGTCAAGGATGGAGCGCGCATCAAGATCGCCGTTCCGCTGCTGCCGCATATCGCCAATTTCGACGATCTCGATCCGCTCGATGCAGAACCAAGCGTCGAGCTCGTGCGGGTGCGGCCGGGCAACGCGCTCCCGGGCGACGCCGATCTCGTTATCCTGCCGGGCTCCAAGGCGACCATCGCCGACCTCGCCGCGCTGCGCCAAGCGGGCTTCGATATCGACATCGTCGCGCATCTCCGCCGCGGCGGCAGCCTGCTCGGCCTGTGCGGCGGCTATCAGATGCTCGGCCGGGCGGTGCACGACCCCGAGGGAATCGAAGGGGCGCCGGGAACCGCAACCGGGCTTGGTCTGCTCGATGTCGAGACCACGCTCGCGGCGGAGAAACGGCTGGAGAAGGTCGCGGGCACCTCGTTCGACGGTGCGCCCTTCGCGGGCTACGAGATGCATATGGGGCTGACCGAGGGCCCCGACTGCGCGCGCCCCTTTGCCCGCCTCGCCGATGGCAGCGCCGAAGGAGCGATGTCAGCCTCAGGCCGGGTGACCGGCACTTACATTCACGGGCTGTTTGCCGACGACCGCCAGCGCGCGGCCTGGCTCGCCCGCTTCGCGCCCGGAGGCACCGGCATCGCTTACGACGCGCTGGTCGATGCGACGCTCGACACGCTTGCCGCGCATCTTGCGGCGCATATCGACGTCGACCGGCTGCTTAAGCTAGCGCGATGAGCGCGGCGAGAACGGCGACGATGGCGATCAGCAGCCCATCGGCACGGGCGTAGAGGTCGAGCGCCGCGCGGATATCGGCTACGCCCACCTCGCGCCGCCCATCGCCCATCCACGCGCCGTCCACCTCCGCCCCCTCGTAGGCACGCGGGCCGCCAAGCGCGAGGCCAAGCGCCCCGGCCATGGCGGCTTCCGGATAGCCGGCATTGGGCGAGATGTGCTTCGGGCCGTCGCGCCAGGTCGCGGCCCAAGCCGCTGCGGCCGAAGCATTTTTGCTCATGGCGGCCGCGGCGACGATCAGCAGCGCCGAGAGCCGCGAAGCGGGAAGATTGAGGAAATCGTCGAGTTGCGCTGCCGTCCGGCCGAAATCCCTGTGGCGTTCGCTGCGATGGCCGATCATGCTGTCCGCGGTATTGATCGCCTTGTAAACTGCCGCACCCGGAAGACCCGCGATGAGCATGAAGATCGTCGGCGCCACCACCCCGTCCGAGAAATTCTCGGCCAAGCTCTCGATCGCGGCGCGCGCGACGCCAGCCTGGTCGAGTCCGGCCGTATCGCGCCCGACGATCTGCGCCACCGCCATGCGGCCCGCGTCGACGCCACCCTCCTCCAACGCATCGGCCACGCTGGCGACATGCAACAAGAGGCTTCGCTGTGCGAGCAGCGTGCTGGCGAGGAAGGCGACAAGGACCAGGCCGAACGGCAGGAGCAGCAGGGCCTGCTCGACGAGGAAGGCGACGACGCCGACAACGCCGAGCAGCGCCAGCACCGCCACGGCCCCTGCCCTGCGGCGCGCTTCCGCTTCGGCGCCCTCACGGTTCAGCCGGCGGTCCAGCCAGGCGATCATCCGGCCCATCCAGGTGACGGGATGGCCGATCGACTGCACCAGCCGGTCCGGATAACCGACCATGAGCTCGATCAACAAAGCCAGCAACGTCAGCGGTGCGGCCACGACGCCTCCCCTCGATGCTTCGCCGCTCGCCCATGGCGGCGATCTCGGCGCCGCGCGCAAGCTGTTTCCCGGCGCGCCAGAACCTCTCCTCGATCTGTCGGCGGGGATCAATCCCCAACCCTACCCGTTCACGCAGCTTTCGACTGCCATGTTCACGCGGCTGCCGCAGCCTGCCGCTCTCGCCGATCTCGTTGCCACCGCCGCGCTAAGCTACGGCGCGCCGTCTGTGGCGCATGTGGTGGCCGGACCGGGCTCGCAAATCCTGCTGGCGCAGACGGCCTTCCTGTTGGCGCGCGGCCGCGCCGCGGTATTGGCGCCGACTTATGCCGAGCATGGCCGCGTGGCGGAGCTTGCGGGCCATAACGTGGTCGAAGTTGCCGAGGTCGGTCAGCTGGCCGACGCGCGCATCGCCATCGTCGTCAATCCGAACAATCCCGATGGACGGCTTGTTGCCAAGGATGCGCTGCTCGCTCTCGCCGATCGCTTGCGCCGCCGCGGCGGATTGCTGCTGGTCGACGAGGCCTTCATGGAGGTCGGGCCTGAAGGCGCGAGCCTTGCCGATCACGTCGAGGAGGGCAACATCGTCGTGCTGCGCTCGTTCGGCAAATTCTATGGTCTGCCCGGTCTCAGGCTGAGCTTTGCCCTTGCCGCGCCGGAGATCGCCACGCGCATCGGCACGGCGCTGGGGCCTTGGCCGGTCTCGAGCGCAGCGCTCGCCATCGGCGCGGCGGCACTCGCCGATGCTGAGTGGCGGGAGCGGACGCGCGGCAAACTCGCCGAGGCGGCGCTGAAGCTCGATGCGTGTCTCGTCAGGGCGGGGCTCGAGGTGATTGGCGGCACCTCGCTGTTCCGCCTGGTGCGAAGCAAGGACGCGGGCCGCGTGTTTCAGTCGCTGGGCGAGGCCGGCATCGTGGTGCGGCGTTTCGCCGAGCATCCCGCATGGCTGCGCTTCGGTCTTCCCGGCGGCGAAGCGGAATGGCAAAGGCTCGAGCGAGCGCTCGCAGCGGTGGAGAGAGGGAACAGCGCGTAGACCCTAATGCGCCCAGCGCCGCGCGTAGTTTTGCGCGGCTTCCAGATTGCCTTGCGCCTCTTCCGGCAACAGCCTGGAGATCACGCCCATGGCAAGCTCGACGGAAATCTCGCTCGCACCGCACTCTTTGAGCTGTTGGCGCAGCCAGCCATAGATCTCCTCGTCGCCGGCCTTGAGGCCGACGGCGATCTCTTCAAGCATTTGCACCAATGATTCGGCTGCCATCGCGCCCCCCATGGCTGCGGTCAGTGCCTTGTTACGGCTCTCCTGGTGCGGTCCCCCCCGACTCAGCCGATCATACTTGGTCTTGCGGGGCTTGGACGTGGCGATCTGGCCACAGTTGCAGCTTTTCGGTCAGTTGTGCGCAGGACCGGTGAACGGGATCGGCCTGATCGAGGCCGTCGCCTTCGGGTCGGCCGTCGCTTGCGCCACCGGCACGCGACCAGGCGACGGCTGGCAGAAATGCCGTCCATTCCTGGCGTTGGAGACCAGGAGATCCACGTGGATATGGTTGTAGTGATAGCTGTCGCTGCCCGGGCCGAGCACGGTATAGAATTCCGAGCAGGCTCCGGCGAACACCGCTTGCAGGAACGCCTGCTCGCGCGCCGTGCCGCGCCCCCAGGCGTTGACCACGACGATGTTCTGGCCGTTTGCCAGGCGGAAGGCGGCCATATCCAAGGCATTGCCGAAGGCATGCTCGGAGATGTTGCCGTAGTTGTTGCCGTTTCGCCCGCGACAGCCATAGGAGGCGATCTGCGTGATCTCCACCACCCGGCTGCCGAAATAGCGCTGCGCCGCCGGCTGCACCGAGGCCGCGATCCAGCGGTCGAGCGCCGCGGTCAGCGGGCAGCCGATCGTGGCGGGCGGCGAAACCCCGACATTCCCGCCACGCAGGCCCGAGACTCGAAGCGGCCGTTCGAGGCCGCAAACCCCGGGCCCGTCGATTTCCTCCATGGGGCGGACATAGGCGGACGCTTGCACCGCGCCGCTGGCGAGGCAGGCATGCTCGGTCTCGCCGCGCCAAGGCGCGCGCCGTCCTTCGTTGAAGGTGCCGCCGCCTCCACACCCGACCAAGGCGCCCAGGCATGCGCCAACCGCGATGCCCGCGGCTACGAGATACGCAACCCTCACCCCCATGGCCGCTAAAATGCGGCCAAGGGTCTGAACAATCTTTCAATGCGGATTAACGTTTGGCCGAGGCGAGGAGGCCGGCACGAAGAAGGGCCGCCCCTCGGGGCAGCCCTTCCAGTCCGACCGCGGTCCCGCCAAGGACCGCAAGACATTGCGTCGCAAGCGGCGGCGCCTAGGCCTCACCAGAGGTGAGCATCCAGAACTCCGGCTATCCGCGACCGCGGTTTATGACCTTGAGACACTGGATCACCTCCTTTCGGTTGTTGCGTGGAAGGCCCGATATAGGGTGCGCCGATACGACACGGCATGCCGTCCTCGCTGGAGCTCTTCGAGTCGCGCAACGCGATCGCTGCCCAGACCGCAAGATCATTCGTCGCAAGCGCGGTCGCCTAGCCCGAAAAAGGAACAGGCGCCGCTATTTCGGCGTGTTGAAGGTCCTGACCGCCGACTTGCTTATGATCTTGACGACACTGGATCACTCTTTCGGTTGTTGCGTGGAACGGCGCCGATATAGGGTGCCAAGCTCGACAACATGACCTGAGAGCAAGCCGCTTCGGCCGTTGGTCGAGAATGCGCAACGCGTCAGCTCAGCAACCAGCCATAAACCCATGCCGATCAGCGCCGCGGTCCAGATGGCGTCGAGATTGATCCAGCCGCGGCGCAGGAAATCGAGCCCGGCCCATTGATAGACGATCATGGCGACGATTCCGGTGGTGAGCAGCATGGCCAGGCTGTGCACCAGCACGGCCAGCGAGGCGATCCACAGCGAGCTCGTCGCCGGCATGTGATGGGCATGCTCTCCGGCCGCGGCCAGCGGCATCAGCACGGGAATCAGCATCATGCCGGCGCCATGCGCGGTCGCCATGACGAACGACCAGGCGAACAGCCCAAAGAGCCCGGTACGCAGCCCGATATGCAGGCGGTGGCGATGCCCGTAGAGGAAATGATAGAGGCCCCAGGCGATGAGCAGCACGCCGGAGAGGATGCGGAAGGCGTCGGCGTCGATCGCCATGCCGAGCGCCATCACCGCGTAAACGACGACGGCAATCGCCGCCGCATGCCCCAGCGCGATCGGAATCAGCGAGACCAACACGACCCCCCGGCTTTGCCGATAGAGGCCGAGCGCCACGGCAAACAGCCAGCCCATGGCCGGATTGAGCCCGTGAAACGCGCCAAGCGCGATCAGGACGAGCCATGGGGAGAGATTGGACATTGTTGTGAATGAAACTCTTCCAAATTGACTCGTCATGCCCGGCCGAAGTGCCGGGCATCCACGAATTTACCCTTTAAAGGATCAAAAACGTGGATGGCCGGGACAAGCCCGGCCATGACGAGAACGGTTATAGCGCGATAGAAATGCGATTTCCCGCACGCGTCACGGATAGCAGTAGGAATCTGAGGAGCAGTCGCCGCCTTGCAAGCGGACTTGATGCGGCCGGTGGCTCTTCGGCCAACTCACGAAGAAGCGCGGATCGAAGTCGATGCCGCCATCGGCGCCGGCGTCGAGCTTCACCATCCAGCCGTCGATGCCCTCGGGATAGAATTGCGGATCGACCGCGCCGTAGAGCGAGTTGGTGAAATAGATGCGCTTTCCGTCACGGCTGATCTCGACCATTTGCGGGCCGCCGCTGAGCGGTCCCTTGGCGGCGGGATGGCCCGCGCGTGAGACGATGCCGCCGATGCGCACCTTGCCGGTGAGCTTGGGGTTGAACGGATCGCTCACGTCGTATTGGCGGAGATCGCCCGTGCCCCAGCAGGCGACATAGAGGAAGCGGTCGTCCATCGAGAGATCAATATCGGTCACCAGCGGCGGCACCGCCTTGAAGCCTTTCAGCACCGGCGGCAGGAGATCGGGATCGGCCGGCTCGGCCGGAATCTCGATGATCTTCTTCACCGCCCATTTGTCGCCGTCGCGATACCAGGTCCAGATCGAGGCCGAGAGGTCCTTCAGGCTGATCACGCAATTGACGAAGCCATAGGCCTTGGTCGGGTCATGCGCGGGCCTGAGCTCGAACACCAGCTGATAATCGGGACCGAAATCGATCTCCTGGAGATGCTTGCGCTTTTGCAGGTCCCAGAAGTGCAGCCGCCGCCCGTATTGCGCGCCGAGGAGAATCTCAGGGACGAGCCCGTTCTCGATCGTGTTCGGCGCGCCCCATTCGCTCGTCACCGCGGTGTCGTAGCCGAGGTGCCACCAGAAATCGTAGGCGAGACGCTGCGGACCGCGGTCGACCTCCCAGCGGCCGAGCACGTCGAAGGTCTCCGGGTCGATGAGGAACACGCCGCCCGGCGTGTCGCCCTTCGCGTTTCCGAGCGCCGAGACATAGATGCCGTCGGGCCCGCAATGCACGGTATGCGGACGGCTATAGCCGGTCGCCTCGATCACCTCTTCCGGCTCGATCACCCGCACGATCATGGGATTTTTCGGGTCGGGCTTGGTGTCGATGATGTAGATGCGCGAGGAGCGCAAACCCGGCACCACGAGATAGCGCCGCTCGGTGTGCGGATGCGGCGCGTTGGGGCAGAGACACGAGCTGCAGGCGTTCCAGCCGTAATGGTGCAGCTCATCGCCCAATTGCGGCATGTCGATGCCGCCGACGATCTTCGAATAGGTGGGCGAGGCGGGGTCGACATCGACCACGGCGATCGAGTCTGGGACATCGCGCTTCGGCGCAAACGCCGCCACGTAAGCCAGCGTCTCGGCTGGCGCCTTGGCGGCGAGCCGGGGCGAGGGATAGAATGTCGGGTCTGGCGTCCATCGCGTCATGGCCTGCTCCTTTGCCCCGCGCAAGGCGCATCTTCGCCGCCCTGCTTGCAGGGGGCAAGAGAGGAGAAGGCCTAACCGAGCCCGAGCGCTTTGCGCGCCTTTGCCGTGATCGACTGGCGGGTAGAAAAAAATCCTTCCCAGGGATCGCGCTTCATCGCCTTCAGCCGCGCCGGCAGGGTTTTGGCGGTGTAGGGCGACGCGGCCTTTAGCCCGTTCAGCTCGTCCCAGCGCAGCGGGCAGGCGACCGGCGCACCCGCCTTGGCGCGGGTCGAGTAGTTGACGATGGCCGAGCCGCCGCGCTGATTGCGCAGGTAGTCGACGAAGATCTTGCCCTCGCGCGTGCGCTTCAGCGGGTTCGCCGTATAGCGGTCGGGGCGCGCGGCGACCAGCGCGTCGGCGATCGCCTTGGCGAACGGCTTGACCTCCGCCCAGCCGAGCTTCGGCGCGATCGGCGCGACGAGATGGAAGCCCTTGCCGCCGGTCGATTTGAGGAAGCTCTTGAGGCCGAGGTCGTCGAGAAACTCGCGCACCTCGACCGCTGCGGCCTTCAACGTGGGGAGCGGCAGCCCTTCGTCGGGATCGAGATCGAATACCAGCCGGTCAGGCGCGTCGATGTGGTCGAGCGACACGCCCCAATCGTGGATCTCGAGCGTGCCGATCTGCACCAGCCCGAACAACCCCGTCGCATCGTCGATATAGAGATATTTCTTCTTGCTCTCGCCGCCGGCGATCGGAACTTCTTTGATAGCGCTGCTCATGCCCTTCATGGCGTGGCGCTGGAAGAAATGTTGCCCTTCGATTCCATCGGGGCAGCGCACCAGGCTGATCGGCCGTCGCACGACGTATGGCAGCATGTAGGGCGCAACGCTCTCGTAATAGCGAGCGACGTCGAGCTTGGTGAGGCCGATGCCGGGATAATAGATCTTGCCGGGATTGCTCAGCGTGATGCCGGCGAAGGTGGCGTCGCCGGAGGTCTTGCCTGAAGCTTTTCTCGTCGTGGCCATGCCGGCCTCCTCGTCGTCTCTCTCTTCACGATGTACCTCGCGCGCCGGCTTGTCCTCGCGCAAACCCTTGAAGCTCGGATGCCGCAGCCGGCCGTCACGCGTCCGCTCGGTGAAGGCGATCTGCGCGACGAGCTTCGGCTCGAGCCACACCGCGCCCTTGCGCTCCTCGCGCGGCACCTCCGCGAAGGGCGAGCTTGCGCGCTCGAGCGGCTTGAACTTGCGCGCGAGCCTGTCGAAGTCCACCGCATCGAAGCCGGTGCCGACCTTGCCGGAATAGGCAAGCGTGCCGTCCTCGAACGTGCCGAGCAGGAGCGAGGAGAACGGCTTGCCCTTCACGTCCGACCGGCTATAGCCGCCGATGACGAATTCCTCGCCGCGCAGGCATTTGATCTTGAGCCAGTCCTTGCCGCGCCCGGAGATGTAGGGCCGGTCGGCCCGCTTGGACACGATGCCTTCGAGTCCTGCCGCGCAGGCTTGCGCCAAGAACTCGGGCCCCGAGCCCTCCACGTAATCGGCATAGATGAGGAAGTCCGATACGCCCTTGGCCGCCAGCAATTTGGCAAGCTGCGCGCGGCGCTCTTTCAGCGGCTTCTTGCGCCAGTCCTTGCCGTCGAGCGACAGGAGATCGAAGGCGAAATAGCGGATGGCCGGGTTCGGCGTGTCGATATGCTCTTGCAGCGATTTGAAATCGGTGATGCCGGTCGGCAGCACGAAGGCCGCCTCGCCGTCGATCAGCGCGATGTTTGCCGGCAGGCTGAGCAGCGCCTCGGCGATGGCCGGAAAGCGCACCGTCCAGTCGAGCCCGCTGCGGCTGAACAGGGTGATATCGTCGCCGGCTTTGCGCGCGATGATGCGGTAGCCGTCATACTTCGCCTCGTGCAGCCAGCTCCGCCCCGTCGGCACCTCGGTGTCGAGCGTGGCGAGCTCAGGTGCGACGAATTGAGGGATTAGCGCGCGGGCGACTTTTTTCGCTTTGGTTTTGCCGCTGTCTTGGGCTTTGCCGTTGCCGCGGACGTCTTTCGCGCCGCTGGAGTTTTTTTTTGAGCCTTGTTGGAGCTCCAGATGGCCGAGTCGCCGTTCAGGATCTGGTCCATGGTCCGGCCGCTCTTCACGCTGGTGTCGAACTGTTCGGTCGGCTCGTCGCCCTCGCCGGCATAGTCGTCGCGCTTCTTGATCAGCAGCCAGTTCTGCCGGCCGCGATCTTCTTTGCGCGGCTTCATGCGCACCAGCACGTAATCGCCGTTCAGCCGGTGGCCGTGCAGGCGAAACTTGAGATCGCCTTTGGCGAGGCCCTCGTCGGGGTCGCCGATCGGCTCCCAGGTCCCTTCGTCCCAGATCATCACCGGGCCGCCGCCATATTCGCCTTTGGGGATCACCCCTTCGAAGCCGCCATATTCGAGCGGATGGTCCTCGGTCATCACCGCGAGACGCTTCTGCGCCGGGTCGAGGCTCGGGCCCCTGGTCACGGCCCAGCTCTTCAGCACGCCGTCATGCTCGAGCCGGAAATCGAAATGCGTGCGCCGCGCCGCATGCTTCTGGATGACGAAGCTGTTGCCCTTGGCCTTGCCGCGCTTCGGTCCAGGCTCGGGCGTCTTGCCGAAGTCGCGCTTCGCCTTGTACTCGGCAAGCAGGTCTCGGCTTCCGAGCCCGCGCCATGGCTTAGGCTGACTTCCGTCTGGCTGCGCCCTTGGCCGCCTTCTTGCCGTTGCTCGACTTGGCTGTGGCCGCGCCGCGCTTGGCGGCAGTCTTGGCCGCCGCGCCGCCCTTCCCCTGCTGCACGCTCTTCTTCAGGGCGTCCATGATGTTGATCACCTTGGCGCCGCCCGGCGCCGCCTCGACGATCTCGGGCGCGCGATGCTCGATCTTGGCGTTGATCAGCTCCCACACCGCCTCGTTGTATTCGTCCTTGAACTGCTCGGGCTCGAACTTGCCGGCCTTGCGCTTGATCAGCTCCTTGGCGAGGTCGAGCGCTTCCTTGTCGACCTTCACCTCGGGGATCTCCTTGAACAGCGGCTCGGCGGCGCGCACTTCGTTGGCGTGGCGCAGCACTTCGAGCATCAGGCCTTTGCCCAGCGGCTTGATGGCGACGATATTGCCGTGGCCGCGCAGGATGAACTGGCCGACGCCGATCTTGCCGGTGTCCTTCAGCGCCTTTTGCAGGATGGTGTAGCCCTCGTCGGCCATGTCGCCGTCGGGCATCAGGTAGTACGGCGTCTCGAAAAAGCGCGGGTCGATGGCATCCTCGTCGACGAAACGCGCCAGCTCGATGGTCTGCTTGGATTCGAGCTTGAGCTCGTCGATCTCCTTGGGGTCGATCAGGACGTATTTGCCCTTCTCGTATTCGTAGCCCTTGGTGATCTCCTCGTTCTCGACCGGTCCGACGCCGGGAGCGACCTTCTGATAGCGGATGCGCTTGCCCGAGGGCTCGTGGATCTGGTGCAGCGCGATGGTTCGCTCCGAGCTGGTTGCCGGGTAGAGCTTGACCGGAATGTTGACGAGCGAAAGCCGCAAATGACCGGTCCAGAAGGCGCGGGGTGCCATGACGCGTACTCCTTGAAAAAAGCGCGGCTGGCCGGGGCTTTTGGCTTAAGCCCGGGTCAGATCAACCGAGCCCGATCCTTCCGGGTTCCGCCGCAGGGTCCCGGCCGTCTCGGGCTCATTTCTCTACATTATAGCCATTAGCGTCTAACCGCCGGGTTTTGAGTGCGAAGACCGGCAGGAATTCGCCAAAAACATTCTCATCCGCGTACACCCGCATGCACCCTTGTATAACTGCTATCTAGTCCCGTATATAACACAGAGTTACACAGGATAGGAAGTGTAGACATGAAGAAGACCTTACCAGCCCTTTTAGCTGCCCGTGGTTGGAGAAAGGCTCGGATAAATGGCACGCAGATTAAGAGACAAGAACATCGAAACGCGTGAGGCGCGTCTCAAGCTGAAGCCCTCGCCCAGCCCTTACTGGAGAGCCATCGGGCGCGGCCTGCATATCGGCTACCGTAAGGGCAAGACGGGCGGCGTTTGGGTCGTGCGCAAATTTGTCGGCGGCAAGGAGGGCACGTCATACAAATACGATGTGCGCACCATCGCCCAGGCCGATGACCGCGAAGATGCCAACGGCGACACCATCCTCGACTTCTGGACGGCGCAAGATTGTGCGCGTGACGAGCGCCAGCCCGAGGCGCGACGAGCTGCTGCCGGCGCCTACACGGTCGGTGACGCGGTGCGCGATTACCTTGAGCATTCCGAGGGGCGTCCGTCTGGACGCGACCTGTCGCACACGTTCAGGACATATGTGCTGCCCACCTTCGGTGACACGCCAGTCGCGGAGCTGACGGCCGACGCCATCCGCAAGTGGCACAAGGGCATTGCCAGCACCGCAGCCCGCACCCGCACCGCAATCGGCGCAGAGCAGAACTACCGCAGCACTTGACGACCCCGAAGCGATCCGCAGACGGCAGTCGTCGGCGAACCTCTGCTTGGTGAAGCTCCGCGCCGCGCTGAACCATGCGTGGCGTGAGGGGAAGGTCGAGCTGGGCGAATGGCAGCGCGTCCAACCGTTCAGGGGTGTGAACATCGCTCGCGCCCGCTTCCTCACCGTCGAGGAGGCCAAGCGCCTGATCAATGCGATGCGAGGGCGACTTCCGCGATCTGGTCCGCGCCGCGCTGCTAACTGGCTGCCGCTATCAGGAGATCGCCCGGCTGCGCGTAACCGACTTCAACCATGACAATGGTTCGCTGCACATCCGCAAGAGCAAGTCGGGGAAGGACCGGCACGTCATCCTGACCGACGAGGGCACGGAGTTCTTCGCCGGGATCACGGCTGGCCGAGACGGTGATGACTTGATCGTGCGGCGCGAATGGAAACCCGGCGACCAATCATACGCCTTCGCGCAGGCCTGCAAGAGGGCAGGCATCAAGGGCGCGTCGTTCCACACCTTGCGCCACACCTGGGCAAGCCTCGCCGTCATGGCTGGCGTTCCGCTGATCGTCGTTGCCAAGAACCTCGGCCACGCCAACACCCGGATGGTTGATATGCACTACGGGCATTTGGCCGACGACTTCGTAGCGGAAGCCATACGCAGCGGAGCGCCGCGCTTCGGCGCATTCGATGGCGACAAGAAGGTGAAACGCATCGCGCAGAGGGCGCTGTGATGGACTGGTCAACGGATGACGTTGCAACGCTGCTCGATCAGATCGAGCGCGTAGCGAAGGAAAGACTGAAGGGCAAAAAGCGCCATGCCATGGCCGATGACATCTTCTTCGGCGTCCAAAACGTGCGGTGGGCAATGGTCTGCGGGGATAAGGAGGACGTTTTTTTGGGCGCGCTGCTTTTAGGGCTCGACGCTGGTCAGGCTGGCTACAAGGAATTTGGTCTGCGTGAATTTCTCAACCGCAGCGGACGGCCCACTGGTCAGAACGCGTCTAGGGACCAGACTATGTTCGAGGAGTACGTTGCGAGAGGTGCCACCTCCAAAATGTCTCCCACGGCCCTGATGACAAAGATCGGGAAACAGCATGGGGTGGGTCGAGCCCGATCCATCGAGGTCATCACAGCCCTAGCGAAGAAGACCAAGAAACCGTCCGCTAAATAGAATTACTCGGATTCGCTTCTGTCTATCTCTGTCTTGTCACGTTCGAAACACGTTTGGACAAGTCGGAGATAGGCGAATGTTGGAAGAAATCTACACACCAGTTGAGTGCGCCAAGCGTTGCCGCATTTCCCGCGCGGGCCTCTACAACGCATGGGCGGCTGGTCGCGGTCCCCGTTATTTCATGCACGGGACGCGCAGGCGCATCACTGAAACTGCTGTTCGTGAATGGCTGAAGCGGCTTGAGGATGAGACTCAAGCGAGGCTGACGGCTCCAGAGGGGGGCGTCGGCTATGCTCGTTCAGCTTGATGGAAGCGGGGTGTCGCCGCCCCTGTGGGGGGAGCGGCGACGAATTCCCGATGATGCTGGCAAAAAGCGATCAACCTCTGGCAAGAAGAAGATCAAGCCATCAGATAGCGGCTCTTGCCTTTCTTCGCAACGCCCCCAATTCCTGACCCCCAAGGACGAGTCCGAGCTGATCGGCCTCTACCAGCGCGACGGCGACCTCGCCGCCCGTGACCGGCTGATCCTGGCTTTCCAGCCGCTCGTTAGGCGGATCGCTAGAAAATATACCCTCTGCTCTAGTGCTCCCGTCGAAGACCTGAACCTCGAAGACTTGGTTTCGGAAGGCCAGCCGGGTCTCATCCGGGCGCTCGATAAGTTCGACCCCAGCCTCGGTTATCGGTTTTCGACCTACGCGCGATGGTGGGTCAAAGAGGCGATCATAAAGTACGTCCGCGCGGTCGGCGGTCATATCGCAGCCGGCGCGATGAAGCTTGAGCTCGACCAACCGATTACGTCTAAAGATGGCGAGGAAATTACACTAGGCGAAAAAATCCCCACCGAGACTTATGACGATTTAACTTTCCAGGCTGGCAACCTTACCCATGCCCGCGAGAAGCTTGACGCCATCATCGCCGATAAGCTCGATCCCCGCGAGGCGCAGATCATTGCGGATCGCTACCTGCGGGAAAAGTCACTGACGCTCGATGAAGTCGGCGCCAGTCTCGGCGTGTCGCATCAGAGGGCAGGTCAGCTAGAAGCGCGGGCCATCGGAAAGCTGAGCAAGGAGGCGGCGCTTAACAAGCCAATCGGCAAGCATAATCGAAACGCGATGGTGCAATTCTACGCCGATACCATTTCGCAACATAACGATGTCGAGGGCTATGTTGACGCCGCCAGGCTGCGCTTTCCCGACGCGACCCAGGCCGACCGCATCGCTGCGCATCGCATGGCTGACAAGCTGCGCCTGCGCGTTGACCTGGCCCCACCCAAGCACATCTACAGCGAGCCTAAGCCGTCTCCCCAAATGGCGCATCATCGCTGCCATGCTGCCGGACTAGCCAAGTCGCGCGGGAATAAACCGCTGAGAAGTTGGCGCGGCCCATACGGTGGTCCCGTAATCCACGGGTGGCGGTGAGGCCATGAGGGACATCACCACAACGGCAGCAACACTAGTCGTCAAACTCTGTGGGCTGTTCAGCTCCTCGCACGACGGTGAGCGAGCATCGGCAGCAGCGAAGGCCGACGCAATCATCCGGCAGCATGGGCTGGCATGGAGCGATGTCATTCGCCCCGCGCCCTCGCATGAGGCGATGATCCGCATCTGCATCGATAACAACGACACCCTCACTGATTGGGAGCGCGAGTTCTTGCGCGGCATCGCCGGACAAGCGGCACTGTCCGAGAAGCAGCAAGCGGTTCTCGACCGGCTCTATCAGAAGGTGCGGCCATGACCCCAAACGAGCTCGGTGAGCGGTTCGCCCGCGCCGTCAATGCGGTGGCTGACATCGAGCGCCGCCAAGACGAAATCTATGTGGAATGGACATTGCTGCAAGCCGACGCGGCGTTGCTGGCGAGGAAGCTCGATGCTTTCGCGCAGGCCGTTCCAGGCTGCTTAACCAATAAGGGAAACGGGAAATGAGAAACGGCAACGGGACCGGCAACGGACATTATTGTCCGCTCGACCTGGTCGAGAACTATCTTCGGAGGTTCGTGGTCTATCCATCGGAGCATGCGATCACCGCGCACGTTCTCTGGACCGGCCATACGCACTTTATGAACCTCTGGGACACCACGCCCCGCCTAGCCTTCATGTCGCCGCTGCCGGAGAGCGGCAAGACGCGGGCGCTTGAGGTGACGGAGCTATTCGTGCCCTTCCCCAGGATGGCTTTCAGCATGTCAGCGGCATCAATGGTGCGCGTGATCGCCAAGGGGCACGAGAACAAGGAAATCCCGACGATCCTCTATGACGAGATCGACAACGTGTTCAGCAAGAGCGAGGAGGGCATGAGCGATCTTCGCGCTGCCCTGAATGCAGGCTACCGGCGCAATGCCAGATCAACGCGGTGCATCAACAAGGGCGAAGGCGTCGTTGACTTCCCCTCCTATGCCGCGCTTGCCGTGGCCGGCCTCAAGGAACTCCCCCCCGCACTGGCTACCAGGGCCATCTTCATCCACATGCGCCGCCGTGCCCCCGACGAGCCGAAGGAGGACTTCAGGCTCAAGTACCACACAGCAGAGGCGAAGCCGATCATGGAGGCGCTGGAGCAATGGGCCATCGAGGTTGAGACCGCTATCAGCGTCGATGAAGTCGCCATGCCGCCGGAGATCACCGACAGGGCGGCCGATATTTGGGAGCCACTGCTTGCCGTCGCGGACGCAGCTGGCGGCGATTGGCCAGACCGGGCTAGGGCAGCCGCGATCTACCTCACCGGCGCCGCCAAGGACGATACCGTCACGGGTGCGGTTGAGCTGCTCTCCCACATCAAGGACGCTTTCCTCGACGCCGACAAGATCCACACGACTACCCTGCTCGACCGGCTCCACGGCCGGGATGAAAGCCCGTGGCTCGACATCAGGGGCAAGCCGCTCACTGGCCGCCAGTTGGCCGACATGCTGCGGCCGTACCGGATCAAGTCGGCCCAGGTGAAAATCAGTGGCACCAACCACCAGGGCTACCACCGCTCTGACTACGAGCTGGCGTGGAAAAGCTACCTGCCCGGGGGTGACCCTACCGCCCCTACCGCCCCTACTAATTTGATGAATAAGAACAAAAAGGTAGGGTTGGTAGGGTCGGTAGGGTCAGGAGAGGGGAAAACCCCTACCTGGGAGCCTGGGGCATTCGAGCCGGATTTTGAGGAAGGGGCCGCGGCATGATCGCCACCCTCACCCAATCTTACGAAACTTACGGGATCGGGTAGGGCGCTTGCGAATTCCGGAGCCACCGCTACCTGCTAATTATGTTTACACCCGACGACGACGACACACCGCCGGCCTCTCCCCGGCAGGCAGCAGGCGGTTTCCCAGGAATGTGGACATCCTCGGTCAGGACCCTCCTCCGACCCCAGGGGGACCGCCATGAAGCGCGACTGGGCTGCGCTGATTTCGGCCTTAGGGGCGGGGCAAACGCGCCTAAGTTGACTGCTATTGGCGCCGCAACGGCCCTAGTGAAGGGAGCTAAACCTTGATTGATAAACAAGAAAAAAAGAAGCGACTGCGGGTCTCGACGCTGAAGACTGAGCAGGATTGCGTGGCTGAGATGTCGAAGCTCTACAAGATGGCGCGGCATGGCGATCTGAGCACGACCGACCTAACTCGCTACGTGCAGACCATCACACAGATTCACAACGCTCTGACCATTGGCAGATACGGCGCGGAGATCGATGGAGCTGCGCGACGCCATCGAGAAGCGCAAGACTGAGAATTGCACGAGCAACGTCGTGAGGCTGAAGCCGTGTCGAATAGCAATAACCTAGGGAAAGAGCTGAAGCGGCTTCGCAAAGAGATTGCCGACCTCGGCGCCCAGGGCAGCGCATTTCACTTCATCGTTGGTGATGCGGTTGAGACAGCAGATGCGAAGCTTGAGCGCCTGAAGGCGGACGGCAAGATCCGGCCCGGCGACACGTATCAGATCGTGCAGGTTCCTTGGGCGATCAATCAGCTTAAGGGGTCACCTCACATCCCAGAGGGCTCCGCAATGGACCCCTTCGCAGAACCTGAGATGCCGCCAGAGCCACAGGCCATCGGGACCATCATGGTCGGAACAGCGCGACCGCGAGCAGCGGTGGAAAGATCACATCAGGCAGATCGAGCGAGACGGCACCAGGTACGATCCTGACAAGCCGAAATACGGCGACGGGATTGTGTGATGACGCTCAAGGCCAGACTGCATCCCAGATGGGTCGGAGGACGCGACGGCTATCTCTACTCTGTCCTATTCGAGGGCAAGCTTCTGGTGGAGAACAGCCGCGACCCAGAGCATGACGCAGCCCGCGCACTATTAGCTCTGGGCACTACCCGCAAGCTAACACTGTGCGATGGCAAGACAGGCACACCTCGCACCATCATCAATATCGAGAATGCTGCCAAGCTCACTACGTCCGAAGAGGCAAAGGGGGGACTGCGCCTCAGGAAGTATCGTGAGTACCCGGATAACTCACCGCACAGCCCCGGAGCAGGGTCAGTTGAGAGGGTGGCTTGGATGGGCGCTTCCGTGTCCAGTTCTCGCCTCGACCCCCTCCCCCTTGGCCTCGGCAGCCAGGCGATGTGCCAACGGATGGAGGCGGGTAGGTTAATGAGCACTACCGTAGAAACCGAGCATTTCATCCATGTGCATAGCCATCCGTGTAACTCATGGCTAATATGGCACGCAGTCGGCCCCAACATTGTTCCCCAGCCCTGTAGCGCCAATGGGGCCCACCTAGGGGCATATAACCTTTTCGCGGGTGGCCCAATACTTCGCTGTGGAGTGGTGCCTCCCGCTCTATCCCACACACATCCGCAGCCCACAAAGCCACACGGAACCCATAGCTAACGTAGCTAACATGGGTCCCATCTCACCGGTGCTCTTAACCGGTACTCGTCTTTTGGAGATTGAAATGAAGCTCTCGGACCTGAATGCATCACCTAACGCCGGGAGTGCTTGAGAGCGTCAGGCAGGCGTATCGGCAGGGCTATGACTGGCGGGAGTGTCTGCGTCGGCAGTGTCTCGACAAGGGTCCAACGCTTCTTGATGAGATCGCCGACCGCTTGGAAGCTGACGTGTTCGCGAAGCTGCCAAACATCATCCGTTATGACGGGCATGGCCAACCGGTGCCGCCGAATGGTGGCCAGTGGGTTGACTGACCCTGCGACCCAAAGCTTTCGTGACATGTGGAGAATGGCCCCGCCCGACAGTGAATTTGGTCGGGTTTAAAGCCCGTCACAGAACGGTCAACTTGTGACGAAAATCGCGGCCAACGTATGAGCGGATTTATGACCTGCAATCTGTGGATGGCTACGCGCGCTAAATCGCCATCATGCTAGCAAAAGTTGAAGCCGAGCCGGAGGTATAGGTGGCTTTTCAGAACGTCTGCTTTGGGTCAAAAGCCGACGTCGTGCCGTCACGCGCTGAGGTCCGCTTTGTGCCACAAGCGGACATGCACCTTGGGCGTGATTGTCGAGCCACACTCCTTGCCGTTTTCCGGGCTGAAAGCCCGCGGGTCACATTGGGCGTAACCCCTAAGTGATGGCTTCTCTCACGCCAATCAGCGCAATAATTCGCCCTAACCTAAGTTGGGGTGCAGTCATGAATGAGACCTTGGAGCGCATGCAAGCGCGTGCACGCGAACTCGCCCGCTCCGGCAAGTTCAGTGGATGGCGTTCGGTCGCATTTGAATTGCAGTTCGAGCCCGGCCTAAAGGAGGTATATCAGTGGCTTCACAGTGCATCTGTTGAAGACGCTTTTCTGTGGCTTCACAGTCCAAAAGCGAAAGAAGAGCTTGGCCGCCTTTGTGACGAAGCTAGGAACCCTTTTTCTCTCGATGGTCCCGAAGCTGCCTGACGTATCGCAAGTCTGGGGAGACGCAGCGCATGGACAGGGAAATTCTTTTGCGACAGCTCGCCCAAGTAGAACAGGGCGTCGCGGAGGGTAAGGCCTTTATCGCCGAGCAGCAGCGGCTGATCGTAGAGTTGGAGCGAGACGACTGCCACGATACTGCCGAGACTATGCGCCTCCTGGAAGCGTTTCTAGTGCTGCAGCGATCGCGCGAGGAGGACCGCGCTAGAATCCTCGACGAGCTATCTGAGTAAAAGGCCAACCGCCCTTATGTCCGCTTTGGGTCATTAGCGGACGCTGAAGTACGGATGGGCCATGACCGCTTCACCCCCAAGAGCGGACATGCTCAGGGTTGGGATTGATGTCGGCTAAGTGCCAAGAGCGGACGTTGGGCGTGGCTGGGAAGCGGAGATTTGATCCAGCTTCATCCCTCATGGTCGTCGTTATGGCCATAGGATTGTTGGTTATCGGCGTGTTGTAGCGTGCTACTCTCGCGCCCTGGTTGAGACCAGGAGTATGAGCTAATGGCAGACGTGCCTTTGCTCAGAGCGGTAAGCGACTCCCGTCATTCACAAGACGGGGAGCTGCTCGATTTCACGCTGCAATTCACCGACGGGTCGGCAACCAGCTTTGAAGCCCTCACGTCAGACTTCACGGCAGCAATGTCGATCTTTGCCGACTGCCACATCTCGGCACGAAAGGCACGTGGAGCGCAGGGCAGAACCGACACAACCGGTGCCCCACCCTCTGATGCGGTAGTGATTGATCCGAAACGACTTGGCCTAATCGTTGGCCCTGAGAGGCTGCCTTACCTTGTGGTGTACAGGTCCAATGAGCCACCACTTGGCATCCGCCTAACCGTAGAGGATGCCCAAAGATTAGCAGGAGCTTTTCAGCGACTACTGCAAAAGCGGACGCCGGAGCCTAAGCGCGATTGATGCGGATTTGCAGCCTCCCGTGTGCGTCAAGAACGTGGCTCTAAGCGGACACTGTCTCATCTAGCGAGATGGGCTTAGTGCCAATAGCGGACATCTCGACCGCGTTCGTGCCCGTTACAGTTCGCAGGCTACGTTGCTGGCGCAACGGCCCTCGGCACGCAATATCAAAACGGCGTTAATTGGTGACCTCGAAATCCATGCCTTCGAAAGTATAGCGGGGCACCTGCGTCCAGACGCCGTCCTCCTGCACCGGGACCTTGTGCACTTTGACATTGTCGACTTCTAGCTTGCCGGTTTTCTGATTTACCCAAAAATCGATGTCGTAGTATTCGTCCGTGCTGCCGGGCTTGCGGCTCCACGTAAGCCGTCACAACTGCTCACGCTTCTCGAAAACGCGAGCGTCAACCAATCTCCGATCCCTCGACTTCGATTTGCCAGTGCTCAGTGGGTAAAGCCACACCTCAAGGCTCGCGTGCACCATCTCGCTGGTTCTCAAAATCTTCGCCATGGGACATTGAGGGGCTTCAGCTACCACGTACCCCGGGAACAAAGCCGCGCGAGCCCGCATTAAACCCCAGGACCAGTCTTTCACTCAACAAGTGGCCCCTCCAAATAGACTGGTCTATGGAGGCCCCGGTTATCCCGGGGCTTCTTATTTGTCGCGACGTATCTGTGCATTGAAACAGGGAGAGAAGAAATGATCAGGTTGATCGCTTTCGCTGCGCTTGCTTTAGCTGTTGCAACATCCGCAGAAGCCATGTCGCCTCCGCCGCTTCATAAGTCGGACGGATTGACGACCGAAGTGCGTTATTACGGCCATGGACGCTATAGGGGTTACGGCGGGTATCGGCATTACGGCTACCGCGGGTACGGCTACCGTGGGTACGGCTACCGTGCGTATAGACCCGGCTACGGAGTTGTCCGCCGCCAAGTCCGCAGGTGCGCGTTGTGGGGCGCAGGGCATGTTTGCCGTCGATGGGTCTATTGAGACGCCCAACGCATTGAGAGGGGCGGCCTTCGGGTCGCCCCTACCTTCGTTTTCCCATCGCTGGCGCCTACTTAGAGCCCGTCACCGTCGTTCCCCAAATTGCTTTTGACAGCACCACTTTTGACGGGGATGAGGTAGACCTCGAGGAAACCGTCAAATGGACAACGTACTGCAAGACATGGTGCAGCGGCTGCGTGCGATCGAGCTCCTGCTGAGGACACAGAACGAATTGCTGACTAGAGTGCTCGCCGAGCTGGAACAGACAAGGCGATGCGCAGAGGCGAGCAAGGTTGGTCGTGAGCGTCAACCTTCCCGACGCGCAATGGCCGGGGATAATTTTCGTGAAGTGAAGCAATCAGGCACCCACCCATGAAAGGCACGTGACGATGTCTGACGTATCAAAGCAGCAGGACTGGACCAATCCCGCGGCGATGGCGATTCCCAAAGGAGGGTTCTCGAAAGATAAGGTGGAACAGGGCAGATACGGCCCGATCTTTCCCAAGACTTCCCGCCTGCTACGGTTTCTCGATCATGGCGAAGATCATCCCGGGTCGGGAGGAGGTGTTCTACGAATATGCAAAAAATATCGAGAAGACGGTAGCCTCTCAGCCTGACTGTCTCGCCGTGCTCAAGCTGCACTACCTGCGCTGGATCCTCTTTCCGATCAAGGGGGATACCTATTTCATGTATCAGGGCATCTTTGACACTGACTTCGACAAATACACCGAGGATGCCGTGGCTCTCTTCGGAGCCACCGGCATTGATACCGTTTTCGAAAACCTCGAAGGGTTCCCTAAAGATTGGAAAAACAGGCCGGAGGAATTCGTCAAGTTCGTCCGCGAGCACCAGTGCCCAAGCTTCCTTGAATACGGGGAATATCCCTATGTGAGTGCCGACGAGATCAAGAAGGCGCTGAAGCTCAAGGCTGCCTTCTCCAACATGCTCGACCAGATGCAGTGATTCCCACAACAGCGAATCCAGGCACTCCTCATTAGTGTCATGCTCGAATTTGACGATATTCAGCACATCCTGCTGACCCGCACTCCGGCTCTTACCGGACGATATGAGTTTCTGTCGTTTCGCAGCGCTTCGAGTGGGCGGGCCTGGCTGAACGAGATTCTCAAAACCGTACAATCAGCGGCTGATGTTCTGGACTCGGTCGATGAGGACAAGCGCTGGGTAACGGTGGCGTTCACTTGGAACGGCCTCAAGGCTCTAGGCGTGGACGAAACATCGCTGGCCACGTTCCCGGAGGAGTTCAAGCAAGGTATGCCCGCACGCGCAGACGTCCTCGGTGACACCGGCGCCAATCATCCGGACAACTGGATAGGGGGGCTTGCCAGCTCGGATCTCCACGCCATCGCCATTCTATTTGCCCGGAATGAGGCCGAGCGGGAGCGTTGCATCACAGAGCACCAAAGGCTCCTAGCGGAATGCGAAGGCGTTGAGGTGCTCTCGTTCCTGGACCTCCTAGCGATCCCGCCATTCGACACTGCACACGACCATTTCGGTTACCGCGATCGGCTCTCGCAGCCAGTCATTGAAGGCACGGACGACGTACCAACGCCCGGCTCCGGCCCGCCACTCAAACCAGGGGAATTTATCCTTGGCTACACCGACGAGAACGGACCGCCCGTAGACCTGCCGCAACCAGAAATCTTGTCTCGAAACGGCAGCTACATGGCCTATCGGCGTCTACAGGAGCATGTCGGACGGTTTCGTGACTTTCTCCGCCAGAATGGTCAGACCCCCGAAGAGCAGGAACTTATGGCCGCCAAGCTTATGGGTCGATGGAGGAGCGGCGCTCCACTCGTGCTTGCCCCTGATAAGGCAGATCCCGCCTTAGGTGCCGACCTGCAGCGAAACAATAACTTCAACTACAAAGAGATGGATCCGCATGGATATGCGGTGCCTCTCGGTTCGCATATGCGTCGCATGAACCCTCGCGACACTGCAGCGAACATAAACCGACGCCGCATGATTCGCCGCGGCGCTACTTATGGCTTGCCTCTGCCGGAAGACGCTCCAGACGATGGTACCGACCGCGGCATAGCGGCCTTTATCATCTGTGCAAGCCTGATCCGACAGTTCGAGTTTGCACAGAATGTATGGGCTAACGACCGTAATTTTCATGAGCTCGGCAACGAGCGCGATCCGATCATCGGCACGCAGGACGGCACGCTCGAGTTCAAGATTCCCAAAAGGCCCATCCGCCAGAAAATCACCGGCCTGCCGGCCTTCACTACAGTGAAAGGCGGCGCTTACTTCTTTCTCCCGGGCCTCAAAGCGCTTCGGTACCTCGCGGCCCTCGGCGATGCCCACTGAACCAAGGTGAGATACACGCATGAGTATCATCCAACCCCCGCGAACCTACAATCAAAGCCACGTGCCGCGCAAATACACGGGTGGCAAGCGAAGGGTTAGCATCTACTGGACCTGGAGCTACCCGTGGGAATCCAACCGCGATCCTTCGATTATGGACAATCGCTTCTCGACGATGACCGAGGTTCGCCGCGTTGCCTGGCCTAACTATGAAACGCCGGAGTGGGATGCGGCAAACTTTCTGCAAGGGATTGCAGGGACACTAGAGCTGTTCCACCGATCGACACTCAGCTTCCAGAACATCGTTGGCGAAGTCACCGGTCACCCGGTCGCGGTGTTCCAGCGGATTGACCAGGCTGGCTACAAGCAGTTGATCGACGAACGGCTCCTGGCCGACACCGACACGATGATGGTGTTCGGCCTCGATCATCTCGTTTCAGAACAGGAGGCGTTGCCGGAAGAAGTTGACGCGATCCGCGAGTGGCTGAAGCGTGAAGGCACGTGCCTGCTGCTCGCACCGCATCATGATGTGGGCTTTACCGAGGACATGGAGCAGCGGCAGATTGAGTACAGGCACCACGGCGACCGCCTCGTTCCTCGCCAGCAACGATTTGGACAATACACTCGGTCGTTGATGAAGGGGCTCGACGTACCCGTGCACAACCGCTGGGGACTCCGTCCCGCGGTCGTCAAGGGGACGAAGGATATCGCGCCGCTCACATCATTTCGGGATGTTGACAGCTTGGGACTGCTCGAAAACGTCCCTACTCTGAATTTCCATCCGCACCTTCCCCACTATGAGGTGACGACCGCGGACCCCAAGTCGGTACAGATGCTTGCACGCCAGCCCATTGATCTTGACCGTCCGCACCCGTTCAGCGCCGCAGGCAACACAGAGTTCAACTGCCTGCTTTGGATGCCACCAAACGAGCAGCGAGCCGGAGACATCGTGCTAGTGGACTCGACTAATTTCACCACACTTTTCGGCGGCACAGACAGCCTGGAGAACTTTTGGCGGAATTTGGCGCTGATGCATTAAGCGCCGACTACGGACGCTAGGAGAGGGGAACGCGACAGCGACGGGTCATGACCGCACAGACTTCACCCATGCATATGAGCGGTTCGGCTAAGGCCTATCCGAAGCATACGCTGGTTAGTTCAGCCGTGTTTGCCGCACTCTTTGGCTGGGGTGGAGCCGCGCTTGCGCAGGATGACAGCAGAGCTTTGGCCGAAGAGCTCGCCAACCCGCTCGCCGCCCTCATCAGCATACCGTTCTTCGGTAACTACAACGGAGAAGTCGGTTCGGAGAGAGAGGGTTCACAATGGTTCGTGAACATCCAACCGGTGGTGCCGATTAAGCTCAATCCAGATTGGTATGTGATCTCGCGAACAATCCTTCCCGTAATGTTCAGCCAGAACGACCTCTTCCGCGGCTCCGGCTCGCAGTCCGGTCTACGCGACACGACGGAAGGACTTTATTTTTCGCCAAGCCGAACATTTAATGGCTTTACCTTGGGCGCGGGTCCAATTTTTCTGCTGCCGACCGCAACCGATGAACTGCTCGGCGCCGGGAAATGGGGCGCGGGCCCAACCGGGGTTGTTGTCTGGCAGGGCAATGGCTGGACGGTGGGCGTTCTCGCCTGGCACAACTGGTCTTTCGCTGGCGAAGCCGACCGCGCCGATGTCAACGAAACATTCCTGCAGCCCGTCATCGCCTATACGACATCGCAGGCGTGGACTTTTACGTTGCAGGGCGAAGATACTTACAACTGGGAGACGGGCGAATGGTTGGCGCCGGTCAACTTCCTAGTTTCCAAGATTGTCAAGGTTGGTGGGCAGCCGGTCAGCATCGTCGGCGGCGTGCGCTATTGGATGGATTCTCCCGACACCGGTCCCCATGGTTTCGGCGGCAGGCTTGGGATGACCTTCCTGTTTCCGGCGCGATGAACGAGAGGTGGGGGAGTAGCTCGAAACGTGAATCCAGCAACGAATGGCACGCAATTATGTCTACGCATTGCGCACCGCTCATTTGGGGGCAGGTAACAGCCGATTTGGCCCAATGCGGAAGCCTTTCACTTTGCGGATGTATTCGCCGACGGATGATTTCTGGTCGGTCAGATGTTGCCCATCGCTAACAACGTCACTGACGCCGCCTTATGACATCGCAAGAACCTTCAACGAGCGAGCGCGTCTTTATGAAGCGCGCTGTGGAAGCGGCGATCCGGATAGGTGCGATCGCCGGTCTTATCGTCTGGTGCTTCATAATCGCGCGACCGTTCCTCATACCTATCGTCTGGGGCGCCATCATCGCGGTCGCAATCTTTCACGGTTACGAAAAATTGCGAGCTGCCCTCGGAGGCCGACGCATCACTGCGGCCGTGCTAATCACGTTGTTAATGCTGGTTCTGTTGGTCGCGCCATCGGTGCTCCTTGGCGATTCGCTTGTGAGCGGCGCGCGTTACGTCTTGGACTCTTTTCAGAGTGGAGAACTCCACATTCCGCCACCGCCGGATAGCGTCGCTCACTGGCCGCTGATTGGCGAGCCCATCGCCAAAGCCTGGACCCTCGCATCCGAAGATCTAGAGGCTGCGCTGCGCCAGGCTAGTCCCCTACTGAAGGGCTTCGGTAGCTGGCTCCTGGGCGCCGCTGGAGGAGCCGGACTTGCGCTCTTGCAGTTCGTACTGGCGATTCTCATCGCCGGAGCTTTACTCGCCAATTCTGAGGCCGCGGGCCGGGCGACGCGCGCGGTTGCGAAACGGCTCGCGGGAGAACGTGGCCTGGAGTTCGCGAGCGTCGCCGAGCAGACCGTGCGCAGTGTGGCTAGCGGAATTCTCGGCGTCGCCTTGATCCAGGCGCTGCTTGCGGGGCTCGGTTTTCTAGTAGCCGGCGTCCCGGCCGCGGGGCTGCTTACCCTTATCTGCCTTGTTTTTGGTGTGATCCAGCTGGGTGTGGTGATCGTATTGATCCCTGTAGTGATTTACCTGTTTTCAACAGCGGAGACGGTCACCGCGGTGGGATTCCTAATCTGGGCCATCCTAGTTGCGCCGGTGGACAATATCCTCAAGCCAATTCTATTGGGTCGCGGCGTCGATGTGCCCATGCTGATCATCTTCGTGGGTGCCATCGGCGGCTTTCTCAGCGCAGGAATCATCGGCCTCTTTATAGGCGCTGTCGTCTTGGCCCTCGGCTACAAGCTCTTTCTCGCCTGGCTGGCGCAGGACTCGACGCCCCTTTCCGATCCTGCAGATGAGCAGAACAGGTGAAATGTCCGCATTGGGTCACTAGCGGAAGTATAGGCGCGTCCGCGATGCGTCCGCTCTCCCCCTTAGAGCAGACATCACTCGGCTGAGTAGGCACGTGCCAGTAGCGGACCCGAGGGAGATCGATATGGCCGACAAGTTTCGGGCGTTGCTCGTGACCAAAGATGGCAATCAGCAAAGTGTCGCGGTCACGGAGCTGACGGATGCTGATCTCATGGAGGGCGATGTCACCGTGGCGGTCGAGCACTCCACGGTGAACTATAAGGATGGCCTCGCGATAACGGGCAAAGCGCCAATCATCCGCAAGTTCCCACTCATCCCAGGCATCGATTTGGCCGGCAGGGTGCTGTGCTCGGAAGACCCGCGCTTCCAAACGGGGGATCGCGTCGTGCTGAACGGCTACGGTCTGGGCGAGGTGCACCACGGAGGCTACTCCGAGCGGGCCCGCGTTAAGGGCGACTGGCTTATCCTGCTTCCTGAGAACATTTCGACCGCCAATGCCATGGCGATCGGAACGGCCGGCTACACGGCCATGCTTTGCGTGCTGGCTTTGGAAAACGCAGGCGTCACGCCGGACAAGGGCGATGTCCTGGTGACCGGTGCTGCCGGTGGGGTGGGGTCGGTCGCGATCGCGCTACTCGACAAGCTCGGCTATCGCGTCGTCGCCTCTTCCCGCCGGGCTGAGCAGGAAGGCGACTATCTGCAAGGACTCGGCGCGGATAAAATCATCAATGCTCGCGACCTTTCCGAAGCTGGGGTCCCATTGGCCAAGGAGCGTTGGGCGGGCGCCGTGGACTCGCTCGGCAGCCGAACCCTCGCCAACGTGCTCTCGCAAATCAAATACGACGGCGCAGTGGCGGCTTGCGGCTTGGCAGAAGGGTCGGACCTGCCCGCGACCGTCCTGCCCTTCATTCTACGCGACGTGACGCTCGCGGGCGTGAACTCGGTCTTGACCCCCCGTGAGAAGCGCGAAGAGGCCTGGAGCCGTCTGGCCAAAGACCTCGACCTCGCGAAGCTCAACAGCATGATGTCACGTGCGAGACTCGGCGACGTGCCGGCCTTGGCGGCAGAAATCCTCGCAGGAAAGACGCGAGGGCGGGTAGTCATCGATCTCTGGTGACCGGTGCTGCCGGTGGGGTGGGGGGAGATATAGCGGGCCACAAGCTCAGTTCAAAGGATTGGGGCCATGTCCGTAACGAGGAGTCCGTTGATCCTTGGCTTCTCGTACTGGCGCTTTGGCCCGCTCGTCGGCAGGGGGTAAAGCGTGTGGTAGAGATGCTACAGTTGCCTGCGAAAGATCCGCTCGTGGGGAACCACTCCGGCTGGAGATAGTAGACTCCTCCCAGCGTCAGACTTTGGCGCTCTCACCGTTTAGTAACGCATACGGGGGGGGTTGTTATGCGTACACTAAGGCTGAGCACGGCTGCGGCTGTTGGTGCCGCAAAACGACTTTCATTCCTGGCTACGAGCTTTGATAGGGCAGCTAGCGATGAGACTGTGCCTTTACATCAGAGGGCAGAGTTTGCCAGGAGGGCAAATTGGCTTCGGATCGACGCACGACTTACGCAGATGGGGAGTGAGGTACTTGCAACGGGCATGATCGCCGCTGCCTCTCGCCCCCTTGACGCGCTATTGAGTTCCTTCAAACTCAATCTACTTTTGCGCCACTACGGCACTCGAACAAGCAGCGTCAGCAAGCGAAAAGTAACCGGACTGCAAGAAGGAAAATAGTTTCCTCAGGCGCAACCAACAGCCCGCTAATGTGGCGGGCTAAGTTGAGTTGAGCGACTCGCGTTGAGCAACTATCGGCTACGCAATGCAGAGGACCTCGATGTCCGCTTCTGGCACTTAGCGGACACCGCTCGGAGGCCAAGGAATGGCCGCTACTGACCCATAGCGGACATTGACTTGCCGCTGCCTGGACTCTCCCATACGGCGGTCGCGCGCTGCGTGAGGGAAGCAGTCATCGCATGATGGGCGAGAGCTGACGCTGAAATCGAACTGTCAACGTTGAGCCCCACCGTAACGGTCAAACACCTGTTGCAGGCTTTCGAGTTGCGCTTGCTCAATATTCCGACCGGCTTCAAGCCGATCTCCGAAGACTGCCGAGCCGATGCCATCGGCCAGGCTTGCCGGCTTTAACTGGCCACCCTTGCCACCAAGTAGGTCACGCAAGATCTGACCGAAGACGTCTCCCATGGGATTCTGCGTTTGGCCAGAAGGTGCGGCTTGTCCAGGGACGCCGATCTCAATGGGGCCTACCACGACCGGCTTGAGGCGACCGTCCTCGATTGCCTTCGCCAACTCACGCATGATCTGCGCGAGGATGTCCCCGCCAGGGACGGCTTGGCCGCCAGGGTCCGTCGGAACGGGGCTCTGTTGGCCGCCCGTAGGAATTTGATAGCCGGGCCCCGGTCCAAGCTTATCGCGGAGGCTGCCGTCCTGCTTCGGCGCGGTTTGAGGCGCCGGGCTTGTAGCCGGCCCATCGGATTCCGGCGCTCCCTGTCTAAAGATCTGCCGCAATATGTCGCCCAATCCGCCGCCTTGGTCCGGTGCGGGTTGAGGTGCAGATGGCGCGGCCTTTCCCGACCCACTGCGCATCAAGCTGGAGATGATAAGTCCGGCGAGAACGGGTAGCTAATGGCATGCTGAGGGAGGGGTTGGGGGTTTGAAGTAGCGGGTCCCCTTTTTTCGATGCTCGTAACCGGTACTGCGTTTTTGGCGCCATCAAGCCTCGAGTTTAACTCGGCGTTCAATTGCCCAGCCTAGGCTTGGGTAACTAAAACAATCGAGGACGGGGAACATGAGTAAGTCAGTTAAGCTAGGCTTTGCGTTCGCGACCGCGATCGGGTTCACCCTACTGTCGAGTTCCGCAAATGCAGGGCACGGAAACGCTCTTGGGGCGGGACTTCTTGGATTTGACGTCGGCGCCATCGTTGGCAGTACACTTGCACCAAGGGAGGTCTATGTGGTGCCCGGTCCGCCGCCACCCGCTTACTATGGTCCCGCGGCGTATGGACCACCACCTTGGAGCCCGGGCTGGTTCAACTACTGCCGCATGACCTATGGCCCATCATTCAATCCCAACACCGGATATTTCCGAGCGGGTGATGGCGGCTGGTACTTTTGCCGGTAAGGGCTGCTGTTGCGAATGCGACCATAACAAGCCAAACGCTTGTCATTGAGAGTGGCAAAGGGCGCCGGCGAAGCCGACGCCTCAAAAGCAGAAGCCCCGCAAATCACGGGGCTTCTTTAGACCCAGTCCTATGGGCGGGGGGACCACTTTCAGGACTGGTCCTCGCAGCTATTAGACTTTGAGCTGCGATCCGAAGTTCCTTCAATTCCCCAACTGCCGCTGGCCCGGCGTTCAATCCTTGTCATCCTGTTGGTCTTTCGCCTTCGAGATGGCTTCTCTGACTGTGCCTGGAAGGGGGATGCCGGGCACGGTAAATTCCGGCTGGTCACCTGCGGTGAAAACCTGGAGTGTCCCGACCCTAAGAAGCCGGTTCAAGAACCCTTGCGTCATATTCACTGAGCGGATGTGCTTCAGCGACACTTCGGTACGAGCCTTGCGCAGGATGCCCCTCGCATACACAATTTCACTGTCGGTCACCGTTAACCTCGTCGCCCTCGACTGAACGTACCAGTAGAGAAGCAGCACGATGCCGAGGCCGAATACCGGAATTAGAATAATGTAGCCGAGGAACCAGAAGGGATGCGCCCGGAACATTGCCGGATGCGCATCGTAGATCACTGTTCCCGCCATGGATTGCCTCAATGAGAAGCAGCCGAAAGGAAGCGGCTGGCGCGCCTGCTGAAAGACGAAGTCGGGAAAGAAAGAAGCCCTGCCACCACTGGGGGGCCTCGCAGGGCTTCCCGGTTCCCGATACGCAACGCAGGAACCTAGGGCAATCCGGGATTGCCCATAACGGCGATAATAACCTCGCTTAAGAATGGTTGGCGCAGAAAAGGCCCCCGGGCCCAAGCCGACGCCCGCAACAAAAAGCCCCGCTAGGGACGGGGCTAAGTTTGCTTTTCTGGAGCTTCACAAACGGAAGCGGATTCACTGTAGCAGTTAAGCGATCCGACGCGCTAATCACGCTTTCGCATCAGTGGATAAGAAAAGGGCGTCAGCCGAAGCCCGGACCAGGATGCATGGCTTTATTGCCCCCGCTGCCTTTCTGACCACCTTCTGACAGCGCGAGGCTGTGCAACTCTCCTACGGCAAAGACTTAAACCAATCGTCCACGTCGCGGCGGGCCTGATCCTTAGCAATGCCGTAGCGTTCCTGAATCTTCCCTTCCAATTGCTCGCGTCGGCCGTTGATGACATCGAGATCGTCATCGGTGAGGTTGCCCCACTTCTCCTTAACGCTACCTCTGAACTGCTTCCAATTGCCCTCCACACGATTCCAATCCATGGCTGCGTCTCCTTGTTAAATGCGTCTCCTTGTTAAAGTTAAATCGGGAACGCAAAGTTCCGCCTGGAGAACTCGATGAGCTCATGTCGCTATGCCGTGCCGCAACAATGAGTCTGAAGGACAAGTCGTAGCGACTCCGGGAACCGGCGTCCTGCGGTCGCCGTGGCCTTCGTCGTGACGGTGTTGGCCGTCCGCGTGGCCGATAAGCTGCATGCCAATGGAGAGCAATCATGGACAAATGGACCAAACTCCTGCTCACCCTGATCGCTCTATTACTGAGTTGCATTAGCCTGGTTGAACTTGGTGTCGTTCAGCCTGCTCACGCCGTTTCCACGAATGTAGCCGTCACGGAAAATGTCAGCCCAATAAGGCGAACTCGCACAGACTACATCAACAATCCTTTGCCGGTCTTCAGTAAGGCGTACCATCAAAATGTCGGGCCAAGAGGGCTAGCTCGCGGGTGGCTCGACCTGCCCGTAACGCTGCAGCCAGTTGAAGATAGTCCAACAAAAGGCCGCCCAGGCGGCACCGATACACCAGCCGGCGAGCACGTCGGTGGGATAGTGAACACCGAGATAGATACGACTGATGCCGACGGCGATGGTGAGTAGGATCGCCAGGCTGAGGAAATAGATCTTGAACCGTAGAGATTGATGAAGACCCGCTAGGAGGGCGCCGAGGGTGAGATAGGTGATGGCCGATAGGGTCGCATGTCCACTTGGGAAGCTAGTGGTGAAGACGCGGGCTGCGTGAGCCACGATGTCCGGCCGCGGACGCTCGAAGGCCAGTTTCAGGGCGTTACTCAGCAGAACTCCGCCTACGACCGCTGCCAAAATCCAAAAGGCGGCCGCCCGTTGATCTGCCATAAGCAGATAGATGATCACCGCGCATACGACGACGCTAAGTACGGCATAACTGCCCAAGGCAGTGATGTCTCTAGCCATCTCTTCAACCCAAGGAGGCCCGATGGGGTCCGACAGATCATTGACGCTGCGGAAAAAGAGAAGGATGGTTTGATCGAATTTTGTAGCGTCGCCCTCAATCACCTCCTCGGCGATATGGCCAAATGCAAGCACGAGGGCCGCAATGGCGAAAACCGTCATCAGCGTCCAGGCTTCAGTTCTGTAAGTGCGCATTGACTGTTCGTTTCTTGCCCGAAAATCGTCACTTCCAGCTGAAGACAACTTATCGCATGCGCATGCGTGCGGTTTGGACTGACAAATGCCGCGTCGGACGTGGCGCTGAAGTTCCAAGGCTCGATTAGCTTCTGAGCGGTGGTATCGACGTGGCCGTTCCCCCGATAGGTCCGCTAAAAACTCTGCCTTACGTCTCTACTGGCAGCAGGCCGAAGATGTTGGCTTACGCTGGCCAAGGCTCACCTCCGTTAAAAATGAGCGCCGGGCCACATGCGAAGGGCCCGCGAGGATACGGGCCCTTCATTTACTATTGGGCAGGCGTCAAAGCCTTAACCCTTGTGCTCGCTCTTATAAAAGGTCTCAGCCTTCTTCAGGTTTGCGTCCGGG
>CAVZLT010000013.1:0-10588 GCA_963776235.1 uncultured Alphaproteobacteria bacterium
AGGTCCTTCCGCCTGAGGGAAGCGACTCAACCACACATTGACCGTCGACCAGATCCCTGAGCGGTCGATCCTCATCACCGGCTGCTCGTCGGGCATCGGGCTTTGCGCGGCCGAGACCCTGAAGGCGCGCGGCTGGCGCGTGTTCGCCACCGCGCGCAAGCCCGAAGACATCGCCCGCCTCAAGGATGAGGTCGGGGTCGAGAGCCTCTATCTCGACTATACCGAGCCGGCTTCGATCGAAGCCGCGGCCGAGCATGTGCTCGCGGCGACGGACGGAAGGCTCACCGCGCTGTTCAACAATGGCGGATACGGCCAGCCCGGCGCGCTCGAAGATATCAGGCCGCAAGTGCTTCGCGCCCAGTTCGAGGCGAACGTCTTCGGCTGGCACGATCTCACCCGCCGCGTCATTCCGGCGATGCGCGCGAACGGCGAAGGCCGGATCGTGTTCTGCTCCTCGGTGCTCGGGCTCATCGCGGCACCCTATCGTGGCGCCTACTCGGCCTCGAAATTCGCCGTCGAGGCCCTGGCCGATACGTTGCGCATGGAGCTTTCCGGCTCCGGCATCCATGTGGCGCTGATCGAGCCTGGTCCGATCGCCACCCGCTTCGTCGAGCATGCGATCGAGGCTTACCGGCGAAACGTCGATCTCGACGCCTCGCACCACCGCGACATCTACAAGATCCGTATCGCCCGCATGGAGGAGGGCGGCAAGCAGACCTTCAAGCTCGGGCCCGAGGCCGTGGCCGCCAAGCTCGTGCATGCTTTGGAGAGCAAGCGGCCCAAATTTCGCTACTACGTCACCCTCCCGAGCTACGCCGTGGCCCTGTTACGCAGGATGCTACCCGTGGGTGCCCTCGACGCCGTGGCCAGGCGGAACTAGAATTCGGCTCGCGGCGCCGAACGCTTGTCCCGCCAAAGCGTTACAACCCATGAAAAGCCGCCGACCAGGGGTCAGCCATGCATACATTGACGGCCTATATCATTCCGTTTGCCCTTGCGGCCGTCGCCACCGTGCTGTTGCTCGGCCTGTGGAACATGATGCGTGGCGGCAGCCCAAACCTCAGCCAGACCTTGATGCGCTGGCGCGTGGTGCTGCAATTCATCGCGCTTTGCCTCGTCATGGCGGCCATCTACTTCTCCGGCAAGTATTGAGTCCGGTGACTGTTCCCTTTCACGAAGGCTTGACCCCCTTTCGCGTCCAGTTAGGCTAGCCGTTACTTCTAAAGGTTGAATCCGCGCGAGCGTGGCGGTGGGCAATGGTCGTTCTCAGCAAGATCTATACGCGCACCGGCGACGACGGGACGACCGCGCTTGGCTCAGGGCGCCGGGTGGCCAAATACGACCTTCGCGTCGAATGCTACGGCACGCTCGATGAGACCAACGCCGCAATAGGCCTTGCCAGGCTGCACACGCGATCGGACCAAGCGCTCGACGCCATGCTCGCGCGCATCCAGAACGATCTGTTCGATCTCGGCGCCGAGCTCTGCTACCCGGACGAAAGCAAGGACGCGCGGGGGCGATTGTCGGTGTCGGATGCGCAAGTCGAGCGGCTCGAAAGCGAGATTGACGCTCTGAACCGCGAGCTTCAGCCTTTGCGCTCCTTCGTGCTTCCGGGCGGCACGCAAGCGGCAAGCTTTCTGCACCTTGCGCGCACGATCTCGCGCCGCGCCGAGCGGCTCATGGTGGCGCTTGCGGCGCGGCCGAACGAGCCGGTCGGCGGCAGCGCGCTCCGTTACATCAACCGGCTTTCGGATTTTCTGTTCGTCGCGGCCCGCTACGCCAACGATAAGGGCCAATCCGACGTGCTGTGGGTCCCTGGCCAGAACCGGTAGCGAAGCCCCCAAGCGTGTCACCGTGTTCGTCCCCCTCCATGACACCAATCCGCTAAAGAGCATCGACTATCAGTATGTGACGGTCTCGCTGATCGTCCTCAACATCGCCATCTACCTCATCTTTCAGACCGGCTGGTTCATTCCGCTCGACGAGGAGAATCTCGCGGCCTTCGCCGCCATCCCGGCCGAGCTCATGGGGCACGGACTTGGCGACGAAACCATCCTGTCGCCTTTCCTCGTGCCCGACCGCTTCACCCTCGTCACCTACATGTTCCTGCACGGAAGCTGGATTCATCTCCTCGGCAACATGCTGTTCCTCTGGGTGTTCGGCGACAATGTCGAGGATGCCATGGGCCATCTCCGCTTCGTCATGTTCTATCTGATGTGCGGGATCTTCGCGGCGGTCGTCCATTCCTGGCTCATGCCGAACTCGGAGCTGCCGCTGATCGGCGCAAGCGGTGCGGTGGCCGGCATCATCTCCGCCTATCTGATCTTGCACCCGAACGTGAAGGTCTGGGTGCTCGCGCTGTGGCGCATTCCGATCAAGATCACTGCCTATTGGGCGCTCGGCTTTTGGATTCTCGCGCAATTCGCCAACCTCCTCATCGATACCGAGGAGAGTGTCGCCTGGGGGGCGCATATCGGGGGTTTGGCGGCAGGTGCGATCCTGATCCTGTTCATGCGGCGGCGCGGTGTACCGCTGTTCGACCGCACGCGGGGAGGGGCCTGAGAGCCGCTCGAAAAGCCTAGAAACCATTGACTTGCGCGGTTGCCGGCAGTACCGTCCGGGCCATCTCGCACTTGCGAGATAACGTGCTTCGTGTGCGTTCGGGGGGAAACAAAAGCACGTGCGGGAAAGAATAGCCGCATGAAGATTCTCGTTCCTGTGAAGCGTGTCGTCGACTTCAACGTCAAGGTTCGCGTCAAGTCTGACGGCACCGGGGTCGACCTCGCCAACGTCAAGATGTCGATGAACCCGTTCGACGAGATCGCCGTCGAAGAGGCGGTTCGCATCAAGGAGCGCGGGGAGGCGACCGAGGTGGTCGCCGTGTCGATCGGCTCGGTCAAATCGCAAGACACGCTTCGCACCGCGCTCGCCATGGGCGCCGACCGCGCCATTCTGGTGAAGACTGACGCGCTGGTCGAGCCGCTCGGCGTCGCCAAGGTGCTGAAGCGCGTGGTCGAGAACGAGAAGGCCGACCTCGTCATCATGGGCAAGCAGGCGATCGACGACGACGCCAATCAGTCGGGCCAGATGCTGGCCGGTCTGCTCGGCTGGCCGCAAGGAACCTTCGCCTCGAAGATCGAATTTCCCAACGGCAAGGTGCGCGTGGTGCGCGAGGTGGACGGCGGGCTCGAGACCCTGCTGCTTTCGCGCCCGGCGGTGATCACCACCGACCTCCGGCTCAACGAGCCGCGCTACGCTTCGCTGCCCAACATCATGAAGGCCAAGAAGAAGCCGATCGACGAGACGACGCCAGAGGCGCTCGGCGTCGACATCGCGCCGAGGCTCAAGGTGCTCGGCGTCGCCGAGCCGAAGGGGCGCGAGGCGGGCATCAAGGTCGACAGCGTCGCCGCCCTCATCGAGAAATTGAAGAACGAGGCGGGAGTTCTCTAAGATGGCGGTCCTGCTTCTCGCCGAGCACGACAACAAGACTCTGGCCCCGGCGACCGCCAAGGTGCTCGACGCTGCTGCGAAGTTCGGCGGCGAGGTCGATATCCTTATCGCCGGCGAGAATGCCGGAGGCGTTGCCGAAGAAGCGGCCAAGCTTGCCGGCGTGCGCAAGGTGCTGCTCGCCGAGGCGCCGCAGCTCAAAGAGCGCCTTGCCGAAGAGACGGCCAATCTGATCGTGCCGCTGATGCAAAATTACGACGTGCTGCTCGCGCCGGCCACCACCATGGGCAAGAACGTCGCTCCGCGCGTGGCGGCTCTGCTCGACGTGGCGCAGATCTCCGACATTATCGAGGTGAAGTCGCCGGATACCTTCGTGCGCCCGGTCTATGCCGGAAACGCGCTCGAGACGGTCAAGACCGGCGACAAGAAGATCGTCGCCACCGTGCGCACCACGGCCTTCGCCTCGGCCGCCGAGGGCGGAAGCGCTGCGGTCGAGGCCGTTACGCCGCCGGCGGCGCTTGGCTTGTCGAGCTTCGAGAAGAGCGAGATCAGCGTGAGCGAGCGGCCGGAGCTGACCGCGGCGCGCATCGTCGTCTCAGGCGGGCGCGGCATGCAATCAGGCGAAAACTTCAAGACGCTGATCGAGCCGCTCGCCGACCGTCTCGGTGCGGCCGTGGGAGCCTCCCGCGCTGCGGTCGATGCCGGCTACATGCCGAACGATCACCAGGTCGGCCAGACCGGCAAGGTGGTGGCGCCCGAGCTTTACATCGCCGTCGGCATTTCCGGCGCCATCCAGCATCTCGCCGGCATGAAGGATTCGAAAGTCATCGTCGCCATCAACAAGGATGCCGAGGCCCCTATCTTCCAAGTCGCCGATTACGGCCTCGTCGGCGATCTGTTCACCGTCCTGCCGGAGCTCGACGCCGAGCTGAAAAAGGCAGGGTACTGATCCAGCGGGTGCATGAGGAATGACCATGGACGAGATAGTTGGCGCGAAGGGAATTCTCACCGAGCCTTCGCCGCAGGAGAATGACATGACGCCCATTCGCAAGATCGGGATCATCGGCAGCGGGCAAATGGGCAACGGCATAGCGCATGTGATCGCGCTCGCAGGCTACGACGTCGTGCTCACCGACCTGACCAAGGAGAAGGTCGACAAGGCGATCGAGCTGATCGACAGGAACCTCACCCGCCAGGTCGCTTCGGGCAAGATCACCGAGGAGGATCGCAAGCAGGCGCTCTCCCGCATCACCTATGCCGAGAACTATCAAGGCTTGTCGGACGCTGACCTGGTGATCGAGGCGGCGACCGAGGACGAGACGGTGAAGCGCAAGATCTTCGTGGCGCTTTGTCCGTTCCTCAAGCCTGAGGCCATCGTTGCCACCAACACCTCGTCGATCTCCATCACCCGGCTCGCCGCCGCCACCGATCGGCCGGAGCGCTTCATCGGCTTGCATTTCATGAACCCGGTGCCGGTGATGGAGCTGGTCGAGATGATCCGCGGCATCGCCACCGAGGACGTGACCTTCGCCAAGGCCAGGGAGTTCGTCGGGACGCTGGGCAAGACCACCGCCGTGTCGGAGGATTTCCCCGCCTTCATGGTCAACCGGATCCTCCTGCCGATGATCAACGAGGCGGTGTACACGCTCTATGAGGGCGTGGGCTCGGTCGATGCCATCGACACGGCGATGCGGCTCGGCGCCCACCATCCCATGGGCCCGCTCCAGCTCGCCGATTTCATCGGCCTCGACACCTGCCTGTCGATCATGCAGGTGCTGTATGAGGGGCTCGCCGATTCCAAATACCGGCCCTGTCCGCTCTTGGTGAAATATGTCGAGGCCGGGTGGCTCGGGCGCAAGACCAAGCGCGGCTTCTACGACTATCGCGGCGAAAAGCCGATGCCGACCCGCTAGGGCAAGCGATCGGGGCGACGCCGAAGCGCTTGGCCCGACCGCAAAGCCCTTCGCGGCGACTATTGCGGCAAGACGACGATCTCGCCTTTCATCGCCGGCTGGTGCGTATAGCACTCGATCTCGATGATGCCCGGTTTCTCCGGCTTGAGGTCGACCGTGTGCATGTTGCCGCGCTCCAGAGAAAACTTCTGGTCGACGCCGTCACCTTCGAGGTGAATGTCGTGCGACATTCCTTGCACCCCGACAAAATGCAGCCTGATCGGCTCGCCGGCTTTGACCACGATCTGCGAGGGCTCGAAGGTGAAGGCGCGGATGCGCCACTTGCCCTCGGCGTCCGGCTTGCTGAGGACGAGGCCGCCGCCATCGGGCAGCGGTGCCGTGGGAAACGCCTCCGGCTTGTGATCGGCGTCGCCCTTGGTGCTCGTGTTGCCGTCGAGATGCACGGTCTTGATATAGAAGTCTCTGACTTCGTCGCACTGCGCCGGCAGCGCCAATCCGATCAAGGCGGCAAAGCGGCAGTCCAACATATAGCGCAACCATCTGTTTCATCGCTCGCTCCGCGTATTAGTGTGGTGGGTCGGCCAAGAGGCCATACCGGGATAGGACGCTTCGAGGCTTGGGCTTATTCCCGGCTTTCAGCGGGCGAGGCGTTCACATCCGAGAAAATATTTCGCCCGGTTGCGGGAATAAGATCGGGGCTAAAGGCGTCTTAAGCCAGTGGAGCGGAGACCGTGCCCGGACGACCAAAGCGCAGCCAGTTCGAAGACCTGATGCTGCCGCATCTCGACGCGGCCTATAATCTCGCTTGCTGGCTTCTGCGCGACGCCCACGAGGCTGAGGACGCGGTGCAGGATGCCTACCTCAAGGCCTATGAGGCTCTGCCGCAATATCGCGGCGGCAGCAGTGCCGCCTGGCTGTTGAAGATTGTCCGCAACACCTGCCTGACCATGCTCCGCCGGCGGAAGGGGCGCAGCAACGTCATCGTGCTCAGAGACATGCTGAGCGACGACGATCCTCTGCTGCGCAGCGCACTTCGCGACGTGACGAGCGTGCCTGAGCGCCAGGTGATCGCCAAGGCCGAGCAGGAGGCTGTCCGCGCCGCGCTCGCGGGCCTTCCGGAGCACTACCGGGAGATCGTCGTGCTCAGGGAGTTCGAGGACATGAGCTATCAGGAGATCGCAGACATCACGCAGCTTCCCATCGGCACCGTCATGTCGCGCCTGTCACGAGCGCGCCGCGCCTTGCGCGAGGCGCTCATAGAGAGTGGTGAAGGAGATGAGCGCAGCAAGCTGTGAAGAGGTCACCGACCTGTTGGAGCCGTTCGCCGACGGCGAGCTCGCGCTCTCGGATCAAGAGGCGGTGGCGCAGCACGTTCGCGGTTGCACGGAATGCCAGCTTCATCTCGAGGAGCTTCGCGTCTTGCGCGGCAAGCTCAAGCGGCTCCCGCCGTATGAAGCACCGGCAGGGCTCGCCAGCCGCATAGCGGAGAAGTTGGCGGAGAGACGCGAGCCGGCGCCGCGCACGGCATGGTCGGCTTGGAGCCATGCCGGTCGCGTCGCATCTTGCCGCCGCGCTCATCGGCTTGGCCGCCGGCTACTGGATCTTGCTCGGTGCCGTTCAGTCCGACAGCCTGTCGCGCGAGCTCGTGGCCGCCCATGTGCGCTCGCTCATGGCCGCGCAGCCGTTCGATGTCGCCTCTGGCGATCCGCATCGCGTCGGTCCCTGGTTCGCCGGCAAGCTCGACTTTGCGCCGAAGGTGCGCGACCTCGCCGCGCAAGGCTTCCCTCTGGTTGGAGGCCGGGTCGACTATTTCGACGGCCGCAGGGTGGCGGCGATCGTGTTTCGCCGCCGCGACCACGTGATCAACGTGTTCATCATGCCTCACGCAAGCGGGCCGATGCGCCACGAGGAGCTTCGCCGCAACGGCTACAACATCGAGAGCTGGAGCGACGGCGAATACGATTTCTGGGCCGTGTCCGATCTCAATCGAGACGAGCTCGACATGCTGACCAAGCTCCTTGGGGCATGACGGTTAAGCCAATCTTCATCGCCGCCGGCGACCACGCCCATCAGCTGTGAGCGGGGTTAAGCTCGCGCGAGGGATGCCGCGCGGCGCTAGACGTCGGTGTCGCCGGGGAAGGTGCCGTCAGGATGCGGGCACTTCACCTGACGCACATACCAGCCCGGATGATCCTTCTCCCAAGGCGCCGTCTGCATCAAGGACATGCGCGAGCAGACATTGGGATTGGACAGGTCGGGATGCTGCGCCGTGCTCTGGCCTTCGGTCTGGTCGTAGATCTGCACGACCTCGTTACGGCAGGACCCATAGTCGAGCTTGATGCCGTCGACGGGGAAGCCGTTCACGTCCAGCGGACCCTGATCGGCGAGGGCGCGGCAAACCACGAAAATGAGGGCGGCTGGGGTCATCGGACTTCCTCAAGAGGGGGATCAGCACTATGACGCGGCCGACGGCCGACCGCCAGACTTCAGGTCCCGGCAAGCCGTTCATTTATTGGTGATTTTGCAAGGCCGTTTCGCTTTAAGCCGCAGACCACGGCTTTGCCGGCACATGTCCGGCATGGAGAGCGGCCAGGGTCTCGTTGCGGAACGTGCGGAGCAGCAGCTCCTTCGCCTGGCTGTCGGCGCGGCCTTGGCAGGCGAAGGCGATCAGCTTCTGCGCGAGCCGGTTGCGCAACGCGCGGCCGCCGGCGACGCCGTCGGCGGCGAGCTCGCTCCACACTTCGTCCATCGTCCGCTCAAGCGTCTCTAGCGCTTCAGGACCGAACCCGCAGCGCCTGGTCGCGGCGGGCGCGGCTTGCCGCTCGCTCCCGGCACCAAGTGCAGTTCTTCATTTCGCTTTGGAACATCGCCCTTTATCTCTCAACGACCAGCGATGCTAAACGCACGGCGCCTCGCCGCGGTTCCCACGCACGAAATCGCCTCTCCGCAACGAATTTGCGAAAGTCCGAGACTTTTATTCCGAACGCTTTGCCGGGAACGCGCGGACGATGGCCGCAAGATTTCGCGCAAGTTCGGTTGAGTTGTTGTCATGCGAGAGGCCAAGGCGCACGAGCACGAGCTCGCGCGACGGGATGACGGCGATGACCTGCTGGTCGTAGCCGAGCATGTAATAGGACTCCTCGAGCATCGGCGGCTCGCCGAGATCCCGTGCCTCGGGAATCTTCAGCCACATATGGGCGCCGTATCTCCCGTCGGGGGCGGCGCTCGCCGGCGTCAGGGTGTAGGCGACCCAACCTTCGGGCAGCAGGCGCCGGCCTTGCCACATGCCATCCTGCTGGAACAGGAGCCCGAGCCGCGCCCAATCGCGCGCCGAGGCATACATAAAGGACGCGGCGACGATGGTGCCTGAGTCGTCCGCTTCGATTACCGCGCTCCGCATGGCGAGTGGGTCGAACAGCCGCTCGCGCGGAAAGCGCAGATAGTCCCGCTCGCTCTGAAACGAATTGCGCAACAGGCGGGAAAGAATGAGCGAGGTGCCCCCGGAATAGTGCCAAACGGTGCCGGGCGGATGAATGAGAGGCTTCGAGGCAGCAAAGGCCGCCATGTCGCCTTGCACAAACAGCATCTGGGTGATGTCGCTGCTGAAGTTCGAATAGGCCTCATCGAAAGCAAGCCCGCTCGTCATGCGGAGGAGCTCGTCAAGCGTGATGTCGCGGCGCGGATCCTCGCTTCCCTGCCACTCCGGCAGCAGCGCCCTGTCGCCAAGAGCAAGCTTGCCGTCCGCAACGCGCTCTCCCACCAGCGCATTGAGCGCAGCCTTGCTCAAAGACCAACCCAAAAGCGGCATGCCGGCATCGAAGCCAGGCGCATAGCGCTCAGCCACGATGCGGCCTTGATAGACGACCACCAGCGCACGTGTATGGCGGGGATGGGCCGGATCAGGCTCGGCGAAAGCCGCGTCCATCGCCCTTTCGAGCGCGGGGCCGTCCACACCTTGCGGAAGCGCCTCAAGATCGACGCGTTCCCCTTCTGGCCACAGCGCGTGGAGGTCGGGCGCCTCAGTCGTGGCGAATAGATTTACGGTCTCATCGCGAAGCTCGCCCTCGCTCTTGCCGACAACGTGCGTGCAGCCAAAGCCTTCTCGGAAAACGGAGATTTGCCGGCCGATACCGAAAGCCGAGGCTGTGACAAGCCGCCTCTCGCGGTCAACGCGGGGCTGAAAGAACCACACGAGCTCGTAGCCAGGACCGCTTAAATCCTCGGCAAGTACGCCGTCGGGGTCACGTTTAGAGATGAATACGTCCCCGCACAGCCGTTGGGCGAGGAAGCCGGACCCGAGCACGGCGGTGCGGTAGAGGCCCGGCGCGACTGCCGCGGCGGCGGCGGCGATAGCGACGACGGCGACAAAAATCCAGAACCAGACGCTGGGGCGAGAGGCTGTGCGCATGATTTCGCTCGGGCAGGATTGCACTTAGGTCAGCGAATTGAGATTCAATTTAGCAGACCACGTCGGCCGCGACGAGGCACCGGCTTTACCAAGTGTGTTGCGCGCGCCACGGATGTCAAAGAACCGTCACGCGCGAGCATGAGCGCAATAGGAATGCGACCTGATTTGCTCTACCGTCCGAGGCAGTCAGTTCTGCGTACCTGTTCCCGTATCTATGTAGCGTTGAGTGTGTGGCGATGGTGTGCGTCCCAGAGCCCATAGATATATTGCGTTGTGGGCCCGCAGAATGGAGCGAGATCCTGCGACGGGGAGCCCGCGCGTGGAACGCTTGGCGCGACGACTATCCCTGGATCATCCCCGATCTCACCGGCATTGCCCCTTCCGTGATCGAATGCCAGTTGGGCCCGCTCACCGGAGGGCCGGTCAATTTGGCGAACGCGCGGCTGCGCGGGGCAAGGCTCGGCCGCGCCACCCTGTCTGAGGCCAATCTCGAGGGCGCCGATCTGTCTGAGGCCGATTTGACCCATGCGCGCCTCGACCGGGCCAACCTCTCTTACGCCAATTTGCGCAATGCCAATCTCGACAGAGCCGATCTCTCAAGAGCGAGGCTGATGCGCGCCGATTTGAGCGGCGCCAATCTGGGGCAAGCCAAGGGTCTCATGGAAGGTCAGCTGTTCGGCTCGATCGGCAACGGGCTCACGGTGCTGCCGCCGCATGTCGAGCGCCCCGAAACCTGGCCGGACCTTGCCAGCGAAAGTCGCGATGAGCGCCGGGCGCCGGCCGCAAGCGCGACCCAATTGCCGCGCACGCGAAGGCTGAT
>CAVZLT010000014.1:0-10655 GCA_963776235.1 uncultured Alphaproteobacteria bacterium
GTGATCGACCTGTTGTGGCATTTGCCGGTCTCGGTGATCGACCGCCCCATCGCGCCACGCATAACCGACGCCAAGGTCGGCGAGCTCGCCACGCTCGAAGTCACGGTGACCGAGCATCGCCCGGGCGGCGGCAGACGGCGCGGCGGCCGCTCCGGTCCCTATCGCGTGCTGGTCGAGGACCAGGCGGGGGCCGCGCTCGAGCTCGTCTATTTCAACGCCGACCCAGCCTATCTCAAGCGCCTGCTGCCGGAGGGAAGCCGGCGGCTGATCTCCGGCAAGCTCGAGGCCTATGACGGCTGGCTGCAAATGCCGCATCCCGACCATGTGGCCAAGCTCGATGGCACCGAAGGCGGCGCGGCGCCGCTGCCTTTGCATGAGCCGGTCTATCCGCTGACCGCGGGCCTCACCAATACGACGCTGCGCAAGGCGATCGGCGAGGCGCTTCAGCACCTGCCGTCGCTGCCGGAATGGACGGACGCGGCGTTTCTGGCGAAGCAGGCGTGGCCGTCGTTCGCCGAGGCGCTTGCGCGCCTGCACGCGCCCGAGGCCGAAGCCGATCTGCTGCCGTCGGCGCCGGCGCGGGCGCGGCTCGCTTATGACGAGCTGCTTGCCAATCAGCTGGCGCTGGCGGTGATCCGCGCGCGGCTCAAGCGGCGTGCCGGCCGGCGGCTTGCTGCAACCGGCAAGCTCCGCAAGGCAATCCTCGCCGCGCTGCCCTTCACGCTGACCGGCGCGCAGGCCCGTGCCCTGGCCGAGATCGACGCCGATCTCGCGAGCCCGCAGCGCATGCTGCGTCTCCTCCAGGGCGATGTCGGCAGCGGCAAGACCGTGGTCGCGCTGCTCGCCATGGCAAGCGCGATCGAGGCGGGAGCGCAGGCGGCGCTGATGGCGCCGACCGAGCTGCTCACCCGGCAGCATCTTCAGACCATCAGCGCGTTCGGTGCCGCCGCCGGCTTGCGCATCGCGCTGCTCACGGGGCGCGAGCGGGGCCGCGAGCGCGCGGAGATCGTCGATGCGCTCAAGGACGGGCGCATCGACATTCTGATCGGCACGCATGCGCTGTTTCAGGAGCACATCGTCTTCAAGGATCTCGGCCTGGTCGTCATCGACGAGCAGCACAGATTCGGCGTGCATCAACGGCTGGCGCTGCAAGAGAAAGGCTCCGGCAGCGGCGCCGAGCTGCTGGTGATGACGGCGACGCCGATTCCGCGCACGCTGCTGCTCACGAGCTATGGCGACATGGACGTGTCGCGGCTCGACGAGAAGCCGCCCGGGCGGAAGCCGATCGCGACCCGCATCGTTCCACTCGAGCGGCTGGACGAGGTGATCGAAGGGATCGCACGCGCGCTCGCCGCCGGCGCGCAGATCTACTGGGTCTGCCCGCTGGTCGCGGAGTTCGAGCTGCTCGATCATCGCCGCGGCGGAGGAGCGGCATGCCGAGCTGCGCGCACGCTTCGGCGAGCGCGTCGGGCTGGTGCATGGCAAGCTCGCCGGCAAGGACAAGGATCGCGTCATGGCGGCGTTCGCCTCGGGCGCGCTGTCGATCCTGGTCTCCACCACGGTGATCGAGGTCGGCGTCGATGTGCCGAACGCCTCGATCATGATCATCGATCATGCCGAGCGCTTCGGGCTGGCGCAGCTGCACCAATTGCGCGGCCGGGTCGGACGCGGCGCCAAGGAGTCGTCGTGTATCTTGCTCTATCGCCAGCCTTTGTCCGACGCGGCGCGCGAGAGATTGAACGTGATGCGCAGCACCGAGGACGGGTTCGTCATCGCCGAAGAGGATTTGCGGCTGCGAGGCGGCGGCGAAGTGCTGGGCACGCGGCAGAGCGGGATGCCTCTGTTCCGCATCGCCAGCCTGCCCGAGCACGAGGCCCTGCTTCAGGCGGCGCGCGACGATGCGCGGCTGCGCTTGGCGCGCGACCCGGAGCTGAAGGGCGAGAATGCCGAGACGCTGAGGCTGCTGCTCTATCTGTTCGAGCGCGACGACGCCATCAAGCTGATGCGTGCCGGCTAAACAACCGGCTCTTCCTCGGGCACCGGCTTGGCGGGCTTCTTGGCCAGCTTGCGCAACTCTTCCTGCTGCTGGTCGGGCCCGACCAGACCCGCCGAGACGACGAGCTTCGCCGCGTCCTCGACGGCGAGGTCGAGCAGGATCACCTCGCTGGCCTGCACGAAGACGATGAAGCCGGTGGTGGGGTTCGGACCGTTCGGCATGAACACGGTGACGAGCGGGTTGCCGCCGCCGATCTTTTCCTCGATTTCCAGCGGCGGATCGCCGGCAAGGAAGACGATGCAGTAGAGCCCACGCCGGGGAAACTCGATCAGCCCCACGCGCTTGAACGAGGTGCCGCTCTTGGAGAACACCGTGGTGAAGATCTGCTTGACCAGGCGGTAGACGCCGCGGACCACCGGCATGCGGTCCAGCATCATTTCGCCGTTGCTGACGATGGTGCGGCCGAACAGATTGGCGGTCAGCGCGCCCACCACCATCAGGCCGAAGATGCCGACGATGAGACCGACCCCGGGCACGTTGAAGGGAAGATAGGTCTCGGGCAAATAGGTCTTGGGGATGATCGGCTTCACCCAGGCGTCGACCTGGTTGATGAACCACCACACCACGTAGAGGGTGATGGCGACGGGGCCGACGACGATGAGGCCGGTCAGGAAATAGCCCCGCAGCCGCGCGCCAAAATGCGACGAGGCAGGCTCCTCTTCCGCCGAGAGCAAAACGAGCTTGTCCTCAGAGGCCAGGCTCTCTTGCTCCGCTGCTCCTGACTTGTCTTTGCTTTTCATGGGTTCAAACGGAATAACGCAAATTCTGCGTAGACACTACGCGGCCTCGACGCGGCATGCAGGGAAATTAGCCTTAAGGCGTGACGGGAGAGCAATCGATCCCGCTTCGCTTCAGGGCGTTGCAGACTTTAAGGCTTTCCGCCTTGTCCGTGAAGGGTCCGATGCGGAGGCTCCAGAAGGTGCCGAAATTGCCGATATCGACCTTCTCGATTTGCGGTTGAGCGCCGGCGACGGCCTGGTTCTGCGAGACCTTCTTCCACAGCGCCTTGGCTTCGGCTTCCGAGCGGCTGGTGGCGAGTTGCAGCGGGAAGCCGCCGCCCGAGGCGGACGGCGCCGGTTGCGCCGGAGGTTCGGCTTCGGCGCTGCGGTTGAACAGGCGCGACCAACGGCTGCCGCTTTCGCCGCTGCTTGGGGTCGCCGCCGCCTGTTGCGTCTCGGTGGTCGTGGACCAGCTCGAGCTCGCCGCGGCGGCCGAGGGCGGTGGCGCCGCCGGCTTCGGTGGCGGTGCCGCCTGCTGCACCGGGGCGGGTTCGGGAGGCGGCGTGGGTGCGGATGAGGATGAGGAACCGGTCACCGAGCCGAACCAGCGCGTGAGGCGGTTGCCGCTGCTCGCGCTGCTTGATTGCTGTCCGTCGGCGACCGAGGTGCTCCACGCCGTGGGCGAGGCGTCGGCGGTCCGTGTCGGCGGCGCGGCGGCTTCGTTGCGGACCGGCAGTTGCTCGCCGCCGCCCGCGGCGGGATGCACTTCGGTCGAGAACGCGGCGACGGCGGCCGCGCCCTCGCCTACGCCGCCACCCTCGGCGATCAGCGTGTCGGCCGCGCTGCCGCCAATCTTGCGGGCCGAGGCAAACTCGGCGTCGCCCTCGCGGGAAAGCCCCGCGGATTTATAGGCAAGCCCGCGATTGACGAACGCCTTGACCTTGTCGGGCTCAGGCAGGCCGAGCCAGATCGCGGCGCCAAGATCGGCGATGGCGCGGGCGCTGTCGCCCATCTTGCGATAAGCCAGCCCGCGCAGATAGAGCGCTCTGGCGGCATCGGCCGGCGCGGCATTGTCGGAATTGATGGTCGAGGAGAGCTGCCGCACGGCGGCGTCATACTTGCCCGCCGACAGGGACGCGGCGCCGTTCTTCAGTCCGGCATCCTCGGCGCCGGCCGGCCCGATCGCCGCCGCACAGATGGCGAGCGCGGCGGCAAGACTGCACGCGCACGGGAAGCTGCGCCCGCCGAAAGCAAGACGGCGCGGCCGGAAGCCCTTCCGATTATCCGCCATGTCATTGCTCAAACAAAGAAATCGGGCAAATCCGAGGCTTATTCTATTCCACGGTCACGGATTTTGCGAGGTTTCGCGGCTGATCCACGTCTGTCCCCATGAACACGGCCGTGTAATAGGCGATCAGCTGCACCGGCACGGCATAGACCAGAGGCGCCACGAAGCGATGCACCGGCGGCACGGCGAGATGGGCGGCGACGGCGCAGCCGGTGCTCGCCGCGTCCGCGTCGCTGACCAGCACGATCTTGCCGCCCCGCGCCGCAACCTCCTGCATGTTGGAAACGGTCTTGTCGTAGAGGTCGTCGCGCGGCGCGATGACGATGACCGGCATGTTCTCGTCGATCAGCGCGATCGGCCCATGCTTCAGCTCGCCCGCTGCATAGCCTTCGGCGTGGATATAGGAGATCTCTTTCAGCTTGAGCGCGCCTTCGAGCGCGATCGGGTAGCTCGAGCCGCGCCCGAGATAGAGCACGTCGCGCGCCTTGGAGAGCCACTGCGCCAGCGCCTCGTAAGGCCGCTCGTCGCGCAGCACCGTCGCCATCAGGCGTGGAACCTCGCCCAGTGCCTGGACGAGCTCGGCTTCGAGCGCGGGGCCGATGACGCCCCGCGCCTTGCCGGCGGCAATGGCGAGGCAGGCAAGCACCGTCAGCTGGCAGGTGAACGCCTTGGTCGAGGCGACGCCGATCTCGGGCCCGGCGAGCGTCGGCAGGATGGCGTCGGACTCCCGCGCGATCGTCGACTCCCGCACATTGACGATCGACAGAATGTGTTGCCCTTGCGCGCGGCAGTAGCGGAGCGTGGCCAGCGTATCGGCCGTCTCGCCCGACTGTGAGACGAACAGCGCCGCGCCGCCGGGATCGAGCGCGGTCTCGCGATAGCGGAACTCCGAGGCGATATCGACATCGACCGGCAGGCGTGCCCAGCGCTCGAACCAATATTTGGCGACGAGGCAGGCATAGAAGGCGGTGCCGCAGGCGGAGAGCGAGAGCCGCGTGACCTTGGCGAAATCGAATGGAAGTTGCGGAATGTCGACCGTGTTGGTGGCGAGATCGACATAGCCCGCCAGCGTGTGGCCGATCACTTCGGGCTGCTCGTGGATCTCCTTCACCATGAAATGGCGGTGGTTGCCCTTGTCGACGAGGAGCGCGGTGGCGAGCGACCGGGTCACCGCCCGCTCGACCGCGTTGCCGTTGCGGTCGCGGATGGCAATGGCCTTGCGCGTCATCACCGCCCAGTCGCCGTCCTCGAGATAGGCGATCGAGTCGGTAAAGGGCGCCAGAGCGATGGCATCGGAGCCGACGAACATCTCGCCGTCGCCGAAGCCGATGGCGAGCGGGCTGCCCTGGCGGGCGACGATCATCAGATCGTTGTAGCCGGCGAAGATCATGGCGAGCGCAAACGCGCCCTTCAGCCGCCGCAACGCATGGTACACCGCGCGAACCGGATCGTTGCTGGTCTTCATCTCGCGGGTGATGAGATGGGCGATCACTTCGGTGTCGGTGTCGCTGGTGAACACCGCGCCGTCCGCGATCAGCTCCTCCTTCAGCTCGCGGAAATTCTCGATGATGCCGTTATGCACGACCGCAACGAGGTCGGTCGCATGCGGGTGGGCATTGGCTTCGGTCGGCTTGCCGTGCGTGGCCCAGCGGGTATGGCCGATGCCGGTCGAGCCGTGCAGCGGCGATCGCTTCAACAGCTCTTCGAGATTGCGCAGCTTGCCTTCGGCGCGACGCCGGCCGAGTTGCCCGTTCTCGACGGTGGCGACGCCCGCGGAATCATAGCCGCGATATTCGAGGCGCTTCAGCGCGTCGACGAGTTGCTCGGCGACCGGCCCTTTGCCGAGGATGCCAACGATGCCGCACATCGCCCCCTACTCCCGCGTACCCTGGCTAGTGACTAATTGCCGCCATTTCGTGTCGCAACTCACGCTCTATGTCCTCTTGTTTCCGCTTGGCTTCGGCGTCTTCTTACGCTGCTCGCGCACCTTGGCCGCCCATCCTTCCCGCTCCTCTTGCGGACTGCGCGACAACGCCAGGGCGTCGGGGGAGACGTCCTTGGAGATGACGCTGCCCGAGCCGATATAGGCGCCCTCGCCGATCTTGACCGGCGCCACCAGCGAGGAGTTGGAACCGATGAAGGCGCCGGCGCCGATCTCGGTGCGATGCTTGTCGAAGCCGTCATAGTTGCAGGTGATGGTGCCGGCGCCGACATTAGCGCGCGGGCCGACGCTGGCATCGCCGATATAAGTGAGGTGGTTAACTTTGGCGCCCTCGCCGATCTCGGACTGCTTGATCTCGACGAAATTGCCGACATGGGCGTCCTTGGCGAGAGTGGCGCCGGGCCTGAGCCGCGCGAACGGCCCGACCGTCGCGCCGGGGCCGATGCGGGACTTTTCCATGTAACAGAAGCTTTTGATGGTGGCGCCGTCCTCGATCACCATCCGCTCGCCGATCACGACATGCGGTTCGATCACCACATCCTTGCCGATGCGGGTGTCATGGCTGAGAAACACCGTGTCGGGCGCAACCAGGGTCGCGCCATTGGCCATGGCCTGCGCGCGAAGGCGCTGCTGCATCACCCGTTCCGCCGCGGCAAGCTCGGCGCGGGAATTGACGCCGAGCACTTCTTCGGCGTTCGACTTGACCATGCGCGCTTCCAGCCGGTCGCCGCGGGCGAGCGCCACCGCATCGGTCAGGTAGAATTCCTTCTTGGCGTTGTCGTTGCCGATGCGGCCGAGCAGGTGCAGCAAGGTCTTGCCGGAACGGAAGCCCATGATCCCCGAATTGCAAAGCGTAAGCGCGCGCTCCTCGGGGCTTGCATCCTTCTCTTCGCGTATGGCGGCAAGGCCTCCCCTGTCGTCGAGCAGGAGCCGGCCGTAGCCGGTGGGATCTTCGGCCTCGAAGCCAATCACCACGAGATCGGCGCCGGATTTCAGCTCGGCGCGGACCTTGTGCAACGTGTCGGGCGTGAGCAACGGCGTATCGCCGTAAAGCACCAGCACCTGACCGTCGAAGGCCTCGATGGCGGACCGCGCGGCTTTCACCGCATCCGCCGTCCCCAGCTGCTCGGCCTGCACGAACGCCGCAAGCTTCGGATCGAGCGCCGTGCCAGCGGCGACGACGTCGTCCATCCCCGGACCGACCACGACGGCGGCGCGGGTGAGGCCGGCGCCCTTGGCGGCGGCGAGCACATGCGCCAGGAGCGGCGCGCCGGCGAGCCGGTGCAACACCTTGGGCCGGTCGGATTTCATCCGCGTGCCTTTGCCCGCGGCAAGGATGATGGCCAGAGCTGGAGTGTCAGTCATGCCGGCTCGGATCGCTGCCAAATCGTGTCGATTGTTTCAGCAAATAGCACGTTCCGAGGCGGGGAAAGAGAGGGTAACGCTTGCGGGCAACGCATCCCATCCTTCGAGGGTGAAAGCCGAATCGCCGCGGCAAGCTCCTGGAACCCGATACGTCTAGTCCAAACCTGGAGCGAGGGCCATAACCCTTGCGGACGCAACGCATCGGGCCTTGGCGCCATCGAGGAAATTGACCCGGAAGAAAGAGCGAGTCATCTTCTCTTGCCGCGGCGCCAATCGTGAGCCAAGCCTTATTGGTGTCGCTTTTCCGCCTGACTTTTTCGAAACGGGAGGCTTCGAAGCTATGGCTCTGCATCGGCGGGAAGGCTCACGGAACATGCTGCGGGGCGTGCTCGCCTTCTTCTGGATCGCGCTCGCCGGGGTCTCGGGGGTTTATCTCTACAGCGCTCTCGCCAACCCGGCCGCGCTTGACGGACAGTTGGCCAATCCGTTGCCGGTCGGTTCGGGCGATATGACGTCGGCCGTCAACGGCTCGGGCGCGCGCGACCAGGAGCTTGCCGAGATCAAGGCCAGCCTGCGCCAACTGACGCAGCAGATGGCCGCCATCAGCACGAAACTCAATCTCGACCCGGGCGCGCTGGCCTCGGCTGAGGACTCGGCGGACGCCGAGGCCGCGGCCGAGCCGGAGGCGCCGGCAGCACCTTCGTCCAAGGCGGAAGAGCCCGAAGTCGCGGCTGCGCCGCCGGCACCACCGCCTCCCCCTGCTCCTCCTGTCGAGCAAGCGAAGCCAGCCGAAGCGCCGAAGCCTGCACCGCAGCCCGAAGCCAAGCCTGTTGAGCAGGCCGCGGTGGACGTGAAGCCCACGCCGCCGGAAATCAAGCCGGCGCCCAAGCCTTACGAGCCGCCGGCGGTCGCCGTGGCGCCGATCGACGACCTTCCCGTCGAGGAGGAGTCCGAGACGAGCAGCGACGTGCCCGCGCCCACCCCGCCGCCCCCGGCCGCCGAACCCACGCCCACGCCTGCCGCCAATCCATCCGCACCGGAACCGTCAACGCCGGCGCCGACCGAAAGCGCCGCGCTCGATCCGGTCGCGCTGCCGCCCGCCGCCAATGACGGGTCCACGCGCTACGGCATCGAGATCGGCGTGGTTGTGAAGCAGGACGGGCTCAGGCCGCTATGGCGCGAATTCCTCACCAAACATGCCGCTCTTGTCGCCGGCCTTCAGCCGCGCCGCGTGCTTGCGCCCGACAAGAAGTGGCGGCTGATCGCGGGGCCGTTCTCCAGTGCCGCGGAAGCCTCGCAAGCCTGCACCCTGTTCAAGAAAGCGTCGCAGCCCTGCGAGGCCACGGTCTACGCCGGCGACAGCCTGTAGTTAGCCGCCGCGCTAGGGCAGCGGGCGCGGGACGACCGGCGTGCCGGCGGCCGATTTCCGGGGATAGACCACCACATATTTGCCGCCCTGCACCTGGGTCAGCACCATGGGCTTGGCGACGTTGCGGCCGGCGGCATCGAACTTGATCGGGCCATAAAATGTGTCGAGCTCGGTCGCGGCGATCGCGTCCCTCACCTTCTCCGGATCGAGGCTCTGCGCGCGCTTGATGGCGTCGGCGAAGACATGCACCGCGGCCGCGGATTGCGCCGCCTGATACGGCGCCTCATAGGCGAAGGCCGCCTCGAACGCTTTGGCGAAATCCTCGGCGGTGCCGAACACGTCGTCCTTGTAAGCCAGCGAGCGGTGCCATTGATGGGCGCAGAATACATGCTCGGCCGCTTTCCCCATCTTCTCGGCGATCTGCGCCGAGTCGCAATGCGTCATGGCGAGGATCGGCACATAGACGTGTAGCGCCTCGATCTGGCCGATGGCGGTGAGCGCGCCCTTCTCGCGACCCGAGATCACCAGCACGTCGGGCTTCAAGGCCTTCACCTTGGTCAGCGTCACCGACATGTCGTCGAGCTCGGCCGGCAGCTGATCGTCGATCACCACCATCATGCCTTGGCGTTGCACGTCGTCGAGCACGCCTGCGCGCACGTCCTGCGCGAACGGATCGTTCTCCATGGCGAGCGCGACTTTGAGCTTGTCCTTGGTCTTGCCGAGATCGGCGGCGTGCTCGGCGGCAAGGTCGATGGCGGGCGTAAGATATTGGTCGGAGGTGGAGAGCACGGCGAACACGTAGCGATAGCCCTTGGTGAACAGCTCGCGTGCGGAGCCGTTCCCCTCGACCATCGGCACCTTGTATTTCTCGATGACGGGCAGGATCGCCTTGGTCAGGCCCGAGCTGTAAGGCCCAAGCATGAATTTGACGCCGTCCTGCTTCACCAGCCGCTCGGCGAGTTCGGTGCCGCGCGCCGGAGTCGAACTCGTCGTCGTAATAGCGGACCACGAGCATGTACCGTCGGCCGCCGATGCTGACGCCGCCTTTGTCGTTGATCTTGTGGACCGCAAGATCGTAGCCGTTTTTGGTGTTGGCGCCGTTCAGCGCATATTTGCCCGTCAAGGACACGGGCGCGCCGAGCAGGATCACGTCCTCCGCCCCAGGCGAAGATGCGCCGCCCAGACTGCATAACAGAACGATTGCCAGGCTAGCCTGCAACAGGCGCGCAGCCCGCACTGTTCCCCCCCGCCGCTTAGGCTCGCGACTCCCCTACGCCGCGAATCCTACCCACAGACTACCCCGTCTGCCGCGCGATTCAATCGGGCGCAGCAAATTCGTGAGGGACCGAACGCGCACGGCGCTTCGCGGTTCCGCTAGAGCTGGTTGGTGTTGAAGGTATCGCAGGCGTCGAGCTTGCCGCTCTCATAGCCGCGCTTGAACCAGCGCACGCGCTGCGCCGACGAGCCATGGGTGAAGGCGTCGGGCACGACATAGCCTTGGGTCTGCTTCTGAATGCGGTCGTCGCCGATGGCGCTCGCCGCATTGAGCGCGTCCTCGATGTCGCCGGGCTCGATGATGTTCTTGCTCTCCTGGGTATGATTGGCCCAGATGCCGGCAAAGCAATCGGCCTGCAGCTCCATGCGCACCTGGAGCGCATTGGCTTGCCCTTGGTCCATGCGCTGACGCGCCGCCTCGACCTGATCGGCGATGCCGAGAAGCTTCTGCACATGATGGCCGATCTCATGCGCGATGACATAGGCCTGGGCGAAATCGCCGGGCGCTTTGAAGCGGTCTCTCAGCTCCTCGTAGAAGCTGAGGTCGATATAGACCTTCTCGTCGTTGGGGCAGTAGAACGGCCCCATCTGCGCCGCGCCATAGCCGCAGGCCGAGCGCACGCCGCCGGTGAACAGCACCA
>CAVZLT010000015.1:0-22168 GCA_963776235.1 uncultured Alphaproteobacteria bacterium
AAAACCGGCAGGCGCGCAAGCGTCTCGAGGGTTCGAATCCCTCCCCATCCGCCAGCATTCATCCCATGTGCGTTCGCTGATCTTCACGATGGTCTCCCGCTAGACCGAGCCGGCGCCTTCGCGTTGCTTCACGGCGAAATCCTCTTCGGGTGAAAGGATGAGTTGCTTCCGGCCAAATGCCGCGAAGTAGGCGATCGTCAGCGCGTACCAGACCAGCACGCCGATCACGCCGGTGCGGTAGAGCGGATCGGCAAGCTGGAAGCCGATGGTCACCAGCGCGATGATCACCGTCAGCGTCGCGCCAACGACACCGAACGGACTGCGATACGGACGCTCGATATTGGGAAAGCGGCGACGCAGCTGAATGAAGGTGAGGCCTTGCAAGAGGTATGAGAACATCGCGCCGAACACCGCCATGTTGAGCAGCACGCCGCCGATGAAGGACCCTGCCCTCTCCCCACCCATGGCGAACCAGACAACCAGCATCACGGCGAGACCGACAGCGGCCCCCGCCACGAGGGCGACGTTCGGCGTCTTGTGCTGGCCGTGCGTGAGGGAGAGGAAGTGGGGGAAATACCCCGCCCGCGATAGCGAGTAGATCTGCCGGCCGCTGGCGAAGATGATGGCGTGAAAACTTGCCACCAGCCCGATCACGGCCGCCACGGCCAACGCACCGGCGGCGTTCGAGGCGAAGATCGCGCGGAAGCCATCGAGGATCGGCTCTCCCGACGTGCCGAGCGCAAAGGCGCCGTGCACGGTGGTCGGTCGCGCCGGCAGCGTCGGTGATCTCGCGCGTGATCGGAATCGCCGGATTGAAGATGAGCACGAGGAATCCCAGCACGATCAGCGTGAACATGCCGAGCATGATGCCTTTCGGCATGTCGCGCTTGGGATCGACGGACTCTTCGGCCGCCAGGGGAAGCTGCTCAATGGCGAGAAACAGCCACACGGCAAACGGCATCGACGCAAGCACGCCGTAGACGCCGAACGGCAGGAACGGCCCATGACCGTCCGGCAGCTCGATCGCCGCGCCGGTCGACGGATCGGCACCGATATTCATGGCGTATCTGCCGAAATCGAAGAACGGGATGGCGCTGACGAAAAAGATGACGAGCACCGCGATCGCCAGCAGCGTGACGATGGTGGTGACCGTGAACGACAGCTCGACGCCGCGCGCGTTGAGCGTGACAAACACGATGTAGCTCAGGATCCACCAGGCCGGCTGGAACGCGGCCGGCGTGCCGAAGATGGCCGTGAGATAGGCGCCGATGAAGTAGACGATCACGGCCGGCGTCAGCACATATTCGACGTTCTCGGCGATGCCGGTGATGAACCCGCCCCATGGCCCGAAGGCGGTGCGGGCGAACGAGTAGGCTCCGCCGGTATGCGGCAGGGCCGGGCTCATCTCGGCGATGGAATAGGTCAGGCCGAGATACATGATGGTGATGATGATGGTGCCGAGGAACATGCCACCCCAGCCGCCTACGGCGAAGCCGAGGTTCCAGCCGGAGAAATCGCCCGAGATGACCGCGGCGACGCCGAGCGCCCACAAATAAAAAACGCCCGCGTGGCGCCTGAGCTCGCGGTCCTCGAAATAATCTATGCCGGCACTGCGATAGGAAACGCCGCCTTCGTGCTGTTTCTCAGCCATTTTTCCAATCCGCGACACTGTGCAGGTTCGCTCGGCAGCCAAGCCGCGTGGGCCTAAAGCGGCCCGTCTCCTTAGCATGAAACGCAGGAGTGGCCCAAGGCGGGGTGGCAAGCAGCGGCGCCGACGGCGCCCGCGTGCACCGTGATGGCCAACGCAATCAACCCCGCAAGCACGGGACTTGCGGGGCGCATCGCGCCCGAGTCGCGGAATAAGACGTTGGGTCTCGCCACAGGCCGTGCTCCCGGTGTCGCCGGGAATTCAAACGGTGACAGGCTTCGTCGCTACCGCCCTATTTCAAAGGCGGAAGCGGCTGCGGCGCAACCATGACGGCTTCGTTGTGGTGAAAGAAGCAGCCCCCGAGCGTGAACGACGCCGTGAGGACCGCCAAAACGGCGATCAAACGCATACGCATACTAGCCCCCAATAGAACGCGGTACGCAGTACTAGAACCGACGGGTTACAGCCTTCATTGGAAGCATATCCGCGCCGAAAAATGGTGACGAAATTGCCACAGCCAGTGGCGAAGATTCCCTTGGAATTTGCCCGGTTGCGGGGAAAGGCTGCACGGGCACGTTGTCATAAACGCTTCGTTAACCATCCCGCGGTGCTAATGGCTTGCAACAACAAGCCCGGCGACTCGCGTGTCAGAAAACCGATTCCTCCAATCTTTTTTTGCTGTTAGCGCCAGCGCCGTATTGGTCTCTGGAACGCTTCTGCTGCTGACCTCCACGGCCCCCTGGAACCCTCCCCAACTCGCCGACAGCGATCCCTCGACGCCAGACGCCTCGGGCCTCGCGCCCGATGCGACAGCGTCGATCGACATCGCGCTTCCCCAAGCGCCGCTTGCCTCCGACCAGGGGGATACAGCGGACAGCGTCGAGCCCGAAATGGCCGCTGGAGCCGAGGCCGAAGCCCCCGACGTGCCTGCCCTGCCCGAAGCGAGCTCTCCGGAGGTGGAAGCCGTCGCCGCGCTCGGCACGCCGCTCAGCCCCGAGAGCGCCGATGTGTCGCTCGACGGCAACGCTGTTGATGCGCCCATCACGGCCACGGCCGAAGCGGCGTCTGACGTGGGTGGCAATGGACCGTCGGCGGAAATCGCCGTGGCGGTCCCGCTCGCGGAGGTTGCCGATCTGAGGCGCGACACCGCGACCGATCAGATCGCCGCCATGCTGACAGCGCTGCCGCCGAGGCCCATCACCAGCGACAAGAGCGAGGCGGCAACCACCGAGGTCGCGACCGCGCTTGTTGCCGAGCCGCCGGCACCGCCACCGCCTCCGGCAAGCGACGTCACCGAAGCTGCATCCTCGAAGGTGGCAACCGCGCTGGCCGCCTCACAACCCGCGCCCGCGCCTGTTGCCGTCGATGCACCAGCGGCAGCGCCAAAGGTCGCCGAGATGGTCGGTCCCCCGCCACCCTGCCCCGCCGGAAACCCGCCGTGCCGCAGCCCGAACCGAAACCGGTGGTTCGTCCGGCTGAGCCCCAAGCCGCTCCCGCCAAGCAGGAATTGGCGAAGCAGGACGTCGCCCCACCGAAGCAGGACGCAAGCCCGCAAGAGACCGAGCAGCCTCGCAGCGGCTCAGGGCCTTGGCAGGCGATGGCGCTTGCCCCGGCCGACAAGCCTATCCTCAAGGTGCCCACGGCTCGACCGAACAGTGCCGCTTATGGGAGCCAAGTTTGGGCCGCGCTTGCCCGGCATAAGCCTCGCGCCGGCGTGCGCGGCAGCGCCACGGTCGTCTTCTCCATCGGCGAGAATGGCGGCTTGCGCGGCGTGCAGGTCGGGCGATCGAGCGGCAATCAGCGGATCGATCAGCTGGCGTTGCAGACGGTGCGCAGCGCGGCCCCCTACCCGCCGCCGCCTGCGGGCGTTGCCACCTACACGATCCGCATCGATTTCCAATAGCGCTCCGGGCTCCGCCCGCTTTTCGCTCAGCGCTTCTCCGGCGCCGCGATCCGCGTGGACGCGTGCGCCCCGGATCGCCGCGGTCCGCCGACCAGCCAGGTCACGCTATCGTTCCGGCTCGGCGCCGTGGGCCCATTGCCGGGCGCGGCATGCGCGCCGTTTCGCGGCTGAAGCCCGCTCATCACCTGCGAGACCGCCCCGCCCCAGCCGGCGGGCCGGGATAGATGCTCCGGAAGCACGGTGAGCGCATCGCCCAGCGCCTCGTCAATCTGGGCTTGGCTGAGGTTCCGCGCCTCGGCCAGGTTCGCGCCTGAGAGATTGGCGCCGCCGAGTCTCGCGCCGGCAAAATTGGCGCGCTCGAGCAACGCCTCGCCGAGGTCCGCCCCGCTCAGATTTGCGCCTTCGAGCCGCGCGTCGCTGAGATCCGCCTCCGACAGATCCGCCATTTCGAAATTGGCCCCGGTCAGAGTGGCGAAGCGCAACGAGGCCTGTCGCAGCCGGGTGAAGGAGAAATTGATCGGTCCGCCGCTGATCGGCCCCATCTGCCGTTCAGCGACACTCAGCGCGATGCCGGTGAGGTTCGGGGTGAGAGACGGATTTTGCGCGCGCCACTGGTTCCACGACCGAGGGCCGCGACGCAACGTCTCGACATGTTTGGAGTCCGAGGACAACGCCACGCACGCAACGAAAAAACAAACGCAACTCACACGAACACTACTGAAACACGGTACGCATACAACAGGCAGACAACACAACGAAGCGACCAGTCTACGCACAAGCCCAAGCGAGCGACAAGCGCCGGACGGTTGAAGCGTACGAACAATGCGCATTGTTGCATTCGCGCAACGCGACGCTCAACGAGAAACAGAAGAGCCGCCTCTAAGGGCGGCTCTCGACGTCAAATTACGCAACGGTCGCGAATGCGGCGTGGCGCTCAGCCGCCGATGCGGGCGGTGCCGGAGTGGCCGTCGTTGCGCGTCCAATGCACGGTCGCGCCGTCGCGCGTCAGCTTGTAGCAATAGGATTTGCCGTCCATCCAGCTCGACCATTGCTGGCAGAGCTGATCGCCCGCGACCCACCATTTGCCGTGATCCTGGGTGCCGTCGCCGCGCGAGAAGCTGGCGGCGATGGTGCTCATCTTGCCCGACATGCGGCCATTGGCGCTGTAGCTGATGGGCAGCTCGAAGCCCGAAATATTCAGAAAGACGGTCTTGCCGCTGATCGCCTTCTTCAGCTCATCCCCGGCAAGCGCGGTGGGCTCGGCAAGAGCGGCGGTTGCCGTAAGCGCAAAGCCAGCGGCGATAATACTTGCTCCGATTTTCATCGCTTCCCCTTAGTCTTCAAAGTGACACATGAGATCGAGCGATAGGCTGGCCCAATCTAGGTCAAACTTGGGCCGAGCCAAGCAAATTGCGTGACAAAGTTAAGGTAATTTTCTCGACGTGGGGAAAATCTTCAACGTCTAGGCTGGTTTTTCGCCTTCGACTTTGCTTGCGCGGCACGCCGGCGTTTGCGCGAGGCCATGACGTTGACCACCTCGACCGCGGCGGCAAAGGCCATGGCGAAGTAGATGTACTGGCGCGGAATATGGAAATGCATGCCGTCGGCGATCAGCGCGGCGCCGATCAAGAGCAGGAAGGAGAGCGCCAGCATCTTGGTGGTCGGATGGCGCTCGATGAAATCGGCGACCGGCTCGGACGCGAAATACATCACCAGAATGGCCACGGCGACGGCGGCGATCATCACCTCGACATGATCGGCCATGCCGACGGCGGTGATGATCGAATCGATGGAAAAGACCAGGTCGATGACCGCGATCTGGAGAATGGCGGAGGTCAAGGTATCGGCCACGGGCGAAGACCCGCCCTCCTCGTCTTCGCCTTCGATGTCCTGATGGATCTCGCGCGTGCCCTTGACCAGGAGAAACAGGCCGCCGGCGATGAGGATGAGATCGCGCCAGGAGAAGTCATAGCCGGCGACGCTGAAGATCGGCGTGGTGAGATGGATCATCCAGGCGATGCCGCCGAGCATGATCACCCGGAACACCAGCGCGAGCGAAAGCCCGATGCGCCGCGCCGTCAGCCGCCGTTCGGCCGGCAGCCGCGATACGAGCAGCGAGATGAACACGACATTGTCGATACCGAGCACGATCTCCATCGCGCTCAAGGCAATGAAGCTTGCCCACGCGTCAGGGTTGGTCAGCCAGTCGAGCATACGGTTGGCGGTCGGGTCAGATGGCGTGCGATGGGTGGGGTGCGGTCTTGAATGCGGAGTTTAGCTGGTAATCCGGTTGCCTGGTCAAGAGTGGATGTGGGGCTTCAGGCAAGCGAGCGGTAGAGGCCGAGGCCCGCGAGATAAAGCGCCGTCGCAACGAGCAGGACTTGCACCCAGAGCGGCGATGGAAAGGGATTGGCAACAGCGGCGGTGGCGGCTCCAGCCCATAGCAGGGTGACGAGGCAGGTGAGCGGCCGCAGCCGCACGACGCGAAACGGATGCACCGCCAGCAGGGGCACGAAGGTGGCGAGAACGAACGACGCCACAACAACGAGCGCGACGTAAGGCGGTAGACCGAGCGCGAACAGATAGAGCAGGACGATGTTCCAGATTGCCGGGAAGCCGACGAAATAGCCCTCCTCCGTCTTGCTCTCCAGGTCGGCGACGTGGAACAGGCTCGACAGCAGGATCGCGGCGGCGGCAGGCAGCCGCGCGTGATCGGGCAGCAGCGGCGCCTCGGTCAGCGCGTAAGCGGGCACGGCGACGTAAGTGAGATAGTCGACGATCAGGTCGAGGCGCTCGCCGCTGAAGCGCGGCAGAACGGTCTTGACCTCGAGCTTGCGCGCGAGCGGGCCGTCGGCCGCGTCGACGATCAGCGCCGCGCCCAGCCAGACGAACATCATCTGCCAGTCGCCCTGATGCACGGCGCGGAGCGCGAGCAGCGCAAGCACCGCGCCGCTTGCGGTCAGGAGGTGCACCGCGGCGGCGCTGAGCCGCGCGATCATGGAGATGTGGCGCGAGGGTGCGAGCTTGCTTTCAGCTGGAGCATGATCCGTTCGGAAAACCGAATGCCACGTTTCCCGATCATGCCCTAGAAGCGGCGCTTGACTTTACCGATGACGCTAACGTTGCCATTCTCGTCGAGCGTATCGATATCGTCGCTGCCACCCAGCTGCAATTGCTGCTCGTCTTGGCCGTACAAGACATCGAGGCCGAAATTGAGCTTGGGCAGAACGGTATAGCCGAACAGATTCAACCCACCGCTTTCAGCTTTCGGAGCGGCCGGCGCGGCATTGGGCGTGCCCAGTTGCAGCGCGAGAGTATCGGCGGTTTGGGCTTGCGGGATCTCGGCGGGCGGCGGTGCGGGCGTCTCCTGGAAGGCAAGCGCATGCCCGCTGCCAAGCGACAGCGCAGCCATCAAGGCGGCCATGCCGAGAGCGTTACGCATAGATATATCTCCGCTGGCCTAGGATGGCTTCAGGGTCGAAGCAATGCAAGCCTGCACTCGCGCGCGTTAATGCATTGCTATTGCGCAAGAATTTCTCGCGCCGCCGCGGCATTGTGGCGGTGCGGCAACAGAAATCCAAGGCGAGCGTCCGTTCCACTCCAAAAAAAACCGCCGCCCGGTTAGGGGCGGCGGTCTGGCAGCGGAGGGGACTAACGTTCCGCTTTTCCAGTTTTACCAGTCAACTTGGGCGCGCATGCCGAAGCCTCTGATCGTTGCGCCGTCAAAGCCAGCCTTTGGCCCATCGGAGACTCGTAGTGCCCGAGAGCGGCGTGATCGGGATAGCCACCAAGGTCAGATTGAGAATACTGGAATATCAAGCGCATATAATCGGTCATCCACCAGTTCGCGGCGACGACCCAGGTCTTCATCTCGCCACACTCAGCGACCTTGGCCGCGTTAGCCGCTGGTTGAGGCACCGTGTTTGCACCGGGGAAAAGCTGCGTTGTTGCGCATGCGCCCACGAAAGAGGGGTTTGTAACGGTGGGCAGCGCGTTCCCATTGAGGAGAACATTGTTGCCGGTGTCGCTCATGTCGAGGACGTCGTATTTTCCGACGAGCTGCAAAGCTCCCCAGCCGCCGCTACCGTGGAACATCGGATTGTTGACGGTTGGCCGCCCCCACCTGCCCTCTTCGTCGTAGTTCTTGTGTCCGCCGAAGAACCAGCTTCCCTCGACATACCAGCCGGTATAATCCGGATCTGGAACGCCGACGAAGGGGTTCGGTGCGGTCGGCAAGAAAGAACTACTGTTGCTGCGGAATGGTGGCTCCGCCCGGCAGATCGACATTGAGGCGCGCATATTCGCCTTGCACAGAGAACGGCCCCCACAGGGCAGCAGCCTGGAGACCCCAGTACAAGTCCTCATCGCCAATCCGTCCCGTGACGACCGGGGCATTGGCCAGATGGAGGTCAGCGCCACCCGCTCGGTTTCCGTACGGTGAAGAATTGCTGATCGTCGCCGCGCTCGCGGTTTCTCACACTCGCGCCGAAAAACAACACCTGCGGCACGCCGTTAACCTCGCGATGGATCGGCAGCACGAACGCGCGTGCGGCTAAGGTCAAATCCTCATCCCCGACGAAGCCGGTAAAGAGTAAATTGGTCGTACCGTTGCTCGAAGGAAAACGCTCGCCAAAAACGCCCGCGGCCAGCCCAAGGTGCTCGCCATAGTACGTGGCCCCGAAGCCAATTTGCCGGTCGATCTCCCAGGCGTTGATGAACGCAGCACGCTCCATGGTATCCACAAAGCGATCGCTGTTTTCTTGTTCGAACGCGGTGAAGGTGTTGAAGTTGCCCGCGCGGAGCCACACTGGCGTGTTGTCAATTTTGAAACCCTGATATTGCAGATATGCGTCCTTCATTACGACCGAGTCGTTGGCGAAATCGACTTCAACGACGTATTTCCAGTCGTAGTAGAGTATGCCTTCGACGCCGAGGCGGGCGCGCCGCAGCTCGGTCGCCGATACATCCGGGAAGCTGGTAATCCCCGTATCCTGGTCGACGTGGTTGTAGTCCGTCTCGAGACGACCGCGTATTTTCATCTTGAACTTGCCGTCGCCGCTCGAGAGCTCAGGTGCGCCCTTCCATTTGACCTTCAGGTCGAGATCGCTGCCTTTGGCGCTGTCGGCAGTCGTCTGCGCCGTCGCAGGCTTGTGCCTTGGCGTCCTGCACCTGCTTTTGCAGGGCCTTGATCGTGGCCTGCTGACTTTGAACCATCGACTGCAGACTATCGATCTGACTTTGGATCGCTTTCAGATCTTGCGCTTTGGCCTCTTGAGCTCCAATGGCCATAAGCCCGATGACGCTCGCCCCAGCGAGCAGATAGCGGTTCATTTTTCCTAGTCCCCCGTTCATGCCCCTCTCCACTGTTTGACGACGCCTGTTTGCTAGGTCGTTGCCCGAAAACGAAATTCTACGGTTCCCCCGCTTTTGGGCGCGTTCGTGCCCCGACTCCCTTTCGGGAGGCCCTACCGTTCTATTTCGGGCGCAATGACGGGCTTGTGACAATCAAACGACAGGAAGGTTTTTGCGCAGGAGTGTTGCTGTCGCGCCACGCATGACGGGAGCTGGCGAAGGGTGCCGGAGGTTCTGCGCGCAAAAAAACCGCCGCCCCTCGCGGGGCGGCGGTCTGGCAGCGGAGGGGACTAAAGTTCCGCTTTTCCAGTTTTGTAGTTTTTACCAGTCGACTTGCGCGCGCATGCCGAAGCCTCTGACGGTTCCCCCATCGAAACCGGCTATTGTGGCAGGTGCCAGGGAGGTATCGGCCGCCACGGTCGTGAGCGGGTAGCCGCTGAGCTCGGCCTCCGCGTAGTCGAACATCAGGCGGACGTAGTCGTTGAGATACCAGTTGACGCCGATGATCCACGTCCTCTGCTCGCCGCACAAGCCGAGGCTAGACGCACCGATGCTGTTGCAGGTGCCACCGGAGTGTTGCACGGCCAAGTCGGGATAGAGCCGCGTTGTCGGGCAGCCGAACCAGCCGGCATTGTTGAAGGACGTGTCGCTCATATCGAGCACGTCGTATTTGCCGACGAGCTCGAGCCCGCCCCAACCCTTGCCCTCGTTCCAGCGCAACGGATTGTCGATCGTGGGACGATCCCACTTGCCTTCCTTGTTGTAGTTCTTGTGGCCGCCGAAGAACCACGTGCCTGTGACATACCAACCATTGTATTCAGGACTGGGCGTGCGTACGCCGGTCGCGCTGATGAACGGATTGGCGGCGGTGTTCAGCTGTCCGGCACCCGGCGGATTGGCCGGAATGAGCGCGCCGTGGGCAGATCAACGTCGAGATGAGAGTATTCGCCTTGGAGGGAGAACGGTCCCCACAGGGTGGCCGCCTCGAGGCCCCAGAAGGTATCCTCCTTCCCGATCCTACCCGTATTGATCGTGTTGTTAGCCAAGTGGAAATCAGCGCCACGCTGCGTGTACTGGAGTAGCGGCTGATCGTCCCCTATATCGCGCGTCCTGACGCTCGCGCCGAAATGCAGCACCTGGTTGACGCCGTTCACCTGGCGGTTGATCGGAGCGACCGTCGCGCGTGCGGCGAACGTCACGTCCTCATCCCCGGTGAAGCCGGGAAACAGCGGCTGAGGATTGTTGGCGGCGTTGAAGCGGTCGCCGAAGATACCGGCAGCCAAGCCCCAGTGATCGGTCCAATAGCTGACTTGGAAGCCGATCTGACGATCGAGCTGCCAACCGGTGACGAAAGCCGCGCGCTCGAGCGTATCGACGAACAGCTCGCTGGTGAGCAGCTCGAACGAGTTCGGCGTCCTGAAATTACCGGCGCGGAAGTAGAGCGGCGTATCGCCGATCTTCACGCCCTGGTATTGCAGGTAAGCGTCCTTCACCGCCACGACGTCGTTGGCGAAGTCGACCTCGAGGATGTACTTGACGTCGTAGTAGACCACACCCTCCACGCCGAGACGGGCCCGGCGGAGCTCCGTCGCACTCACGTCTGGATAGGTCGTGACCGCCGTGTCCTGATTGACGTTCTCGTATTCGGCCTCGACGCGTCCGCGGACCTTGAAGGAAAACTTCTTCCCATCCGCGCTCGAGAATTGCGGGGCTCCCTTCCACGCGACCTTGAGGTCGATATCGCTGCCTTTGGCAGCCGCATCAGCCGCAGTGGCGTTCGCCGCGGAGGCTTGCGCCTTGGCGTCCTGCACCTGCTTTTGCAGCGCCTTGATGGTGGCCTGCATCTGATCGATCTGCGCTTGAATCTCTTGCATATTTTGCGCTTTGGCCTCTGGAGTCCCAATGGCCAGAAGTCCGATAACGCTCGCACCCGCGAGCAGATAGCGGCTGGTGGTTCTCAATCCCCCGATCATTCCCCTGTCCCCTCTGTTAAACGCTGACGCCTGCTTGGCTCTCCAACCCCCACGATTCGAGAGCCTTTTTGTAATTGTAAACCCTACTGATCTGGTCGAGTTTGGCAACGAGGGGCCATTTCTTTGTTTGTGGGTAAGCTGGAAAGGCTTTGCTCTGTGGCGTTCTTGCCACAGAGGGCGCGTGAGAACGGTCCGGCACGGCGTTCGGACGCGGTGGCAGCCGACGGGCAATCCCACTAGGCTGAGTTGCGCGAGCCCGTGCTTTGCTGATTTCTTCGCTTTTTCAGGTCTATCGAAAGCGGCGATTGCAAGATGTCTGAAGTCCATGCCCTGCGCGATGTTGCCGTGGTCGGTACTGGGCCCTCGGGCCTCGTCGCCGCGCTGGCACTGGCGCAAGTGGGCGCCGAGGTCGTAGCGATCGGCCCAGCGCCCGCGCCGAGCGCTCGCGCCGGCGAGACGCGGACGGCTGCGCTGCTGACGAGCTCGATCGATCTGCTCAAGTCGCTCGGAGTTTGGGAGCGGCTGGCGGGCCACGCCGCGCCGCTGAAAGCGATTCGCATCATCGATGCGTCGCGCAGCCTGTTGCGCGCGCCGGACATCGAGTTCAAGGCAAGCGAGCTCGGGCTTGCCGCGTTCGGCTACAACATCGCCAACACCGCCCTCACCGATGCGCTCTATGCCCGCGCGCAGGAGCGCTTGCCGGCGCTCATCCCGGCAAGCGTCAGCAACATCGTGCTTGGCGGCAGCAACGCGGTGTTGAGCGTAGGCGACGGCGCCCGTCTCGCCGCGCGACTGGTGGTCGGCGCCGACGGGAGGCGCTCGATCTGCCGGACATCGGCCGGCATTGGCGTGAGCGAGCGGCGCTACGAGCAGGGCGCGATCGCCACCAGCTTCAGCCATTCGCTGCCACATGCAGACGTTTCGACCGAACTGCACAAGGAAGCAGGATCGGTCACCACCGTGCCCCTTCTCGACCCGCATGCATCGAGTTTGATCTGGGTCGGTCCGTCAGCGGAAATCGCCGCGCTGATGCAACTCGATGCCGAGCGCTTCGGCGATGCCTTGAGCGAACGGCTCGGCGGCCTGCTCGGCGCGATCGACAATGTCGGCGCGCGCACGGAGTTCCCCGTGGCCGGTCTCAGCGCCGACCGGCTCGCCGCGAAGCGCATCGTGCTGGTCGGCGAGGCCGCGCATATTCTGCCGCCGATCGGTGCGCAGGGGCTCAATCTCGGCTTCCGCGACGCCGCCGCTCTCGCCGATTGTGTCGCCGAAGCGCTGGCGCGGCGCGGCGATCCCGGCGGCGATGACGTGCTCGAGGCTTATATGCGCGCGCGGCGGCTCGATATCATGACGCGCACGCTCGGCGTCGATCTCATGAGCCGCGCGTTGCTGACCTCGCTGCCGCCTTTGCAGGCGGCGCGGGGGATCGTGCTGCATGGGCTCAAGTCGTTGCCGCCATTGCGCCGGGCGGTCATGCGCGTGGGGCTTTCGCCGCCGACCGAGCTGCCGAGCCTGATGCGTCCCGCCTCCGGCTGAATCGCGCTTGACGCCCCTGCCCCCGATTTGCCACGACCTCGTGCCTCTTTCGCGCATCGACCTTTGACACCAACAACACGGAGCGCGCCCCGCGTGGCCAAAAGCGCTGAGATTTCCTTCCTGCTCGATCTGCGTTACCGGCTCGAATATCTGGGCCTGCGCATCTTGATCGGCATGGTGCGTCTGGTCCCGGTCGATTTTGGCGGTTCGATCTCGGCCAAGTGCTGGCGCTTTCTCGGCGCGCGCAACCGCCGGCATAAACGCGCGCTGGCCAATCTCGAGCGCGCCTTTCCCGACAAGACGCCGGAGGAGCGCCAACAGATCGCGCTCGCCGCGTGGGAAAATCTCGGGCGGGTGATGGTCGAGACCATGAATATCGACCGCATCCTCAAGCAGCCTGACCGGCTGCACGTCACCAATGGGCACTGGATCACCCGCTATCGGGAAAAGATGGGCCCCGTGCTCATCGTCACCATGCATATGGGCAATTGGGAGCTTGGCATGTGGCCGGTGACGCTTGCCGGGGTTCGGCCCGCCGGCGTCTACCGGCAGGTGAAAAATCCTTACGTCGACCGCTACCTGCGCGGCCAGCGCAAGGATCTTTATCCAGGAGGTCTGTTCGGGCGCGGGCGCGCTCCCGGCCAGGACGAAACGCAGAAGACCGCGCGGCTCATCATGGACTATGTACGCCAAGGCGGCAGGCTCGGCTTCATCTCCGATCTCTACGACGCGCAAGGCATCGCGGTGCCGTTCTTCGGCCATCCCGCCAAGAGCATGCCGATCGCCGCCATGATCGCGCGGCGCGTCGGCGCGCGGATCTGGATCGGCCGCTGCATCCGCATCGGCAACCGCGCCTGTTTCGATGTCAACGTCAACGAGCTCACAATTCCCCGCACCAGCAATCAGGCCGAGGATATCCGCTCGATCACCGCGGCGATCCAGCGTCATTTCGAGACCTGGATCCGCGAGACACCCGAGCAATTCATGTGGTCAAACCGGCGCTGGTCTTAATCTCGGCGCCAACTGCCGTTGACAGCATCCTTGCGCAGCGCTCTTATCTTGAGAAAGACTCAAAGGGAACTCGGTCGTCGCATGTACCCCCGCAGCGCGAAATTCCAGATTGGCCAGGTCGTTCGCCACAAGGTCTACCCATTCCGTGGCGTGATCTTCGACGTCGACCCGACCTTCTCCAATACCGAGGAGTGGTATCGCTCCATCCCCAAGGACGTTCGACCCAACAAGGATCAGCCGTTCTATCACCTGCTCGCCGAGAACGCCGACACCGAATACATCGCCTACGTGTCGGAGCAGAACCTGGTGCCCGATGCGTCCGACGAGCCGTTGCGCCATCCGCAAGTGGCCGAGCTGTTCGAGGATCTGAAAGGCGGCATCTTCCGCTTTCGCTTCCTGCAAGAGCACTGCCGCGCCGAGCCCATCGCAAAGCGAAAGGCCGCCCCGGGAGACCGAGGCGGCCTTTTGAAATCCTGGACAGTCCCGCCGATGCCTTACGGCGTCGCGGGAGCCGGCTTCTTCTGCGCCGCCGTGGAGGCGCTCGCGGCCGGGGGCTGACCGGCAGCTTGCGGAGCCGCGCCGGTCGCATCCGGCGCTCCCTTGGCGGCCTTGGCGGCGAGATCGGCCTGGCGCTTGCGGAACATCTCCATCAGCTGGCGGCGCGATTCTTCGTATTTCACGCTGTCGACCGGCGCACCGTCATAGGCCTTGGCGAAGCCGGTGAGCGGCACAGGGAAGCCCATCGTCTTCTGCTGAATGTTCATCGCGGCGACGACCATCTGCTTGCCCTTGCGCATGCTGTCGAACAGCTCCTTGGTCAGCTCGAGCTGCACCTGGCAACTGGTCGGGAAGCAGATCGTGTATTGCAATTGAATCGGCTGTTCCTCGTCGATCTTGATCTGCACGCCGGCGGGCATCACCAGCGCATAGGCGGTCGGCACCCTGACCAGCAGCTGCTGCTTCTCCTCGCCCTCGACCTTGCGGACGGCGGCGGCGATCAACACCATGCCGGTATTGGGCTCGAGGCCCTCGTGATTGATGAGGCAGATTTCCTTGTTCTGGGTCTGCTCACTCTTCATGCAAAGCTTGACCCAAGCGTCGTCGCCCGGCGTCGAGCCGATCGGTGCTGCCCCGACGACTTCTGTGCCTGAGGCGGCAGGTGCGGGCGGTGTCTTGGCAACCGGCGAGGATTTCGGCTGGACTTGGCTCGCCGGGGGCTCTGCCTGTTGGGCAATCGCCCCGGGCGCCACCAGCGCCAAGGCGAGTGCGGCGGCGCCGGCGCCAAGCGTCAAACGAGCCCCATTGCGGCTCAGCGTGTTCCAACGATCCCTGGACCAGAGCATTAATCGACCTTTCCTCTTTTCGCGGGCTGATTTAGGCCTTTTGCATGACCTCATGCCCCGCGTCCCGTGCTGATAGGGTCAATACCCGAAATGAGGCGTAGACGTGGCTGAGAGCCTTGCTGCGGATGACTTTCTGAGCCACTCCCCGCGTGGCCTCACCCCTCACCACCTGATGCTATTATAGCGCCAATTGCGTTCGCGGCGATGCTACCCTTAATTCCATGCTGCAATGCGGAAAGCATCTATAGCCACGCGCGCCCGACGTTGAAAGCCCCTATTTCACCCTTGGTTTTGAGCCTCGTCCTGCTCCTGTCCGGCGGCGCTGTGGCAGAGCCGCAACAGGGGCTCGCGATGCATGGCGCGCCGGCGGAGCCAAACGGCTTCACCCACTTCCCCTACGTCAATCCCGACGCTCGCAAAGGCGGGCGCGTGATCTTCGGCGTGCAAGGCTCGTTCGACAGCCTCAATCCCCTGATCGTCAAGGGCGACCCCGCCGAGGGCTTGCGCGATTATCTCTACGAGAGCCTGCTGGCCCGCGCCAATGACGAGGCCTTCACGCTTTATGGTCTGATCGCCGAGAGCGTCGAAACGCCCGACGACCGCAGTTCCGTCGAATTCACCTTGCGGCCGGAGGCGAAATTCTCGGATGGGACGCCGATCACCGTCGACGACGTCATCTTCTCGCTCGGGCTGTTGCGCGATCACGGCCGTCCCAATCACCGCTCCTATTACAAGAAGGTCGCCAAGGTCGAGCAGACCGGCGAGCGCAAGGTCAAATTCACCTTCGATAGCAGCGGCGACCGCGAGATGCCGCTGATCATCGGGCTGATGCCGATCTTGCCCAAGCATCGCATCGATCCGGAGCAATTCGAGAAGACCACGCTCGTGCCGCCGATCGGCAGCGGTCCTTACATCCTGGCCGCGGTCGACCCCGGCAAGAGCGTGACCTACCAGCGCGACAAGAATTATTGGGGCCGCGATCTTCCGGTCAACCGCGGTCTCTACAATTTCGACGAGATCCGCTTCGACTATTATCGCGACGGCGGCTCTTTGTTCGAGAGTTTCAAATCGGGCCTGGTCCGCTTGCGCAACGAGGACGACCCGACGCGCTGGACGGAAGGCTACGATTTCCCCGCGGCCAGGGACGGTCGCGTGCGGAAGGAGGAGCTTCCGGTCGAGACGCCCGCCGGCATGTCGGCGCTCGTGTTCAACACGCGACGCCCGTTGTTCGCCGATCCGCGCGTGCGCGAGGCGCTGATCAGGCTGTTCGATTTCGAATGGGTGAACCGCACCCTCTATCACGGGCAATATGCGCGCACGCAGAGCTATTTCGCGCGCTCGGAGCTCAGCTCGCATGGGAAGCCGGCCGATGCCGCCGAGCGCAAGCTGCTCGATCCCTTCGCCGCCGCGGTCAAACCCTCGATCATGGATGGGAGCTTCAGCTTTCCGGTGAGCGACGGCTCCGGCGAGAACCGGGAGGGCCGGCGCGAAGCGCTACAGCTGCTCGAAGCGGCCGGGTATCGCTTAAGCGACGGCAAGCTGGTCAATGCCGCGACCGGGGAGCCCGTCGTGATCGAGATCCTTGCCGCCACGCGGGCCCAGGAGCGGCTGCTGCTGACCTATGCGCAGGCTTTGAAACAGGTAGGAATCGAGGCCAAAATCCGTCAAGTTGATTCGGCCCAATATCAGCGGCGCAAGCAGACCTACGACTTCGACATGATCCAGTATTCCTGGCCGGTGTCGCTGTCGCCGGGAAATGAGCAGTCGTTTCGGTGGGGGAGCGAAGCTGCGGTGACCGAAGGCTCTTTCAATTATCCCGGCATCAAAAGCCCGGCGGTCGATGCCATGATCGAGGCGCTGCTCAAGGCGCAAGACCGCGACGACTTCGTCTCGGCGACGCGCGCGCTCGACCGCGTGCTGCTTTCGGGCGACTATGTCATCCCGCTGTTCTATTTGCCGCGCCAATGGGTCGCGCATTGGAACGACCTGAAGCGCCCGGAGAAGACGCCGCTTTACGGCTATCAGATCAATTCCTGGTGGCTCGAGCCCGAGGCCGGCGCTTCGGGCAGCGAAACGGGACAGGTGCCCTGATCGGCCATGACGCTCCACGCTGAAGCGATCGAGAGGAAGCAGAAGGCCCCGCCGCTTACGGTGGACGGATTGTTGCGGCGTCGCGCCAGCCAGCGACCGGGAGTGACCGCCCTTTGCGATCCTCCCAATCTCGCGGCGCTCGGCTTCGGCGAGCCGAAAACCCTCTCCTACCGCGAGACGGACGCGGCCGTCGATGCGCTCGCCTCGTTCTTCATCGAGTTGGGGCTCGAGCCAGGCGACACGGTCGTGGCACAGCTCCCCAATCTCGCCATGGCGCCGCTGACATTGCTCGGCGCCTGGCGCGCCGGCCTCACGGTCGCCGCCGTGCCGATGCTGTGGCGGGCGGAAGAAATCGCCAAGGTCTGCGAAGAGGTCGCGCCAAAGGCGCTGATCGGCGTATCGTCCTTCGTCGGCGAGAAGCGTGCGGAGACGCTCTGCGCGGTGGCCGCTTCGCAGCTGTCGGTGCGCTTCGTGCTCGGTTTCGGCCGCGACCTGCCCGACGGCGTCGCCTCGCTCGACGCGGCCATTGCCGCAGGGCAGACGGGCAGAGAGCGCCTCATGGACTCTCCGCCGCGCCTCTCGCCGGCCATGATCACCTTCACCGCGCGCGCCGGCGCGCCGCTGGTGGCGGTCGCCCGCCGCGAGGAAGAGCTTCTCGCCCAAGGCGCGATGACCGTGCTGTCGCTCTCGCTCGATGCGGGCGACGTGATCCTCAATCCCTATCCCTTGACCGGGCCCGTGGGGCTTTCGCTCGGGCTGATGGCATGGCTGGTCGGCGGGGGCACGCTGGTCCAGCACACGCCGTTCGATTATCAGCCTTTCGTCAAGCAGCTGCTCGACAGCGGCGCGACGGTGACGGCGATGCCTCCTCCCATCCTGGCCGAGCTGGTCAAGGACGGCGTGCTGCGCCAGCCCTCTTGCCGGTTGCGGCGGCTCGGCGCGGTATGGTCGATGCCCGAGCTCGCCGCATCCGCGCCGCCGCCCTTCTACGGCGCAACGCCGCTGCTGTTCGATGTCTATCCGCTCGGCGATCTCGCCAGCCTGGTGCTGCGCCGCGAGACGCGCTCAGGCCTCACCTCGCTGCCGATCGGCCGCATCGATTTCGAGGACGACGAGACGACGGTGTTCATCGAGACGAAACTTGGCAGGGTACGCGCGGGCGAGGCCGACGAGCTGTTGTTGCGCGGACCGCTGGTGCCGCGCGGCAAGGGGCTCGCTGGCGTGCGATGCGGAGGGCTTCGTCTCCACCGGGTTGCGCGCCGAGGCCGAGCCCGGCGACAGCGACCGCTTGCGGATCAGGCGCGACGCCGAGCTGTTGCATCATGGCGGCTTCGCCGTCGCCGCAAGCGAGCTCGACCAGCTTTATCAGAGCTTCCCCGGGTATCTCGACGCCGCCTGTTTCGTGCTGTCGGATCCCATCATCGGCGAGCGCATTTTCGCGGCCATCGTGCCGAAACCGAGCGAGCCGATCGCGCTCGAGGCGCTGCACCGGTTTCTCGTCGAGCGGCAGGTGGCGCCTTACAAATTCCCCGACCGGCTGCTGGTGGTGAAGCAGATCCCGCGCGACGCCGACGGCCGCGTGAAGCGCGAGCAGATTTTGCAGCAGGTTTAGCCTCTAGGCCGCCTGCTTCACGGCGCCGGCGATCTTGACCAGGCGTTTCAACAGATCGCGCGCGCCGGCAAGCCGCTCCTCCGGCGTCTCCCAATTGGCGTAATAGATCAGCCGGTGGTCGGGCTGCAGCTTCACCTGCTTGCCCTCCTTGCGGATGAAGTCGATCAAGCCTTCCGGATTGGCGAAGCTCTTGTTGCGGAAGGCGATGACCGCGCCTTTCGGCCCGGCGTCGATCTGCTCGATCCCCGCCTGGCGGCACAGTCCCTTGATCTCGACGATGTCGAGCAGATGGCGCACCTCCTGCGGCAACGGTCCGAAGCGGTCGATCAGCTCGGCGGCAAAGGCCTCGATCGCATCGTGGCTGTCGACGCCCGACAGCCGGCGATACAACCCAAGCCGCACTTGCAGGTCGGGGACGTATTCCTCCGGAATGAGCACGGACGTGCCGAGATTGATGCGCGGCGACCATTGGTCCTCGACCACCCCGTCGCCCCCTCTGAGCGCGGCGACGGCTTCCTCCAGCATCGACTGGTAAAGCTCGTAGCCGACTTCCCGGATATGGCCCGACTGCTCCTCGCCGAGCAGATTGCCGGCGCCCCTGATGTCGAGATCGTGGCTCGCCAGCACGAAGCCCGCGCCGAGCGTGTCCAGCGATTGCAGCACCTTGAGGCGCCGCTCGGCGGCCGGCGTGAGCCGCGCATCGGCGGGAATGGTGATATAGGCGTAAGCCCTGACCTTCGACCGCCCCACCCTGCCCCGCAATTGATAAAGCTGGGCAAGCCCGAACATGTCGGCGCGATAGACGATCAGCGTATTGGCGGAGGGGATATCGAGACCCGACTCCACGATCGAGGTGGAGAGCAGCACGTCATATTGCCGGTCGTAAAAGGCGTTCATCACCTGATCGAGCTCGCGCGATGCCATCTGGCCGTGGGCGCGGGCGACCTTCAGCTCGGGCGCGTGCTCCTTGAGGAAGGCTTCGGCCTCGTCGAGATCGGAGATGCGCGGCACGACGAAGAAGGTCTGGCCGCCGCGGAAGCGCTCGCGCAACAGCGCCTCGCGCAGGATCACGGGATCGAACGGCATCACATAAGTGCGCACGGCGAGCCGATCGACCGGCGGGGTGGAGATCAGCGACATCTCGCGCACCCCCGACAGCGCCAATTGCAGCGTGCGGGGGATCGGCGTCGCGGTCAGCGTCAGCACATGCACGTCCTCGCGGAGCTGCTTCAGGCGCTCTTTGTGCTGCACGCCGAAATGCTGCTCCTCGTCGACGATCAGCAGCCCGAGATCGGCGAACTCGATGCCCTTGGCGAGCAGAGCGTGGGTGCCGATGACGATATCGATGTCGCCCGACTTGATCCCCGCCTTCACCTCGGCGCGCTCCTTGGGGCTCACCAGGCGCGAGGCTTGCGCGATCTTCACCGGAAAGCCGCGGAAGCGCTCGGTGAAGGTGTGGAAGTGCTGCCGGGCCAGCAGCGTGGTCGGCACCACGACGGCGACCTGCTTGCCGGCGAGCACGGCGATCAGGCTCGCGCGCAACGCCACCTCGGTCTTGCCGAAGCCGACATCGCCGCAGATCAGCCGGTCCATCGGCCTGCCGCTGGCGAGATCGCCGAGCACGGCGCCGATGCTCGCCTCCTGGTCGTCGGTCTCCTCGTAAGGGAACCGCGCGGAGAACTCGTCATAGACGCCCTCCGGCGGGTTGAGCACCGGCGCTTGGCGCAGCTCGCGCAGAGCCGCGACCTTGATCAGCTTCTCGGCCATGTCGCGGATGCGTTGCTTGAGCTTGGCTTTGCGCGTCTGCCAGGCGACGCCGCCCAGCCGGTCGAGCTGCACGCCCGACTCGTCGGAGCCGTAGCGGGTCAGCATTTCGATATTCTCGACCGGCAGATAGAGCTTGTCGCCGCCGGCATAATGCACTTCGAGGCAATCATGCGGCTCGCCCGCCGCCTCGATGGTGGCAAGCCCAACGAAGCGGCCGATGCCGTGGTCGGCATGCACGACGAGATCGCCGACGGAGAGGCTCGAGACCTCGGTCAGCACGTCGTGTCCGCGCTTGCCGCGCGACTTGCGGACCAAGCGGTCGCCGAGAATATCCTGCTCGCCGATCACCGCGAGCCCCGGCGCCTCGAAACCGGTCTCGAGCGGCAGCACCGCCATGGCCGTCACGTCGCGCGGCTCGCGCAGGATATCGGCGAAGCTCTCCACCCGCTTGGTCTCGCCAATGCCGTGCTCGGACAGAAGCGTCGCCAAGCGCTCGCGTGCGCCGTTGCTCCAGCAGGCGACGATCACGCGCTTGCTCTCGCCGCGCAGCCGCTTGGCATGAGCCACCACCGCATCGAACACGGTGACCCCTTCGGTCTGTCGCTCGGCCGCAAAGGTGCGGCCCTGCCGGCCGCCGAACGACACGACGCCGGGAGCCTCGGGATGCTCGAACGGATCGAGCGCAATGACCTGGCGGCCTGAAAGCGCGGCCTGCCAATCCGCCTCGCTGAGGAACATGCTGTCGGGCGGCACGGGATGATAAGGCGGCGCGCCGAACGCCTTGCGCTCGAGCGCCTGCGCGCGCGCGTCGTAATGGTCGGCGATCTGCTCGAGCCGCCGGTGGCGCGCATCGTCGAGCAGCGGATCGAGCGTCACGCGGGCCTCCGGCAGATAGTCGAAGAGCGGGACCAAACCCGCGTGGAACAGCGGCAGCCAATGTTCCATGCCCTGATGCTGGCGCCCCGCCGAGATCGACTCGTAGAGCGGGTCGTCGCCGGTGACCGGACCGAACAGAGCGACGTAACGCTGGCGGAAGGCGCTGATGACTTCGGGCGTCAGCGTCATCTCGCTCATCGGCAAGAGCTGCACCGACTCGAGCCGCGCCGCGGTCCGCTGCGTGTCGGGATCGAAGGCCCTGATCGATTCCAGCGTATCGCCGAAGAAATCGAGCCGGATCGGATCGCCGCCGGGCGGATAGAGATCGAGGATGCCGCCGCGCACGGCATATTGCCCGGGATCGGTGACGGTGCCGGCGCGCATATAGCCGGAGATCTCCAGGCGCTCGATCAGCGCCTGCATGGTCAGCACATTGCCCGGCTGAAGCTTGAGGCTCGTGGCGGCGATGAAGTCGCGCGGCGGCACCTTCTGCAACAGCGCATTGACGGTCGTCAGCACGATAAGCGGCTTGATATCGCCTGCCGCGCGGCCGGTGAGCGCGGCAAGGGTGGCGATGCGCCGGGCGATGGTCTCGCCGTTGGGCGCCACGCGGTCGTAAGGCACCCCGTCCCAGGCAGGAAAGACCAACACCGGCACGTCGGGGGCGAAGAAGCGCAGCGCCTCTTCCAGCGTGGCAAGCCTGTTGGCATCGCGCGCGACATGCAGGATCGGCCTGCCGCCCGCGTGGCGCGCAATCTCCCCAAGCAGAAGCGCGTCGAGCCCTTCGGGCACGCCGCCGGCCATCGCGCGCCCGGTCTCGAGCAAACGATCGACAGGCAAGGAGGGAAGCTTTGCAGGTGACATCGATTGAAACGTCGTCTCGGTCAGTCAGTCGGCTCGAGGCCGTGGAAACGCCTGAGCCGCGCGATCAGTTCGTCGAGGTCGGCCTCGCCGAGCGAGTAGCCTTCCAGCACGCAGCTCTCGATCGCCGGGTCGGGGGCCTCGATCAGCCGCTCGAACGCGGCAATCTCGGAAGCGTTCATTCCGTCGAGGGTA
>CAVZLT010000016.1:0-53881 GCA_963776235.1 uncultured Alphaproteobacteria bacterium
GGCCGCATGGCCAAGGGCGTGCCGCTCGCGCTCTCGCACAACATCAAATGCAACCGCGTCCTGTACGAAAAAGTGTTGCTCGTCGCTGTAATTACGACCGAAACGCCGCGGGTTTCGGACGAAGATGAAGTCGTGGTCACTCCGATCGCCAATGGCATCACGCAGGTCGAGCTGCGCTTCGGTTTCATGGAGCAGCCCAACGTTCCCGAGGGGCTTGAAGTCGCGATGGCGCGCGGGCAGATCGAGAAATGCGATCTTTCGCGGGTGATCTACTACACTGGTCACGAGACAATCATCCCGTCGGGTCGGCGGCCGGGCTTGGTGCGCTGGCGCGAAGAGCTGTTCGCGTTTATGCATCACAACGCCCAGCGGCCTGGCGCATATTTCAAGATTCCAAGCGCGCAAATCATGGAAATCGGCATCGAGTTCGAGATCTGAGTTCGTGCGGTCTGGGTTGAGACCAAAACACGCTCAAAGTCTACGCCCACGTTGCATGTTTAATCGAGGCACCAAGGGCTGGATGACGAAGGCACAGCGCGCCCGCAACTAGGGCCCGACAAGTCTGCTATTGGCACAAAGTGGACATGCCGGCTTACTGAACTAACGTCCGCCTTTGACCCAAGGCAGACATCGCGATGACCAACTTCAAAAGGAGGGTTGCTGAGCCGTAAGTTGAAGACGAACGGCAACTTGGCCATAATCGTCCGGCGTCGGTTTGGTTGGGTCGATCTATGGCCGAGCCCATTGCGCTCAAATATCGTGCCTTCATCTCCTACAGCCACACCGATACGAGCTGGGCGAAGTGGCTACATCGCGCGCTCGAGGGCTTCACCCTCGACAAGGATCTTGTGGGCCGCGAGACGGCGGTCGGGCAGGTCCCTAAGGCGTTAAAGCCCGTTTTCCGCGACCGCGACGACTTCACCGCGGGTCATACCCTGACCGAGCAGACGCTCGCCGCTCTCGACGCGTCGCACGCGCTGATCGTCCTCTGCTCCTCCTCCGCTGCCAAGAGCCAATACGTCAATGAGGAGGTTCGCCTCTTCAAATCTCGGCATTCCGACCGCCCTGTCGTCCCTCTGATCGTCGCGGGCAAGCCCGGGGATGCTGAGCTGGAATGCTTCCCCCCTGCGCTCAAATTCGAGCTCGACACTAAGGGGCGCGTCACCAAGAAGCCGATCGAACTGCTTGCAGCCGACGCGCGCGAGGATGGCGATGGCAAGGCGCTTGCTCTTGCCAAAATCGTCGCCGGCTTGCTCGATGTTTCCTCCGACGAAGTCTTCCGTCGCAGCGAGCGCGAGCGGCGACGCAAGGGCAGGGTACGCAACGCTATCATTGCGGTTCTCGCTATTCTTGGCGTCGCAGCGTCGGGCAGCGCCGTGTATGCCTGGCAGCAGCTCAATACCAACGAAGCATTTCTGAATGCCACCCTGGAGCGCGCCACCGACATCGTCAGCACTGCGGTCAAGCAGGCTGAGACCTATGGCGTGCCGCGCAAGGCCACACTCGAATTGCTCACGCGTGCCGAAGGCTTGTTCGACGACATGGCGCGTCTTGGCCGACCCACACCCGAGCTGAGGCAGCGCAAGGCCTGGATGCTCGTTGTGTTCGCCCGCAACTACGAAATTCTCGGAGATACCGGGAAATGGAGGCAGCGCGCCGAGCAGGCGAACCAGCTCTTTGCGGGTCTTGTCGCCGAAAAGCCAAAGGACTCGGCATATCTCCGCGGCCTCGGGGTCGCACAAGCGGAGTTGGGCAGGGTCCTGCAAGACCAGGGGAATGTTGTCGAAGCCTTGGCTCATTTCCAGAACGGCTTGACCACGTTTGAGACGCTTGCCGCAGCTGAGCCTGAAGACATCCAGTGGCAGCGTGATCTCGCCTCGTCCTATGGGGAGATTGGCGGTGTGTTGATCGTTCAGGGCAATCTCAGCGAAGCCCTGAGATTGTACCAAAAGAGCTTGAACATCTGCGAACGCTTAGCCAAGGGCTCACCCGAAAACGCCGACGCGCAACTCAGGGTCGCGGGTGCCCACGAAAAGGTCGGCGATGTTCTCATTGCACAGGGCAAGCTGTTCGAGGCCCAGAAAGCGTTCCAAGCCAGCTCGGCGATCAGCGAGCGTCTTGCCAAGGCATCGCCCGGCAACGCGCAACGGCAAATCGATCTATCAAAGTCCTATCGGAGGGCGGGCGACCTGTACTTGGCGCGTGGCGATCCTGTAGAGGCACTGAAGTCCTTTGAGGAAAGTTTGACAATTCGAGAACGTGTCGCCAAAGCCGATCCGACAAATGCGGCGTGGCAGCACGGTCTCGCAGTGGCCTATGAAAGGCTCGGCACCGCGCTTGGCGAACGAGGCGAAATCGATGCCGCATTGCAATCATTCGAGCAGAGTCTCTCAGTTATAGAACGCGTCGCTAAAGCTGATCCTGCGAATGCTACGTGGCAAGCCGATCTCGCTGTGGCTTATGACAATGTGGGCGATGTTCTCGGGGGTGCCCAAGGTAAGCTGGTCTCGGCACTGGAATTGTTTAAGGAAAGTCTAGCCATTCGCGAGCGCTTGGCTCAGGCTGACCTGAGCAACGCTGACTTGCAGGGATCCCTTTCCGTGAGCCAGTGGAAGCTTGCTGCGGTGTTCGCGCGCCAGGGCGATGTGCCGCGCGCGCTAGAAGCGCTCCGACAAGGGCGCGCGATTATCCTACGGCTCCAGGCCCGATCACCGGATAATACCAAGCTGAAAAAAGACCTCGCCAATTTTGATGCCAAAATAGCTGAGTTGGAGCAGGCAAAGGCCGCCGAGCCACCCATCGTGCAACCGGGGCAAGCCGCCCCCTAAAATTGCTGAGGCGAATGTCTCTTCATGGCACTTAGCGGACGTTGTGTCCGTTAGCCTGCATGTCCGCTCTTAGGTGTAAAGCCGACATCCGTGGTCCGTGCCCCAAGGTCCGCTAATGACCCTTAGCAGACATGGCCGGTCACGTTGCCAGCAGCCGCTTGACCCACACTCAAAGAAAGTTCCCCATCTAGCTAGTTCTGCGCATACCAGGTGAGCCCAGCTAACCACTGCGACCGGCCGACGTTGGCGCAGAGTTTGGAGAACTTGTCGTTAGGCGCTTCGCGTGCAGTCCAGGCTTTCGATTTCCGCCATAGGTCGTAGCCTGAAACTCCATTTTTGGCCCAGCGAAATCATTGGAGCTTCGAGCATCAGGAACAACAGACTCGCGACGCTCACTGAAAAAATCAGCGCGAGAATCAACTTGATTGAAGCCGGGAGATCAAAAGTTGTGAAAACCTGGAGCACCGTAAGGTGAATGAGATAGACGCCGAAACTTACGCGCCCGATCCAGACGAGCGGCAACCACGCGAAAAGGCGACTTATAAACCCTGTGCCGTTAAGATAGGAAAAGAAAAACAGCCCCAGGACCAAACCGATCCACGGTGTCCGGACATTCCAGAATGCTTCAAGTACAGGGGGACGGGTCTCGGTATAGGCAGATATCGAGTCTCCTTGTGTGATCGCAAAATAGAGCGCAGGAATGGACAAACATATGAACACGATGGCGCAACACCACGCGAAACACTCGAACAGAACTTTGCAGGCCCAGCTGTGCCGATCGATCTTTGACGTGTAAACGAGAAGAGCAGTAAAAACTCCCGCGACGAAGACGGGTGCGTGTTTGTCGATTCCCAGATGCCACAGGTAGTCGTGCTGCTGGATGACTCCAGTGACTACGCCGGCGATCCAAAGGCATCCCACCAGGATCAAGACAAATCGACCATTCTTCAACCTTTTGAGCACGAGAGCGCTTACGATCAATAGGAGGGGCAGCACCAGGTAGAATCTCATCTCAACGACTATCGTCCAAAAGACCGACGAGCCCTTCTGGAAAATCAGGTGTTGCGCCAAAAGGCTGGCATTCGTGCTCAATGTAGAACGGTTAAAGGGCTCGATGTCAGCGCAGAACAATGCGAGCAGAACTGCGAAGTACAGAGGCACGATACGTAACAATCTTCGCAAGCCATATGTCGTCCACGCTTGCCAGGTAAGAGCCTTTCGCTGATCGCGAAAAAAGGGGCCGCTTATCAGAAACGCACTAAGGAAGAAAAACAGCACCACCCCGGCTCGTCCTGCGCCTCGAAAATTGAGTATGGGCGGCATTAAGTTCATGTACGTGGCGTGCGTGGCGAACACCCAAAGGGCAGCTATTGCGCGGATGCCATCAAAGGAATAGTCACGAGCGTCACCGGTGACCAAGGCGTCTGAATTGGAAAAGATCCGCTTCAGCACCGATGAAATTTCGAAACGGCGAATTCTTGTCACCACACAGTGCGACCCAGGGCTTTCAGGAGAAGAAAGCTCGGTTTTGCTCACGATGCAGGTTGGGGGAGCTGACACTCACGTCCTCTCGAGCCCGCGCGTCACGCAAAAACGCCCAAGCGACTGAACCAAGCCGAGCATGGAGCCCCCATATCGTCGCAGCATCATAGCATCCGCATGACGCTGGTGTAATGCCGGGCATCGTAGCAGCAGTTTCGCAGCAACTTGATTTGTCCCAAGCTGCTTCCGCCGGACATCATTTGTGAAAAAGCGGCTCATGAGTTTGCCAGTGTAACAAGGATCAACGCGGCTGATGGGCGGGCCGTGGGTGCAGGCCGATCCTTAAATATCCGGGCAGGGCAAGAACCCGTTTGTTTGACCTGGTCGACGGGACTAAAATGACACCGGCGCTACCGTCGTAAGACGAGTGGGGAGACGGGGCAGTGGTACATCGTCCAACAAATGGCTGGAGTGCCAGCACCTATGGTGCAGAGGCCTTCAGCCCTCCACTCGTATCTTTGGTTGTTATTAATTGGAACTATGGTGCCTATGTCGGCGCGACCATCGCTTCGATCAAGAGTCAGGACTATCCCGCGATCGAAGTGATCGTTGTTGACAACGGGTCAACCGACGACAGTCGGCAGGTCATCGCAACACATGTCGGCGACGACCCCCGCTTCCGGATTCTCCACCTAGATCAGAACCTCGGCCAGCTTGGCGCTTATTTCGATGTGTTCAAGCTGATTCGCGGCGAGTTCGTCACGATCGTCGATGCGGATGACATTCTATTGCCAAGCTTCGTCTCGTCACATGTCCAAGTCCATCTCGCTGTAGTTGGAAGTGTTGCTCTGACCTCGAGCAACGTCATCGAGATGACCGCGGCGGGGCGCGTATTGACGGGCGCTTATTCGCGGCTGGGGCGTCGCGTCAAGCTGATTTCGAGTGGGCTCCGCCCGCTGGACGTGGCACTCAGACTTTCGACGATCTCTAAAGTCGACTATCGCCGGCTGGCGCAGGTGACATCGACTGTGGGCCCTGAGGCCGTTCCGTGGATCTGGGCGCCGGGGACCTCAAATATGTTCCGTCGCAGCATCCTCGCTCTGGTGCAGCAAGAGCCGAAGAACCGGACTTACTTTCGCGCCGCCGACAGTTATCTCAATCCCCTTTGCCATATCTTTGGCGGCACAGCCCTCATCGATCGTCACCTTTCAGCCTATCGCATCCATGACGCTAATTATTTCTCCGCGCGCGAGACCGTGAGCTTTTTGAATACTGGCCGCCCAGAATTCGCGCTGCGCGCGCACCAGGAACACCGCGAACTGCTGCATTTCCTATTTGATCGCGCGACGACGCTTCAGCCTTTTCTCAAGTCCCGATTTTGGGTCGTGTTCCGTCAGTTCGTGCAACAAATTCCCGACCGTGATCGATTCTTTGCAAATCGCGATCACCTCACCCTATTCATCAAACACTATCGAAGCCTCAGCACGATTTCCGGCGAGCCGCGGCTATTGGCTGAACTTCGTCGCGTCCTCGAGCGCAAGGAATTGCGGGCGGTGATCCACGACGCGTATCAAGGACGAGTTCCGCCGAGGATCAAGCTCTTCTTGTTTAAGGAAAGAGTCAGGTTCGTCAAAGCGGCGGTGCGCGGGGTTCTGCTGAAAGCCAAGACGACCGCGGTGGGCCGAATGCCCCGGGCGCTCCTCAAGACAATTGGGGTGATGGAAGTATCGCGCCCGGCCACACCGCAGCGGAAACAAGAGCTAAAGCTGGAGCGTGACCCGGCCGACTTCGGTCCCGTCGCGGTTCTATCCGTCGAACCGCCAATCTTCCTTACTGGGATAGCCTTCCAGGCTATGATCGGAATTGCTTCCGCATTCGGTAAGGCCTACGCAAACAGACCTGCGGCTTTCCTGATCTATCCGTGCTGGACCATCGAAGATACTCGTCGCGCCGCGCAAGTGATTGAGGCCGCCAGGGCGCATCAGGCCGAGCACCCCGAACACGAGCTCGTGTTCATCTGCAATACTGGCGCGGAGAGGGACTTGCTCGCGCGGAGTGGTCTGGATGCTCACCTGCTCAACAAGAATTTTACGGTGTCCGAGACGGTGTTTCGCCCGCTCCCCGATGCGCGGGTCGAGTTCGACGCGATCTACAACGCGCGCTTCGATCCGAGAAAGCGTCATGAACTCGCTGCCGCTATTAAGCGTGTTGCTTATGTTGGATATCCCTGCCCTTCAATGGCCTCATCCGAGGAGCAAGGTGAGCTAGCCGCTGAACTCCTTCGCCGTCACTCTGGCGAGGAGCAAGGTGAGCTAGCCGCTGAACTCCTTCGCCGTCACTCTGGCCATGCGCTGCTCAATCCCCTCGAGCGAGGCCTTCCCGTCGCGCTACCACCGGAGGGCGTCAACGCGGCGTTGAACCGCGCCGCGGTCGGGCTTTGTCTATCGAGCACTGAAGGATCGAACTATGCCTCGATTGAGTACATGCTCGCTGGGCTTCCAGTGGTTAGCACGCCAAGCGTGGGTGGACGCGAGATCTATTTCGACCATGAATACTGCACGATCTGCGATCCGCAGTCGGATGCGGTCCGAGACGCCGTGGAGGCGCTGAAGGCGCGAAACATTCCGCGCGACTATGTTCGCGCACGCACGCTTGCTAAGATCGAGCCTGCGCGGCAGCGTTTCCTCTCCCTCATCGACGATCTCTCCGAGCGGCTCGGCGGCAAGCGCCGCTATAACGACGGCTTCTGGCCGTTCGGCACGATCAGCCCGTTCGTAACTTGGAAGAATTACCGAGACCATCTGCAGACCTTCGCCGACGGACGCGATGTGCTGGGAGGAGTCCAACAATTTGGTTTGGACGCCCACATCAAGCGCCTCGTGGCTGGAATCGAAGGTATCCAGATGCAGCCGTCAGAGTTGTTCACCGTCATTCAGGCAATTCGATCGCGACCGGGCTGCTCGTTATTGGTGTTCGGATGCGGAAACGACTCAACCTTTTGGGAGCGTGCCCATCCCGATGGCCCGACCGCTTTCGTCGAAGACGATGCAGCTTGGGCCGATAAGATCCGGCCGCGACTCAAAACCGCCGAGATCCATCTCGTCGATTATGGAACTAGGCTGTCAGAGTGGGTATCGCTGCTCGATTCCTCGCAAGAGCTGGAGCTCGACCTGCCACCAGCGGTCCGCGAAAGGAAGTGGGACGTCATCGTCGTCGATGGGCCGGCGGGGCACGATAACCACGCGCAATATTCCGGCCACGAGGCGCCGGGCCGCATGAAGGCGATCTACATGGCCTCGAAACTTGTGGCACCCGGTGGGTGCGTGTTCGTGCATGACTGCGAACGGCTGCCCGAACGGAATTACGCTGCGCGCTATCTCGGCTCCGACAGGCTATTCGTCAGCGTCAAGGGGCATGCGGTACTGGAGGGGTATGCCTTTTGACGTCTGTCGGAGAGGGGGAAGGCACTCGATGACCAAAGGCTCAAACGCAAGCGTGTCTTGGTGGCGGGCGGCGCGGGCTTCATTGGCTCGCATCTCATCGACCGTCTGCTTGCTCAGGGAGATGAGGTTTCGCAGGGCAAAGTTGCCGTTCCGCGGACGGCGCGGATCTCGTAACGAGACTGTCGGGGCGGTGTGGGTTTCACCTCGATGCGGATCCTGATTTCAATTAACGCGCCGTCCAGTGGGACCCGTAATGAACACGGGCGCGTCAAGGTGAGCCCTCGCCTCGACGACCGCTAATGGCACAAAGCGGACATCGCGAACCGAGGCCGCTAAGTCCGCTTTTGACCCTTAGCGGACATTGCTCAGTGCCCAGGCCTCGGGAATGACGCGGCCTCTCTTATTCTCCTAGTAAGTTACCCAGCTATCTTGGCGCGTTCCTCGTCGCAGGATTTGACGCGGATCAGATTGGGCATCTGCTTGAGCTTATCGGCAGGCACGCAAGCCGGAAGTCCGGCCATCCGCGCACCATTGACCAACAACTGGGCCTCCTTCTCCGCATAGCCGCCCCCCTCGCTAATATATCGTTCTGCAATCCAAGTCGGATCCAGCTTTTTGATGCTGGCGGCAGCTGCCTCCGCATCACCCGCGCGACCTAAATACGCATAAGCCATAGCCAGGAAGGCATAGTCGAGAGCAGCGGGCTCCTTTCGTGATCATTTCGATCTCCATGCTGCACGAACAGGACCACCGACGCGGTCTGCGCTGGCTGGCCGACGAAGTCTCAAAGGCGGAGACCGAGTTGACCTGGGCACGCCACAAATCGGAGAACGGTTAGCGCTTGGTTCATGCATAGTCATGCGCGTGCGCCCGCGCGTGTTCTTTGGTCAGATCCAGTAACAAAATATTGACTTGCCCTGTGCGAAGGCAAAGTCTGCAAAAAGTGAAGCGTAGCGACATCAAAACCGAATGGGAGGAAAACTATGGCGACGATAAAACGCACCGCGCGCAAGACAGCACGCACTGTCCGCAAGACGGGACGCAAGACGGCACGCACCGCCCGCAAGACAGCACGCACTGCCCGCAGCACAGGACGCAAGGTGGCACGCACTGCTCGCAAGACGGGACGGAAGGTGGCACGCACTGCGCGCAAGACGGGACGGAAGGTGGCGCGCACTGCCCGAAAGACACCTACTAGCTGACTAAGCGAAGAACCCCGGCCTTACCCGCCGGGGTTCTTCCTTACATGTGCTGTCGCGTTCTCTAGAACATCGGCCCAGTGCATTGGCCGTTCAGCATGGTGCCGTGGCATGTCGCGGCGGGTTGGAGCGGGTCCATGATTGCACCCTTGCACTCGCCCATGATGACGGGGCCGGTGCAATCGCTAGCCCGACAATGGCATCCCAGACAAGGACGATGCGGGCGAGAGGCATGCATGGTCGAAATCGTCGACTTCGCTCCCGGCGAGATCTCCCAGCCGCATCGACATAACGCAGACCTCTTTGTGTATGTGCTGGAAGGAAGCATCACCCCGGCACGGCCCTCGGGGCTGTCGCCCGCCTCTGGCACGGTCACAGCGGAATCCAGCAGGCGATTGTAGTTGTTTTTATTACTTCTTCATGGCCATCGTCGTCATCAGGTACGAAACCAAGACCGCCGCACGTCGGGCATTGGCGTTCATTGTCCGTATCTTTGTCAACGACACCATCGCCATTACAGTCTGGACAAGTTTTTATTTTCATGCCTGCTCCTGCTCACCCCTGGTACGGACTGGCCGACCTATCCAGGGGGTCCCATGAGCCAGATTGCTTGTTCATAGACATAGGATGCCTTCACGCAGGCTACCGCGCTGAACAGGTGATGGTTGATGTCCGCTATTGGCACTAAACGGACGCGCCGACCGCCCCGAGTGATGTCTGCTTTTCGGCAAAAGCGGACGCATCGGAGACGCGCCTCCCCCATGCCCGTAGCGGACACTCCCTGCAATGGCTCAGCTGGTGCCTTTATGAGTACAGGGCCCTAGACAGCATTTACGGCGTTGCTGCGGGTACGGGTGTTGCTGCGGGTACGGCGCCTGAGAAATCCATGTGCAAATAGCCTAAATGCAGAAGCAATCCGAAATTCCAGGCTGCGGATAGAGCTCAAGAACGTTTGTGGGCAGAAGCGACGGTCAACTTCTGACTCCAGCTGGAAAGACAATTAAATCAGTGTATTAGAAGTGAAAATGGCGGAGACGGAGGGATTCGAACCCTCGATACGGCTTTTGACCGTATAACGGTTTAGCAAACCGCCGCCTTCAGCCTCTCGGCCACGTCTCCGGACCCGCAAGGCTTAATGATCCGGTGCTGGGCGGTCAACCTCGCTCCCCGGCGCCGAGCCTGCGCGACGAGGCCCTCCTCAAACATCAAGCCCCCGCCGTTGCGGCATGGCGCGCATCTTGCATCGACAGGGCGGGGCCGGCTCCGGGCACCCTAGAGTTGCAGATTAAATCCTGGTTTTCGCCCGCTTGCGCCACAATCCCTGTGCTAAACTTCTAGGCAATCGAGGGGGACGCCTGCGCCATGGTTTGGCAGTTTTGCCATAGACCGCTCTTGCACGCGGCCATTGCTGCGGGCGCTATCGCCTGGGCGGTGCCGCCGTCCCTTGCCGACGACGCAGCCTATTGCGTTCATTGCACCGGGCCGGACCAAACCTATGTTTGCAAAGTCGAGGCCGGGGGCGGCAAGGCGAGCGACGCGCTGAAGCTCTACTGCGTCGTGCGCACCGCCAAGGAAGGTCATCACGCCTCCTGCTCGGCTGAGCGCAACTCGCCATCCTGCATCGGGGTCGAGAAGGTCTACAGCTATGACGGCCCGATGCCCGAGGACCTGGCGGCCGACCCGCGCGTGAAGAAGCTCACCGACAAAATCGAGGACGAGCAGAAGTCGTTCGACAAGCCCAAAGGCGACGGCAACGCGCCCAAGACGCTGGTCGAGCTGGGCGGCCGCGCGGTGAACGCGTCGCGGCAAGGTTGGCGCAGTGCGCGCGGCGTGCTCAGCGGGTCATCGGGCGACCAAACGCTGCCAGCCGGCGAGCCGCTTACCCTCGAGGAGCAGAACGCGGCGATTGCCGCTCAGGCCGCGCCACCAAATCCGAGCCTCGAGGCGTCGCATCCCAACCGGATGCAGCGCGCCTATCGCTGCATGATGTCGTTGTTCCGGCATTGCAGCGGCGAGTCCGCCGAAGGGGCGCCGATCCGCTAGCGCCTTATCGCGGCCACCCCTGCCCTGCGCCGAAGCTTTGCCCGTCCTGCCGCAGAAACGATCATGGCCGGGGCAAGCCCGGCCATGACGAAGTCGGTTTGACGCCGATCTCTTTAGTGGGTTTGCAGCCACTCGCGGGCGAGCCTCTGCGCCTCTGCCACTTGGTCGGCCGACATTTCGCGGGCCAGCTCGATGCGATGGCTGCGCGCGTCTTCGTTGCCCCGCGCCGCCGCGAGGTTGAACCATTTGTGCGCGACGACGAGATCTGCCGCCACGTCCCGCCCGGTCGCATAGAGCATCCCGAGTTCGAACAGGGCATCAGGCGCACCCGTCTGCGCCCCGAGCTCGATCTGCTCCGCCGAAATCTCCATCCGTGCCATCCCAATGCCCCCCATTACCACTCGTCTGACAGACCCTGTCGAATATTCTGGTGAAGAGACAAGATTTCCCTCTGTCTTTTCTTCCGTTCGACGCGGTAATCATGGGATAGCAGTTTCAACAACTTCTGAATGGGCGTGATTAATGCAAACTAACTAAATCTATAACGTGGAGTAATATTAGTTTACATTGCGCGCTAATCGGCGGCTTGTCCGTTAAGCTTTGGGTTTTGCAAGGATTTGTTGACCAATGCTCATCACGCCTCGATAACCAAGAAACAGATTTCGAGGGCTGGCGATCTTATTGCTTCGGATCGGCGACCGCGATCTCCCAGATCCACTTTCGCTCCGCCGCACCCGGCGGATAAGGCTGCCAGGGAACGACCACGCGCTCGGGCGTGACGGCGACGTTTCCCGCGATCTTGGCGAACTCGCTCGCGGTCTCCTTGGGCAGCCGGTTGTCCGACCCTTTGCGCCAGACCACCGCCACCTTCGAGGTGAGGTCGCTCGCGCGGATGGGCGGCGCATAGGCCGGAGGCTCAGTCCTGACGATCCGCGCCTCGGGAAACAGGCGGCGCAAATTCCCAGCGTCGTGGCGATCCGCGGCGATCAACGTGCCGTTCTTGAAGCCCTGCGCCTCGAGCGCGGCAGCGAGGCCATCATAGGGAACGCCAATGCGGCATTTGCGGCAATCGGCACCCATGGCATGCAACGCATCGCGCAGCCTGATGGGCACCACGATCAGCGTGACGGCGCCGAGCACCGTGGCAAGCACGGCGAGCCGCCGCGAGGGATTGCCGCTCGTCTCCACAAGCCCGATCAGCCACAACGGCGTGAGCAAGAAGAAGGGATGCATGTAGCGCTCGAGATAATGCGTGGCGCCGGTCAACAGCGCGCCAAGGATCAACACGATAAAGCCGCCGATGGTGATGTGCAGGAGAAGCAGCCGCCAATCCGGCTCACCGCCCCCGAACGTTCGCGGGCTGACGGCACGTTTGATCGCGGCCCATCCCTCGCGCAGGACGCCCGGAAACAGCACGAGCACGATCAGATCGAGCGGAAACAGAAAAGCCAGCGGCGCATAGATCGCCTTGCCGAGACCGATCAGCGTCGCCTTGAGGCGGTTCGTCTCGGCAAGCGGCGCCATGGCCGACCCATACAGCGCGACGAGATCGTGCCGGCCCGCAATGAGCCAAGCAACGAACGGCGCGGTGACCACAGCGGCCGCGCCGACGCTCAGCAGCAGGCGCCAGTCGAGCAGGCGCGCGCGCAACATAGGCTGCCACAGCGCAGCGCCGAGCAGCACCACGAGGAAGCCGGCGAAGCTATATTTGCTGAGCAAGCCGAGACCGACGATCGCCCCGAACAGGACGTAGTCGACGCTCCTGCCCCGCTCGGCGATCCGCATGAACGACCACATCGAGGCGGCGACGGCGCAAATCAGCGCCATGGTCTGCGTCACGCCCTCATGCAGGTTCCAGCCGATATGGTAGAGCAAGAGCGGCGACAGCGCCGCGACCGCCGCCCATCTTTGATCGGTGAAGATCCGCTTCGCCACGAGATAGAGAAATGCGAAGGTCGCCGTGAGCAGCCCATATTTCAGCACGAGGAAGCTCGGCAGCGTGGGCCCGGTAACCCGCTGCACCGACCACAGCATCCATTCGTAAAGCGGCGGCTGCTTCAGCACATAGCCCGGCTCGAGCGTCTGGGCGAGAATGTTGGAGGTGACGTCGTCCTGCGGCAGGTTGGGCGAGATCGCAAGGCGCATGCCCGCGTAGACCAGGCCGTAGAGCAGACCTACGGAGACGACGCCCGCTAGGCCGAACGGCCCGGACGGAGGTCTCCGCCCTTCCCGCCACCCGGCCCGCAACTCGCGCCTGACCCGACATCGCTTCCCCCGACAAACGAGGGCAAACGCTAGGGCCCACTCATGTCAGTTTTACGTCGCAACCTGCGATCGATTGGGCAGGCCAATACTTACGGCAGGAGCACGGTCGAGCCGGTGGTGAGGCGGGATTCAAGATCGTGGTGCGCCCGCGCCGCCTCGACCAGCGGATAGGTCTGGTTGACGGCGATCTTCACCTTGCCCTCGCCAATGACCTCGAACAGATCGTTCGCCGTGGCGACCAGGTCCTTGCGCGATCTCGTGTAGTCATGAGCGAGGGCCGCGTGGCGAACAGCGAGCCCTTTTGCGACAGCAGCGTGATCTTGAACTCCGGCACCGGGCCCGACGACTGGCCGAAGCTCACCCACATGCCGAGCGGCTTGAGGCAGTCGAGCGAAGCGGGAAACGTATCCTTGCCGATCGAGTTGTAGACCACGTCGACGCCTTTGCCCTTGGTGTAGTCCTTGACCTTGGCGACCAGGTCCTCCTCGCGGATATTGATGACGTGGTCGCAGCCATGCGCCCGGGCGATCAGCGCCTTGCCGGCAGAGCCGACCGTGCCGATCACCGTGGCGCCGAGCGAGTGCGCCCACTGGCAGGCGATCAGGCCGACGCCGCCGGCGGCGGCATGGAACAACAGAGTCGTGTCGCGCTCGACCTTGTAGGTCCGCCGCAGCAGATATTGCGCCGTCATGCCTTTCAGCATGATCGCCGCCGCGGTCTCGTCGCTGACCCCGTTCGGAATCTTCACCACGCGGTCGGCTGCGATCAACCGCTCTTCGGCATAAGCGCCAACCGGACCCGCATAAGCGACCCGGCGCCCCACTTTGAGGTCGCGCACGCCCTCGCCGACCGCGGTGACGATGCCGGCCCCTTCCATGCCCGGGATGAAGGGAAACGAAGGTTGCGGGTAGAGACCGGTGCGCAGATAGATGTCGATGAAATTCAGCCCGACCGCCGTCTGCTTGATCCTGACCTCGCCTGGGCCAGGCTCGCCGACCTTGACCTCCTCCCATTTGAGGACGTCGGGTCCGCCATACTCATGCACCCGGATCGCGTGGGTCATGCGATCCCGAGCTTTTTCTTGACGAGATCGTTCACGGCTTGCGGGCTCGCCTTGCCGCCGGTCGCCTTCATCACTTGGCCGACGAACCAGCCGGCCAGCGCGGGTTTGGCCTTCGCCTGCTCAGCCTTGTCGGGATTGGCGGCAATCACCTGATCGACCGCCGTCTCGATGGCGCCCATGTCGGTGACTTGCACCAGCCCGCGCTGCTCGACGATGGCGCTCGGCTCGCCGCCCTCAATCCAGACGATATCGAACACGTCCTTGGCGATCTTGCCGGAGATCGTGCCATTTTTGATGAGGTCGAGGATGCTGCCGAGCTGGTCCGCCGTGACAGGGCTATCGACGATGCTGCGGCCTTCCTTGTTGAGGCGGCCGAACAGCTCGTTGACGACCCAGTTCGCCGCCTGCTTGGCGTCGCGGCCGCGTGCCACCGCCTCGAAATAATCGGCGGACTCCTTCTCGGCGATCAGCACGTCGGCGTCGTACGGGCTCAGGCCATAGTCGGCGATGAAGCGCGCGCGCTTGGCGTCGGGAAGTTCGGGCAGATCGCGCCCGAGCGCGTTCACATAGTCTTGCGTCAGCTCGAGCGGAAGCAGATCGGGGTCGGGGAAATAGCGATAATCGTGCGCCTCTTCCTTGGAGCGCATCGAGCGCGTCTCGCCGGTCTTGGCGTCGAACAGCCGGGTTTCCTGATGGATCGAGCCGCCCTCTTCAAGGATCTCGATCTGCCGGCGCGCCTCATGCTCGATGGCCTGGCCGATGAAGCGGATCGAGTTGACGTTCTTGATCTCGCAACGCGTGCCTAACGGGTCGCCCGGCCGGCGCACCGAGACATTGACGTCGGCACGCAAGGAGCCCTGCTCCATATTGCCGTCGCAGGTGCCGAGATAGCGCAGGATGGTCCTGAGCTTGCTCACATAAGCGCGCGCCTGTTCGGACGAGCGCAAATCCGGCTTCGACACGATCTCCATCAGCGCCACGCCCGAGCGGTTGAGATCGACATAGGAATATTGCGGGTGCTGGTCGTGCAGGCTCTTGCCCGCGTCCTGCTCGAGATGCAGCCGCTCGATGCCGACCGTGACGCGCTCGCCGCTCAACAGATCGACGATCACCTCGCCCTCGCCGACGATCGGACTTTTGTACTGGCTGATCTGATAGCCCTGCGGCAGGTCGGGGTAGAAATAGTTCTTCCGGTCGAAGATCGAGTTGAGATTGATCTTCGCCTTCAGCCCGAGCCCGGTGCGGATAGCTTGCGCGATGCAGGCCTCGTTGATCACGGGCAGCATGCCGGGCATGGCGGCATCGACCAGGCTCACATGCGAATTGGGCTCGCCGCCGAACTCGGTCGACGCGCCCGAGAACAGCTTGGCGTTGGAGGTGACCTGGGCATGCACCTCCATGCCGATCACCACCTCCCAGGGCCCGGTCTCGCCTTCGATGAGATTGTCTTTTTCGGTCTTAGCGTCCATCGCGGCCGCTACTCCTTGCCCTCATTCTGCTTCTGCAGCTTCTCCTCCTCGTACTGGATGAACCAGCCGATCATCTGCCGCCACAGCGCCTCGGCAAGCTCCGGCGGCAAGCCCTGCTCCGCCGCCCGCGTGCGCACCTTGTCGATCACTTGCTGGATGCGCCACGGCACGCGCGCTTCCGCCGGCGACCGCTTGAGCTGCCAGGCGCGATCCACATAGGAGAAACGCTCGCCGATCAGATCGACCAGGGCCTGATCGATGCGGTCGATCTCGGCCCTCACCTCTTCCATCGTGCGGCAATCCTTGGCCTTGCGCGGCGCCATGATGCGATCCTCTAGCCCGATATGACGGCGTCGGCCTCGATCTCGACCAGCCAGTCCGGACTGATAAAGCCCGACACTTCCAGCATGCTCGAGGCGGGGCGAATATCGCCGAAAAACTCACCATGCACGCGGCCCACCGCCTCCCAATGGGCGATGTCCACCAGGTACGTGCGCGTGCGGATCACGTCCTTGAGGCTGGCGCCGGCATCTTCGAGCGACTTGGCGATGATCTCGAGGATCGCGCGGGTCTGCGCCGCGGGATCGCCGATCGCCACCGGCTTGCCGCCCGAGCCCGCGGTCGTGCCGCCGACGGCAACGATATTGCCGATCCGCACCGCGCGCGAGAAGCCGATCACCGGCTCATACGGGCTCCCCGAGGACACCAGAACACGCTTCGTCGCCATCTCGTTCATGCAGCCTTGCTCCACCAATCGTGCGGCTTGGCGAGCGGGCCTGCCGCAGCCTCGATCACGCGTCCCGTGCGGAACAGCGTCTCCTCGTCGAACGGCCTGCCGATCAGCTGAAGCCCGAGCGGCGTCCCCTCCGACGACAACCCGGCCGGGACGGAAAGACCCGGCAGCCCCGCCATGTTCACCGTCACCGTGAAGATGTCGTTGAGATACATCTCGAGCGGGTCTCCCGATTTCTCGCCGAGCGCAAAGGCCGGCCCCGGCGTGGTCGGCGTCAGGATCGCATCGACCGTCTCGAACGCGGCATCGAAATCGCGTTTGATCAAGGTCCGCACCTTCTGCGCCTTGAGATAATAGGCGTCGTAATAGCCCGCCGACAGAACATAAGTGCCGATCAGGATGCGCCGCTTCACCTCGGCGCCAAAACCGGCGGCGCGCGTGTTCTCGTACATGGAGATCACGTCCGAGCCCTTCTCGCGCAAGCCGTAGCGCACGCCGTCATAACGGGCGAGGTTGGAGGAGGCTTCGGCCGGCGCGACAATATAATACGAGGGCAGCGCGTATTTGGTGTGCGGCAGGCTCACGTCCTTGATCTTGGCACCGGCGTCCTTCAGCCACGCGACGCCCTTCTGCCACAAAGCTTCGATCTCGGGCGCCATGCCGGGCACGCGATATTCCTTGGGGATACCGATGGTGAGCCCCTTCACTCCCTGCTCCACGGCGGCCTCGAAATCCGGCACGGGCATGTCGACGCTGGTCGTGTCCTTGGGATCGGCGCTCGCCATGACCTTGAGCAGGATCGCCGCGTCCTTGACCGTGCGGGCGATCGGGCCCGCCTGGTCGAGCGAAGAGGCGAACGCCACGATGCCCCAGCGCGAGCAGCGGCCATAAGTCGGCTTGATGCCGACCGTGCCGGTCACCGCCGCCGGCTGGCGGATCGAGCCGCCCGTGTCGGTCGCGGTCGCCCCCATGCAGAGCCTTGCCGCCACGGCGGCCGACGATCCGCCCGATGAGCCGCCCGGCACGAGCTTGGCGTTTGACCCCTTACGCTGCCAAGGGTTGACCACCGGGCCATAAAAGCTCGTCTCGTTCGACGAGCCCATGGCGAACTCGTCATTATTGAGCTTGCCGAGCATCACCGCACCGGCAGCCCAGAGATTGGCCGTCACCGTCGATTCGTAGGTGGGCGTGAAGCCATCGAGAATGTGCGAGCAGGCGGTGGTGCGGACCCCCTTGGTGCAGAACAGGTCCTTGATGCCGAGCGGGATGCCTTCGAGCGCGCCCGCCTCTCCTTGCTTGAGTCGCTTGTCGCTTGCCGCGGCCATCTCCAGCGCACGCTCCGGCGTCTTGAGGACGAAGGCGTTGAGCGCATCGTTAGCCGCCTCGATTGCGTCGAGATGCGCGCGCGCAAGCTCGTCGGCCGAAAACGATTTCTTGGCCAAGCCGTCGCGCGCTTCGGCGATGGTGAGTTCGGTGAGCTTGGTCACGGATTTACGGCTTCACGCTCTCGCAGCGGAAAAAGGCGTTGGGGTCTTCGTCCTCCGCGCTCGCCCCGGCATCGGCACCGTCGTCGCCGGCCGCGGTCTGGTTGTCCTCCGTCTTGGGCCGGTCCACTTCCGAGGGGTCGAGATCGTCGGCGAACGCCGAGGACTCGTCGTCCGTCTCGTCGTAGGAGTCCTGTTGCACCGTCATGCGCGTGACGCTGAGCTCGCCCGTTTGCTTTTGCACGATCGCGAACACATCGGGAAAGGTAAAGCCCGGCTCCTCGCAAAACGCGGTTGCCAGCCAACTCGTCGCGTTGTGCGGCGTGACGTTGACAAAGTCGCAGCGCTCCGCATTGGCGCTGGTCCCCGTCTTGCTGAACACGGTGAAATCGAGGTCCTGGCCAAGCTCGGTGACGGTCTTGTCTTTCAGCTTGGCGCAGCCCTCTTTCGACGACGCGAAGGTCCCCTCGGGCAGGCCTTGCGCGAGCGCCACGCCGGCGGCGGCGAGCCACACTCCTAAGCCAAGCAGAATGGCACGGTGCATGAGCCTTCCCTATTCGACGATCTTCGGCACAACGAAATAGCCGTCATCCACCGCTGGCGCGTTTTTCAGGATATCGGCGGCGCAAAAGCCGTCGGTGACCTCGTCCTTGCGCTTCTTCATGGTCATGGCGGCGACCCGCGTCATGGGCTCGACCGCGCTGGTGTCGATCTCGTCGAGCTGGGCGACCCAATCGAGGATCCCCGACAGTTCCTGCTCGAGCCGGCCCGCCTCCTCCTCGGTGATGGCGAGGCGGGCAAGGCGGGCAATGCGGCGGACCGTGGCGCGATCGACGGACATGGGGGAAGCCTGGATTTCTCGCGTTCCTGAGGGGCTCGTCTAGCACCGCGGGACCTTACCGGCAACTTGGCTTCAGGCCTCGAAGCCGACCCCGACCTCGGGCACGAGCACGGAATCGCTATGCATTTCCTCGATGAATTTGTCCGCGGTCTGGTCGAGCACCGGGAAGGTCCGGTAATGGCAGGGCACGATCAGCTCGAATTCGAAGAACCGCTTGCAGGCGAGCGCCGCCGTCTTGGCGCCCATCGTGTAGCGGTCGCCAATCGGCACGAAGCCGATCTCGGGCCGGTAGATCTCGTTGATCAGCCCCATGTCGGAGAAGATTGCCGTATCCCCCATGTGGTAGACCGTCTTGCCGCCGCTCGTCGCGATCACCAGCCCGCAGCAGGCGCCAAGATAAACCGGCCGCCCATCCACGATGTGCGAGGCCGAATGCCAGGCCGGAACGAAGGTGAGCTCGAAGTCGCCATGGTAAAGCGTGCCGCCGGTATTGCCCGGATCGACCTTGTCCACACCGCGGCCCGCCATATAGGTGGCGAGCTCATGCACGGCCAAGAGCTGGGCGTCGGTCTCCTTGCAGATCCGCACGGTGTCGCCGGTATGGTCCTCATGCCCATGCGTGAGCGCCACATGCGTCACGCCATTCACTGCCTTGTGCAAGGGAATCCCGGCATCCTCGAAGGTGGCGTTGCCGGTGAGGAACGGATCGATCAGGATGCTGCTGGCTCCGATGTCGATGCGGAAACAGGAATGGCCGAACCAGGTAATCTGCATGCGTCTAACCTCTTGATGCGCCTCTCGTGACTGTAGCACCTCTGGTACCGATCGAAGACCTCCCGCCCCTGCTGTCCCGCGAGGCGCGCCTGCTCGGCCTCGATGTCGGCACCAAGACCATCGGCATGGCGCTGTCCGACGTAACGCGTTCGGTCGCCACGCCCTACCATACGGTGCGGCGGACCAAGTTCACAGCAGACGCGAGCCTGATCGAAGCGGCGATCGAGGAGCATGACGTGGGAGCGGTCGTGATCGGCCTTCCTCTTAATCTCGACGGCTCGGAGGGGCCGCGCGCGCAATCGACGCGGGCCTTTGCCCGCAACCTTGCCGCTCGCATCGCCGTGCCCATCCTGTTCTGGGACGAGCGGCTTTCGACCGCCGCCGTCGAGCGGCATCTCATCGACGCCGACGCCTCCCGCAAGCGCCGCGCCGAGGTGATCGACCGCATGGCGGCGGCTTACATCCTGCAAGGCGCGCTCGACCGGCTAAGGCGACTGAGCGAGATCGGTTAGTCTGAGATTGTCGTTGAAGATCAGGTAGCCTGCCGGCACGTCGGGACACAAGCCCGCGCCACAAATCAAGACCGTTGAAATGACATTGCCAACGGCGAGCACGAACAAAAGCGCGAACGCCGTGAGCGACAGCACGCTCAGGCGCGTGGACCACGGCTCGGAACGCGCGAATTGCCGGTCGTCGAGCAGCAGAATGGCGCAGCCGACGATCATCAGCGCGAAGGCGATGAAGGCCCACGTGTAGAGATGCAAGCCGAAGATCGCGTTGCCGTAGCCAGGGCTGCCCGGGACGATGTGGATCAGCATCTGCCGCAAGGAGATGGCGGCGCCGACCGCAGCGCTGAGGATCGTGACGCCATATTGGCTCGGCCTCGGACCGAACACGAGATTGAGCGCAAGCCCGCAGCCCGCGGCAAAGAACGCTCCCCGTTGCAGGATGCATAAGGGGCATGGCAGGTCGCGAAACCAGAGCTGATCGATCAAGGCGAGCGCGAGCACCGTATCGACGGCGATCAGTCCCAAGGCGTTGAGGAGCCTCGACAGGTCCCCTGGCACGCGTTCCCCCTAACTCACAGCGCGATGTTCAGAACGTCGGTCATATGCACGCGGAACAGCACGAGCAGCACCACGAGACCTGCGATCCAAAAGCCCATCGCCGCCCCGCGCTGCCTGAGCCAAGTCGCTCCGAGGCCGCAGGCAAACAGAAGAAAAGGCAAGCTCATCATGGCGCAGCCTCCGCCTGACCGACTCCATGCCGGCTTCAGTCTTTCCCGTCGCGCGAGTCTCGGTGATTCGCACGCGAGCCGTAGTCCGCAAGGTATTGAAATTCCGGGCGTCATGGCAAGGAAGAACGGCGCCCGTGCCGGGCTCCTCGCAAAGCAAGAGGCCGCCTCGAGAGGCGGCCTCCGAAAGAACCGCGGCGCAGGGCCGCTTAATCCAAAGCGCTTAGCAGCGTGCGCACCAGCACCGATAAGGACCGCACACCCGATGACGTCCCGGAGGACAATAGGGCCCCCAGCCGTAACAGGCGGTCGTCTCAACGGGAGAATAGTTTTTGGCAGCAGCCGGGAGGTTCCAGGTACCTGACCTCCATGTCATCGCGTCGGCCTTCCATGCCATGCCGCCCGCGAGCAGCATTGTCACCGATACACCTAGGGCAATCGCAAGCTTACGCATCTTTTGCCTCCTGGTTTTGAGTTTCTCCTGCCGGCATCCTCGGCAGAATAGATTTCCATGATAGCAGATTCGTGACGCGGGCACTGGTGCGGCACGCTGGACCATTAGCAATCGCCGAAGCCAAAATTCATGCGCGTCCCGCCGCCGCGTGACCATCGACGGTGGGTGGCGCCGACCTCTCTGCCCGTCGCCTTACGCCGCGCTTACCTTAGTTGCGCACGCCCGCTTGCCGCATCGCTTGGCTCGGCCTATACAGTGCCCTTTAATGAGCATTGCGGCCAACTCGAACCTCTCTTTTCCTCATCGCCATCTTCTTGGAATCGAAGGCCTTTCTCGAGACCAGATCACGGCGCTGCTCGATCTGTCGGAAGAGGCGGCGAAACTCAGCCGGCAAATCGCCAAGAAGCGCGACGATCTGCGCGGCCGCACCCTGATCAATCTGTTCTTCGAAGCCTCGACCAGGACCCAGAGCTCGTTCGAGCTCGCCGGCAAGCGGCTGGGCGCCGACGTCATGAACATGGCGGTGGGCACGTCTTCCGTACAGAAGGGCGAGACCCTGATCGACACGGCGGTGACGCTCAACGCCATGCGCCCAGACATCCTCGTGGTGCGCCATCATGCGGCGGGTGCGGTCGAGCTGCTGTCGCAGAAGGTCGATTGCTCCGTGATCAACGCGGGGGACGGAAGCCACGAGCATCCCACGCAAGCTTTGCTCGACGCGCTCACCATCCGCCGCCACAAGGGCGACATCGAGGGCCTGATCGTCGCCATCTGCGGCGACATTCTCCACTCCCGCGTGGCGCGGTCCAACATCTTGCTGCTCAACACGCTCGGCGCCCGCGTCCGCGTCGTCGCGCCGTCGACGCTGCTCGCCGCCGGCATCGAACGGCTTGGCGTCGAGGTCTATACCTCGATGTGGGACGGCCTGGCCGATGCCGATATCGTCATGATGCTGAGGCTTCAGCGGGAGCGCATGACCTCGAGCCTGGTGCCGAGCACCCGCGAATATTTCCATTTCTTCGGCCTCGACTACGACAAGCTCGCCCGCGCCAAGCCGGACGCTCTCATCATGCATCCTGGCCCGATGAACCGCGGCGTCGAGATCGACTCCAATGTCGCCGACGACGCGCGAAGCGTCATCCGCGAGCAAGTGGAGATGGGCGTAGCGGTCCGCATGGCCGTGCTGCAGGCGCTCGCGCGCCACCTGCCGAACGAATGACGGCGATGCAACCCTATCCGCCAGAGCAACGCTCGCGCACCGTCGCCTTGATCAATGCGCGTCTGCTCGACCCTGCCTCGCGGCTGGATCGTCAAGGAGGCTTGCTGATCAGGGACGGCCTCATCGTCGATTTCGGACCGCATGTTGCTGAAGGCGTCGCAGGCGATGCCGAGATTATCGATTGCGGCGGCCACCTGCTCGCCCCCGGTCTGGTCGACATGATGGTGTTTACCGGCGAGCCCGGGCATGAGCATCGCGAGACGCTGGCCACGGCGAGCCGTGCGGCCGCCGCCGGCGGGGTCACGACCATCGTCTGCATGCCGAACACCGATCCCGTGATCGACGACGTGGCTCTGGTCGACTTTATTCTGCGGCGCGCCCGCGACACCGCATTGGTGAACGTTCATCCCATGGCGGCAATGACCAAGGGTCTGCTCGGCGAGGAGATGAGCGAGATCGGACTCCTGCGTGACGCAGGCGCCATCGCCTTCGCCAACGGCAAAGCGAGCCTCGCCAACGCCAAGGTCATGCGCAACGTGCTCGCTTACGCCAAGGATTTCGGCGCGCTGATCGTGCATCATTTGGAAGATCCCACGCTCTCGAAGGATGGCGTGATGAACGAGGGCGAAGTCGCGACGAGGCTGGGACTTCGCGGCATCCCTTCGGCCGCCGAGACCATCATACTCGAGCGCGACATTCGCCTGGTCGAGCTTGCCGGCGGCCGCTATCACGCGGGCCAAATCTCCTGCCGCGCCTCGCTCGACATCATCCGCACGGCAAAACTGATGGGCCTGCCGGTCACTTGCGGGGTGTCGATCAACCACCTCACGCTGAACGAGAACGACATCGGCCCCTACCGCACCTTCTTCAAGATGAAGCCGCCGCTCCGGTCGGAGGACGATCGCCGCGCCATGGTCGAAGGCCTGGCGAGCGGCGATATCGACGTGATCGTCTCGGCGCACGATCCGCGCGGCGCCGAGGGCAAGCGGCGCCCGTTTGCCGAGGCCGCCGACGGGGCCGTGGGGCTCGAGACCTTGCTTGGCGCCGCGCTTCGTCTCTACCACAATGGCGAGGTCGAGCTTGGGCGGCTCTTGCAAGCGCTCACGGTAAATCCGGCGCGCTTGCTCAAGCTTGGCAGCGGCCGGCTCGCCAAGGGCGCGCCCGCCGATCTCGTGCTGATCGATCTCGACCGGCCTTGGGTGGTCGAGCCGGAAGCGTTGCGGTCAAAATCGAAGAACACGCCCTTCGATGCAGCCAGGCTTCAGGGCCGGGCCCTGCTGACCTTCGTTGCCGGTCGCCTCGTCTACAATTACGCTGAGTAATCTGACGGCGTTCAAAGAGGGTGATCGATGCCGCCTTCTGAGGCTTGGGAACAAGCCCTCCCGTTGCTGCTCGCCCTTTGTTTCTTGAGCTTCGGGTTCGGCTATCTGCTCGGTTCCATCCCCTTCGGACTCCTCCTTGCCAAGCTCGCCGGGCTCGGCGATTTGCGGCAGATCGGCTCCGGCAATATCGGCGCGACCAATGTCTTGCGCACGGGCAACAAGGGCCTGGCGGCGCTCACGCTGCTGCTCGATCTGCTGAAAGGGACCGCCGCCGTATGGGTGGGATCGCATTTCGGCCCCTACGCTGCCATGGCCGCCGGGCTAGGCGCTTTTCTCGGCCATCTCTTTCCGGTGTGGCTCGGCTTTCACGGCGGCAAAGGCGTGGCGACCTATATCGGCGTGCTGCTCGGCCTCTACTGGCCTGCCGCGGCGGCGTTCTCTGCCATCTGGCTGATCGTCGCCTTCGCCACACGCTATTCCTCCCTCGCTGCGCTGGTGGCGAGCGCGGCAAGCGTCGGGATGCTCGTGCTGACCGGGCAGTGGCGGCTCGCGGGCTTGTTCCTGCTGCTTACGCTGCTTCTTTATATCCGGCACGCCACAAATATCGGGCGCCTGGCGAGAGGCGAGGAGGCGCGCATTGGCGAGAGGACCGTCTAAGACCGCGCCCAAGCAGAAAGGCGCGGGCCGGCTCAACCATCATCAGCGCATCGCCTGGCTCAGGTTGATCAGAAGCGAGAATGTTGGGCCCGCCACCTTCCGGGCTCTGGTCAATGAATTCGGCGGCGCCGAGGCCGCGATCGACGCGCTGCCGCTTCTTTCTCGGCGCGGAGGACGCTCCGACATCCGTCTCTGCACCGCGGCCGAAGCCGAGGCCGAGCTCGCGGCGGCGGATCGCCTCGGAGCAAGCCTCGTTGCCGTCGGCGAGCCTGGCTATCCGCCGGCACTTGCCCAAGTCGATGCACCGCCGCCGCTGCTTTATGCCAAAGGCAGGCTCGACCTCGCCAATATTCCCATCGTCGCCATTGTCGGCGCGCGCAACGGCTCGGCGGTCGGGCAGAAATTCACCCGTCAGATCGCCACCGAGCTCGCGCTCGAAGGTTTCGTCATCGCCTCGGGACTCGCCCGCGGTATCGACACGGCGGCGCACATGGCAGCCTTGGAGCACGGCACCATCGCCGTGCTGGCTGGCGGCATCGACATCGTGTATCCGCCCGAGAATGAAGAGTTGCAGCACGCGATCGGCGAGCGCGGCCTCTTGATCAGCGAGCGCTCTCCCGGCTTCTCTCCGCGCGGCAAGGATTTTCCTCGTCGCAACCGGCTGATCTCGGGGATATCCCTCGGCGTGGTGGTGATCGAGGCCGCCGAGCGCTCGGGCTCGCTGATCACCGCCCGCTTCGCCGGCGAACAGGGACGCGAGGTCTTCGCCGTTCCCGGCAGCCCGCTCGATCCGCGGTCGGCGGGGACCAACAATCTCCTGAAGCAGGGCGCCTGCCTCGTCACCTCGGCGCGCGACATTCTGGAAACGCTCGCGCCAATCCTCGGCCGGCCCCCTGCCCCGCCGCCGGTCGAGCTTGCTGCCGCCGACGAGCATCGGGCGCCCGAGCCGCTGCCCGACATTCGCCAAAGCGAACGCGAGTTGGTCGTGTCAGCACTTGGTCCAAGCCCGGTCGATATCGACGAGCTGATCCGCGCCACCGGCGTGACGACGAGGAAGGTTCATATCGTGCTGCTCGAGCTCGACCTGGCAGGCAGGTTGCAACGGCATGGGCAGCAGCTCGTGTCGCTGAAGGTCTGACGGCCTAGAGCTTATCCGCCGTCGGTCTTCTCGTTATTGGCTTCCTCGAGCGCCACGGTGATGAGGTAGGCCAGGAACGGCATCCGCGCGCTATGGGCGAGCTGCTTCAGCCCCTCGAGCAACGAGGCGATATATTCCGCTGCCTCCTGGTGCGTCAGGTCTTGCCCATGGCTCGATGGGCTTGGACCTTGCGCTGGAGGCCGAGCGCGCGACCCTGCCATTCCGTATCGCCCTATTTTCGCGCCGATTGGACCCCAGCACCGCGCCGAAACGTTGAATCTCCGGCCACGGGCGCTTCCCAAGACAGTTCTATAACCAACAGCTTTAGGTTGTTTTAGTTAGTATACACACCTAGAAGTTGTCAATTGGGTTCACCCGAATTTGACACTTGCCGGTCTAGACACCACTTTCCGGGCGCTAAGCCGAGTCCATCCGGACTCACCCGCCCTCAGCCTGACGCAATTTGCGCGGCTAGGAACGTCTCAATGAACATCGTCATCGTCGAATCGCCAGCCAAGGCCAAGACCGTCAACAAGTACCTGGGGGCGGGTTACCGCGTGTTCGCGTCATACGGGCATGTGCGCGATCTGCCCTCGAAAAACGGCTCGGTGCTGCCGGACAAGGACTTCGAGATGCATTGGGACGTCGAGCCCAAGGCCGCCAAACGGCTCGACGAGATCGCCAAGGCCGTCAAAGGGGCGAGCAAGCTGATCCTGGCCACCGACCCCGACCGGGAGGGTGAGGCCATCTCCTGGCACGTCCTCCAGGTGCTTGACCGCAAGAAGGCGCTCGCCGGCGTGCCCGTAGAGCGGGTGGTCTTCAACGCCGTCACCAAAGAGGCGGTGCTCGATGCCATGCGGCATCCCCGCGCCATCGATGGGCCGCTGGTCAGCGCCTATCTCGCGCGGCGGGCGCTCGATTATCTCGTCGGCTTCACGCTCTCGCCCGTGCTGTGGCGCAAGCTGCCGGGCGCACGCTCCGCCGGCCGGGTGCAATCGGTCGCGCTGCGGCTGGTCTGCGACCGCGAGCTCGAAATCGAGAAATTCAGGGCACAGGAATACTGGTCGATCCTGGCAGAGCTCGCCACCGCCAAGAACGAGACCTTCCAGGCGCGTCTCGTCGCCGCCGACGGCAAGAAGCTCGACAAGTTCGATATTCCCGATCAGGCGACCGCCGAAGGCCTGAAGGCCGCGCTGGAAGGCGGCCGCTTCAAGGTCGCGAGCATCGAAAGCAAGGCGCAGCGCCGCCACCCGGCCGCCCCCTTCACCACCTCGACCCTCCAGCAGGAGGCATCGCGCAAGCTCGGCTTCTCGCCGCGCCACACCATGCAGCTCGCCCAGCGGCTTTACGAAGGCGTCGAGATGGGCGGCGAGGCCGAAGGCCTCATCACCTATATGCGAACCGACGGCGTGCAGATCGTGCCGGAAGCCGTCTCCGCCGTCCGCCGCCTCGTGACCAAGCTCTACGGCGATCGCTACGTGCCGGCCTCGCCGCGCCAATACGAGGCCAAGGCCAAGAACGCGCAGGAAGCGCACGAGGCCATCAGGCCGACCGACTTCAGCAAGGAGCCGGACAAGGTCTCCCGCTATCTCGAGGACGACGCCGCCCGGCTCTATAAGCTGATCTGGCAGCGCACGCTGGCGAGCCAAGCCTCGAGCGCCGAGATCGAGCGCACCACCGCCGAGATCGACGTCACCGGCAAGGACGGCAAGCCTTACGGCGTGAGGGCCACGGGTTCGGTCATCCGCTTCGACGGCTTCCTCAAGATCTACGAGGAAGGGATCGACGACGCGGTCGGCGACGACGGCGCCCTTCCCGCGCTCGCCACAGGCGACGCGCTCGACCCGCGCGCCATCGAGGCCAAGCAGCATTTCACCGAGCCGCCGCCCCGCTATAGCGAAGCGACACTCATCAAGAAGATGGAGGAGCTCGGCATCGGCCGGCCGTCCACCTATGCCTCGACGCTGAACGTGCTCCGCGACCGCGAATATGTCCGCATCGACAAGAAGCGGCTGTACCCAGAGGACAAGGGGCGCCTGGTGACGGCTTTCCTCGAAAGCTTCTTCAGCCGCTATGTCGAATACGACTTCACCGCCGATCTCGAGGAGAAGCTCGACCTCATCTCGGCGGGCGAGCTGGAATGGAAGGACGTGCTGCGCGACTTCTGGCGCGAGTTCATCGGCGCGGTGAACGATATCGGCGATCTGCGGATTACCCAGGTGCTCGACGCGCTGAACGACCTGCTTGGTCCGCACATCTTCCCCGACCAGGGGCAAGGCACCGATCCCAGGGCCTGTCCGTCTTGCGGCGTTGGGCGCTTGAGCCTCAAGGTCGGCAAGTTCGGCGCCTTCATCGGCTGCTCCAATTATCCCGACTGCCGCTTTACCCGGCAGCTTGCCGACACCAACGGCGAGAAGGCCGCTCTTGCCGAAGCGAAAGTGCTCGGCGCCGATCCCGAGACCGGCCTCGACGTGAGCCTCCGCACCGGCCGCTTCGGTCCTTACGTTCAGCTTGGCGAGCAGAATGGCAAGGAGAAGCCGAAACGCGCTTCGATCCCCAAAGGCACCGACCCGCAGAGCCTCGAACTTCGCCAGGCGCTCGCGCTGCTCTCGCTGCCGCGCGAGGTAGGCCTGCACCCGGAATCGGGCAAACCGATCGTGGCGGGCTTCGGCCGCTACGGGCCCTACATCCAGCATGACGGCAAATATGCGAGCCTCGGCGGTCCCGAGGAGGTGTTCGAGGTCGGGCTTAATCGCGCGGTGAGTCTGCTGGCCGAGAAGGCCGCCTCATCGCGGGCACCGCGCGGGGCGAGTGTGATCAAGGAGCTCGGCGAGCATCCCGCGCTTGGCGGCAAGGTGCAAATCTTGACCGGCCGCTACGGGCCTTACGTCAAGCATGGCAAGGTCAATGCCACAATTCCTAGGGACCGCGAGCCTGAGCAGGTCACCATGGAAGAGGCGGTCGAGCTGATCGCCGCGCGAGCGGCCAAGGGTCCGGTCAAGAAGAAGCCGGCCAGGAAGCCCGCACGCAAGAGCGCAAAGGGCAACAAAGAGGCCGTCGAGGAGACGGCAGGCTGAGCGGCGCACGTGACTAGATCCAAGGGGGCTCCCGCCAAGCGCACGAAGACGGCGGGCAAACTTCCCTCCAAGCAGGAGATTCTCGACTTTCTCGCGACCGCGACCGGCGAAGCCGGCAAGCGCGAGATCGCGCGCGCCTTCGGCGTGAAGGGCGGCGATCGCATCGCTCTGAAAGAGCTCCTGCGCGACATGACCGATGACGGGCTGATCGCGGGCTCACGCCGCAAGCTGATGCGGCCGGGCGCGCTCCCTCCCGTCACGGTGATCGAGATCGTCTCGCGCGACGCCGACGGCGAGTTCGTCGCGAGGCCCGCGACCTGGGACGAGGAGCACGGGCCGGCGCCCCGCATCCTGATGGCCGAGAGCAAGCGCGAAGCGGGTCCGGTCGCCGGCATCGGCGATCGCGTGCTTGCGCGCATCACCCCGCTCGGCGCCGATGCCGGCTATCCCTATCAAGCGCGGACCATCAAGCGGCTCGCCCGCGCGCGAGGCCAGTTGCTCGGCATTTTCCGCACGCTCTCTGGCGGCGCCGGCGTCATCGATCCCGTCGATCGCAAGCAGTTGAAGGAATGGCCCGTGCCGCGCGGGCAAACCAACGAAGCGGAGAACGGCGAGCTGGTCCGTTTCGAGCTGTCCCGCTCCTCCCGCATGGGCGTGCAGACCGCGCGCATCACCGAGCGGCTCGGCAACCCCGCCGCCCAGCAGCTGACCAGCCTGATCGCCGTGCATGCCCACGGCATCCCCGATGTCTTTCCCGAGGCCGCGCTCGCCGAAGCCGCGGCCGCCAAGGAGCCCGACCTCAAGCGCAGGGAGGATCTGCGGCACCTGCCGCTCGTTACCATCGACCCGTCGGACGCGCGCGACCATGACGACGCGGTTTGGGCGGAGCCAGACCCCAATCCCGCCAATCGCGGCGGCTGGGTGGTGATCGTCGCCATTGCCGATGTCGCCGCTTATGTCCGACCCGGCAGCGCGCTCGACAAGGAGGCGCGCAAACGCGGCAACTCGGTCTATTTCCCGGATCGGGTGGTGCCGATGCTGCCCGAGCGCATTTCAAATGAGCTCTGTTCGCTGACCGAGAACGACCCGCGCGCCTGCCTCGCCGTCCGCATGATCTTCGACAAGGACGGCAGGAAGCTCAACCATCGCTTCTTCCGCGCCTTGATGCGCTCGGCCGCGAGCCTCACCTACGAGCAGGCGCAAGCAGCAATCGACGGCCGCGTTGGACGAGACGACCGGGCCGCTGCTCGAGACCGTGCTGAGACCGCTCTGGGGCGCTTATGCCAGCCTCGTGCTTGCCCGCACCGAGCGCGGCCCGCTCGACCTGGATCTGCCGGAACGGAAAATCCTGCTCGACGATCGGGGCCGGGTGAGAGCGGTGGTGAGTCCCCCCCGGCTCGACGCGCATCGGCTCATCGAGGAGTTCATGATCGCCGCCAACGTCGCCGCGGCCGAGACCCTGGAAGCCAAGCGGTCGCCACTGATCTATCGCGTGCATGACAGCCCGTCGAAGGAGAAGCTCATTTCGCTCGGCAACTTTCTCAGCACCATCGACATCAAGCTGCCGAAATCCGGCACGCTCAAGCCCGCTCTGTTCAATCGTATCCTGGCCGAGACGCGCGCCACCCCGACGGCCGAGCTGGTCGGCGAGGTCATCCTGCGAAGTCAGGCGCAGGCCGAATACGCGCCGGGCAATTTCGGTCATTTCGGCTTGAACCTCCGTCGCTACGCGCACTTCACCTCGCCGATCCGCCGCTATGCCGATCTCATCGTCCATCGCGCCCTGGTGCGCGCGCTTGGGCTAGGCAATGACGGGCTGACCGATGCCGAGTTCGAGGAGCTCGAAGAGATTGCGCAAGCGATCTCCGCTACCGAGCGGAGAGCCATGGCCGCAGAGCGCGAGACGGCCGACCGGTTGATCGCCGCGCATCTCGCCGACCGGATCGGAGCCAAGTTCCAGGCGCGCGTCTCGGGCCTCGTGCGCACAGGTCTCTTCGTCAGGCTGATCGAGACCGGCGCTGACGGTTTCGTTCCCGCCTCATCGATCGGGCACGAATATTTCTTTCACGACGAGGTCCGCCAGGCACTGGTCGGCGAGGATACCGGCCTCGCCTATCGGCTCGGCGATCCGGTCGAGGTCCGTCTGGTCGAGGCGATCCCCACCGCCGGCGCGTTACGGTTCGAAATGCTGAGCGAAGGCCGCTCGATCGGGCCGCGACCAAAGGGCGCCCGCAGCCCAAGTGACAACAGAGGCCCGCAACGCTACAAGGGCAAGCCGCGCGGGCAAGGCCGTGGCGGGGCTCGTAAACGCCGCTAGGGCGCCCTAAATCAGGATCATGAGGATCGCGTGATGCAGGACAGGGCTACAGAGGTCTACCGCTCTGAAGACAGGCCACATGGCGCGCGCCCGATCTTTACCTCAATGCTCCGCGGTGCCGCGCGCAAATGCCCGGCTTGCGGCGTTGGGGCCATGTTCTGGCGTTATTTGAAAGTGGCCGACGCCTGCCCGCATTGCGGCGAGGAGCTGCATCATCATCGGGCAGACGACGCGCCTGCCTATTTCACCATCGTCATTGTCGGGCACATCGTGGTCGGCCTGGTGCTCGCAGTGGAGATCGCCTACCGGCCCGCACTCTGGGTGCACGCGGCGCTGTGGCTGCCGCTGACCGTGATCCTCACGCTTGTCTTGCTGCCGTCGGTGAAGGGCGCGCTCGTGGGGCTGCAATGGGCGCTGCGCATGCACGGCTTCGATCCCAACTCCACGGAAGAGATCGAAAACTTCGACGCCAGCCTTGCGAAAGCATCCCCTCGCCCGGGCCGCCTTGACTTCCGGGCTTGAGCGAGTAGGTTCCGGGCAAACGCTGATAGGTTTTATCGAGGACGAAAATGGCCAAGCCCGTCACCCAGAAGATCAAGCTCGTGAGCTCAGCCGGCACGGGCTATTACTACGTGACCAAGAAGAATCCGCGCAATCAGACCGAGAAGCTCGTATTCAAGAAATACGATCCGGTCGCGCGCAAGCACGTCGAATTCAAGGAAGCCAAGATCAAATAGCTGGAATGGCGCCGGGCTCGCTGAAGCTCCGCCTGCTGCGGGCTGCATCGTTTGAATAGGTGGCCGGCCGAAACGCGGCGCTAACGAGGAGGCCACTCAACCGCGGTCCGGCCGGCCGAACCCCACGGACCCAGGAGATGCGGCGGACCTGAGCACTCCGTAGGGTTATCTCTGCGACAAGGAAGAACGGAAGTTCGAGGGCGCGCCCGAAAATCGCGCTGTAGACCCCCTACCCCAATTGCCTCCCCGTCGAATTCGTGGCGACACTCAAACCATAAAACAGCCACCGAAGGGACGAAATCAATCACAATCTTCCGCTTAATACGATAAAATGCCAGCCATTGTAAACTCTTAAGGTTAAGCCTTCAGGTTCTGCCTCAAGTCTAAAAACCGTCCGTGGAAGGATCTTTTCCACAGATTTGGCCGCCAGTGATTCGGTGAGAGGTGAGTTCCAGCGCCCCGCGGAGGGTCTAGGCCGCGTCGGCCACGACCCGATTACGGCCGTCGCGCTTGGCGCAATAGAGCGCCTGATCCGCACGTTTCAGAATGAGCTCAGGCGTATCCTCGGCGAATTCGAGCGAGGCAACGCCGACGCTTGCCGTGACTTCGAGGGTGCCGATCCGCTCCCCGGCGTAAAACGGCGCCGCCGCGATGCATTGTCGCAACCGCTCGCCCACGAGATAGGCCTTCGCCAGGTCGGTGTCCGGCATGACCACGACGAACTCCTCGCCGCCGAGCCGGCAAGCGAGGTCGATGCCGCGGATATTACGTCGTACCCGCGCCGCGAACTCCCTAAGCACCGAGTCGCCGGCGTCATGGCCGTAGCTGTCGTTGACCGCCTTGAAATAGTCGATGTCGAGCAGCAGCACCGAGAGCGGCTTGCCGCACCGCGAGGACTCCTCGAACAACGTCTTAAGGTGGCTCGTCATGTATCTGCGGTTGTGCAGCGCCGTCAGCGGGTCGAGAATGGCCATCTCGACCGTCTCCTCGAGCCGCATGCGCAAGTAGTCGGTATAGCGCTTGCGTTTGAGCTGAGTGCGGACGCGAGCCAGCAGCTCGTTGGCGTCGACCGGGCGGACGATATAGTCGTTGATGCCCATATCGAGCCCTCTGAGCAGCCTCGCGTCGTCGCCGGGCTCGATGATGCTCATGATCGGCAAGTGCCGCGTGCGGTCAAGCGATCGAACCTGCGAGCAAAGCCGCAAGCCGTCGGCGTGCTCAAGGCTGAGGCTGACGATCATGAGGTCGAAATTGCCCTCGGGAAGCCGCAACAGAGCGTGGGCCGGGTCGGACTCGCGCTCGACGTGATGCTCCTCCCGCAGGGCCGTCACGATCCGCTCGGCCGAGCGCTCGCGGTCATCGACCAAGAGGATGCGGCCGCCCCGCCCTAGCTGATCGAGCTTGATGCCGATCGTCGCGGTGAGGCCCATCTGCTCCTCGGTCGAGGCGCGCATCAGCATCTCGTCGGTGAGCGTCTTGAGCCGTGCAAGATTCTTCACTCGCGTGATCAGCGCGATATCGTCGACCGGCTTGGTGAGGAAGTCGTCGGCGCCGGCCTCGAGGCCCTTCACCCGGTCCGAGGGCTGATCGAGCGCGGTGATCATGATCACCGGGATATGCTGGGTGCGCGGCTCGGCCTTCAGCCGGCGGCAAACCTCGAAACCGTCCATGCCGGGCATCATCACGTCGAGCAAGACCACGTCGGCGCGCTCGCGCGCGGAAATCTGCAGCGCCTCAGCACCGCTCCGCGCCGTGCGCACCTCGAAATATTCGGCGGTCAGCCGCGCTTCGAGAAGTTTCACATTGGCGTCGACATCGTCGACGACAAGAACGCGTGCGGTCATGTCTGGCTACCGTGCTTCGCCAATGAACTGCCTGACCGTGTCGAGGAACATCGTCACGGAGATCGGCTTGGAGATATAGGCTTCGCACCCCCCCTCGCGGATGCGCTCCTCGTCGCCCTTCATGGCGAAGGCCGTGACCGCGACCACGGGAATTTGCCTGAGCTGATCGTCCTCTTTCAGCCACTTGGTGACCTCGAGCCCCGACACTTCCGGGAGCTGGATGTCCATCAGGATCAGGTCGGGGCGATGCTCGCGCGCGAGCGAAAGCGCCTCCATGCCGTTCCGCGTCTGCAAGGTCTTGTAGCCGTGCGCGTCGAGCAGATCGTGGAAGAGCTTCATGTTCAGCTCGTTGTCCTCGACGATCAGAACGGTCTTGGTCATAGCCCTCGGCCCCGGCGATTCGGTCGGCATCGGCACATGATGGGCGATCTCCCTGTAATGCGCCATGCCGCTCGGAGCAGGCCTGTAGTGCGCCGCGGCAATAGGAGCCGGCTTGTGTTGCGCCGTGGCGCTCGCAGCCGGCCTGACCCTCCAAAACATCGTGGTACTCCCATCCTCCCAGGGCCCGGGGATTTTCACCGTAAACGTGTAACCAATTTGTTTAGAGGCGCGGCAAAGCGCAGGGGAAACCGGAGTTATTTGGTATAGCCAACCGCCCAAAGTGGGCCTATCGCGGTCCGAGAAACGCGGCTTAGCGTCGTTCTTCGCGCGGCGATTGATCAATTGGCGCTCCAGCGGCGCCTATGGGCACTCGGTCGCCTTGAGATATTCGAGCGAGGTCAGTGTGCCGTGGATGGAAAAGTCGCCGTAGTCGATCAGCAGATCGCGGCTGACGCCGTTCTCGTAGAGGCGGAAGTCGATCTGGTAGCTCGGCGTGAGGTCGCCGCCTTTGGCCTCGAAATAGCCGATTGAGACCGGCCATGACGCCAGCTCGCCGAGACCCTTGTCCTTGGCGACTTGCTCGAGCTTGGGATCGCTCCCGGGCTGCACTTCGGTGCCGATGAAGGCCGTCGTGTCGTAGACCTTCTGTCCCTTCTCGGAGCCATCATAGACGCGCGCCTGGAACAGCCCTTGGCCAGTACGCGCCGCCGCGATCAGCGCAAAGCTATGCTGGGTCGGAAACAGCAATGGGCCCGAGAGGTCGAGCTCGGCCGCCGAAGGCTGGCTGAGCTTCACCTTCACCGCCTCCTTCGGCGTCTCGCGCACCGCGCGGCCCATGGTGACGTCGCCGAGCTTGTCGTTCAGATATTGCGCCGACTGGAAGCGGAACTTCTGGCCGTCGCCCTGCTCCCAGGTCGAGGATCTGAGATCGGTCAGATTGGTCTGGCCCTGGGTGTCGGTCATCTGCGTGACCATGCGCATATTCAGCGAATAGCCATCGCACTCGGAGCCGGTGAACTCGAACACCATGCGGCCGTCGATGCCCGTGATGCCCGAGGCGGAACGCGCATCGTCGAGGGTCATTTCATAAATGGCGCGATGCGCCACGAGCTTGTTCGACTCCTTGCCGGCGAAGGCCTGAGCCCGATCGGCAGGCGTCCCGACAAACCAGGGGGCCGCAAGCAGCATGAGTGCCAGACGCAAGCCAAATCGAACCATGCTGTATGACTTCTCTCTCTTGAAAGGTCGTGCCTGGTAATGCCGGAGGCCCGGAATTTGTCGCACCAACGCACCCGTCCGACAAGGGGGCCGCTTTCGGGCAGCGCTTGCAGGACGGCCTAATTTGCTCGATGCTTTAGGACTCTAACAAGGCGGGCTGAAGGGCGATTGGAGGCGGCATGGCGGGTGAGATCGAAGCACGGCTGAAGGCTCTCGACCTCGTACTGCCCGAGGTCGCCGCGCCCGTCGCCGATTACGTGTCCTATCTTCACCTCAACGGCCAGCTTTACGTATCGGGACAACTGCCGTTCAAGGGCGGTCGCGTCGCCGTGACCGGGACGCTTGGCGCCGACCTCGATCTCGACCAGGGCCAGGATGCGGCGAGGCTGTGCGCGCTCAATATTCTCGCCCAGGCGAAAGCCGCCCTCGGCGACCTCGACCGCATCGTCCAATGCCTGCGCCTCAGCGGCTATGTGAACGCGGTCCAGGGCTATGCCGACCATCCCAAAGTCATCAACGGCGCCTCCGAGCTGATCGTCAAAGTGCTTGGGCAGAAGGGACGCCATACGCGCATAGCGGTGGGCTGCTCGAGCCTGCCGCTCAACGCCGCCGTCGAGATCGATGCGATTTTTGCGATAGACTAGGCCCAAGCGGGCTCCGGGCGTCTCCCATGGCCGAGCTTTATTGGTTGCAGCGGCCGATCGCCCATCGCGGCTTGCACGATCAGGCCAAGGGCATCGTCGAGAACAGCGCCTCCGCGGTGAGCGCGGCCATGGGCAAAGGCTTCGCCATCGAAGTGGACTTGCAATGCGCCGCCGACGACATGCCGATCGTGTTTCACGACGACACGCTCGACCGATTGACATCGGAGACCGGCCCGGTCGCTGCGCGGACCGCCGAGGCCTTAGCGAACCTCCCCTTGCGCAACAGCCCCGACCGCATTCTGTCGCTGCCGGGCCTGCTTGCTCTCGTCAACGGCTATGTGCCGCTCGTGCTCGAGGTGAAAAGCACCTGGAGGCGCGACGGCAAGTTCGAGGCGAACATCGCGCAGATGCTCGCCGCGTATAAAGGACCGGCGGCGGTGATGTCGTTCGACCCTTATTGCTTGGCGGCCTTTCGCGAGGTGGCGCCGGAGCTGCCGCGCGGACTGGTCGCCGATCGCTTCGACGACGTCGCGCACTGGCCGCGGCTCAAGCTGTGGCAGCGTGTCGCCATGCGCAACCTGCTGTCTTCCGCCATCGCCCGGCCCAACTTCATCGCCTACGATATCGAGGCATTGCCGGCGCTCGCGCCGCTCATTGCGCGGTTTCTGTTCGGCCTCCCGCTTCTGACCTGGACGGTGCGGACGAACCAACAACGCGAGCGCGCATTGCGCTATGCCGACGCCATGATCTTCGAAGGGATCGTGCCTTAGTTTGATGGGCGATATCGAACATCCTCCTGGACAGGCCGAGGGCAAAGCTGCGCGCGAGACCGTGCTGCTGCGTACCGTCGCGCACATCGACGAGGTGCCGGCAGCGGACTGGAACGCTTGCGCGCGTGGCGCCGAGCCTATCGCATCCGACCCGGCGAGACTGTCTAACCCATTCATTTCACATGATTTTCTCCGGGCGCTGGAAGACAGCGGCTCGGCCACGCGCGAGACCGGCTGGCTGCCGCAGCATCTGCTCCTCGAAGATCAGTCCGGCACGCTGATCGCCTGCATGCCCTGCTATCTGAAGTCGCACAGCCAAGGAGAATATGTCTTCGACCATGGCTGGGCCGACGCCTATCTGCGCGCCGGCGGCCGCTACTATCCGAAGCTGCAAGCCTCGGTGCCCTTCACGCCCGTCACGGGCAAGCGCCTGCTCGTCCGCGCTTGCGGCAACGCGCGCGAGCGAGAGGCCTGCTGTTACAGGCCGCCGTGCAAGTCACCGACCGGCTCGGCGTTTCCTCGTTGCATGTCACCTTCCCCACGCGCGACGAATGGCAGCTTGCCGGCGAGATGGGTTTGCTCCAGCGCACCGACCAACAATTCCATTGGCAGAATGAAAACTATCGGGGCTTCGACGACTTTCTCGCGAGCCTCGCCTCGCGCAAGCGCAAGGCGATCCGCAAAGAGCGCCGCGAGGCGCTCGAGGACGGCATCGAGATCGAATGGGTGACGGGAAGCGATCTCACCGAGGCGCATCTCGACGCCTTCTTCGCCTTCTACATGGACACCGGCTCGCGCAAATGGGGCTCGCCTTATCTGACGCGGGAATGCTTCAGCCTGCTCGGCCAAACCATGGCAGATCAGATGCTGCTCATCCTCGCCAAGCGTGCGGGCCGCTATGTCGCCGGTGCGTTGAACTTCATCGGCGCCGACACGCTCTACGGCCGCTATTGGGGCGGCGTCGAGGACCGTCCCTTTCTGCATTTCGAGGTCTGCTACTACCAGGCGATCGACTTCGCCATTGCCCATCGGCTCGCGCGCGTCGAGGCCGGTGCGCAAGGCGCGCATAAGCTCGCCCGCGGCTATCTGCCGAGCGAGACCTATAGCGCGCACTACATCGCCGACCCGGCGCTGCGCCGCGCCGTCGCCGATTATCTCAAGCGCGAGCGGCGCGCCGTCGCCCATGAAATCGCGCTACTCAGCGAAGAGTCGCCTTATCGCAACACCGAAGGGCATTGACTGGCATATCCACCAATCCGATTCCGTCATGGCCGGGCTTGTCCCGGCCATCCACGCTTCACCCTGTGGTGAAACTAATTCGTGGATGCCCGGCACAAGGCCGGGCATGACGAATTCTGATTCTTGAGAAACTCGGGTATACGATCGGTATGGCCTACGATCCGGATAACATCTTCGCCAAGATCCTGCGCGGCGAGATCCCCTGCCACAAGATCTACGAGGACGAGGACACGCTCGCCTTCCTCGACATCATGCCGCGCACGGAGGGCCACGCGCTGGTCATCACCAAGGAGAAGGCGCGCGATCTGTTCGACATCAAGCCTGAGGCGCTCGCCAAGCTGATGGCGGTGGTGCAGAAGCTCGCGCCGAAGATCCAAGAGGCGATGGGCGCCGAAGGCGTGCTGATCCAGCAATTCAACGGCGCGGCCGCCGGCCAGACCGTGTTCCACCTGCACGTCCACATCCTCCCGCGCAAGGAGGGCGAGGCGCTGAAGCCGCACGCCGGCAAGATGGAAGATCAGGCGAAGCTCGCCGCCACGGCCGAGAAGATCCGCAAGAAATTGGCGAGCTAACCGCGGCTACTTCGTGCCGAGGGGGACCTTGGGCACGAGGCTCACGCCGACGCTCCGTTGGCGCGCTGCCCGCGGCTTGCGCGTGCCCCCGCGCCGCACCCGCGGCTTGGGTCCACCCGCCTTCGGTGGGCCTTTCGGTCCGCCGTCATCGGGCCCCTCGCCTTCGGGATCGGTATCCTCGGGATCGCGCGGGCGCACGGGCGCGTCGGCTTTGAGATATTCGAAGCCTAGCGCCTTCTCTCCGGCCTTCTCCTCGACCAGCACGCGCACGATGCCGCCATCCTTCAGCGCGCCGAACAGGATCTCCTCGGCCAGCGGCTTCTTGATGTGCTCCTGGATCACGCGCGCCAGCGGGCGGGCGCCGAACTTGTCGTCATAGCCGCGCTCGGCAAGCCACGCATTCGCCTCCGGCGTCAGCTCGATGGTGATGTTGCGGTCGCCGAGCTGGGCCTCGAGCTGGAAGATGAACTTCTCCACCACCTTGGCGATGACCTCGGGCGGGAGATTGGCGAAGGTGATGACCGCATCGAGCCGGTTGCGGAACTCCGGCGAGAACAGGCGGTTGATCGCCTCCTCGTCGTCGCCCTCGCGCTTGGCGCGGTTGAAGCCGATCGCCGCCTTGGCGAGGTCGCTGGCGCCGGCGTTGGTCGTCATGATGAGGATGACGTTCTGGAAGTCGACGCGCTTGCCGTTGTGGTCGGTCAGCTTGCCGTGATCCATCACCTGCAACAGGATATTGAACAGGTCGGGATGCGCCTTCTCGATCTCGTCGAGCAGCAGCACGGAGTGCGGGTGCTGGTCGATGCCGTCGGTGAGAAGACCGCCCTGGTCGAAGCCGACATAGCCGGGAGGCGCGCCGATCAGGCGCGACACGGTATGCCGCTCCATATATTCGCTCATGTCGAAGCGGAGCAGCTCGACCCCGAGCAGCAGCGCGAGCTGGCGCGCGACCTCGGTCTTGCCGACGCCGGTCGGGCCGGAAAACATGTAGCAGCCGATCGGCTTGCCGGGCTCGCGCAGGCCGGCGCGTGACAGCTTGATCGCGGCGGCCAGCGCCTCGATCGCCTTGTCCTGGCCGAACACGACCCGCTTCAAATCCTGGTCGATGGCGCGCAGCACCTCGGCGTCGGACTTCGACACCGTCTTGGGCGGAATGCGCGCCATGGTGGCGATGGTCGACTCGACCTCCTTGACGCCGATGGTCTTGCGCCGCTGCCGCTCGGGCACCAGCATCTGCGAGGCGCCGGTCTCGTCGATCACGTCGATCGCCTTGTCGGGCAGCTTGCGGTCGTGGATGTACTTGGCCGACAGCTCGACCGCCGACTTGATCGCCTGGCTGGTGTAGCGGACGCGGTGGAAGTCCTCGAAATAGGGCTTCAGCCCCTTCAGGATCTCGATCGCGTCAGGCACCGACGGCTCGTTCACGTCGATCTTCTGGAAGCGCCGCACCAACGCGCGGTCCTTCTCGAAATGCTGGCGGTATTCCTTATAGGTGGTCGAGCCGATGCAGCGCAGCGTGCCCGACTGGAGCGCGGGCTTCAGCAGGTTGGAGGCATCCATGGCGCCGCCCGAGGTGGCGCCCGCGCCGATCACCGTGTGGATCTCGTCGATGAACATGATCGCGCCGGGATAGTTCTCGATCTCGCGCATCACGGCCTTGAGCCGCTCCTCGAAATCGCCGCGATAGCGTGTGCCGGCAAGCAGCGCGCCCATGTCGAGTTGGAAGATGGTCGAATCGGCGAGCACCTCCGGCACGTCGCCCATGACGATGCGGCGCGCCAGGCCCTCGGCGATGGCCGTCTTGCCGACGCCAGGATCGCCGACGAACAGCGGATTGTTCTTCTGCCGGCGGCACAGCACCTGGATGGTGCGCTGGATCTCCGGCCCGCGGCCGATCAGGGGATCGATGCGGCCCGCCCGCGCCTTCTGATTGAGGTTGATGCAATAGACCTCGAGCGCATCGGCGCCGCGCTTCTTCTCCTCGCCGCCCTCGACCGTCGCCGCGTCCTCGTCGACGCCGCGCACGGCGCGCGGCTCCGACATGCCGGCCCGCTTGGCGATGCCGTGACTGATATAGTTGACCGCGTCGAACCGCGTCATGTGCTGCTCTTGCAGGAAGAAGGCGGCATGGCTCTCGCGCTCGGCGAAGATGGCGACCAGCACATTCGCTCCCGTCACCTCCTCGCGACCGCTCGACTGCACATGCGCCACGGCGCGATGGATCACGCGCTGGAAGCCCGCGGTGGGCTGGGCGTCGCCATGCGTGTCGAGCACGAGGCCCGACAGCTCGTTGTCGACATAGCCGGTGAGCTTGTCGCGCAGCAGATCGAGATCGACGTCGCAGGCGCGCATTACCGCCGCCGCATCACGGTCGTCGATCAACGACAGGAGCAGATGCTCCAGCGTCGCATATTCGTGGCTGCGCTCGTTGGCATATTGCAGAGCGCGCCGGAGAGCCTGCTCGAGACTGGTCGAAAACGAAGCCACCTAGATCCTACTCTTTCTCCATCGTGCATTGCAGCGGATGTTCATGCTGACGCGCGAAACTCGTCACCTGTGCTACCTTAGTCTCTGCGACCTCGTAAGTGTAGACCCCACAGATGCCCACGCCCTTCTGGTGGACGTGCAGCATGATTCGGGTCGCCTCCTCCGGCGGCTTGTTGAAGAACCGCTCGAGGACGTACACGACGAAGTCCATCGGCGTGTAGTCGTCGTTCAGCAACAGCACCTTGTAGAGGCTCGGCCGCTTGGTCTTCGGCCGAGTCTTGGTGATGATATGAGTGCCGGTGTCGTCGCCCCGGCGAGGATCGCCGTTTCGCGCCATCGTCAGCCTCTATGTGGCGTGTCGTTTGTCATCTGCCAAGGCGAGCGGGCCGACTGAATCGGGCCCGTCGCGTCCATTCTAGCGGCAACGCGCAAGAAACCGCAAATCGCCGCGCCGCTCTCATCCATACCATAGTGGGAGTTGCCGACAGGAAAACGGCAAAAAAAAAGACCCGAGAGGAGAGGCCCGGGTCTTTGCAATGGGAAAGGGAGTTTGGCAGGCGCCGTTAAGCGACCTTCTTGTTGAAGGCGACTTCGACCGGCTTATAGGCGTCCTTGGCAAGGCCGACATACATCTCACCGAGCTTGGACATCTCGGCGACGTAGGTGTCGTAGGCCTTCTTGGCATACTGGGACTGGATCTCGATGGCCTGCTCGATCGACTTCGCGCCGATCAGCTGCTCGAAAGCGCGAGTTGAATCCTCGAACGCCTTCTTGGAATAGTCGGTGACCTCTGCGGCGATCGCCTGGAAGCCCTTGTTCACCTCACCGAACGAACGGACGGCCGCATCAAAGCCGTCTTTGCCTACTTTCTGGAACTCTTCGAAACCTTTGAGCATGGGAGCCCTCTTCCTCAAAACCGGGTTGCGCGATTGCTGCGAACGCGAGGGATATATATGCGTTGCACAAAAAACGTCAACCGAAATTTTTTGCACTGCACAATAAATCTATTCGGCCAGACTTAACGCTTTGGCAATAGGCGGATTTTAGCCTTCTTCCTGCCATGTGATACGGCGAATTTATGGGCAGTTCGCATTTCCATGGCGAGGGCGGCGCGGGAAATCGGGCCGATACGGGGCTTCAGCGGGGGAAGGCGTAAGGCCTTCGGGGGTCAGTGAGCATTGCCGAGCGTCAGGGTCGGAGCCACGCGCGCGCCTTAGGCCACGCGCTGCTTGCGCTCGCGCTGATCGTCGGCCCCATCCTCACGCCCGCGGACGCGGCGCTGGCCGCGAAGAAAAAGGCGACGACGCCGTCAATTGCGGCGGCCATCGTCGTGGACATGAATTCCGGCTCGATCCTGCAAGAGCAGGCCGCCGACACGCCGCGCCATCCGGCCTCCCTGACCAAGATGATGACGCTCTATGTGCTGTTCGGCTATCTGAAGGCCGGCAAGCTCACGCCGAGCTCGGATTTGACGGTGACGGAGCATGCCGCGACCCAGGCTCCCACCAAGCTCGGCCTCAAGCCCGGCGCCACCATCAAGGTCAACGACGCGGTCAAGGCCCTGGTGACGCAATCGGCCAACGACGCCGCCGTGACCATCGCCGAGAACTTGGCGGGCACCGAGGAGAACTTCGCCAAGCTGATGACCGACACGGCGCGGCAAATCGGCATGCGCAATACGCTCTTCCGCAACGCCTCGGGCCTGCCGAACGACGAGCAGATCACCACGGCGCGGGACATGGCAATTCTCTCGGCGCATCTGATCCACGACTATCCGGACTATTACACGGTGTTCTCGACCCAGTATTTCACCTTCAACGGCCGGAAATACAGGAACCACAACAAGCTGCTGCTCAACTACAAAGGCACCGACGGCATCAAGACGGGCTATACGCGCGCAAGCGGATACAACCTCGCGGCCTCCGTGCATCGCGGCGAAAAGTATCTCATCGCCGTCGTGCTCGGCGGCAAGACCGGCAGCCAGCGCGACACCGCCATGCGCGCGCTGCTGGAGAAGAATTTTGCCGCGGCGTCGAGCACCAAGCCCACCGCGGCGCAGCTCGTGGCCTCGTTGGTGACGCCGGCGCCGCTGCCCGCGATGAAGAAGCCCGCTTACGCGATGGCCTCGGTGACGCCGGCCCCGGCGGCTGAGACGCCCGTTGCGGCCCCCGCCGAGGGCGATATCTCCGAGCCCGCTTTGCCGCTCAGGGCGAGCCTCACCTCGAGCGACCCGTTGCCCAAGCCGTCTGCCAGGAAGGTCCAGTATGACGGCGCCTACCATGTCCAGGTGGGGGCTTACATGTCCCAGGACGAAGCTGAGAACCGGCTCGGCATGGTGCAGCAGCGCGCGATGGCCCTTCTCGACGGCCACCTCCCCTTCACCGCCTCCTTCATGAAGGACGACAAGGAATGGTACCGCGCCCGTTTCGCCGGCTTCTCGAAAGCCGACGCTCAAGCCGCCTGCGCCGCGCTCAAGAAAATGTCGCTCGATTGCGTGGTGATGAGCGCTGAATAGGCTGGGCGCCGCGCCTGACCTGCGGGCTCACTTCCGCCCGAGCAGAACCTCCTTGGCTTCGTTGATCCGCGCCGCGAGATAGGTCGAGCCGCCCTGGTCGGGGTGCATCTTCATCATCAGCCGGCGATGCGCCTGCCTGATCTCCTCCTCGCTGGCATCGGCGGCGATGCCAAGCACCGCGTAAGCCTCCTCGGCGCTCATGCGGCTGGCCTTGGCGCGGCCAGGTGCCGAGCCCGCCTGCTCGGCTGAAGCCTGCGCGGCATCACGCCAGCCCGGCAGGCGCCAATCGAGATAGGCTTCCATCAGAGCCGCCTCCGGCGCGCCCTCGTGGTGAAGCTCTGCCAGCAGCTCCATCGCCTCTCGGTCGCTCAGCGTCGAGAGCGTACGGCCGGCAAATCGCCCCGTGAAACACGTCCCGTCCATCTGCCCGCTGTCGTGGTCGAGCTGCATCTCGAGCCTATCGGTGCGGACGTCTGATTTCTGTCCCGGCGTCTTGCTTGACGACGCAAAGGGACCGCCGAGCCCGAACCAGCCGCCCCGTCCCATCAGCGACAGTCCGAAGACAGCGAGCGGAATGGCAAGCGGCAGCGCCCCGCGCACGAGCAGGAAGCCGGCTGCGGCGAGCACGGCGATGCCGGCTGTCTTGCGCATCGTGCCGACAAGCTTGCTCGGGTTGGCGTAAGCAAACTGCCGCCCGGCAAGCAGCAGCAGGACCAGAAGCGCGCAACCGGCGAGAAAATACGCCATGGGTCAGGCCGTCAGCCGAGTTGCTCGAGGAGACGCAACGCTCCGCCGCTCTTGGTCTCCTCGCTGAAGTCCTTCAGCGCCTTGCGCCCGCCCGCGGCATAGACCGCGACAGCCGTGAGCAGCTCGCGCAACTGCTTGGCCGACCCGGCATCGAACGGCGCATAGGCGCCGCGCGAGAGCCGCGCGATCTCCCTGAAGGCGCGCTCGGCCTTGGAGTCGCGACCTTCCTGGAACACGAACACCGGGGTGCCGATGATGCCGAGCTCGCCGGCGAGCCGGGCCAGCCGGTCCACATCCTCCTCCATGCAGTCGCCGACATAGATCAGCGCGTTCACCTTGCCCGATCGATTCTCGCGCTTCGTATGCGCGAGCACCTTGCTGATCTGCGTGAAGCCGCCCGCACAGGACACCTGCCGCATCAACCGCGCCAGCGCGTCGGGATCGCCCACCCATTTCGACGCCTGGCACTCGCTGTAGCCGCGGAAATAGACGAGCTGCACGTCGAGCCCGCCCACGGCCTTAACCGCCTTGAACATGTCCGCCTGGAGCTCGAGCGCGAGATCCCACGACGGCTGCCGGCTCATGGTGGCGTCCATGGCGAAGATCAGCCGGCCTTGGCCCGAGCCGGACGGCTTGAGCGCCCGCACATCCTTGAGGAAGGCGTCGATCTCCGACCGCGTGGACCGCTGCGAAGCGACCTCGCCCTTCGCTGTCTTCGCCGGGGCTTTCGGCTCGGCCATGCTCTTGCAACTCCGCGAGCGGATCTTTCGCTCAGGCTATAGATGGACCCTTAATCGGCCGCGAACAATGCCGGATCAGTCCTCCTCGCTGCCGGCGGCGAGCAGGCTCGCATTGCCGCCAGAGGCGGTGAGATCGGTCGAACGGACTCGCTCCAGCGCGAAAGCTTCGAGGTAGCCGGGACCGCCCGCCTTGGGGCCCGTGCCGGACAGGCCTTCGCCGCCGAAAGGCTGCACCCCCACCACCGCGCCGATCTGGTTGCGGTTCACATAGACATTGCCGACCTTGACCCTCTCCGCCACGAAATCGGCCGTCGCCTTGATACGGCTATGCAGGCCGAGCGTGAGGCCGTAGCCGGTCGCGTTGATGGCCGCGCAGACCTCGCCCAAGCGGTCGCCGGAGAAGCGGACCACGTGCAGGATGGGGCCGAACACTTCGCGGGTGAGCGCCGAGATGGACGGGATCTCGAAGATCGCCGGCGCGACATAGGTGCCGGCGGCGTGCTCATCGCCCAAGGGCAGGTCGAGCAGTTCCCGGGCCTCCTTTCGCATGCGCGCCTTGTGCGCCTCGAGCGCGGCGCGCGCCTCCTCGTCGATCACCGGTCCGACGTCGCTGGCATAGTCGAACGGATCGCCGATCTTGAGCTCGCGGGCGGCGCCGATCAGCATGTTCAGCGTCGCCTCGGCCACGTCGTCTTGCAGGAACAGCACGCGCAGCGCCGAGCAGCGTTGACCGGCGCTGTCGAAGGCCGATGCCAGCGCGTCGTCGACCACTTGCTCTGGCAGCGCCGAGGAATCGACGATCATGGCATTGAGGCCGCCCGTCTCGGCGATGAGCTTGGCGATCGGCCCGTCACGCGCCGCGAGCGCGCGGTTGATGGCGATGCCGGTGTCGGTGCCGCCGGTGAAAGCAACGCCGCCGACGCGAGGATCCTTGACCAGGGCGGCGCCCACGCTCTCGCCGCGTCCCGGCACGAGGTGCAGGACATCGGCAGGGATACCGGCGCGATGCAGCAGGCGCACCGCGCGGGCGGCGACGAGCGGGGTCTGTTCCGCAGGCTTCGCCACCACCGCATTGCCGGCGCCGAGCGCACCGGCGATCTGCCCGGTGAAAATGGCGAGCGGGAAATTCCAGGGCGAGATGCAAGCGAACACGCCGCGCCCATGCAGGGAGAGCGCGTTCTCCTCCCCGGTCGGGCCCCTGAGAAGCCGGGGCGCGGCAAATTTCTGACGCGCTTGCGCCGCGGAATAGCGCAGATGATCCACCGCTTCGCGCAGATCGGCTTGAGCGTTCGGAAGCGTCTTGCCGGCCTCGCGCACCAGAAGCGCCATGAGACCGGCGCGGTCCGCCTCGAAGAGATCGGCGGCGCGATCGAGCAGCGCGGCACGCGCCTCGCCGCCAAGCCGGTCCCAATCCTCGCTGGCCATCTTCGCGGCCCCGAGCGCCTTGTCGATGGCCTCGGGACTCGCGCTGCGGCAGACGCCAACCACAACGCGCCGGTCATGCGGCGAGGTGATCCAACCGACCTCGCCCCCTTCCTCTACCTCTCGGCCCGAAACGATCGGATTGGCGGTCGCGGGATCGGCAAGCGCTCGCTCCATCTGGGCCAGCAATGGCGCGCGCACCAAGTCGTCCCAGAGCGGCAGCCCGAGACTGTTCTTGCGTTCCGGCTGGAAGAGATCCGGCGGGATGGGAATCGCCGGATTGGCCTTCTCGGGCAACGCCGCCGCCTTCTCGACCGGATCGGCAACGATGGCTTCGATCGGCGCGGCGTCATCGGCGAGCCGGTTGACGAAGGAGGTGTTGGCGCCGTTCTCCAACAGCCGGCGCACGAGATAAGCCAGCAGATCGCGATGGCCGCCGACCGGGGCATAGATGCGGCACGGCTTGCCGAGGCTCTCGGGGCGCACGACCTCGCGGTGCAGCGCCTCGCCCATGCCGTAGAGCCGCTGAAACTCGTAGGGGCGATCGCCGGCGAGCGTGGCGATTGCCGCGATGGTGTGGGCATTGTGGGTCGCGAATTGCGGATAGAAGCAGTCGGGCCGCGCCAGCAACGCCTTGGCCGCGGCGAGATAGGCGACATCGGTATTCACTTTGCGCGTGAACACGGGATACCCGGCGAGCCCTGCCTCCTGCGCCCATTTGATCTCGCTGTCCCAATAGGCGCCCTTGACCAGCCGCACCGGGATGCGCCGGCCGGTCGCCTCCGCCACAGACGCAAGCCAAGCGATCAGCGGCAGCGCGCGCTTGCTGTAAGCCTGCACGGCAAGCCCGAGCCCGTTCCATTCGGCCAGCTTGGGGTCGGCGAGCAGCGGCTGCGTCAGCGCCAGCGAAAGCTCTAATCGCTCGGCCTCCTCGGCATCGATGGTGAGCGGTAGCCAAGCGTCGCGCATCGCCTGCGCGAGCGCTGCGAGCCTGGGCACCAGCTCGCCCCTGAGGCGCGCTTCTTGTGAGGGCTGATAGCGAGGGTGAAGCGCCGAGAGCTTTACCGAGAGCCCTGGGCGGTCGATCAATTCCTCCTCGCTTCGCATCGACGGATGACCCGCCCAGGCGGCGATGGCCTCGGCCGCCTCCTCGTAGCGCAAGGCATAACGCTCGGCGTCGTCCTCGGTGCGGGCCGCCTCCCCCAGCATGTCGAAGGAGAAGCGATAGCCCTGCTCGGCCTCGTCTTCGGCATTGGCGAGCGCCTCCTCGATGGTTTCGCCGAGCACGAACTGATTGCCGAGAATGCGCATCGCCTGGCGCAGGGCCTGGCGGATCACCGGCTCGCCGCTCCTGGCGATCAGGCGCTGCACCATGCTGGCAGGGTCCGCTTGCCGCCGCCCGCTCCAGTCGAGGATGCGCCCGGTCAGCATCAGCCCCCAGGTCGAGGCATTGACCAGCAGCGAGTCCGAATGGCCGAGATGGCGCGACCAGTCGCCCAAGCCGACGGTGCCGGCGATCAGCCGGTCGGCGGTGGTCGCGTCGGGAATGCGCAGCAGCGCCTCGGCGAGGCAGAGCAGAAGCACTCCCTCCTCGCTCGACAGCCCATATTCATGCAGGAAGGAATCGACCCCGCCGCTCTCCGCGCGGCCTTCGCGCGCCGCCTTGACCAGGCTCAAGGCCAGCAGTCTCGATGTTGCGGCGATCCTCGGCGCCGAAGCGCGCCTTGGCGATCAGCGCCTCGACCAGCGCCCCTTCCTCGGCAAGCAGCGCCTCGCCGATCGCCGCACGGCTTGGCAATTGGGCCCTCGGCCCTATATGGCGTTTCGCCTCGCCCATGACATAAGCTTAACCCTTGGGCCTTAGGAGCAGAAGAATGCCGAGCGCCACACCCATTGTCCGCACCGTCAGCGAGCTGAGGGAGCAGGTCGCCAAATGGCGCAAGTCCGGCGAGAGCATCGCGCTGGTGCCGACCATGGGCGCGCTGCATGAGGGCCATCTCTCCCTGATCGCGCTTGCCAAGGCCAAGGCGGACCGCGTGATCGTGTCCATCTTCGTCAACCCGATCCAGTTCGGGCCGCGTGAGGATTTCAAAACCTACCCGCGCGACGAGGCCGGCGACCTCAAGAAGCTCGGAGCGGCCGGCGTCGATCTCGTTTACGCGCCTGCCGCCGCCGAGATGTATCCGGATGGCTTCAAAACCCAAATCAAGATCGGCGATCTGACAGAGGGCCTGTGCGGCGCGTCGCGGCCCAATCATTTCGACGGCGTCGCCACGGTCGTCGCCAAGCTCCTCATGCAATGTGGGCCCAATGTCGCGATCTTCGGCGAGAAGGACTATCAGCAGCTTCTGGTGGTCAAGCAGCTGGTGCGCGATCTCAATATTCCGGTCGAGATTATCGGCGCGCCGATCGTGCGCGAGGCCGATGGGCTGGCGCTGTCCTCGCGCAACGTCTATCTCTCGCCCGAGCAACGCAAGATTGCGCCATTGCTCCACCAGATGATTTCGGGAGTGGCGGCGGACCTCGCGCAAGGCCGCGGCTGCGACGACGCCGTGGTGGCGGCGAGGTTCAAGCTCGATGCGGCCGGTTTTCGCGTCGACTATGTCGCGGTGCGCGATCCAGACACGCTGAAGCCGTTGATCGGGCCCGGTGAAGCGGGCGCGCGTGCTGGTTGCCGCCTATCTCGGCAAGACGCGGCTGATCGACAACGTGCCGATGCCCCCGCCCGCTACCAATCGATGAGGCGAAGCTCGCGCAGCTCTTCGCGCATGCCCGGCGGTATCGCCTCGGCGCTCTCGGCAAATCCCTTGGCGTCTCGCGGCGCGTCGTAAGCCTCGAGATAGCGCCACCCCTGGAAGGCGCGGCGGGGATGGGCTCGCGTGGCGACGAGCTCGGAATCGAGCACGATGCCACAGCACGCCGTGCCGTCCTCCTTCATATCGGCCCTGAGATCGACGATGCGTTGCCGCACGAGCACGTAGCCCTTGATCACCCAATAGAGCGAGCCACCGTCGAGAATCTCATCGCGCCGACGCGGCGTCTGTAGCGTGCGATGGCAGAGCTCCGGCGTCTTGTTTTCGCGTTTCAGGCGTTTCAGGCGCTCGTCCTGCCAATCGGCAAGCTCGGTGACGGTCTCGACGCCGACGCAAAGCTTGATGAGATGCACGGTCATTTGCCGCTCAATGCGCCATGAACAAGGGAATTGTCGCCTGTTCGAGTACCGTCAACGTCACGCCGCCAAGGATGAACTCGCGCCAGCGGGAATGATGGAAGGCGCCCATCACCATCATGTCCGCGCCAAGCTCTTTCGCCGTGGCAAGCAGCAATCGGCCGACATCGCCCTCGGCGAGCTTGACGCGCATCGCCTCGGCCTTCACCCCGTGCCGCTTCAGATGGGCGATCATGTCGTCGGTCAAAGGCGCGCGCTCCTCCTCGTCGCCGGCCGTGACCCCGACCAAAAGCACGACGCGAGAGGCTGGCCGCAGGAAGGTCAGCGCATCGTTGATCGACCGCGCCGCCTCGGCGCTTCCATCCCATGCCGCAACCAGGGTTCCCTTGAGCGCGAGCTTTTCCGGCGAAGCCGGCACGATGATGACCGGCCGCCCGGAAGCGAACAGGCAGCGTTCAACGAGAGCATATTGTCCGATCAGCGGATCGCCGTCGCGTGGTTGGCCGAGGATGGCCAGATCGACATGGCGCGCCGCATGCGCGAAGTCGTGGGGGAATTCCTCGCTCATGCCCTGCATGAGCCGCGCCTCGGCGTTCACGCCTTCCGCCACGGCGGACGCCTTGAACGCCTCCAGCGCATTGGCGCTTTGCGATTTCACGCTTTGCAACACTTCGGTCATATCGGCGAAGCCGACATCGGCGCCATAAAGCGGAAGTAGCGCGGTCGGCGCGAAGGCGATGCCGATTAGATGCGCGCCCTGCTCCTTGGCCAACGCCACCGCGAAGGTCACGCGTGCCCTGGTGGCCTCGGTCCCGTCGACATAGACGGCAATGTCGTTAAGTCCCATCGCCCCACTGACCCGCCACGATCTTGCGTACCCGACGCCTCCGATCACGGACAGTTGACAGACCTGTGAAAGGGGTCAAGTGCGCAAAGCACGAAGCTTTGAACAGGAGTGACGCAAGACCTGCCAAATTCAGGGCTATAGCTCGCTTGGCGGCTCTCCGCCACGAATGCCTAGAACTCATGCACAGGAGAGGAAAATGAAGCTCAACCAGAAGTCCGGTGTTAAAATCGCCATGACCGCCGCGGCCCTCGTGGTTTCGGGTACGGCTCTGATCGCCACGGCCATGGCCGATCCGATTCCGGGACGGTGCTTCGGTGTGAACGGCTGCGCCGGCAAGGGCGCTTGCAAGAGCACCAAGAATGACTGCAAGGGCAAGAATGCTTGCAAGGGCCAGGGCTGGCTCTCGATGCTCCAGGACGAGTGCAAGAACGCCGGCGGGCAGTACGAGAACAGCTAAGCGATTTAGGCTAGCAACGGCCGGCCGCGGCGTTTGCGGCCGGTCATTCCACCATTCTCGAGGAGCTTAGGGCCATGACCAGCGGCAAGCCACCTTATCTCGGCTTCGGTTTGGGGCTGCGGCCGCAGCATTATCGGGAGATCCTCGACGGATCCCCCGCCGTCGACTGGTTCGAGATCATCTCCGAGAACTACATGATCGAGGGCGGCCAGCCCTTGTACATGCTCGACCGCATCTGCGAGCGCTACCCCGTGGTGATGCACGGCGTGTCGCTGTCGATCGCCTCGACCGCGCCGCTCGACTTCGACTATCTCGGCGGGCTGAAGAAGCTTGCCGAGCGCGTGAACCCGAAATGGATCTCCGATCATTTGTGCTGGACCGGTGTGCACGGCGTTAACCTGCACGACCTGCTACCCATCCCTTACACGCAAGAAGCGCTGGACCATGTGGTTGAGCGCGTCGGCCAGGTGCAGGATTTCCTCGGCCGCCGGCTGACGCTGGAGAACGTATCGAGTTACGTGACCTTCGGCCAATCCGAGATGACCGAATGGGAGTTCGTCAGCGAGGTAGCGAAGCGCGCCGATTGCTGGCTCCTGTTCGACGTCAATAATGTCTATGTCAGCGCCTTCAATCACGGATTCTCGACCGACGAGTTCCTGCACGGCGTGCCGCGCGACCGCGTGGTCCAGTTCCATGTGGCCGGCCACAGCCATGAAGAGAGCCACATCATCGACACGCACGACCACCCGGTCTGCCCCGAGGTCTGGGATTTCTATCGCGAGGCGGTCACGCATTTTGGCCCGGTCTCGACCATGATCGAGCGCGACGACAATATCCCGCCGCTTGCCGAGTTGGTTGACGAGCTCGAGCACGCGCGCTCGATCGCCAACGAGGTTTTTACCGGTAAGCGGCTCGCAGCAGCGGAATGAAGAGCCTCAGAGAGCTTCAGGAGACCTTCCAGCGCGGCATCCTCGCCGGCGACGACTCGATCCTCGCCGAGGTGAACGACAGCGCCAAGGAACAGCGCCAGGTGTTGTTCGGCGTCTATCGCAACGCCTATGTCGCACGCCTCGCCGAAATTCTCGCCGACGACTATGCGCAACTGCATGCTTATCTCGGCGACCAAGCCTTTGCCAAACTGATCAAAGCCTATATCGACGCCAATCCGTCGGACCAACGCAGCGCGCGCTGGTTCGGCCGGCACCTTCCAGACTTCGTACGCAAGAGCGGCACCTACGCCAAGCACCCCGAGTTGGCTGAGATCGCCGATCTCGAGAAAGCACTTGCCGATGCTTTTGACGGGCCCGACGCCGCGCCGCTGACGATCGAGGCGTTGGCGGCGCTCGCCCCGGAAGCGTGGCCGCAACTCACGCTGAAACCGCATCCAACGACGCTCCGCCTGACGTTCAGGACCAATGCCGCCGAGATCTGGCAGGCGCTGAAGGAGGAAACTGCTCCACCCAAGCCAATCCAGTTGCCGGAGCCTCAAGCCATCGTCGTTTGGCGGCAGGATTTCGTGGCGCGCTTCAAACCGCTGACCGCCGAGGAAGCCATGATGTGGAACGAGGCCGGCAAAGGCGTCGTGTTCGGCGTGCTGTGCGAGATGGTGGCGACCTTCGCCGGCGAGGATGAGGCCGAGCTTCGCGCCGCGACCTATCTCAAGGGTTGGGTCGACATGGGGATGCTGGCGAGCCTGCCGCCCCGGTAGCGGCCGGAGTTGAGAGATCGCAACCCGCGACGGCGAGCGGCTGCGGCGCCGGAAACAACGCATTGCTGCGTCCCGTCAGCCAATACGCCAGAAGCCCGACCCATTCGCGCGCCGCCACGTCGACCCGCCGCAGACCTTCGGAGACCGTGTCGAAGGGCCTCGTCAAATCGGCTTTGCCGCGGGTTCGATAGTCGACCGGCCAGGGCTCGACATTGAAGCCGGCCTGACGGAACGCACCCATCGCGCGCGGCATGTGGTAGGCGGAGGTGATCAGCAGCCAGCGCTTGGCGGGACCGAGCTCGCCATCGCGCGTGAACTCCTCCTTGAGATAGACCGCGTTCTCGTAAGTATCGCGCGACTTCGCCTCGAGGATCAGCCGGTCGTTCGACACGCCGAGCGCGGTGAGCAGCGTCTCCGCCCCTTCCGCCTCGCTTCCCGACTTGTAGAGGATGCCGGCATCGCCGCCCGAAAACGCGATCTTCGCCTCGGGGAAGCGGCGAGCGAGCATAACGGCCTCGACCATTCGCTCACCCGCCTCGTTCAGCGCCGGCACGCCACGCGCCTCGCCGACCAGCCGATCTTCGGCACCGCCTAGAACAATAAAGCCGGTTGGCGGCGGCGGATCGTCGAGACCGGCCCTGGGGAAGCGATCCTCGAGCGGCAGGATCAGCGCGTTGCCGAGCGGCGAAAGGCCGGCGACCAGCAGCAGGACCGCGCCGATGCTGACGAAGCGTCGCCCCCATCGCGCCCAGCCGGTCCAGATCAAAATGGAGCCATAGCCGATCAACAGCGCGATCAGCGTCGAGGGTTGCAGCACGAACCACAGCCCTTTGGCGATATAAAAGAACATCGGAAGCCCCCCGCCCCTAGACTAACCACAAAGCGGCCAGCCCGAGAAAGGCGAAGAAGCCGACCACGTCGGTGACCGTGGTGACGAACACGCCAGAGGCAATGGCTGGGTCGAGGCCTAGCTGATTGAGCCCGAGCGGGATGAGGATGCCGGCAAGAGCCGCGGCGATCAGATTGACGATCATGGCGACCCCGATCACCAGCCCGAGCTGGTCGCTGCCGAACCAGAAATAGGCGATCGCCGCCATGATGACGGCAAACAACACCCCGTTGAGCAAACCGACGGCGGATTCGCGCAAGATGACGCGGAACGCGTTCACCGGGCCGAGGTCCTGCGTGGCAAGCGCGCGCACGGCCACCGTCATGGTCTGCGTGCCGGCGTTGCCGCCCATCGAGGCGACGATCGGCATCAGCACGGCCAGCGCCACCATCTGCTCGATGGTCGCCTCGAACAGGCTGATCACGAACGAGGCGAGGATCGCCGTCGCCAGAT
>CAVZLT010000017.1:0-9409 GCA_963776235.1 uncultured Alphaproteobacteria bacterium
TCTTGCGGATTCAGCAAAAGCTCGGAACGCCTACCCGCAGGCCGTGCTCAACCTGAAATTTTATTGAATCTCCGCCATTAGCGATGGCTTCAGAGTGAAACAAGAGCGCGCTTTATCGCCCGCTCAACTCGCGGCATGATAGCGGCATGAAGCTTCTGCCCTCGATCCTTTGCCTTGCGCTCTCAGTCGCACCGGCTTTTGCCGGTCCGGCGGTGGAGCAAGAGGGGCCGTTATCGCCTTGCGCGCCGCCGCAAGCGGGGGCGGGCAGCGATAGTTCGCAGACCCAGCCCGCGCCGTCGTGGGGCGTCGAGATCGCCACGTCATTCTCCAAGGATGATGCGCTCGCGCAATTCGCCAAGGTCAAGCAGGATCATTCCGACGTGCTTGGCTCCTACGAGCCGACCGTCGTCGAGACGTGCGATCTGCATATGGGCACCAGCCTGCAATATTCGGCCCGGATCAGCACGGACAGCCGCGATGCGGCCGACACGCTATGCGCCAAGTTGCAGAACGCCGGCGGCGCCTGCATCGTGCAAAAGAACTAATCCACAAGACAGAAATCGGCATCCGAGCTTGGTTGAGCTATTCTGAGCGTCGGTTCATTCTGGTTTCCGATGGGGCATGATGCGCGTCTCGCGGATCGCCTTTTTCGCTTTGGCGCTTCTCCTTGCCGGCTCGCCTGGCAAGGCGGACGAGGGCACGCCCGCGCTCGTCGAGGGGGGCATCAAGGAAGCGGGCCTTGCCCTTGCCGGGCCCAAGCCATTCGTCGACATCGTCTGTCCGATCATGCAGCAGCAGGCCGAAGCGAGAGGGCTGCCGCCGATGCCGTTCGTGCGGCTGATCTGGAAGGAGAGCCGCTTCAATCCGCAGGCAGTCAGCCCCAAAGGCGCGCAGGGCATCGCCCAGTTCATGCCGGCCACAGCGGAGGAGCGGGGTCTGAACGATCCGTTCGAGCCCAAGTCGGCGATCGTGCATTCGGCAAGCCTGCTGGCGGATCTCCGCCGCGAGTTCGGCAATTTCGGGCTTGCCGCCGCGGCCTATAACGCCGGCGCCGAGCGGGTGCGCGCCTGGCTCGCCGGATCGAGCAAGCTGCCATACGAGACGCAGAACTATGTCGAGTTCATCACCGGGCGCGCGGCGGAGGAATGGAAGCTCGACGAGACCGAGCTTCCCGATGCACTCAAGACCGCCGGCGTCGAGGTGCAGGATTCCTGCCGCAAGCTCGCGCCGCTGGTGGTGCGGGCCGTGTACGAGACCGAGCCGCTGACGGCGAGCGGGGCTTGGCGGCCTTGGGGCGTGCTGGTGTCGACCTCGTTCTCGAAGGCGAAGGCTCTCGCCCAGTTCGGCAGGCTGAAGCAGCAATACACCTCGCTGCTCAGCGCGCGCGAGCCCTTCGTGCTGCCGGAGCGGAATTTGAGCCGTGGACGGCGCTCCATGTACATGGTGCAGATCGGCTCGGACAGTCGCGACGACGCCGGCAAGCTTTGCGCATCGCTGCGCTCGGCCGGCGGCGCCTGCATCGTGCAGAAGAACTGAGCGGGTCTTGCTTCGCGCGGACCCCCAGCCGTTAACCTCCCTCCTGGGCGGCATTGTCTCACTGGCAAGGCGCCGGCCCTGGTGTAAGGTCGCGTCCTGTGTAAGCGGCAGCAAGGCCGTTCCGCCGGGTCGGGCGTAGGGAGGTCCGATGCTCACCATCTACGAGAACCGCTCCGGCGCGCTCGAGCGCCAGAAGGGCAAGCCGAGGATGACCGAGACTGCCGTCTGGGTCGATCTGCTCAATCCGACGCCCGAGGAGGAGAAGCAGATCGAACGGGCGCTCAAGCTCGACGTGCCGACGCGCGAGGAGCAGCAGGAGATCGAAGTGTCGAGCCGCCTCTATCAGGAGGGAGGCGCGTATTTCATGACCGCGACCTTGATGTATCAGCCCGAGGAAGGGGAGCCGAGGATGACGCCGGTCACCTTCATTCTCGCCGGCCAGCGCCTGATCACGCTGCGTTATGCCGAACCGCGCGCCTTCTCCCTTTACGTGGCGCGCTGCAACCGCGCCGAGACGGATCTCAAAACCGGCGCGGCCATCCTGATCGGCTTGCTGGAGACGATCATCGATCGGCTCGCGGACTTCATCGAGCGCATCCAGGCGGAGGTCGAGGGTCTGTCGCATTCGATCTTCGAGATCAAGGGCGGGATAGCGTCGCGCCAACGCCGCTTCGACGTGCTGTTGCGGGCGATCGGGCGCGAGGGCGAGATCACCTCGAAGGCCCGCGAAAGCGCGCATTCGCTGGGGCGGCTGCTTACCTTTCTCGTGCATGCCGCCAATGAGCGGAAAGAGGTCAAGCCGCTGCAAGCGCGCATCCGCACCGCCGCGCGCGACGTCGCCTCGCTGACCGATCACGCGACGTTTCTCTCCGGCAAGATCATCTTTCTGCTCGATGCTACGCTCGGCATGGTCAGCATCCAGCAGAACGACATCATCAAGATCTTCTCGGTCGCGGCCGTCGTGTTCCTGCCGCCGACGCTGATCGCCTCGATCTACGGCATGAACTTCAAGCACATGCCCGAGCTCGACTGGTGGTACGCCTATCCGCTCGCGCTCATCTCGATGGTGCTTGCCGCGGTGCTGCCCTATGTCTATTTCAAGCGGCGAGGCTGGCTGTAATTTGGGCTTGCGACTTGACCGCGGTCTCGCCACACTCCGCCGTCAATTTGGTATCGCAAGCAACGGACGGGCGGCTGGAGCTTGGTTAAGGAGAATTCATGATGATCGGTCGAACCCTCTCTGTTTGTCTCGCGGCCGCGGGCTTTGCGTTTCTCATCGGCACTGCTGCACCGGCTTCGGCGGGCCCTGGCGTCGTGGCGACGCCGCAAGCCGGTACCGCGCTCGTGCAGGAAGCCGGCTACTACAAGCGCCGCTGGCGTTATCGGGATGATGCTTATAGCGGCCGCGAGACCTTTGTCGCGGCGCCGTTCGCGCGAGTTTATAGCGGCAGGTACGGGACCTGGGTCAGAGCGCCCTTCGTCAATCTCTGGGTTCCGCGCTAAGCGTTACATCGCAGTTGCAGCGAGCGACCAGGCGAGCGCCGCCGCGGCGGTGATCGCGAGCGTGCTCGCGATGCCGAGGTGCAACCTGAGCAGGAGCGCGGCGGCAAGCACCGACAGCAGCAAGGCCTCGACATTGAGGCTTGCCAGCTCGGGCGTCCAAAGCCGTACGGGACCGTGCCACGTCGCGGCGACGCTGCCGAACAGGACATGCAGCGCGAACCACAGGCTCAGGTTTAGGATCACGCCGACCACGGCGGCGGTGACGCCGGCCAGCGCACCGGCAAGGCGAGGGTTTGCGCTCAAGCGCTCGACATAGGGCGCGCCAACGAAGATCCAGAGGAAGCAGGGCGCGAAGGTCGCCCATAGCGTGACGGCGGCGCCGAGCAGGCCGAAGGCGAGCGCCGGCTCGCCGCCTTTGCGGAAGCCGGCGAGGAAGCCCACGAATTCGGTCACGAGAATCAGCGGACCCGGCGTCGTTTCGGCGAGACCGAGCCCGTCCAGCATTTCTCCCGCGCTGAGCCAGCCATAGGCCTCGACCGCCTGCTGCGCCATGTAAGCCAGCACCGAATAGGCGCCGCCGAACGTCACGATGGCGAGTTTCGAGAAGAACAGGGCGATGTCGGTCGTGACATGGGTGCGGCCGAACGTGGCCGTCACCAGGAGGAGCGGCACGATCCAGATGGCAAGCCACAAAGCCGCGGTCTTGAGCGTCTGGGCGAGCGGCACGGCGGCAGCGGGCGGCGGAGCCGGTTGTTCGCGCCGGCTTGGCGGAATGCGCCGCAAAGCCCGCCAGTGCGGCCGCCGCGATAACGAGTGGGAAAGGGACTGCGAAGAAGAAGATGGCAATAAAGGCCAATACGGCGATGACCACATCGTATGCACCGCGCAGCGCACGCCGGGCGACACGCAGCAGGGCCTCGATGACGATCACCAGGACGGCGGCCTTGATGCCGATGAACGCCGCCTCGACGATCGGGACTTGGCCGAAATAGGCATACAAGATGCTCAAGCCGAGGACGACGAGGGCGCCCGGCAGAACGAAGAGAAGTCCGGCGGCAAGCCCGCCGAGCGTGCCGTGCAGCCGCCAGCCGACATAGGTCGCAAGTTGCATGGCCTCTGGCCCCGGCAGCAGCATGCAGAAGTTCAAGCCATGCAGGAAGCGGTCCTCGCCGATCCACCGCCGCTCGTCGACGAGCACGCGATGCATCAGCGCGATCTGCCCCGCCGGTCCGCCGAACGACAGCACCCCGATCTTGGCCCAGACGGCGAGGGCCTCTTGGAAGGTCGGTCTTGGTGATGTTTCGATCGAGCCCATGGCGGCTCACTGCGTAGCATAGCCGCACGGCCTTACGGAGCGGCGCTTGGGCAAATCTGCCTCGCGTGCTACCCAAGGCCCGGGAGACGAAAGACGAGCCATGGTGTCGGCGGAACTCATTCAAGTGGCAGTGTTTCTTGCCGCCGCGGCGATCGCCGCGCCGCTTGGCCGCACCTTGCGCATGGGTGCCGTGCTCGGCTATCTCGCCGCCGGCATCGTCATCGGGCCGTATGTGCTCGGACCGCTTTACGCGCTGAACGATGTCGGCGCGGTGCTGCAGTTCGGCGAGTTCGGCGTGGTGATGCTGCTGTTCGTGATCGGGCTCGAGCTTCGCCCGGTCAGGCTTTGGGCCATGCGCTCGGCGATCTTCGGGCTCGGCACGGCGCAGCTCATCGCCACCTCGCTGGTGCTCGCCGCGATCGGCATGGCGCTCGGGCTCGCTTCGGCGCAAGCCTTGTTCATCGGCTTGGCGCTGTCGCTGTCCTCGACCGCGTTTGCGCTGCAAGTGCTCGAGGAGAAAGGCGAGCTCACCACGCGCCACGGCAGGCTCGCGTTCTCGGTGCTGCTGTTTCAGGACCTCGCGGCGATTCCGCTGATCGCGCTGGTGCCGCTGTTCGCGCTCGGCGCGGCCGAGCCGACCATGGACGTGAAGACCGCCGTCATTGCCATCGGCACCATCCTCGGCGTGATCGTGGTGGGGCGCTTCCTGTTGAGCCGGCTCTATCGCATCGTCGCGGCGACCGGCGTGCGCGAGGCGATGACGGCGAGTCGCGCTGCTGACGGTGGTGGGCGTGGCGCTGGTCATGGAGGCGGTCGGGCTATCGGCGGCGCTCGGTTCGTTCATCGCCGGCGCTCTGCTGGCCGATTCCGAATATCGCCATCAGATCGAGGCCGACATCGCGCCCTTCGAGGGCTTGCTGCTTGCCGTGTTCTTCATCGCGGTGGGCATGTCGATCGATCTCGGCGTGCTGGCCTCGGAGCCCGGCACCCTGATCGCCGTCGTGTTGGTCCTCGTCGCGGTCAAGGCGGCGATCCTCTATCTGCTCGGCCGCTGGTGGGGGCTGGACAGCAAGGGCGCTCGGCGGCTCGGGCTCGTGATCAGTCAAGGCGGCGAGTTCGCCTTCGTGCTGTTCGGGGCAGGGGCCTTGGAGGGCGTGATCGACCGGCATATGGCCAATTTGCTCACGCTGGCGGTGACGCTGTCGATGGCGGCGACGCCGCTGCTGCTCCTCATCGACGACGCCATTGCACGCGCGCTGAAACCGGCGCCTCCCGACTATGAGATGCCGCCGGGCGGCGATCAGCACGTCATCATTGCCGGCTTCGGGCGCTTCGGGCAGATCGTGGCGCGCGTGCTGCGCGCCCGCCAGATCCCGTTCACCGCGCTCGACTCGAACGTCGAGCAGGTGGACTTCGTCAAGCGCTTCGGCGCGCAGATCTACTATGGCGACGCGGGGCGGCTCGACATCTTGCGGGCCGCCGGCGCCGACAAGGCGCGCGCCTTCGTGCTCGCCATCGACGACGTCGAGTGCTCGATGCGGGTCGCCGAAATGGTGCGCACGCATTTTCCCGATCTGCCCATCTATGCGCGGGCGCGCGACCGTACCCATGTGCATAGGCTGATGGATCTCGGGATCGAGATCATCGAGCGCGAGACATTCCTGGCGGCGCTCGAATTGACCAAGGATTTGTTGCGCGGCCTCGGCCTGAAAGAACCCGAGGTCAGGCGCCTGACCGAGACCTTCAAGCGGCTCGATGAGAAGCGGCTCTACGAGGACTATCAATATTACACGGATACGGAGAAGGTCCGCGCCAATGCGATGTCGCAGGCGAAGGAGCTCGAGGAGCTGTTCGCGCGCGACGTCGAGGAGCTGCCCGACGGCGACGGCGTGAAGCTCACCGCGTTAGAGCGAGGTGATCGACGATCAGCCGGTTGATCTCGGCCGGATGGGTGAACGGGCTCATATGCCGCGCGCCCTTCACGACCGCCACCTGAACGTCGGGCAGGGTCGTCGCGAGAAGATCGACGATGGTCCGGTTGGGCGCGCCGGTCGAGCCGCCGACAATCAGCAATGTGGGCGCGGTGACTGCGGCGTAGTCTTGCAGGGTGGTTGGCGCATTGACGGCGAAGCCAAATTCGAGCGCCACCTTGGGAATGGTCGCCTCGATCGCCGCTTTGAAGCGCTCCGGCGACAGCCACCAGCGCCAGCGGCCGAGCCAATAGGTCATGAAGGACTTGGCTGCGGCGCGGTCGTCGCCGCTTGCCACCGCGCCGAGCACGGCGTGGGCCAGCGTTTCGACCTCGGCCCATTCGGGACGCCCGCGCAGAAGATGAAACAGGCTCGGCTCGACCAGGGTGAGGCTTTTCACGCGCGCCCCGAGCGTACGGGCGGCCTCCAGTAACAGAGCCGCGCCATAGGAATGGCCCACCAGATGCAGCTTGCCTTTCGCCTTCTTGGCAATTGCGAGCACGACATCCACATCGGCACCGACGGAGAAGGGTTGGTCGGCGGGCCAGGGGGCGGATTGCCCATAGCCGATCAAATCGGGCGCGAGCACGCGCCACTCCGATTTGAGCGTCTCGATCAGCGGCAGCCATTCCTTGTGCGAGGCGCTCGAGCAGTGACCGATGATCACCGCCGGGCCTTTGCCCTCGTCGAGATAGGCGATCTCGACGCCATCGACGCTGAGTTGCTTCATGTCAAGTCGAGGAAGCAGCGGAATGGATTGCCGGGTCAAGCCCGGCAATGACGGGAGATTACTCGGCGCCGGCAGGCTCGGGCTGTGCCGCGGCAGCGGCCGCCTTGGTCACCGCCTTCTGCACCTTCTCGAAAGCGCGCACCTCGATCTGGCGAATGCGCTCGCGGGAGACGCCGAACTCGGCGGAAAGCTCTTCCAGCGTCAGCGGCTCCTCGGCAAGCCGGCGCGCCTCGAACACACGACGCTCGCGCGCATTCAAGCCCTTCAGCGCATCGTTCAACATGCCGCGGCGCTGGTCGCGCTCCTCGGATTCGGCAAGCGCCGTCTCCTGGTCCATGGTGTCGTCGACCAGCCAGTCCTGCCACTCGCCGCTCTCGGCATCGTTCCTGACCGGGGCGTTGAGCGATGAATCGCCGGCAAGCCGCCGGTTCATCGAGATCACATCCTCGTCGGTCACGCCGAGTTGGGTGGCGATGCGCTTCACCTGATCGGGCCTGAGGTCGCCTTCTTCGAGCGCCTTCATCTGACCCTTGATCTTGCGCAGATTGAAAAACAGCTTCTTCTGCGCGGCGGTGGTGCCCATCTTCACCAGGCTCCAGGACCGCAGGATGTATTCCTGGATCGCCGCCCTGATCCACCACATGGCGTAGGTCGCAAGCCGGAAACCCTTGTCGGGATCGAAGCGCTTCACCGCCTGCATCAGGCCGACATTGCCTTCGGAGATCACTTCGCCGATCGGCAGCCCATAGCCGCGATAGCCCATGGCGATGCGCGCGACGAGGCGCAGATGCGAGGTGACAAGCTGATGCGCGGCGTCGCGGTCATCATGCTCGCGCCAGCTCTTGGCGAGCATGTATTCCTGCTGCGGCTCCAGCATCGGAAATTGTCTGATTTCTTCGAGGTAGCGCGTCAGTCCACCATGCGCGCCAACACTCGGCAAACTTCTTGCGGCCATGAGAGCCCGTCTCCAGCGGCCTTAAGCGGCCGCGATCTACCCAAACCAACCGCCCCCCGGCGAGTCCTCTGTATAAATCCTTTGTCACATAGATAAAAGCCTAAGACCTGTTCACAGTTCCTTGAAAGCGGCCACGATCTCGGCGAGATCGGCAGGGAGCGGACTATTAAATTTGAGTAATGTGCCGCTCTTCGGGTGCGCGAAGGCGAGATGCTCGGCATGCAACGCCTGACGGTCGAGCCCGGCAAGCTTGCCTTGCAGAGGCTCGGGCAGCGTGCGCAGCTTGGATTTGAAGCCCTGGCCGTATAGCGGATCGCCGATCAGCGGGTGACCCATATGCGCCAGATGCACGCGCACCTGGTGGGTGCGGCCGGTCTCGAGCGTGCATTCGATCAGCGAGGCGATCGGCTCCTTGCCGCGGCCGAACGTCTCAACCACGCGCCAATGCGTCACAGCCTCGCGACCCTTGCCGGGCAGCACCGCCATCTTGGTGCGGCTCGCGGGATGCCGGCCGACGGCAGCGTCGATGGTGCCGTGCGGCCGCGACGGCGCGCCCCACACCAAAGCGAGATAGCCGCGCTCGAGCTGCGCCGGTGCGCCCATGATCGGCGAATTGCTTGGCGAGCGCGCGATGCGCTTGATCGGTCTTGGCCACGACCAGGAGTCCGCTGGTGTCCTTGTCGAGGCGATGCACGATGCCCGGCCGCGCCACGCCGCCGATGCCGGAGAGGCTCGCGCCGCAATGGGCGATCAGCGCGTTGACCAGCGTGCCGGTGGCGTGGCCGGCGCCGGGATGCACCACGAGGCCCGCGGGCTTGTCGATGACGATGAGCGCGTCGTCCTCGTAGGCGATGTGGAGGGGAATGGCCTCGCCTGTGGGCTCCGGCGGTGTGGCGGGCGGCACGCCAAGCTCGAAGCGGTCGCCCGGTTTGACCCGGTATTTCGCCTCCACTATGGTCGCCCCGCCCAAGGAAACTTGGCCCTCTTTGATCAGGCTTTGCACGCGGGTGCGGCTCAGCTCAGGCAGCTGCGTCGCGAGAAAGCGGTCGAGCCGCTGCCCTTCGGCGCCGGCATCGGCTTCCGCGGCAAGCCGCTTGAGGGGAAGTGTCTTCTTCGATTGAGGCATGAGGTGTTGAGGATGGCGGTCGCGAGCGAGCCCGACAATACGCCATTGCCAGGCACGGTGTTCACCCCGCGTCAGGTGCGGGTGCTGAAATTTGCCGTCATCGTGATGGGAATCTTGCTGGTCGGGGGTTTTGCCTTCGTGCTGGCCGCCATTGTCTATCAGGCCTCGCGGGGAGGACAAAGCAGCGTCGCTGCAGGCGGCGAGCCCGTCGCCACCGAGCTGCATATTCCCAAGGATGCGAGCGTCAGCACGCTTTCCCTTGACGGCGACCGGC
>CAVZLT010000018.1:0-169596 GCA_963776235.1 uncultured Alphaproteobacteria bacterium
TTCAGTGGTCGGCGGTCTCGTAACCCTCATAATAAGCCGTTTTCTTTGGTCTAGGCTAACAGGCAGGCTAATTAAATCTTGCTGTGGTTGTTAGCCGATGTTAGGGTGCGCAGCGGCCGGAGGATTGCACTCCCCCGACCGCCACTTGGCAGCAAACCTTGTGGAGGAGGTTCACATGCCCGTTACAGCTTTAATCCGAAAACCCGTTGGCGTCGATTTAGCCCTGTGCAAGCGCCTTGCGCAGGAGGCTTGTCGCCGTGCGTCTGCCGCTGAGTCATGGGCAACGCTCGTATTCGGTCGGCTCAATCGTCATCAGTGCGCTCTCGACTTCGCGCGGGAGCTTGCCGAGCTTGCCGAGAAGGACGCCGCCGAGTTGCGTCAGCTTACGGCCGCGCTTGTGTACGAACTCAAGTCATAACTGGAAGGCGATGCGAGCCTGGGGCGTCGGCTTCGGTCGGCGCCCTTTTCGTTGTAAGTGTCGCAATGACTGATCGCCGCTTCCCGCCGCCGTGGACGGTTGAGAAGCTTCCCGGTGGCTTCAAGGTGATCGATGCCCAAGGGCAGTCGATCGCCTATGTCTACTCGCGCGAGAGCGAGGCCGACGCGCGCATCGCCAAAGTGCTCACCGAAGATGAAGCGCGTCGGATCGCCAGCAACATCGCCAAGCTGCCGGCGCTGCTCGGTGCGGCGGGCAATCCAGAATTTGATGATTTTCCGGAAGGCGGCGGTTAGTGGCGCGGCTTTGGTCGGCGCCCTTTTGCTGTCGGCCACACTGGGTTAGTATGCTCGAAGCGGGGTACACACGGCGGCTCTCATGTTGCTATTCGTCCCGTCATCATCGTTCGAGGGTTTTGGCGAGCACCCTTACGACCCCACAAACCTTAGTGAGTTGCTCGCGCACCTCATGGTGATGGTCAGCCTTTTGGCGCTTACACTGAACTCTCTGTCGCGCCATGTTCATGCTGTTAGTCGGCGCACAGATTGAGTTCCTAAACGGCTTTGGCCCCCCTCTTTCTTTACTGCCGCTCAATTAGCGCCAGGCATCGGCTTCGGTCGGCGCCTTTTCTTTTAGCCCCTTACGAAAAGATGTGTGCGGCGAATTTGCATAGTGACCGATGGCCGCGCGACATATCGTTTGCGGCAGGGAAAATCGACAAAAAATGGGAGTGCAGTCGGAGTAAGGCGTCACACCCCCCGTGAGCGCCGATCTTCGGAAGGAGTGTCTTCCATGAAAAAGCGAAACACTATCCTGGCTCTCATCGCCGCTGGTTTGCTGACATTCGTAGCGTTCAAACCGTCCCTCGCAACCGGGGCGTGCTCGGACCCTGCCAATCTCGATAACTGCCCGATCTATGGGGCCTATGGAAATTCGACGCCACGCGCGTTGTCCTATCAAGTGCAACCGAGGCATATCAGGCATGCGCAACATGCCCGCTATCGTTACAACGGTTAGCTAAGGACCTCGCTTGTAATTGGGGCGTCGGCTTCGGTCGGCGCCCTTTTTCCTGTAGTGTGCCACCATGCCGGTTCGAAGTAGGGAGCTTCACGTCCATGTACACAAGGGCGAGATCGTCGTTACACAGCCGGAGCACAATTTCTGCACTGTGTATACCAAGCCGGCCATTCGCCTCTGTTAGTTCTAAAGCTTCGCGCGCAGACTACCGACGAGGAGCTCAAGGTTCGAGCGTGCAAGGCAGCTAACGACAAGGCGCGCGCGTTGGGCTGGATTGTTTGAAAGATCGCAAAATGGACCGACCATTTTGGCCTTATGCGCTCGGTGCGGCGATACCCCTCACGCTTTTGGCGGCGCTCCTCTTTTGGGAATGGTCGTGCGATGGCGGCTGGGCCAGCGGATTTCGAGCGTGTGATTTTTGGACCAAGGGCTCCAACGAGTATCACGAAAATCCAAACTGACGCGTCGGCTCCGACGCCCTTTTATTTACGCCGGAACAGGCGACAATCATCTTATTTACGCCGGAACAGGCGACAATCATCGCGCGTTTTCATGTCAGAGTTTGGCGAGACAACTCCTGTCCATTACTCCCGGTCTCGCCGAACTTGCAGTTCCGATAACTTGCCCCGCGCACGAGCGCGGGGCCTTTTTTTATCGGGCGTCGGCGAGCCCGGTCGGCGCCCATTTCCTGTGTTCAACGAGGAACAAGCGACAACAACGGGAGGTTTTTTGGTGGGGAGGCCACGCGTTTTCATCCTCGATGAAGCTACCCAGCCATAGCAGCACTTGATTCATTCGTCCGCAGCGGCGCTGCGTAAATTTATCGAAGGCGTGTGAAGGTCAGCCGCGTTCCGAGCATACTGAACTGCTCGCTGAGCTACACCGGCTTCGCGACCCCCGGCGGCCTTTCGGCATCTCGAAAGGCCCGCCCCCGCCTGGAACTTCGAGATCACCGATCGGTTCTGCTTCAATGACACCCAGCCCCCGCAACGTCCGCCGAGAACTGTGGAGTGGGCCTCTCTCACGATTTCCCGCTCTTAATCTCGGTAGCCTGCAACTCCAAGCTCGTCTCTCAAACGAACTAGAGAAGGCGCAATGTGTCTTGGATGAGTGGGATCGGAATGATCCGTCGCAGCTAGATTTACAATCGGCGGCCTAGGCGGAAGCCACGATGCCTCGGGCTCAGACCACCGCTGCTCCTCGGTGAAGGGGACCCCGCTGCGCTTCTCGCGCATACACCAGTTACTACAGCAGCGGCTCGCGAAGAGCGGTCGGATCATGCAGGTCGGCAAAGGCCGCAGCGCGAAGTGGAAGCTCGTCGCGGCGTCCGAGGACGATAAATCGACCTAAAAATGTGCGTACGCCAATTTTTATGTCGATGCAAAAAGGAGTGCCACCTTCGCGCTGAACGTAGGCGCAGTGGCGCGTTAGCCCGCCTCGGGCGACACTCTCATCGCTAGGCAATTGACCGATTCCGGTCGGATGCCGCGCTGGAGGAGGACGATATGGACAAGTTCCGGGCGTTGCTCGCGACCAAAGATGGCAATCAGCAAAGTGTAGCGGTCACGGAGCTGACGGATGCTGATCTCATGGAGGGCGATGTCACCGTGGCGGTCGAGCACTCCACAGTGAACTATAAGGATGGCCTCGCGATAACGGGCAAAGCGCCGATCATCCGCAAGTTCCCACTCATCCCAGGCATCGATTTGGCCGGTAGGGTGCTGCGCTCGGAAGACCCGCGCTTCCAAACGGGGGATCGCGTCGTACTGAACGGCTACGGTCTGGGCGAGGTGCACCACGGAGGCTACTCCGAGCGGGCCCGCGTTAAGGGCGACTGGCTCATCCTGCTTCCTGAGACCATTTCGACCGCCAATGCCATGGCGATCGGCACCGCCGGCTACACGGCCATGCTTTGCGTGCTGGCTTTGGAAAACGCAGGCATCACGCCGGACAAGGGCGATGTCCTGGTGACCGGTGCTGCCGGTGGGGTGGGGTCGGTCGCGATCGCGCTACTCGACAAGCTCGGCTATCGCGTCGTCGCCTCCTCCCGCCGGGCCAAGCAGGAACGCGACTATCTGCAAGCGCTCGGCGCGGACGAGATCATCGACGCTCGCGAGCTTTCCGAAGCTGGGGTCCCATTGGCCAAGGAGCGTTGGGCGGGCGCCGTGGACTCGCTCGGCAGCCGAACCCTCGCCAACGTGCTCTCGCAAATCAAATACGACGGCGCAGTGGCGGCCTGCGGCTTGGCACAGGGATCGGATCTGCCCGCGACCGTCATGCCGTTCATCCTGCGAGCCGTGACCCTTGCGGGCGTGAACTCGGTCTTGACCCCCCGTGAGAAGCGCGAAGAGGCCTGGGGCCGTCTGGCGATGGAGCTCGACCTCGCCAAGCTCAACAGCATGACATCACGAGCGAGACTCGAGGATGTGCCGGCCTTGGCGGCAGAAATCCTCGGGGGAAAAACCCGAGGGCGGGTGGTGATCGATCTCTGAGCACCGATCACTGAGGTCCTTGTGCCCGGTGCCGACATAGGTCGGAACTAGCTCCTCGACGGTTATTGTTTGGATTTTGAGTTCCTCGGAGACCCGGCAAAGTACCACTCGCAACATTATCCGCCTTGAGAAGGTCAACCTGGCACTGTGGTGGGCAGTGGGTTTGGCAGGTGGCGCCGCGGGGTAGCGCATTTCTGATATTCAATTGATTCCCATTCCTGACGGCGGAAAGCAGCGTCCAGGGGCGACACGCGGATCAAACATCAGTCTATTGCAGAGCAATACTGATTCCGAGCAATCACTCCGGCCTGCTCACGCATCGTTCGGGTTTCGCGCAGTCATCAGAGCAGTCGCCTGATGGCGAACGTCCGCTTTGGGTCGAACTCCTGGCCTATGAAAATTTTTCTCGTCAGTTGGCAAGAACAGAACGCCTTAGCCGTTTTCGCCAAGCTTCAGCGGTTCATAGACGACCGCCTTCTCGTGGTGGCCGAAGCAGCCTCCAACACCAAGCGTATCGGTAATGATGATCGCGCAAGCTACAAGAAAACGCATGAGTGATTCCCCGGTGTAGTGTGGGGAACCGGACAGATCGGTGTTCGGAGTGCCTCCCACAAGTTACTTAAAATTTACCATAAGTTCGCGGCAGCGTCGTTGGCGGCAGCGAAACTTGGTTAACACGCGTTCACGCTTTTTTTGGGGGTTGCTTGATTGAGTTCGTGTTGCTCAATCGAGCGGTGCACGGGCACGGTCTCTCTCACCCCTCTAACTCTCAACGGGGGAGACCGTGCCTTCTATTAGACGGTACCTGATAGTCACAGTTCCTTGCCGAGCTGTAGGCGCGCGTCGCTCATTAACCGCATCTATTTCGGGGATTGGGAGTTTGGAAGCGCACCAAGCAACCAAAGCGAACGCATGAAGCAACTAGAACTAAGTGGCCTGAAAGCCGATGTTGAGAAGCTTAGTGCTCGCATGACCGCCCTAGAGAAACTCCTCGAGCGCATCATTCGGCAAAAACCGGTCTCCGCGAAGCAGTTGGAGCAAGCACTGAGCGAGCGAGGCCTGAACGGCCGAAGGGCAAGCGAGTACTAAGTGCCTAGGGTCCGAAGCGCCGCAGCAATAACAAGGCCAAAGAGGCGCCTCGTAACGCCAAAACAGTATCGTGCCGCCTTCGCAGCTCGGGTGAGGCAAGCACGTGCCGCGGCGCGCTACCCGATAGAAGAAATGGCGCTTCTGCTTGGAGTTACCCGAGAGACCTACACTAAGTACGAGGGGCGAGGCGCCTCTCTCTTGCCGCATAACTTAGTCGTGCCCTTTTGCCTGGCTTGCCGCGTATCGGTTGAATGGCTTTTGACAGGCATTGGAGCGACACGTCCGCGCTTTCGTGTTTGACTGGGGTCCAGTATTTGCATCGACCCGTTCCCCACGAGGGGCGCGACCCTCCTCGAGTCTCTTTGTCCCAGAAGCGACCCCGCGCCAAGCAGCACAGCGGGAGTTATGGGGGATTGAGTGCCCGCAGGCGGCGCGTCTCACGTCGTTATCGACGGCCGCCGCAACGGCAAGGAACCAGACAATCGGCCCCGGAGTTTTTGACCCGGGCACGGTTAGTCGTGGGTTCGGAACACACCCCTTCACCAAGGTCTCTATGTCCGGTCGCCGTCTTCACGGATGGGCGCGTATTGGAATCGTCCTCTCAACGGTTTGGGCGATAATAGGGAGTCTTTGGGCGCTCAACCTGCTCTTCGAGCCCGTCTACCAAAACTATGCAACCTGCCGGACTCTCATTATCGCCAGCGCTTCTGATTGCCGGCAACTGTATGAGACACAGTTCGCAGACGCTCGACAGCGCAGGCTAACGGCGGTTGCCGTTGTAGGCCTCGGGCCGATCCCAGTAGCGTGGCTGCTTGTTTACGCCTTGGTCGCCCTAGTGCGCTGGATCAAACGTGGTTTTCAATCCACACCCTAGCCCCTTCTCCAAGTTTTCCGGCCGAGCGAGGAAACGGATAAGGCGATTGAGCGTTGTTGGAGAAAGTAACAGAGGGATTCGCAACGCCACTAAGAAAAAACGCCCCACTTCAAGGCTCAGCGTTGCTATCTGCGCGTTCCAGTAAATCGCGTCCGGCAATCGAGCAGGGTTCTGCAAACCCCTTCGCCTCGATAGCGTCGATGACCAGGATCGTCCTTCGGATCGGCCCTCAAGGGGGTTTGGGCGCAACAACAAAACGAAAGCGCAAGAGGGTTCAATGGAACACAAGGTGGGGGAGTTAGCGGCTTGCCGAGACAGTCTCGCCATCCGTCGACGCCTAGCCGGGCTCGATCCGACCAACGCACAATGGCGACATGACGAGGCGTGTATCCTAGATCATATCGGAAATGTGTATCGAAAAGCCGGCAAAGCACAGGACGCAATCGCAGCTTACGAAGAGAGCGTCGCAATTTGGCGTCGACTGGCCAACTTGGCTCGGCGGGATCGCCAGCGACAGTTGAACGTTGCGATGAGCCTAAGAAAGCTCGGCGACGTGAAACTTGAGGCTGCTGATCACAAGGGCGCGATCGCAGCCTATGAAGAATGCGTCGTGTTCTGGCGGCGCGTTCTGAAAACCGACCCAGACAACACGCGCTGGCTTTCGAGTTTCGCCGAAACCCTCGAAATAATCGGCGACCTCGAACTCGAGGCTGGCGAAAACAATGGAGCGCTCGCGGCCCACGAAGAAATGCTCTCCATTGACCGCCAGCTGGTTGGAATCGATGCCAACAACGCCGAATGGCAATGGAATCTGTCGTTGAGCCTCGACCGAATAGGCGAGGCGAATCTCATTCTCGGTAATCTCAATGCTGCAGGTGCGGCGTACGACGAGAGCCTTATCATCCGGCGCCGCCTTGTCGATTTGGACCTGTTGAATGCCCTTTGGCAGGACGGCATTGCGCTGGTGCAGAAAAAAATCGTTGAGTTGAGACGTGCGGTCGAAGCCCAAGCACTTGCTGAAGCTAGGGTGTCACTGCCTGAGCTCTTGTTGGGACCCGACAAAACTAGCCTCGAGCCGAAAGAACAACTGCTTCTGACCGTTGGCAACATCAGGAACGTTGGCGAAATCATCGTCAGAAAGGTGCTAGCCGCTTACGAAGAGAGTTTCGTAGTCGTCCGCAATTCAATTCCACAAAGTGCAATGCTTAGGGTCGGCGAGGTTTATCGCAAGCTGTCCCGGTTTCCCGCACTGAATACGAGAGTCAGAACCGCTTTGCGACGATATTGGAGGGAAGGCGAGGCTTTCATGGAAGGCTTCTCTCCAAAAGTAATGGTCGGTGCGCAAGGCTTCGAACACGCAACAGTGACTGTAAGGCTCGCGCTGATCAGATTGCTGTCCTGGTCCGCCCTTAGAGCTCGCTTGAAACGTGTCTCGATATGAGGGGGCGACGGCCATGTACGACCCTAGCCAACACGGCGGAAATGTCAGGGAAGCCACTACGGCTATGTCGGCTTAGGGTCAAAAGCAGACCTGAACGGCGATCGTCATTTTGCGGAAATGACTTTAAAGCGGACATCATGGAGGCGACACGCGGATTAATTGTCAGTCTGTCGGGGACGAAGTCAAAAGCTTTTCGGGATTCCGGACAATGCCCCTGCCCCGGCGCGAGGGGAACGACAGCGCGTGGGTTTCCGACGGGCGTTCGATATGCATCCTGAGACACTCTAGACCACGGTTTCGATCCACGCCGCTAACGCATCCAATGCTTCGGCTCTGACGTCCGCATCTTTGCGTCCGCTGCGCGTAGGGGCGTGGAAGGAGTTATCGGCATCGGAAAGCAGCTTGAGGGTCGCACGCGGGCCTAGCTGATCGGTCAACTTTTGCATGAGACGCATGTCCGCGAGCGCATCACGCGTCCCTTGCAAGAACAGCATCGGAATCTCCACTTGAAATAGATGTTTTGCGCGCTCCTCCGACGGCCGCCCGACCGCATGCAGTGGAAACCCGAAAAACGCGAGGCCTCGGACTCGGGGCAGCGGAGATTCGGCCTGTGCCTGCGATGTCATGCGGCCGCCGAACGATTTGCCTCCTGCTACAAGGCCAAGCTTTGGAAGCATGTGTGATGCTTGAGAGACTGCCGAGCGAACCGTCGCTTGGGCAAGTTTGGGCGCATCCGGGCGCTTGGAGCCCTGCTCCATGTAGGGAAACTGATAACGCAGCGTCGCGATCCCACGCTCGGCGAGTCCGTCCGCGATGCCGACCATAAACGGATGCGTCATGCCGGCGCCCGCACCATGCGCTAGCACATAGCAGATGTGCGCACTATTCGGCGCTTGCAGCAGACCGGAGACACGCCGCCCGTCATCGATATTTATAGTCACCGGGCGTGGTCTTGAAGACGTCATCTTTAGGTCGCGCTTCGTAATTTGGTCAAAACAAATTCCAACCGCCTCGCGATCAAAGTGACAAGCGGACGGCTCGTCGCCAGAGATCCGCGAGCGCGTGCTGTCGAGAACGCTGGATATGACCAGGCTAAATCGACGTGTCACCGCCAAGCACGAAAGTCACTAGCATGTTGACGCGGAAGCCATTGATCTTGCCATCCGATACGATGACTTTCTGCTCCTTGATCCACGCACCCTCAACGTTCTTGAGCGTCTTGTCCGCCCTGGCGATTCGTTTCTCGATCGCGTCTTCAAAGCTTTTCGCGGAAGTCGAGGTGATTTCAATGACCTTGGCGACAGACATGACCAAACCTCCTGTGCGAGAGACCCCATCACAGCATAGCGTATTTGCGAAGGTTCACGGAGACCCGACGCCAACCCGGGGCAACTCTCTTTCGAGAAGCCTGCGCCACCGATTCACAGTATCTAGCGAAATATTAATGGGCGCCGACCGAAGCCGACGCCCATGACTCTGACTTAAATCCGAAGGCTACCAGGCGGACCCTAGGCTTATACCGGGCCGGCCGTAGTAACCGCGGTAGTACGGGTAACCACCGTATGCATAGGGCCGGTAGTAACCGTAGGGCCGATATCCATATCCATACGAATATCCGCGAGGTGCCCATTGCGCCAATAACGGTCCCTATAGCCGACGTCGATAACGCCCGCGTTCATCTGTCCGTGTTCGATAGTCGTTGTCGATGGCATCGACAACGCGGGGCTGGCGAAGGCCAACGCAGTGAAGCCAACGGCAAGCGCCGCAATGAGTGGTTTGTGCATAACGATCTCCTATCTGTTAAATGTAAAACGATCGGGCAGAGGACCAAGTTCCGCTGCACCGAAGTGCGGTGTAAACCGACGCTCGAGGAACCGAACCTAAGTACAAACGTTTGTTATCCGAGCGGCGAGGCCCCACGCCCAAGCGACTCTGCCGCCGCTTCAATCAGCATTAGGGGCGCCGTCTCCCCCGGCGCCCCTTAATTCATTTGTAGTTCGCGGCCGTGCACAGGTGAGCCGATGCCGCTTGCCAAAATCCGCCGCATGATGCTGATGGGCGAATGGAAAGCTGTAACCACTGCAAGCAAGAACTCATCGACATCGACAATCGCGGCGAGCGGCTGGCGGGATGCCTATCGTGCAACCTTCGGTCCGCCTCCGGCGAAAAGCTTTGGATTACACTCTCCAAGGATGACTTGAACGCTCTCGCCCTACACCACTTGCGACACGGCGGATCGGCGAAGCAGATGCCCAAGCCTCATTGCTCTAGCTAAATTGGCCCAAGCCGAGCTCAGACGATCCATCCCACCTCACGCGCCTTAGCGTTGGCAACTTTCCACGCAAGTCGCTCAAACTCTTTGCGGCTTTGGGCAGGCGCTTCCTTGTCCACTGACATTGCTGGGGACTGGATCAACCTTGGCCCATTCTCGGCTTTGAAAAATATGGCTCGAAAGGACGTGCCCAGCATCGTGACGTCAATGCTAGTGCCTTCCACCGTGACGCTGAGAAGTTCATCGTTCATCTGGTCTAGGGTCCGTGAGGATCATGTTCGCTTTGCGACGCAGCTCTTTAGGATCAGTTATCCCTTCGACAGCGAGGGCGACGAGGGTACAACTCAGGTTGCCGGTTAGCCGCACGGCGTCCTCGTCACCCGGCGGCACTTGGGCATAAAGCATCGCCCAAACGTCGTTGAAGGCGGTTGCGAGATCGTCGAGGAGTTCGGGACTGAAGCCGCTAATCGGCAGTTGATTGTCCGGGGGCATGACTCACCTCCGCTGTTCGCAGGCGGGAGTTTTGATGCTCTCAGCCGCCGGGGCCTGTTGTTGTTATTGCCCGGTGATCGTGCGACTCTGCCCCTTATCGGCTTGATAAGCGAGGCCTTTGTTCGCTCCACCCCAGATAACAAAAGGGACGAGAGATCGAAAGGGATGGAGCCTAAGCCCGAAGCCGACGCCTCGTCTAAGGGGTGATTTGCTGTGGTGATCGTACCCTGCGGTCATCCCTTGGTTGGGAAACCCGGGCTCCACCTTGATCGGAGCTTCCTTTTTAGCCGGGGTCACGCGGTGCCTGTAGGGCCATCGGTCGCTTCGGGCCCGCCTGGACTTAACGGCAGATGCCCGTGTTGCGCCTTGTAGGCATCCTCGAAGGCAAAAATCCGGTGGGTAAGCGCACTGCACCACGCCGCGGCTTCCGACCCGTCATCGAGTGTGGTCAGGATCTCTGACGCCGCATCACACGCTGCCCAGGCGATTTGATAATGTTCTACCGTTTTGATAGGAGGCTGCTTGGGGCCAGCCATCACTGATTTCCACGCCATTACGACGGCCGCCTCGGAAAGTCCCTTGCGTTCTAACGAAGTTAACAACTTCGGCAGGAAGACTTCGAGTCTCTGGTGAGGTTCCATAACGCAACTCCCTCACTTTTCGGAACATCAGTGAGTCTCCATGTAGGTATATGCACTTGCGCGAGAGTCCTGTCCAACGCGCAGTTCAATTTAAAGCCCGTTGACCCGCTTCGCCGCGCTACAGACGCGAACCTACATCGGGCGCTTGTCCGTCTCGGAAAGCTCTTTTTTGATGCGCTTCCCTGCTCGCGGCCCGAAATGCCAGCTACAGTCATTCCTGCCGCCATGGAGCTCCTTCGCCCGTTTCTATGAATAGACCGGCGTTTGAAGCGACAGACCATCGTTCTTATCGTCGCCGCTATCCGAAATGTAGAGTTGGCATAGACCACTGTAATCATTTGCAGCTAAGCGCGTTGCGGCAATTGAGAGGGCGTCGGCTGCGCGAAGGACGTAAAAGGAAGGAGAGTTCAATCGACCTTTTTCAATTGCAGTAGCCGCTCGTTGAGGCTGTCGTATCGTGGTAATTCCCGATTATGAGCAGCGCGAGCACCTAGTTCGCGAAGGAGAGCAGACAAGTCGCTCGGGCATGGCTCTTCTACAATCGCACCGAGCGACGTGCGGAGACGTGCCCCGACTCGCTTGAAGCCCTCTTGGCAATGCCAGATGAGTGCCGTGGAGGGGTGCAACCCGTTAGCGCCACGGGCGGAGGAAGCTCGGCATAACGCGCACAGGAGAATTCTTTTTTCGAGGAGTTACATTTCGAGGAGCTACGTCAGTTCGACGTTCGTCCTCATAATCAATCGTGAGCGCAATAATCGCTCCCACAAGTAGGATTGAGCCAATCATGATCGAAGGCACGCCCATAAGGTACGCGAGGGTAGGCGATATTCCTGACATGATGAACGAACTATGGAGCGCGCCTCGCAGTTCCAGGCTTAGGCTGAGCACCAAAGCACCAGCCAAGGTGCTGACGATGGACAAAGCACAGCGCGTGGCGAGCAACATTGCCGAGCGATTTGCTGGGACGTAAGTAGCGCGTTTTAGTTCATGTTCGCCTGGTGATTGATTATCACCGCACTCTGATCTGCCACCATGACGCTCGGTGCAATGTGCGTCAGCGTCGATGCTAAGGAGACCAGCATCAGCACCCCTGCGATAACCCACGCAGTCAAAGGTACGCGCGTCTTCACCGGAACGCCGGCTATCGTGATCATGGTGTTCCCTCTCGTAGAGCCCGCTCCGTTCCCCAACAACGCAGGGAAGATCGCTTCGTTCCAGAAAATTGCAACCGCGCTGCGAACTGCGATTGGGGAACTCACACCGCTAGAGAGTGTTTGGTCAGTATGGGAGACCGCCGTGGCCCCCCACCGCGCCGGTCCCGGCAGGAATTAAGAAGCCCCGCTGCTCCCCGCGCGGGGCTTCTTCTTTTAAGCGCTAGGAGACAGCCATGACAAACCTGACGACAGAAATGAAGCGTGTGATGGCTTCGCTGAGAGCGCGGCTAAGCAAAAAGTCGGATGTTGATGACAGCCCGCTCTGGAACGTGGTTGCCGCTCACTTGAATGCCACGCTCATCAGCGTAGAGGGTGGCTTTCGTGGCGAACGCGATCTTCGAGAGGCAATGGCGGTCTTGGCGGAATACGACAGGTGTCGAAGGCGGAAAGCAGCGCGTACGAGGAAGTAGTTGGAAGAAGCCCCGATGGTGACGGGCGCACACCTTGTTGCGGGGCTTCTTCCGGGTCCGTTTGGGACCATTGATGGGGGAACCATCAACAGTGAGAATAGCAGTTTGATGTGACGCCAATGTTGCGGCGTCTGGTCATCGCGACGATGCCGCAGAGATGACTTGTCGCACTTTGACCCTTATCAAAATCAGATCAATGCGCGGTTCGACCTGGTCGACTTTTCTGGCACTTCCGCATTGGGTGCTGGCTTACCACTCCGCTTTCTAACCGCGTCCCGAACCTTCACGCGACCCTTCGCTTGCATGCTCTCCTTTAGCGCCGCCATGATGTTGATGACAGGCGCCGTGGGCTTACCCTCGGACGCAATCGTCAGCTCAGGCTGGTGGTTCTCTACCTTCCCGGGGGGCTTTTTATTTTCCGGTTCTTGTGGACTGTCCCCATGTCGCCCGCCTGCGCACGAGACGCGACCCGTATAGTGGGAAAGGGAACTCCGAGGGGGAAGTCCGTGGATCTGATCGAGGTCTTCGTTGGGTTGGTCGCGCTCTTCGGCTTGCTTGCTTGCCTCGGGAAGATGGGCAACGCCCTTGAGGCACTAGAAAAGCGTGAGCGGGATCACTGAGAGCTTGCGGACGGACTAGTGCTACGTTTCGGGTCATGGACCCTCTGAATGCCACCATCGAAGAGTTCGCCGCTGACGGCTACACGCACGTCGAATGCTTCTGCCCGCGATGCCGCGTGACAAGGCTGAGGCCGATCAGTTGGCTTCCGCGCATCTCGATGGGCCTCACCATCGCGCAGCTATCAGTACGGCTCCGCTGTGCGGAGTGCGGTTGTCAGTTGCATTCGGGCAAGCCGTGGCGATTGGAGGACGTGCCAAGCAAGCCGTTGGGGCGTAGAGGGTGATTAGGGCGTGAACTCATAAACCGCAGCAAATGCGAACTTGGTTGTGTGCCGCCCAACGTCCGTTATTGCCAAACGGAGATTGCTTCAGGTGTAGGTTCCACTGGGAGGATCGTAGTCTTTTTATAGGCAGTCTTTGCACGTATCGTATCAGGATGATTGGCGAAGAGAGCCAAGCGCCAGATTACCCAGAGACTTTTGAGCAGGCCTTGGCGTGGGCAAAAATGCGGACAGCGGAAACAGGTGAAACGCTGCGGATCGTGTCGAACCCAAGCAAGGCGCTGACTTTTGATCTTGAGAATTCCACTGTCACGCGAGGGGTGTGGGACGAGGATAACAATTTGGTGGAAATGACATACTGTGCCGTCACCGGGGATGTGCTTAAGAAAAACGTGATTAAGCCTGCACGATAATGCGCTCCGCCTCCTGCGATTGTTCAGCTCTGCGGTCGCGCGTTGGGAAAGAAGAGTTGCTGCCCATCGATATTGTAGCTTGCAATCGCGGCCTGTCCTTCAGAACCGGTCAGCCAGTCGATGAAGGCCTGTCCCTCTTTCGCTTTGACATTGGGATGCTTGGCCGGATTGACCAGTATCACGCCATATTGGTTGAACAGCTTGGGATCGCCCTCGACTAAGACTTTGAAGTCATCCTTGTTGGCAAAACTGAGCCAGGTGCCGCGATCGGTCAGCGCGTAGGCCTGTTTGCCGACCGCCGTGTTGAGGGTCGCGCCCATGCCGGAGCCGGTCTCGAGGTACCATTTGCCGCTCGCTGGCTTGGGGTCGATACCGGCATCCTGCCACAAGTTTGATCTCGGCCTTGTTGGTGCCGGAGTCGTCGCCGCGTGAGGCAAACACCGCTTCAGTTTCGGCAATCTTCTTGAAGCCTGCTACCGCGTCCTTGAGCCCGGCGATCTTGGCCGGATCGGCAGCGGGTCCGACAATGATGAAGTCGTTATACATCACGTCCTGACGCTTCACGCCCCAGCCCTCGGCCACGAATTTCTCCTCGTCTGGCTTGGAATGGACCAGCACTACGTCGCCGTCGCCGTTCTCGGCGTTCTTCAGGGCCTGGCCGGTGCCGACTGCCACCACGCGCACATCGATCCCGGTCTTCTTGGTGAAGATCGGCAGGATATGGTCGAACAAGCCAGAGTTCTGGGTCGAGGTCGTCGACTGGACGATAATGAATTTGTCTTCGGCCTGAGCGGCACGTGGCGCTGCAATGCCTAGGAGGAGCGTCGCAAGGGCAATACGCACCACGGTCCTTCGATCGAAGTTCAATGTCATGGGCCTTCTCCTTTACTCAAAGCACCAGGCCGCCGGCGAGAAAGGCCTGGGCCGCGTCGCTGTTAGGCTGATCGAAAAAGCTCTTGGCTGCCTGATGTTCGACAATGCGGCCGTGGTGCAAAAAGACAATGTCGCGCGCGAGCCGACGGGCTTGGCCGACATCGTGGGTGACCACGACGATCTTGATGCCGCCGCGCTGAGCATCTAACAGCAATTCCTCGATGGCGAGCGTCGAAGCGGGATCAAGACTCGCGGTCGGCTCGTCGAGCAGCAAGATGTCGGGCTCCAGACTTAGCGCCCGCGCGAGACACAGCCGCTGTTGCTCACCGCCGGACAGCACCCGTGCCGGCGTTGCCGCGCGGGTTTCCAGACCCGCGAGCTTGAGGGCATCGCCGACGCGGATGGCTCGGTCGCCGCGGGCGATGCCGCGTAAACGCAGCGCATGCCAGATATTGGCGGCGGCCGAGCGACGCAGCAATACCGGCCTTTGAAACACCATCGCCTGCCGGCGCGCGAGCTCGCGGTCCAGACGCCTGCCGCCCCACAGCACCTCGCCAGCGGTCGGCGCGATCAGCCCGTGCATCAGCCGCAGCAGCACGCTCTTGCCCGCGCCGTTCGGTCCCATAATGACGGTGATGCCGGACTCCTCGATGGTGAGATCGACCCGATCGATCACGCGCTTGCCGTTGGCTTCGTAGGCCAGCCCGCGCAACTCTAGTGGCAGCAAAGGGCTATGCCCATTGATGGAGACCTTGGAACCGTTGAGCGGGGTTTGATCAAGCATAGGCGAGACGTGAAGCAAAGCGTAGCACACCCATGAGAGCCGCATTAACGGCGAAGGCCGTGAGCAGAAGGACGATGCCGAGCGCAAGCGCCAGCGCAATTTCGCCTTTCGAGGTTTCGAGCGCTATTGCCGTGGTCATGGTGCGGGTCACATGGTCGATATTACCGCCCACGATCATCACGGCGCCGACCTCGGCGATGGCCCGTCCGAAGCCCGCGAGCACGGCGGTGATTAGCCGGTAACGGCCGTCCCACAACAGAGTGATGACGATGGCGCTCGATGAGGCGCCGAGCGAGCGGAGCTGCTCGTCATATTCCTCAAGCAGGTTCTCGCAGGCCTGGCGGGTAAGCGCGGCGATAATCGGGACAACCAGCACCACCTGGGCGATGATCATCGCGGTCGGCGTATAAAGCAGTTGGAGTACGCCCAGCGGACCGGCATTCGATAGCAACAGATAGACGAGTAGGCCGGCGACAACCGGCGGCAGGCCCATGAGCGCACTCAGCAGCGCGGCCACCGCGCCCCGGCCCGGAAAGCGGTAGACGGCCAGTGCGCCGCCAAGCGCGAAGCCGATCGTGCTGGCGATCACCACGGCCAGCAGGCTGACCTTGAGCGACAGCAGCACGATCTCAACTAAGCGCGGATCGAGCGTGACGATAAGCCTCACTGCCGTATGAAACGCTTGGAGAAAATCGGCCATGAGAAGGGTTGGGTCGAATGCCTATCTGTCAAGGGCGAGCGCCCTTGGAGTTGATCGGACGTTATCTAAACCGGTTGGCCGAGAAAAGCCTTAGGAGGCAGCGTACAGGCTGCCCTGCCTTGACTTGCCGACTTAGGTCAGCCGCTATATCACCAAGCAACCCTTTGTGACGCTCTTTTCCCGCATGGCTGGGCAAATCGATGCTGGGCGGGGTCTCAACGAAAGGGAGTAAGCGTGGAGAAAAAACCCCAGATGGCAGCGGCGGGCCGGACCGGCCGGCACGACATGTCGACTCGCGCAAGCGGGCCCGGGCCTTTCCCAAGGGACGCCAGCTCGAGACCGACGCGCTTCAGGAGATAAAGGAACTGCTCGGTGACAAGCCGCGACGCCCCGATCTCTTGATCGAATATCTTCACCTGATCCAGGATCGATATCATTATATCTCGGCGCACCATCTCCGGGCGCTATGCGAGGAGATGCGTTTGCCGCAAGCGGCCGCCTACGAGGTCGCGACCTTCTATGCCCATTTCGACGTGGTGAAAGAGGGCGAGACTCCTCCCCCGCCAACCACCATCAGGGTGTGTGATTCGATCACATGCGCCATCAAAGGCGCCGAGGCCTTGTACGAGGCGCTCAAGTCAGGTGCCGATCCCGCCGAGGTGCGCGTGCTGCGCGCGCCATGCATGGGGCGCTGCGACACCGCGCCAGTCGCCGAGGTAGGCCATTATTTCGTCGACCACGCTACGCCGAAGGCCGTCGAGACGGTGGTCGACAGCGGCAAGCGCCAGACGGACATTCCGCGCTATGAGACACTGGCCGAGTACCGGACCAAAGGCGGCTATTCGGTGCTTGAGCAATGCCGAGCTGGCAAGCTGCCGTTCGACACCATCATCAAGGAGATGAGCGACGCCGGCTTGCGCGGGCTGGGCGGTGCAGGCTTCCCCGCCGGTCGCAAATGGCAGATCGTGCGCTCGTATCCCGGACCCCGGCTGATGACCATCAACGGCGACGAGGGCGAGCCCGGCACCTTTAAGGATCGCTATTATCTCGAGCGTAATCCGCAACAGATGTTCGAGGGTGCGCTGATCGCCGCCTGGGCGGTCGAGGCCGAGCGCATCTATCTCTATATGCGCGATGAATATCCGGCGGTGCTGCACATTCTCGCGCATGAGATCGCGGCGCTTGAGAAGGCCGGCATCATCGACAAAGGCTTCATCGAGCTTCGCCGCGGCGCCGGCGCCTATATCTGCGGCGAAGAATCGGCGATGATCGAATCGATCGAGGGCAAACGCGGCTATCCGCGCAATCGTCCGCCCTATATCGCAGAGGTCGGCTTGTTCGGGCGGCCGACCCTCAATCACAATGTCGAGACGCTCTATTGGGTGCCGGAGATCCTCAAGAAGGGCGCCAAATGGTTCGCCGATCACGGCGTGAACGGCGCCAAGGGCCTGCGGTCATGGTCCGTGTCGGGACGGGTGAAGAAGCCCGGCGTGATCGTTGCGCCGGCCGGCATCACCGCGCGCGAGCTGATCGAGATGGCCGGGGGCATGGAAGACGGCGAGATCTTCAAGGCCTATCTGCCGGGCGGCGCGTCGGGTGGCGTGCTGCCGGCGAGCCTGGCCGACCTGCCTCTCGATTTCGGCAGTCTCGACAAATACGGCTCGTTCGTCGGCAGCCATGCCATCGTGGTGTTCTCAGAACGCGATGACGTAGCCGACATAGTGATCAATCTCTTGCGCTTCTTCAAAGATGAGTCGTGCGGCCAATGCACGCCATGCCGGGTCGGTTGCGACAAGGCGGTGGCGCTGCTCGAACAACGGCAATGGGACAAGGAGTTGCTCACCGAGCTCGCCCAGGCCATGCGCGACGCGTCGATCTGCGGACTTGGACAGGCCGCGCCAAATGCCTTCATCTCGGCCATGCAGTTCTTTTTAGACGAGCGGCTGGGAACCGAGATGGCCGGACGCGCTTAGGGAAAAGAAACGATGACAGACCAGCTGCTATTCACACTCGACGGAAATGTGGTGTCGGCCCGGCCGGGTGAGACCATTTGGCAGGTCGCTCAGCGCGAAGGCATCGACATCCCGCATCTCTGCTGGCTGCCGCAGCCCGGCTATCGCGCCGACGGCAATTGTCGCGCCTGCATGGTCGAGATCGAAGGCGAGCGCGTGCTGGCCGCCTCCTGCATCCGGAAGCCCGCGCCCGACATGGTGGTGAAGACCGCGACCGACCGTGCCGTCAAGGCGCGCCGTATGGTGATGGAGCTGCTGCTCGCCGACCAGCCGCCGCACGAGGATTCGCCCGACCGCGTCTCGCCGTTTTGGCACTGGGCCCAGGTCCAGCACATTGAGACCTCGCGCTTTCCGGCCCATGACATCATCAAGCCCGACCTGTCCCACCCAGCGATGGCGGTCAATCTCGATGCCTGTATCGATTGCGGGTTATGCGTGCGCGCCTGCCGGGAAGTCCAGGTCAACGACGTGATCGGCATGGCGTTCCGGGGCATCGGCGCGAGGCCGGTGTTCGATTTCGACGATCCAATGGGCCGCTCTACTTGCGTCGCCTGCGGCGAATGCGTGCAAGCGTGTCCCACCGGCGCGCTAATGCCGAAATCGATCGTCGACCCGATCACCCAGCACGGCACCCGCGAGGTCGACCGCGAGGTTCACTCGGTCTGCCCATATTGCGGCGTCGGCTGCCAGCTCAGCTATCAGATCAAGGACGACAAGATCGCCTTCGTGCAGGGCCGCAACGGCTACTCCAACGAGAACCGGCTGTGCGTCAAAGGCCGTTTCGGCTTTGACTACGTCACCAATCCGCAGCGGTTGATGAAGCCGCTGATCAGGAAGCCCGGGCTGCCCAAAGGCGTGGATGTCGACCCGGCCAATCCTTACACGCATTTCCGCGAGGCGAGCTGGGACGAGGCTCTCGATGTTGCGGCCAAGGGACTCGCCAAGGTCGCCGAGCAGCACGGCAACGGAGCCATCGCCGGATTCGGCTCGGCGAAATGCACCAATGAAGAAGCCTATCTGTTCCAGAAGCTGATCCGCACCCGCTTCCGCAATAATAATGTCGATCACTGCACGCGGCTGTGTCACGCCTCGTCGGTGGCGGCGTTGATCGAGGGCATCGGCTCCGGTGCGGTGACCGCAACCTTCAACGAGGTCGAGCATGCCGACGTGGTGATGATCATCGGCGCCAATCCGACCGAGAACCATCCCGTCGCCGCGACCTTCTTCAAGCAGGCGGCGAAACGCGGCGCCAAGCTCATCGTCATTGATCCGCGCGGCCAGGCGATGCGCGAATACGCCAGCTACATGCTGCAATTCAAGCCGGCGAGCGACGTGGCGCTGCTCAACGCCATCATGCATGTGATCGTCGAGGAAGGGCTTTTCGACGTTCAGTACCTGCAGGCCTTCACCGAGAATTTCGAGAGCCTGAAGAAGCACGTCGCCAGCTACAGCCCGGAGTCGGTGGCCGCGACCACCGGCATCGACGCCAAGACCATCCGCGAGGTGGCCCGCACCTTCGGCCGCGCCGAGCGCGCCATGATCTTCTGGGGCATGGGCATATCGCAGCATGTGCATGGCACCGACAATGCCCGCTGCCTGATCGCGCTATCCTTGATGTGCGGCCAGGTCGGCCGGGAGGGCACCGGTCTCCATCCGCTGCGTGGCCAGAACAATGTGCAGGGCGCCTCAGATGCCGGCCTGATCCCGATGTTCTATCCGGACTATGCCGACGTGAAGAGCAACTCGGTGCACCAGAAATTCGAGCAGCTGTGGAAGACGCCGCTTTCAGAGAAGCCCGGCCTGACCGTGGTCGAGATCATTAATGCGGCGAACGCTGGCGAAATCAGGGGCATGTTCATCCAGGGCGAGAACCCGGCGATGTCGGACCCAGATCTCGATCACGCCCGCGCCGGCCTCGCCAAGCTCGAACACATGGTGGTGCAGGATATCTTCCTGACCGAAACGGCGATGATGGCCGACGTGATCCTCCCGTCCTCGGCGTGGCCGGAGAAGTCCGGCACGGTGACCAACACTAACCGGCAGGTGCAGATGGGCCGCAAGGCACTGCCGCTGCCAGGCGATACGCGCCAGGATCTGTGGATCCTGGTCGAGCTCGCCAAGCGTCTCGGCCTGACTTGGACCTACAGCCATCCTTCCGAAGTGTTCGCCGAGATGAAGCTTGCCATGCCCTCGCTTGACAACATCACCTGGGAGCGGCTCGAGCGGGAATCCTCGGTGATCTATCCCTGCCCCGAGCCGGATCATCCCGGCGAAGCGGTGGTGTTCGGCGACGGCTTCCCCACCCATACGGGGCGTGCTCTTTTGGTACCGGCCGATGTCTTGCCGCCGGCCGAGGTGCCCGACGACGAATATCCGCTGGTATTGATGACCGGGCGGCAACTGGAGCATTGGCATACTGGTGCCATGACGCGCCGCGCCGATGTGCTCGATGCGCTCGAGCCTGGACCGACGGCGAGCCTCAACCCGAGGGAACTTGCCCGTAACGGCATCAAGCCGGGCGAGCGGGTCCGGGTGACCACGCGCCGCGGCTCGATCGAGCTTACCGCTCGTGCTGACCGGGCCGTGCAGGAAGGTACGATCTTCATTCCGTTCGCCTATGTGGAGGCCGCGGCCAATATCCTCACCAACCCGCAGCTCGACCCAATAGGCAAGATCCCCGAGTACAAATATTGCGCGGTGAAGATCGGCCGGGCCCACGGCGACGAGCCCCACGTGCCGATGCCCGATATCAACGTGACAGCGTCGGGCCTATAGGCTCAATGAGCATGGACCTTCCTGAAGATGTCGTCGGCGTTCTTCTCGCCGGCGGCAGATCGAGCCGCATGGGCGGTGGCGACAAATGCCTGCTGCCGCTCGGCGGCCAGCCAATGCTGGCCCACATCATCGATCGTCTCAGGCCGCAGGTCTCGGACCTCGTCATCAATGCCAATGGAGATGTGGCGCGGTTTGCGGCGTTTGGCCTGCCGGTGATCGAAGATCGCCTCGAAGGTCAGGCGGGACCGCTCGCCGGAGTCCATGCCGGGATCGAATGGGCCCGGTCCAATCGGCCCCAGAGCCAATTCATCGTGACCGCGGCCACCGACACGCCCTTCTTCCCCGCCGACATCATCGCGCGGTTCCGCGCTGCCATTGGCGATGCCGAGCCCAGGCTGCTCGTCGCCCGGTCGGAGGAGGGAGTTCATCCAGTCTTCGGGCTCTGGCCTGTGTCGCTCGCGCCGGCGCTCGAAGCGTCCGTAAAGACTGGGATGCGCAAGGTCCAGGCCTGGGTCGCGGACCATGACGCGGAGCAGATCTTCTTCCCGGCCATGGACATCGGCGGCCGCAAGGTCGATCCCTTCTTCAACATCAACCGGCCGCAGGATCTCGCTCAGGCGGAAGCGCTGCTTGAGGCGGCCGCGGCATGAGCCCGCCTGCATTCGGCATCACCGGATGGAAGAACTCCGGCAAGACGACGCTCACGGCGCGGCTCATCGCCGAGTTCACGGGCCGCGGCTATCGCGTCTGCGCCGTCAAGCATGCCCATGAGAGTTTTGACATCGACCAGCCGGGCCGGGATTCCTACCGGCTGCGAGAGGCCGGAGCCCGGCGGGTGTTGTTGTCTTCGCCAAAGCGCTGGGCCTTGATGCACGAGCTTGGCGGCGATCCGGAGATGCCGCTCGAGCGGCTCCTGGGCGAGACCGCCGGTTTTGACCTGGTTCTGATCGAGGGATACAAGCGTGAGCCGTTCCCGAAAATTGAGATCCGGCGGGATGGCGGCGCATCTCGGCAACCGCTGGCTGGAAGCGCGCCGCAGATCGTTGCGATCGCCTCCGACCGGCCCGGCGAGGAGGCGGACGCTCTTCCCGTGTTTCATCTGGACGATATCGGCGGCATGGCCGACTTCATCGCCGCCCATTTGAGGCTCGGAGCCGCATGACGATGAAGCTCGCCGACGATTGCTTCTTCCACGACAAGGACCGGATGCCGCACGACGAGGCGCTTGCCGTCTTGAAGTCGCGCGTGCGGCCGGTCGTCGACGTCGAAAGCATCGATCTGCATACTGCTCAGGGCCGCTACCTTGCCGAGTCCGTCCTGGCGCCACGAGACATACCGGCGCACGACAACGCCGCGGTCGACGGTTATGCCTTCAGCCACTCAGGCTATGACCGGCAGACCGGCGCGCGGTTGAAGATCGTCGGCGAGGCAGCCGCGGGTCATCCCTATCGGAGTACGCCATCCTCGGATGACGCCGTCCGCATCTTTACCGGCGCAGTCATGCCGGACGGCTTCGACACCGTGGTGATGCAAGAGGATGTGCGCATCGAGGAGCAAAGCGGGCAGACCTGGGTCATGATCCCGCCCGGATTGAAGCCGGGCGCCAATCGCAGGCTTGCCGGTGAGGACGCCAAGCTCGGCGCCGTGCTGGTCGAGACCGGTGCGCGCTTGCGGCCGCAAGACGTGGCGAGCGCCGCTGCGTGCGGGCTGGACCGGCTTCGTTGCTACGCCCCGCTGAAGGTCGCCATCGTCTCTACCGGCGACGAGATCATGCGCGCGGGAGATCCATTCGTGCCGGGCAAGGTCTATGACGCCAATGCGCCGATGTTGGAGGGGCTGATCGAGATCGCGGGTGCAGTGCCAGTTGATCTCGGCGTCCTGCCGGATCGGGCGGATCGCGTGCGCGAGGCCCTGGCGGAGGCGGCGCGCGGTTACGACGTGCTGGTAGTTTCCGGCGGCGCGAGCCAAGGCGCCGAGGACCATGTGGCTCGAACCATCGACGCCATCGGCAAGCGTCATCTTTGGCAGATTGCTATAAAGCCCGGACGCCCGATGAGCTTCGGCCAGGTCGGCGATTGCGTTGTGCTTGGACTCCCCGGAAATCCGGTCGCCGTATTTGTTTGTTTCCTGATCTATGTGAGGCCGGTGCTGGCGCGCCTCGCGGGCGGCACTTGGGCGCGAGCCCGTGCGCTATCCGATCGCTGCTGCGTTCGCGCAGACCAAGAAACGGGGGCGGCGCGAGTTCTGGCGCGCCAAGCTAACGCTTAAGGATGGGCGGCTTGCCGTCGAGAAATTCGCCCGTGACGGATCAGGGTTGATCTCCTCGTTGCGGGAAGCCGACGGTCTAATTGAGGTTGCCGAGGAGGTGACGGAAGTGAGGGACGGCGAATTGGTCGATTTCATTCCCTTCACCGAGTTCGGCTTGGAGCCGCGCAGATAGGTCAGGCGACATGGCTCGTGAGCGCGCCCTCCACCCGATGGGGATGGGTGAAAACCTCAAAGCCGTCCTTGCGTGCGATCGCAACCAGCGTCATGCCGGCGGCGTCCGCCATGCGCACCGCGAGCGCCGTGGGGGCCGAGACGGCGACGATCATCGGCGCCCCAATCGCGGCGGATTTCTGCACCATCTCGACCGAGACCCGGCTGGTCAGCACGATAATGCCCTGGCGCGGAGTCGCACCTTCGTGTGCAAGCGCGCCGGCAAGTTTGTCCAGCGCATTGTGACGACCAACATCCTCGCGCACGACAACCAGGCCACTTGCTGGATCCCAAAAACCTGCGGCGTGTACCGCACGGGTCTCCTGATTAAGTAGCTGCAAAGGGAAGAGCGAGTCGATCGCCTCCATGATCTGAGCCGGTGCGTAAATGCCACCTTCGTGCACTTTAGGTGGTGGCCGCATTGCTTCGACCAAGCTCTCAATGCCGCACAGCCCGCACCCTGTCGGACCCGCCATCTTCCGCCGGCGTCCCAAAAACTCGGCCGCATGAGGTGCCTTTAGCCAAATCCGCAGCTCGATGCCGACGTCGTCCTCGATGACTTCTATGCTTTCGATCATGTCGGCCGAAGAGATCACGCCCTCGGTAAGGCTAAAACCGACGGCAAAGTCTTCAAGATCCTGAGGCGTCGCCATCATGACCGCGTATGATGCAGTGTTGAAAGTGAAGGCGATCGCCGTCTCTTCGGGAATGGCACGTTCGCCGCGAACCTCACCATCGGCGCGCCAAATGGAGCGGCGAACGCGAACAACCGGACGAGCCAACTATTTGCTCCTTCTAACGCTAACCGCCGTGGCACCTAATCAACCACCGATCGACGCTGTTCTGCTGCAATCCGGCGGTTGGCGACCAGCAGCTTCGTCAGACTGTACAAGCGTTGCCAGTTCGTTGTCGAAACGCGTGTGCAGGATTGCTATTGCATGTTGCTCGTCTGACAACCGACGAAGGTCTCTCGGCTGCGATTGTTCAAACCGAATGAACTCATAAAGCGCTTGAGCGATGATGTAGGCCTCGCGTTGAGTCACGTCTCTTGGATCAGCCATGTTGCTGCCCGTGCATTCTCTGCGGCTCTCTCGGGGCTGCCAATCCGGGCACCCACGCCATGAGGATGCTAACTCTGATTGACGCAAACAAGAAGCCTCGTGATTGCAAACAAGAAGCCTCGTGATTGTAGAACGCCGCTTCAGGGGGCGGAGACAGCCGTCAGGGCCTGCGTCGTTACGACGAGTACGTCTGCTTTGGCACTTTGCAGACATTGATGCCAGCTGTGAGCATGTCCGCTGTTGGAGGATGAAGGGGACATCCCTGATCGGCGGCCCAAGGTTCGCTAATAACCCAAAGCGGACGTTCAAGGCCCGTTCTTTTCTTCCTCGGTCAGCAAAGTCGCGAGCGTAGCTGTCAGCAAGGGAGCCGAGATGTAACAGTCCGCCTCTTGCACCATTACGTTTCGATGGACGACACCGCCATAACCAACAACATACGCTCCGCCCTCGCGGGCGGCTAAATCGGTCACGCCATCACCAACCATAACGACGCTGCCATGCTTCGCTACGAGTTTTCGGCAGATAAGGGCTTTGCCGTCGCCGCGACAGAGTGGGGAGCTAGTCTCAAAACCTTGGTAAGCGCCCGCCGCGTCAAAATGCACCTTCACTGCATGAACCTCGCTTGGTGCGAAGCCGAGGGTGTTGGCGAACTTGGCGACCGGCTGGAACAATCCACTGGTAATAACGTAGACGGCTTTGTCATGCCGCCTCAGAGTCTCGATTGTCTCAACCGCTCCGCTAACCATTTCCTCGACGTAACGATCGGCAAGCCACGCGAGCGCAGCTTTATCGGGTCGGACAATGTCGAGGCGTTTGCCGTAAATTTCTTCAAGCGGAATGTCGCCGTTCATCGCAGCCTCCGTCAGCGATGCGATCTCGGCCTCGCAGCCGACACGGCGCGCCAACTCGTCTATGCCCTCGATGCGGCTGAGGGTGCTGTCGCAGTCGAAGCAGACCGCATCGAATCTCGGGGTTTGAATCATCACAGAGCGATCTGCACGACTCGTCGAATGGCTGGTAGCGCCCGAATCTCTGCGAGCGCGCTCTCAGGCAACGGCGCGGAAATGCCGATCAGCGCGATTGCTTCGGCCTTTCCTTCGGCATTCCCAACCTGCATGCGCGAAATATTGATGTTCTGCCGGCCAAGAATGCCCCCGAGTGCACCAACGACACCGGGGCGGTCGTCGTGGCGGGTGAACAGCATGTACCCCTCGGGCACCGCTTCTACCTCGTAGTCGTCGATGCGAACGAGACGCGGGTGCCGCTCCCCCAGCAATGTTCCTGCCACGCTCGTCGTTCCTGAGGCGCTTACAGAGCGCACCTCGACCAGAGCAATGTAATCGTGAGTGGCCTCGGACTGCACTTCGCGCACCGCAATTCCTTGTCGCTGCGCGAGCTGCATGGCATTCACTTGGTTGACGACAGCCGTTAGTCGCTTGTCGAGCAGACCAACAAGGGCTTGAGACGTAATTGGGCGAGGATCGAGTTCGGCCGCGCGTCCGAATAGGCCTACTTCGATTTGTTTGATGGGGTCCGGTGTCATTGCGGCAATGAGACCTCCAAGCGCATGCGCGAGGTTCTGATAGGGCCGCGAGCGGACGAGTTGTTCGGCGGAGATGCGTGGCAGGTTGACCGCACTTGCCGCCTCGCCGGTCGTGAAAAAGGCGGCAATATCTTCGACGATCTTCACGCTCACCGCCTGCTGCGCCTCTTTAGTCGAGGCCCCGAGATGTGGCGTTAGCACGGTGGTGTCGAGTGCCAACAAGGGCGAACCCTTCGGTGGCTCGTGTGCATAGACATCAAGCGCCGCGCCTGCCAGATGATCACTTTGCAAAGCGTCGCAAAGAGCCGCCTCATCGACCAATGCGCCACGTGCGCAATTGATCAAACAGGCGCCCGGCTTCATTTGCGCAAGACGCACAGTGTCCATAAGATTGCGCGTCTGATCCGTCAAAGGGCAGTGGAGACTCACGTAATCCGCTCGCGCCAGCAACGCATCAAGCGTGACCGGCTCAGCCCCCGCCTCTTCGATAATTTCTGCGGTCACGAATGGATCGTAAGCCAGTACTTGCATTTTGAGCGCGAAACATCGCCGGGCAAAGATGCGGCCGATCGTGCCGAAACCTATTACACCGACGCTCTTGCCCGAAAGCTCGGTCCCGACGAACTTGGCTGGCTGCCACTCGCCGGCGCGCACCGAACGATCGGCCTGAGGAAGGTGGCGACTTAGTGAAAGCAGGTGCGCAAGGGCCAGTTCGGCGGTCGTCGTTGCATTGGCATCGGGCGTGTTCAAAACCACGATCCCCCATTCGGTGGCGGCGGCCACGTCGATGTTGTCGACCCCAATGCCGGCGCGGCCGATGACCCTTAGCCGCTGATGACCCGCGGAAACGACAGCGGCAGTGACGCGGGTTTTGGACCGCACGATGATCCCATCATAATTCCCGATGCGCTCAACTAACTCCGTTTCGTTCAGGCCCGTTGCCACGGCCACTTCAAATCCGGGCCGCGAGGCTAAGAGGCTCAGTGCTTTTTCATGAATAGGGTCTGCAATAAGAATGCGACGCACGGCGGGCATCAGCTCCATCCCCCAAGGGAACACGCACTAGAAAAAGAGATCACCTGGAATTGAACCATTTCCAGTGGATGAGAGACAGCGCCTGACCGAGATTTTGGCTCCAAAGACGTTGTCCACACAGTTCACTAACGGCCAATACCTATCGACCCGGAACGCGCCAGCCGGAGAGCAGGCGGTATCGCAGGCCTGCACTTACGATGAGCAGCAGATAATCGTTTCTACGTCCAAATCCTATGCCCGCCCGGCCATCGTGAGGACGTATCATTGTAGCCCGCAGTTTGTGACGACTCGCGGCACTTCCATTTTTGGGTCAGACGAGGAGCTTCACCATGCAAGGCCAACCACGCCGCAGTGTGCTCTATATGCCGGGCTCGAACGAACGAGCCCTCGAAAAGGCCAAGACCATCCCCGCAGATGCCCTAATCTTGGACCTTGAAGACGCCGTTGCGCCTGACGCAAAGCCGGCCGCCCGCGATCGGGTGTGTGCCGCTGTCGTGAGCGGTGGCTATGGCGGGCGTGAGATCGTCATCCGAATCAATGCGCTCGAGACGCCATGGGGGACGAAAGACCTGCTCGCAGCCTGTGACGCCGCGCCAGACGCGATCCTGGTGCCGAAAGTTGCGCATCCCGGCGAGGTCATCAGCGTCGCCAAGATCTTACAAGGCTTACATGCCCCCGAAAAGATTCGGCTCTGGGCCATGATGGAAACCCCCATGGCCATCCTGAACGCGCGCACTATCGCGGCGACTGCCGTTTACCCGGAGAACCGGCTCTGCTGCCTGGTTATGGGAACGAACGACTTGGTGAAAGAGTCGCGGGCTCGCGCGCTGCACAACCGCTTCGCCGTGGTGCCTTGGCTCGCTATGACCATCGCTGCGGCGCGCGCCTATCGCCTCGACATTCTCGACGGGGTCTATAACGACTTTAAAGACGAGAAAGGCCTGCGCGAGGAATGCGAGCACGGCCGCACCCTTGGCATGGACGGCAAGACGCTAATCCATCCGAGCCAGGTTGCGCCCTGCAACGAAATTTTCTCGCCGACCGAGGAGGAGGTTGATTGGTCCCGAAAAATCATTGCCGCCTTCGCCCGGCCCGAGAATGCTAAGAAGGGCGTGCTCGTCGTCGAAGGGCACATGGTCGAGCGGCTGCACTTCGGCATGGCCGAGCGTACGGTCGAAATCGCCGAGTCGAGCCGAGAGATGGAAACCGCAGGAGGCCCATCCTCACGCCTCTCGCCTTCTTGATACCGTCTGTTTGGTTAGGCGGCTTTTCTATGGGATCCTTCAGACATGGCGCCTCGTATTAAGTCCGGCCGGTCGTGGGCGGCGCCGAGGCAGAGTTGTGACATTTTTCGCAGTGCACTACCACTACCTCCCACTTGAACGATGCTCGCCTTGGACTATCTAATGACCGCTCTTACCTGAGCACGTTTGATCGTAGGTCATGCTCGTTCAGGGAGAACGCTCATGGGCACACTGGGATTTGTATGTCCTACTACCGGACGCGAGGTGGACACGGGTATTGAGGTTGATAGCCTTAGCTTCACTAGCCTTCACAGCGAGCAATTAGGCTGCCCTGAGTGCTTGGAGACACACCAGCTATCTCTGATAAAGGTTTGGGTAGCCGAGATGAGTCCGCCCGAACCGGCCGAGTGATCTCGCCCTTATCCGTCCTCCTGTTTAGCGCGAGGACTCAACCCAGCATCGGCTGTCGCACGACGGCGCGACAACTGGAGCGCGGCGGCCACGTGCCCAATCGGGCCCTTATCTGTTGGGTTTGCGCATAGATCGAATTGGCCGAGCGCAGAAAGAGGCCGCCGGGGGGCGGCCTCACATTTTCAGTTGCATTGGCCTGCGCGCCGTGACGTAAAGCTACCATCGGCAACGGGCGCACCAGCAGCCCCGCAGCGGCCGGCAAACCCAAGTCCGCCCGAGCCCACAAACGGGACCTGACACGCGGCAGGCAACCGTGTCGATCGGTGAGAAGTTCTTAGCAGTGGCGCGAAGGCCCAAGGTCGCGCTTACAGTCATGGCCTCGGCTGCGAGAGCTCCGGCAAGCAGCACCAGCGCCACCGCCACAATAGCGAACGCAAATTTGCGCATGAGTCCCTCCTAATGTCGTGAGCAGCATCGCCCATCTGGCCCCCCAGGGGATCGATGCGTCTTAAAGCATAGCGCAACGTGGCCGCCACTTCCCACTGAAGATACGTTCCCACCGCACATTGAAACGCTGGTGTGACAGCTAGAGCGCGCTGGGTTTTATCACGGTCGACTTTCCGGCTTCGGTCAGCAGATCATTTAGCTCTGAAAGCCTTGCTCTTGCGCGTTCTATGGATTCATCAGTGGTGTCGATCCAGCCAGCTCCGATATCCTCTCCTGTGCGCACCTTTGCAGCTTGCAAAAGCTCGAGCTGCTGCTCGATGCTCGCCTGCTCCTGCTTGCACCACGCTATGAAACGATCAGGCGCTGCCACGTCGTCCTCCGCATCTGATGGTGTATCGGAGATAACGCTCCTCTTAAGAGGAAGTTGCTATGCGGCTGACAAGGTGAGCAGGGGTTAACCCCATTTACGATTCAGGGTTTTTGGAAACGAGTCTGCAACATCGCGAATGCGACGCTGCGTCACGACAGGAGGCGACGTCATGTTCACGGGGGAAAACGCTGTTCAGAGTAAGCTGCTCTATCGAGGATACCAGCTGGAGGTAAGGCGCGCTCCGGCGGGATGGCGCGTAGGGATTTACACACGTACCGCGGACCTGCCGATCCTCAGTCGATGCGAAGTTGTCGCCCTTGACCAACGCGAGGCGTTGGAGATGGCCAAGCATCGTGTAGACGGCGCGATCTTCTATTAGGCCCGTTACCGCGCCTGCGGGAGCACGCACTTCAGCCGCGCGTTTTCCGCGATGACTTCGGCTTGGCGCTCTTTCGCCCAGACGTAGCGCGGCCCTTTTTCGTTGCCGACTTTGTCGCCCTTCGTGTCGAGCTCTTCGCGGACTTTGTCACCGTCTTTCGCTTTGGCGTCGACTTCTTCGCCGCAGCTTTGGCAGGGGCTCGCCGTTTTGCAGGGGATGCCTTTGCCTTTGTGCTCCGTTTAGCCGGTTGACTCTTAGTGCGCCTCTTACGAGCTGCCATTACGGCGCCAGACACGGCACCAATCAATGTACCCACTACCGGCGTGCCAACCGCGGTGCCGACTACCGCACCTGCGACGGCGCCGCCAAGAGTGCTCTTAGCTGCGCCTTTCTCATCGCTCGATAAAATCTCTTTCTTGTCGTCGTCTTCAGTCATGTTTGACCCCCTCGGTTCACCCCCGCGACCGAAGTGTGCGACCATTAGCAGCCCCGTATCAAGCCCGCTTATCGGTTACGCACGTCTGCTGTCACCAACATCGCACCGTATGTCAAAAGACATGCTCGGCCTTCACGAATTTATAATAAGCCGTTCATGTTAGCGCGTGTTGTTCGGACGAGGTGTCACTCCATGTTTCCCCCGCCAAGATCGAATGAAGGAGGCGAAGATGGGTGCGCTGGTTTTCGTCTGCCCCACCTCAGGCCGCGAAGTTTCCACTGGGGTGGAAATCGATGCCGAGAGCTACAGGGATCTGCCCAAGGTGCTCGCGGAGATCAGCTGTCCGGCCTGCGGACGTACTCATAACCTATACCAAGTCGAGGCCCGGCTAGTGGATGGCGAGCAGAACTCGCCTCGGAACTCGTAGAAGAGGAGGAGTAGGGACACCCAACACGGTCCGGCAATATACCTTTTCCACAACCAGCTCGGGAACGAGAAAGAACTCTCTCGCATTATAGAGTTGACGGGGGCAAGCCGATATGAGGCTGCCCATGGTGAAGATGCTACTCTTGTTGATCGCCTTGACGTTGGCGATGTCACCGCGTGAGCTACAGCGAGATGTTAACGCGCCGCTTCACTCTGCGGTGACTGACACGCCCTCCATCGTAGACATGACATTTGCGGACCCCCTTACGTGGGGAGACGGACTGCCTGGTTTGGAGTCCGATACGGTTGTGCGCACCAGTTCCGCTGACTTCGCATGTCGAGGGATGTTCTGTGTTTCGCGGTAATGCCAAGATCGCGGAGCGAGTTGGGGCACGTCTCCGCACGTCGCTCGGTGCGATTGTAGAAGAGCCATGCCCGAGCGACTTGTATGCCCTCCTTCGCGAACTGGATGCTCGCGCTGCTCATCATCGGGAATTACCACGATACGTCAGCCTCAACGAGCGGCTACTGCAATTGAAAGAGGTCGATTGAGACTCTGCTTCCTTCACGTCCTTCGTCATGCAGTCCTCAGTGGGAACAGTTGCTAGATGCAGATCGTTTTTGAAGTAGCCATCCGGGGCCATTGCTCACCGAAGGATGGACTCGCCCTGCTCCACCCGGGTAGTGCTGGGCCTTTTATTGGGAACACGGCTTGCGGCATCTGGTTATCAAATCAGCCAGCCTCCCTGTGAACCTTCCCCCTGTGCAGTTCAGGCTGGTTAGGCCCAGTGCTGCCAGGCCCTCCTTGTTGGTGGCCGCTTATTGTCTGAATGGTAGAATGACAGTGGCCAGCCTCTCGGTTTGCCACTCGGGCTGGTTAGGCTCGACACCCTTCGCTTCCACCACCCTGGGCTTGGGAGGGTGTCGGGCCGCTCTATGTCAAAGTTAAAAGCCCTCCCGAAGGCGTGGCTCTAAGGTTTCTCGGCCAGCTGTTGGACGCACTGGCAGGGCCCGGCTTTGCTTTCCACTACCGCAAAACCAGAGTCGGGCCCATTGGATCATTGGGCTGCCGTGAAGCGTTTAGCTCTCATGGAATTCGATGTTAGACCGCACGAACCCTATGACGTGGCTATCTCTGGCATCTTCATCGCAGTCATGCTGGTCGTGACCGTGCTCATTTTTGCTCTGGCCTAACATGGACGAGGAAGAGCACCACGTCGAAGTACAGCGAGAAGCCTCTGCCGCTGGGCTTCTGGCAGTGGTCTTCTTGTTGTTCCTTACCGGTGCTGCCTTGATCGTTGGCGTTACGTTCTGGCCGGCGCTCCAGTTTTCCATCCATCTGGCGTTCCCGGCGGATGTCATTCTCGAACTCAGCTATCAACGCCAGAATGCCCATGATGAGCTTGCCAGTGCGGGAGGTGGTGTCGATCGTGGGGTCATCGACGACCTTAAAGGCGGCGCCCTTCTCGGTCAGTTCGGAGATGATGCGATAGAGGTCTGAGGTCGATCTCGCCAGGCGATCTATCTTGGTCACAAGCAGCGTATCGCCTTCCCGTAGGTATTCAAGGCAGCGCTTAAGCTCTGGCCGTCCGGTGTCCATGCCGGAGCGCTTCTCCTTAAACACCTTGTCGCAACCAGCGAGCTTCTCAAGCTGCAATGCGCCTTTCTCGGTGCCTAACCGCCGCGTCCTTCTAGGGCGGCAATCGCATTTTTGAGCGTCTCTCGAATGCGCGCCAGCGCGGTGGCGTCGACGGCCCTGGGATCGAGGTAGAAATCGAGGCCGGTCATGTGTTCGCTAAAGATCTCGATCTTCCGCCCCGCTTCGTCCAGCACACCCTCGACGACATAGGGAACCACGGCGCGGCTGATGCCCTTCACCGAAATCTCCGGCAACGCGCGCGCCGCCACGATGTCGCGCACAAGAGCGTAGGTCTCGTAGCTGATGATGATATGTCCAGGCTCGGCGATCGCTTGCAGACGCGCCGCGAGATTAACCTCGGCACCGATGGCGGTGTAGTCCATGCGGTCGACGCTGCCGAAGTTGCCGACGTTGCAGAAACCGGTGTTGATGCCCATGCGCACGCGGAACGGATGCTCCGTACCCGCGCTGCGCCATTTGACGTTGAGCTCAGCAAGCCGACGCTGCATCTCCGTCGCCATGTGGAGGCAGGCCCTGGCGTCCTCCACCGTACCCTTGGTCTCGGGGTCGCCGAAGAAAATCACCAGGGCGTCACCGATGAATTTATCGACGGTGCCGCCATGCTTGAGGGCGATCGCCGACATCTCCGTGAAGTACTCGTTGAGGAGGAGTGTGATTTGCTCCGGCTGCAGGCGCTCCGTGGTGGCGGTGAAACCCATAATATCAGAGAAAAAGATGGTGAGCTCCTTGCGCTCAGTGTGAATGGTGACGTCCTTCTGACCACTGAAAATACTCTTGTAGATTTGCGGAGCGAGATAGTGCGAGATCTTCGTCGAGATCCTGACGAGAAAGTCATTGGCGGCCTCGAGCTCCCGGTTGGCGTCCTCCAGGCGTCGATTGAGCTGCGCCTCCTTTTCTTGCAGTAGCGTCATCTCGTAGGCTTTCTGCTGCAAACGGCGGGTCGCGTCGCGATAGGCCGTGACGTCGAGCAGCACCACCCACACAGTACCGGCGTCGAGATAGAGATGAAGGTCGGCGGCGCGGCCGCAGTCGAGTTCGACCGATGGCACGAAAAAGGGTGTCTCCTCCAGCGGCAGCAGCCCCTCGAGAAAGAAGACTTGCTCGGCCGCCGGCTCGCCCAGGCGGATGGCCGCCAGTCCATAATCCTCGAGATGCCCGCCGGCGCCGATCAGAAGGAGCGCGGCATCGACCTGAAGATACGCAACCGATCGCTCGTTATAGGTCAGCTCTCGCAGCCGCTCGGCAAGGCTGGCGGGCAGGCTTTCCATGATTCAGCTCGCGGTACGGACCGCAAGGTCCTTGAAGGCACCCTCCACGCCTTCACCGGTTCGCGCGCTGCTTGGCTGCACCCACCAGCCGTTCTGTCGCAACCCCGCCAAGTCGGCGTCACTGATCGCCCATTGCTCGGTGAGGTCGCTCTTGTTCAACAGCAGCACGAACGGCAGCGAACCGTAATCGGCTTCGACGCGTTGGCGCAGCGAAAGCGCGACGTCGAGTGTCGGAGGGCGCGTCCCGTCGGCGACCAGCACGTATCCGGCGGCGCCCCGCATATTGGTCATGCGGAACGAGTTGATATCGTCCTCACCCGCAAGATCCCAAAGAATGAGGTTCACGATTCGATCTGGGAGCTCCACGGTCTTCTTGTCGATCTTGACTCCGACGGTGGTGAGATAGGTTTCGGAGAACACGCTCTGGACGTAGCGCTTGACCAGACTGGTCTTGCCCACCGAGAAGCCGCCGAGCATGCAGATCTTCTTCTGCAGCACCGCCGTCATGGCTCTTCCTCGAAACTGACCGAGAACGATACCCGTCGATTGGCCGAGCGGGCGGCCTCGGAGGTGTCGGCCTCGAGCGGCTCGAGTGTACCGGCGCCGCGCACCGTGAGCTGATCCGGATCGACGCCGCGTTTCTTCAGAAGCGCGCGTACCGCCTCGGCGCGCGCCACGCTCAGCGACAGGTTGGAAGTGCCCTGGCCCTTGGCGTCGGAATGCCCGGTCAGCGTCACCCTGCTTATGACGTTTAGGCTCGAAGACAATTTCGCGAGTTCATTCAGCTCGGCTGCCAGCTGATCGAGGATTTCGTCCTGCCCGGCTGCCGGTAGCATCACGTTGTTGTCGAAACGGATGCTTCGCGCCTGGATAGCATCGCGCAATTTGCCGAGCGCCCCCTCGCTAATATTGCGCACGGCCGACACGTCGAAAACCGGCGCCCCTGCCGGCAGCAGGTTGCCAGCCCTACGAGCCCGCGCGATCCACGGTGACGAGGCCGACCCTTGCGCGACGATGCGGTAGCCATCCACTGCGAGGGTCACGCCGGGCGGCGGGTTGAGGGAAGCCTGGAGCCGCGCGAGCACGAATTGCGGGTCGAGCGCCTGATAGGGTTCAAAATGCGCCACGACCCGGGCCGGATCGATCCCCGCTTCGTCCAGGAACTGGAGCGGGTCGGCAGCGAGTGGATCGCGCAGGCCCGACAGGAAGAACTTGTCGCCGCGCGCCTCCGACTGGGTGATGACGAGTCCAGGCTCGGCCCGCAGCCGCTCCACGTAGGCCTGCCATTGCCGTTCGATCACCTCCCGGCTCTGCTCGGCCGCCGCATCCTCGTTGTTTACCCCGGCGAGGTCAAAGCCGGGCGCCCCGGCCGGCAGCATCTGCGCAACAGCGTGCGCGCGGTCGAGCCACGGGTGCGGCGCCGAACCTCGGGCCACGATGCGGTTGCCCACGATCGACAGGGTCACGCTCGAAGGCGGATTGAGCGATAACTCAAGTCGTCTCAGCACCAATTGCGGGTCAAGGGCCTGATAGGGATCGAAATGCGCCACGACCCGCGCCGGATCGATCCCCGACTCATCAAGAAGCGCGAGCGGGTCGGCGGCGAGCGGATCGCGCAAGCCTGATACCACGAACTTGCCGTCACGTTTGTCCGCTTCCGTGATGACAATTCCGGGCTGCGCGCGGACCCGCTCTAGATAACCCTCCCAAATCCGTTGGTTGTACCACCACCACGCCACCCATGCCGCGGCGGAGATCAGCAGGAGCAACAGCGCAGCCACAACAATCACGCGTCCCAGCCTGGTGCGTGGCGACTCGTGCGCGCCAAGCGCCACCAGTTCGCGTAAGCGCGCCTCGATGTCGCCGAAGCCGGCGCTGTCGCCGTCGAAGCTTTCGAGCGCATGATGTCGCTCGGCGTGAATGCGCGACAGGGTGTTGCGCATCGCATCGTGTAGTCCCTCCGGGGGATCGCCCCGGATAACCGCGACCAGCAAGGCAAACGGTCCGGGCTCGCACCACAGCCGCAGATCTCCCAGCTGCAGCGAGTTCGAGCCCTTGGTGCTCGGCGCCGCTGAAGGAATCGCGGACAAAATCCTGGATGGCGACCAGCATCGAAGAAACGAGCTGCGGGTCTTGGCTCACCGCATTCTCGGCCGCCACATGGGCGATCAGCAGCCCGGTATGTCGGTGGACCAGGAACACGTGTTCGACCTGGTAGACCAGCGTATGTTTGAGCACGACCTCCGCGAAGGGGAGTCCCGTACGCCAGGCCTCCCAGCGCCATTTAAGCCCTCGCCAGGTTAGGCTGTATTTTAGGGTCTGGTTGAGCCGCTGGAACGTCTCGTCAATCGTCTCGCCGATCGATTTGCGGATCGCCGGCACGATCGTCGGATAAAGAATGTTGACCAGCGTCGTGGGATCGTTGCGGATCGAGCTCTCCGCCGCCTTCTCCATGACGGGCGCCAACACGTGCCCCATCCGCGTATCGCTCGTCGCCTGGGCGATCGCGGTCGGCAAGATGTGCCCGATCACAGCAGCCAAGCGCTCGGGATCGTCCACCACGCCGGCGAGCCGCGACAACGTCTCAATCTCGCGGCCGACCAGCAAGGTTCGTAGCTGCTCGAGCTGTAGATCGCCCGGGCGCACTCCGTTCTGCTGCGCACGTAGCTCCGGCTTCAAGCTCTGCGCGATTTCGACGAGCAGACCCGCTAGAGCTTTTCGATCGATGGCGTCATCGCCCGAGCGAAGCAGCCCCTCAAGAATATCGGGGGACCGGGTCACCTGGCGGCTAGCTGGACGCCCGGCCGCGCGATGGTTCGATCCCGCCCTTTGGGCTACTCGCCGCGTCCTGGTTCAGGCACTTGGCCACCTCGACGAACAGCCCGGCCAGCAGGTTGCGGTCGGTTTTGACGTTGCTGAGCTCGGCGAACATTTTTTCGATGGTGTGTTGAAGATCATCGTTCTTGCGCTTGATCTCCTCGCGCAACGACTGCGCTTCCTGGGTCAGGCGGTCAGCCATGTCGCGCTCAAGCTGACTCAATTGGTCCGACATCGCGCGAAGCCGCTTTTCTAGCGCCTGATTATGTTCGCGCAGCGTCCGCTCCAGCTCCTTGTCGGCATCGGCACGCAGGTCCTTCTCTTCGCGGAGCTGGCCCACGAGCGACTCCACCTGCTTCTTAGCGTTCGATTCGAAGGCGCTAAGGTTGCGCGCCGTCTCGGTCTCGATGTCCTTGAAACGCTGGAGAAACCTCTCCTCCAGTTTGGTGAAGCGGCGGTCGTAGTCTTGCATCTGGTTGCCAAACAGGAGGTCGCGGATCTTGTCCACACCCACGACCTCGCCGCCAGGAAGCGGGCCGTTGCCCAGTTGCGCGGCGGCTGCGGCGTCGATCAACTCGGTTCCAGAATTCGATGATTTACCCGCCACGCTACACCTCCACTGATCTTTGTGACGAAAGCAGTTTATAGTTATGACATCGTGTTGCGAACTTGCAAGCCTTTGGAAATTCGCTCTACCTATCAGTTCGGGAGAACTGTCTCGTCGTTTATCGAGACCGTTCTGTTCCAGCCTCAAAGGCGGAAAGCGAAGGCCCTGTTGTTGGCCTGGCTGCTCGCATCGTTGAGATCATCTCGTCCGGCATACGTTGCAGCCGTTTCCGTAGACCTGGCAGGGTCTGCTTTGGGTCAAAAGCCGATATTCAGCGCGCGAGCGAGGATGTCCGCTTTACCCCCGAACGCGGACATGCTGGGCGTCGGGCGTGAATGTCCGCTAAGTGCCATAAGCAGACGTAGTCGCGCCGCTTCTCAATATTTCTAGACAGGTTTGATATTGACGGCGACAGCGCGGGTGACCTCAAGTGCGACCATATCGCCGACGTTAACCTCATCGAAGCCCTGCGCGGCCGGACTGACTTTAATAGTGCGGGTCTTGCCGCCGGTACCGGCGAAGGTGATAGTTCGCTTGTTGCGGTCGATCGCTGCGATCGTGTCAGTGATCTCGATGGTGGTAAGGTCTGTCGCGCCCTGCGCCGTCGCCTCCACCCAATCCTGCTCGGCTTCAGTCGGAGCGTTCATGTTCATACCCGTCTCTTCTTCTGAAACCATCTGACTCTGCGGGGCTTCATTCAGCTTCCGCAACGCAACAGCCACCTCGTCAGAATAGCTGATGGTTATCTTGTCCCTCACCTTGATGCGCCTTACGTCTTCGGGCGTGACTTTAACAGCGACCCAATTGTTATTTGGACCAGACACTGTCAGCACCTGGCTCGTTACGTCGATGGCCTCGACGGTGGCGACCATGGAGATAACCCCCGCGTCGCTTTCGATCTCAACTGGTTGTTGAGCCTTGGCGGCGTCGATGAGGATGAGAGAAAGGGCGAGAATAAAGACGGCTCTGAGAGATGCGACGACAACTTGCATGAACTTCACCCCCTAGACTGACAGAGATTGAACTTACCGCTTAGGGCGGCACAATTTCGCGCCATTTTGTGACCACAAAGCGACCGGAGAAGCCCTGCGGCCCCCATGGTTCAGGGCTTCTTTCTCTTTGTAGTGTTTGAAAAAGAAGAAGCACCAACGCTGACGGGGGGCGCACACCTTGTTGCGGGGTCCGTTTTGGGGGACCAACCGGCCAGCCTGATGCGGAGGCTCGTCCTGCGGCAGGCAACCGGTGACGGTCACAAGACGCTATTGGACCGAGCTGTGCTTCATAAAATTGCCAACGATTGCGCGCAACACCTCTGGTCTTTCCCTTGCGACGTTTTGGAATAACGCCAGCAGCGAGGATTCGGACGCGCCGGGATGCTTCTCCATCAAGTCCAGCATTAGCTTTTCTGCCGCGTCCATGATTGCGGATCTATCGGAGGTCATGATCTCCGGCTTCTACAGGAGGCGTGCATCCACTTTATGTCGTGAACTGCGACTATCTGCCTTTGTTGAATTGAAAGCATCGCGCAACGGAAAAGGCCTCGGCCGTCGCTGGAGAATGCCCCGGTAGATCACCAAGCTCGGCTATGCCATGATCGCAGTATGGACCTAGAAGTCGCGCGCAAGGCCCTGTCGAAACGGAGCAAGTTCTCTCCGAAGCGCGTCGCGTTTTTCGTCGTCGCTGGTCTCTGCCTGGTCGCGGGCATTCTCCTGCGCTCAGGTCAATACTTTGCCCAGCCGGAAGTGGAACTGAAAGCACCGGTTGCGGTTGCACCATCCCCACCGCCCGTCGCCGCCATGCCCGCCGAGGAAGCAACTGAGTCCGTCCCGGAGCCCCCACCCGCGCAGGACACTGCGACGGCGCCGACCGAAAATGTGGAACCGACCGGCAAAGCAGTGGAAGCGCCTGAGCAGGCTGACGAGGCGGTCGAGAACGCTGAGCAACCCGAGCCCTCGGACTCGGGCGTGATCCTGGTTTCCAGGCAACCTGTCGCAGTGCTGGCAAGTCCGTCTCCCTCTGCACCTACCATGTATGGCTTTCCGGCTGGTCGGCCATTTCGCGTGATAGGCCACGATGGAAGCTTTGCCCATATCCAGGACTTGAAGAGCAGTGCGAGCGGCTGGATTGACGAGGCAGCGCTCGCGCCGCCGCCACGCGTTCCGGCCGCCTCGGTTCCGTCTCAAACGAAGCCTGTCGCAGTTAGCCGAAATCCTACAAACCCGTCGGGCGGTCTGAAACCGAAAGTAATCGAAAACGACAATGCGGGAACTGCCAACTCTGAGCCAGCCACTCAACCGGATCGCAGACGCCCTGGCTTATTTGGTCAAGGGGGTCTCTTCGGGGGTATCTTTGGCAACGGTAATTAGCCTCCGCCTCTCCGATCGCGGTATCGGTGGCGTGGTGGGCGCGGTCTTCGAGGCAGCCTACAATCAACGAAGGAAGAAGTGATGAGTAAGGAGGAAGCGATGAGTAACGATGGTTCGCCTCGCATTTTGAATATGCCGCCAGAACAAACGTCATGGCTGAAATCGAGCTTCGCGAGCCTGGGGTCGGAATCTCGCGCAGCACTTCTCGGCGCGACCGCGTTGGTGTCGGTATGCACGTCGAACCCGGCGAGTGCACAACAACCGGCGCCTACGAAACCCAACGTCGTTGTCCTGATGATGGACGACGTCGGCTGGAGTGATTTCGGTGCCTACACAGGGGGCGGCAAGGCGCTCGGTCACCCAACACCCAACATTGATCGCGGTTAGTCAATGGAGTGGAGGCATGCACATCGCATGCCCCCACCTTTTCGATTTTGAGACCGGATTTTGGGAGAGCGCGGAACACACTTCCGTCGATAGTTAAGTTCGGAGGCCCCTCGGCCCTCATGTCCGCGTTGGGTCATTAGCGGACACTAGAGCGGGCACGAGGGATGTCCGCTTCACCCCCCAAAGCGGACATGCTCAGCGTCGAAATCAAACCAGCCTCCAATGGGATCTACGGGGTATGCAGGGTAGCGGAAGGGACGTTGGCGGACCGCCGCTTCACATTGCTTCAAGGGTTGATTTTAGTCTTTGCCCCCGCACCCCCATTTTCCAGCGCAGCAAGCCGCGGGTCGATTGAGACAGAGTTTGTCCGAAGTTCAGGCGAGCTTGATGCTTTCCTCTCCGCACGTTTTGCCTCCGTTGTTATTTGTTTCGGACTCTCACCCGACACGCTTCTCTGGTAGCCCTCCTTACGGAGGTCCCCCATGTTCAGTGAGACAATGTGAGTACGTTGCTTAGACACTATTATTTCGGACTCACCTCGTCTCATCCTTGGACACACTCGTCTCCGGTAATAAACGGAGCGTGAAATGCCTTGCACTATCCAGGGTTTGGCTTTGCTTGCCAGTTCTGACAAATAGGCTTCACGGGTTCGGATGCCTTTTTCACGCCGCTTGCGGGCTCGCCTTTCGCGCTCTCTCACCACGCTCGTCTTCCGTCTTGTCGATGGGGAGGAACTGCCACAGCTTGAGTGCTTCACGCTCGGTATTGGTGAGGCCCAGCCGCTCCCCCAACTCCTTTGCTGTTGGGGTGCGCTCGTATATGTCCAAACCCAAAACGTGTTTGACGTAGGCTGAACGCTCTTCCTCCGACATCCAGGGAGCCCACATCTCGATGACGTGGTGCATCTTCCTTTCGGGTTCGGCAGCGGCTAGGGAGACATTGTTCACCAAGAGCCACAGGTCATCGCGCCCTGCGTCATCATCGGGCAACACGTGTCCCCATCGATGTCGAAAAAGCTTGAGGAGTGCCCCGTAGCGCAATCGTCTGATGAGTTCCCACTTATCCGCGTCATCGCCAGGCCGCTTCTTGCTCATGCTGCGGCCTCCAAATCGAGGGGCTTCTTGAGCAGATCGCCGACAATCAGCCGCAAGGACGGCTTCGCCTGATTGCGCTTGCGATAGCGCCTGTTGGAGGCAACCAATTCGTTGAGGACTTCGCGCTTGATGGTTGCGGTATAGGCCCAGTGGTGAAGCATCACCTTCTTGCCGCGAAACTGAACCGTGACTAGCCGGAGACCGGAGCCGATCTCAGGTGCTTCATCCTCCAGCAACAACCGAACCTTAAAGCCAGCATGGGAAATGATCGCTTTGGTGCGTGGCTCACGCGGGGCATGCGGCTCGGTCGCCCTCTTAATGCAACGTCGCCAGTGCCCATCGTCCCCAATTATCCAATCGCGCCCACCGCCAACACCAAGCCAAACCCTGCCCCAAACACCTTCCGGGGTCCGAAAACTTATCGGGCTCGGATGGCAGCTCTTTCGCTCGATCTGCGCGCGTACCGACTCCTCCTCAAAACGCGATTCTGCGACCTTTAATTTCAAAGGGTTAGAGGCCGGTAATCCGCAGATGTGGCCGATTTCCCCGTTGCGAGCAGTTTGGGCAATATTTCTGGCGTTTGCCGGAGCCGCTAAGCTCGAATGAGGAACCACACGCCAGGCACCTCTTCTTCATGCGCGCCCCCTCTCGAGAATCAGCAGTTGCTCGCTCACGCGAGCGGCAAGCGTCGAGGCTATTGCCATGCATGTTTGTGGCCCCAGCTCGCGCCAGAGAGTGCGGGCGATATCATTGGGCTCGGCGTGTTGGTCGAGGTAGATCATGCGCCCTCCGCGTTAGCCAACGCAGCGCCGCGCAAGAGCGTGTTTTCGGTTGGGCGACAATCAAGCCACGCATCGATATCGTCTTCACGCCAGACCCTAGTATTGGGGCCAAGCATGAACCCGGGTGGAAAGCCCTCTTTGGCGATCCAGCGTCCTAGCGTTACGTGGTTAGAGACAATCCTGCGGTCTTTAAGATCGCGGAAGCGGAGTAACACCCCTGCCATCGATCACCTTTCCGAGGTGACCCTTGACGGCTAGCATTGTGCATCAACGCAAAAGCCCCCTCACGTTGGGGAGGTCAGAGACTGAAGGCTCAAGGACGGTCACGGTTGTAAGCCGATTTGCGCGTGGGTCGCAAGGCCCGGATCGGGATGGTGTAAGCCCACGTTAGCGACATTACCCAGATTTAATATTCACTACCTTGTTTGCGGGCGGGTTGGTGATGTTCTCAATCAAGCTCGCCAGAGCACGTAGCGCATGCGCCTTCTCTTCGGTGTAGGCGTGCCGGTCATAAATTCCTTCAACACCCTTGATGACGTGGCCGAGCACCCGCTCCGAAATGTCGGGGCGAATACCAGCTCGGCTCATTAAGCTGCGAGCAGTGCGGCGAAGGTCGTGCAGCACCCAAGGCTTCACGTTCTCAAGCTTCGCGTCGAATTGTTGCTTACGCCGAGACCAGCTCTTGATATGCCCGCCGTCACCAGCGAACACATATGGGTTGCTGACATAGCGTGGCTGCGCGTTGATAATCTCAAGTGCGAGATCGGGAAGCACCAGCTTGCCAGCATTCCCCTTCTCCCGCTTCTCGGCTGGGATAGTCCACACCGCGCCGTCGAGGTCATCCCAACGAATGGCGGCAGCCTTCTCACGTCGCTGCCCGGTCAACAGGAGCATCTTGACCAGGGCGCCGAAGGCGCCATCGGCTGCATTCCATATGGCCCGCAACTCATCGTCGGTTAGCGTGCGATCACGCTTCACCGTCTCGCCGCGATACATTCCCTTAACGACTGGCGAGCGGTAGCTGTCATCTCGCGCCTCGTACCAGCTCGCCATCGAGCTAAAGACTGCTAGCATGCTACTGGCCGCGCGCGAGCCGCCCTGTATTTCCACCTTGTCGAGAAGCTTGGCGACGTCGCCGCGTCCGATGCTCTTGAACTCGCGCCCTGCCCATTCGTGCTGCATGCGTTGCAATATGCGTCGATACTCGCTGATAGAGCGTAGCCCCCTAGCCTCGCAATGCAGCTTTATATAGTTAGCAGCAACACCCTCGAATGAGTCGGGCGCCGCCTTGCCTTCGCGTACCGCGCGGAGAATTTCAACGGCTCGCTTCCGCGCGCCCTCGATGTTGTAAACAGGCGGTGAGCCTATCGTGATCCAGCGCTGGCGATTGTCTTGGTCCCGCGTGACAGCGACGAATGACTTAGCCCCGCTCGGTGTCACCCGGATGTAATGCATGGGCAGCTCAGGATCGGGGAACGCATATCGCTTGCGCTTCACCGGAAGTTTGGCAACCCCATCGTCAGTGAGTATCTTGCGCCGTGCCATGTGCCCCCTCTTTTATTTAGCCGGCTAAACCCGGGCTAACAACGATGGGCTAAATATGGGCTAACACGGGCTAACTAACAAGGGGTTTTTGGCGAGATTTATTGGCGGAATTTAGCGGATTTTATTCTAAGATACCCGATGAACTTTCAGGAACCCCTTTCCGGCCTTTTCGAGCGGATCGCCCGCGCCATCGAGCGGCTTGGTCCGCGGGAGCCGGAGCGGCCCGATTTCGCCGCCGGCGATGCCTTTGTCTGGCAAGCCGAGACGCAAAGCCTCCTGACGGTCAGAACCGTCAACCGCGTGCCGCTTTCCCTGCTGAAGGGCATCGACGCCGCGCGCGATATGCTGCTTGCCAACACCACGCGGTTTGCGCGCGGGCTTCCCGCCAACAATGCGCTGCTTTGGGGCGCGCGCGGCATGGGCAAGAGCTCGCTGGTCAAGGCCGTGCACGGCGAGGTCGCGGGGCTGAAGCTCGTCGAGATCCATCGCGAGGATATCCAGTCGCTGCCACATCTGCTTGCGCATCTGCGCGCGGCGCCGGACAGGCGCTTCATCCTGTTCTGCGACGACCTCTCCTTCGAGGCGCTCGACACGTCGTACAAATCGCTCAAAGCCGTGCTCGAAGGCGGCATCGAGGGAAGGCCCGCCAACGTGCTGTTCTACGCGACCTCGAACCGCAGACACCTGATGCCGCGTGAGATGGTCGACAACGAGCGTTCCACCGCCATCAATCCCGGCGAAGCGGTCGAGGAGAAGCTCTCGCTGTCAGACCGTTTCGGGCTGTGGATCGGCTTCCACAATTGCAGCCAGGACGATTATCTGGAGATGGTGCGCAGCTACGCCGGCCATTACGACCTGCCCATTGAGGATCAGAGCTTGCGCCAAGAGTTGCTTGCCTGGGCCATATCGCGCGGCAGCCGGTCCGGCCGCGTCGCCTGGCAGTACATCCAGGATCTCGCCGGGAGATTGGGTCGGACGCTCGAGAGCTAGTCGGCGTTGGCCGCCTGGTCGCTCATGTATTTGGTCGGATCGACCGGACGCGAGCCCTTGCGCAGCTCGAAATGCACCTGCGGCCGGCTGACCGAGCCGGTGGCGCCGGCCTTGGCGATGGTCTGGCCGCGGCTCACCTTGTCGCCGCGCTTGACCAGAAGCTCCTCGTTATTGGCGTAAGCCGACACCCAATTATTGGCGTGGCGGATCAGCACCAGATTGCCGTAGCCCTTGAGCTCGTTGCCGGCATAGGCGACCACGCCGTTCTCCGCCGCTTTCACCGCGGTGCCCTGCGGGACCGCGAGGTCGATGCCGTCATTGTGGCCGCCGTCCGGTCGCGTGCCGAACTCGGCGATGACGCGGCCCTTGACCGGCCAGCGGAAGCTGTTGCCGGACATCGGGTCGGGTGTCGGCAGCTGTTCGTTGCTGGCGACGCGCTGGCTGCCCGGGCCTGTGACCTCGGGCGAGGCGGGAATGTCGTCCGCCGCGTTGTCTTGCGTCTTGCCGGCAGATTTCGCGCCGGGCGTGGCCTGGGCGTCTTCTTCTTCGGCCAGCGAGGTTCCCGGCGCGGGGATGGTCATGGTCTTGACCTTGCGCACGCTCGGCGCCGTGTCCACGGCCGGTTCGGCGAGCGGCGTGTCGTCCTTGGCAGCGACCACGGGCTTGGCGCTCTTGCCCGGGACGACCAGAACTTGACCGATGCGGAGATTGCTCGGTTTGAGATTGTTGCGCTCGATCAGCGCCTTCTCGCTGACGCCGAATTTGTCGGCGATGCTGTGCGGGGTGTCGCCCTTCTCCACCTTGTAGCTCGATTGACCCGGTGCGGGCGGAGCCGCCTCGACGGGAGCCGCCTCGGCCACCACCTTGGGCTCTTTCGCGCCGGGAATGATCAGCTCCTGGCCGATCGAAAGGTGCCCGTCAGGCAGATTGTTTGCCGCCATGATCTTCTCGACCGGAACGCCGTAACGGCGCGACAGGGTCGAGAGCGTGTCGCCCTTCGCGACCTTGACATGGGCGCCCTGAAGCTTCGGGCGCAGCACCGCAGGCTCCGGCCGCGGCGCAGGCTGCGCCGCGTAGTTGGCCGTGGGCGCGGCGACGCGGCCGCTCGGCGCGGGCGAGTAGGCGGCCGGGCGCGGCGAATAGTCCGGCGGCGGCAAGTTGGCGCGGGTGAGACGCGGCGGCGTCCCCTCGCCCGAGCTGTACACCGACTCCTCCGGAAGCACCGGCGGCAGTGACGAGGTCGAGGCGAGATCGGCGTTGCCGCCGTTCGCAGGGGTATCGTTGCTGGTCAGATTGAAGGCGGGAAAATCGAAGCGGGACACGCCGGAGCTGCAGCCGGCGAGGGTCAAGCCGAGGCAGGCGGCCGCTACCACTCCGAAAGCGCCGCGGCCATAGCCAGACAGATACGCAGCCTGCCGCATCCCCTCACTCCGCCCCTCGCTACACGTCCTGAGGAGTAAAGCGCGGATGCGGTTAAAAGGCTGTTAACCGTTGGAATGGCGGGAAAAGATTCGACGCGCGAGTTTGGGCCGGTCAGGGCTTCGACCCCCGCGCGGATTTCGGCACCCGCGCGCCGACGCCGGCGCGCCCATGCACCAGCGGCACGAACCGCACCGGCAACAGCTCCGTCTGGCTCGAGCCGGCGTCCGTCTTGTCGATCGCCACCAGCATCTGCGTGTCGCGCGTCTCGCCCAACGGGATGATCATGCGGCCGCCGGTCTTGAGCTGCTCGAGCAGCGCCGGCGGCGGCTCGTGCGCGGCCGCCGTGACGATGATCCGGTCGAACGGCGCTTGCGGCGGCCAGCCGAGCCAGCCGTCGCCGATGATGGTGGTGACATTGGTGATGCCGAGCCGGGCGAAACGCCGCTCGGCCGCCTTCTGCAATTCGCGCCAGCGCTCGACGGTGTAGACCCGGCGGCAGAGATGCGACAGCACGGCGGCCTGGTAGCCGGAGCCGGTGCCGATCTCCAGCACCTTGTGCCGCTCGTCGAGCTCGAGCCGCTCGGTCATGAAGGCGACCACATAAGGCTGCGAGATGGTCTGGCCGCACTCGATCGGCAGCGCGATGTCCTGATAAGCGTGGTCGGCGAACGCCTCGTCGACGAACAGCTCGCGCGGCACGCGCTCGATCGCGCGCAGCACCGCGTTGTCGCGGATGCCGCGCCGCCTGAGCTGCATGATCAGCCCGATCTGGTCTTGGGCGGATGCCATGGCTTAAATCCACCTCCTCACGAGGCGGTTGACAGATTATCCGACAATTCTGCCGCGCTGTCTTAGGCTTCGGGCGCGATCTTGGTCAGCCCGCCCATATAGGGCTTGAGCGCCTCGGGGATGCGGATGCCGCCGTCCGCCTCCTGGTAGTTCTCCAGCACGGCGATCAGCGCGCGGCCGACGGCGACGCCGGAGCCGTTCAGCGTATGCACGAAGCGCGTGTCCTTGGCGCCCTTGGGCTTGTAGCGCGCATTCATGCGGCGGGCCTGGAAGTCGCCGGTATTGGAGCAGGAGCTGATCTCGCGATAGGCGCCTTCCCCTCATCTTGCCCCGGCAGCCAGACCTCGATGTCGTAGGTCTTGTTGGCGGCGAAGCCCATGTCGCCGGTCGAGAGCACGACGGTGCGGAAGGGAAGCTCGAGCCGCTTCAGCACTTCTTCCGCCGATTTGGTCATGCGCTCGTGCTCTTCCGCCGATTGCTCGGGCGTGGTGATGGAGACGAGCTCGACCTTGGAGAATTGATGCTGGCGGATCATGCCGCGCGTGTCCTTGCCCGCGGCGCCGGCCTCGGCGCGGAAGCACGGCGTCCAGGCGGTGACGCGCATCGGCAGCTTCGCCTCGTCGACGATCTCCTCGCGCACGAGATTGGTCAGCGGCACTTCGGCGGTGGGGATGAGCCAGAGATTCGTTCTCTCGGCGAGACGGCTTGCGTCATGGGCGGCATACAGTTTGAGCCGCTTAACGTCCTGTTCTGTGAGAGCATTTGCGAAGAATGTGCCTGTTTCTGCTTCTAATGCCTCAGAATGAGCTTGCTGCGCCTTGGATCGTAATCTCTCAAATATTTCTTCCGCGAGTTCCGACCGCTCGGTCTTCCGACTCGTCGGGAACTGATCCTCCGCAAACTTCGGCAGTTGCGCAGTGCCGAACATGGTGTCGTCGCGCACGAGCAGCGGCGGGTTGATCTCGGTGTAGCCGTGCTCGCTCGTGTGCAGGTCGAGCATGAACTGGGCGAGCGCGCGTTCGAGCCGCGCCAGCGGTCCTTTCAGCACGACGAAGCGCGCGCCTGAGAGTTTCGCCGCCGTCTCGAAATCCATCAGCCCGAGCGCTTCGCCGAGCTCGAAATGCTGCTTCGGCTGGAAGGAGAATTTCTTCGGCGTGCCGACTTTGCGCAGCTCGACATTGGCGCCGGCGTCGAGGCCCGACCGGCACATCGGCGGCGGGCGTGTTGGGAATTGCCGCCAGGATGGTCCTGAGTTCGTCGTCCAGGCGCTTCTCGCCGGCCTCGCCCTCTTGGATCGCGCTCTTGAGCCCCGCGACTTCGTCCATCAAGCGCTTGGCAGCATCGTCGTCCTTCTTCGCCTTGGCCTGGCCGATCTCCTTGGAGGCGGCGTTGCGGCGCGCCTGCGCCTCCTGCAATTTCTGAATCGTGCCACGCCGTTGCTCGTCCAGGCTCAGGATTTGATTCAGGGTCGCGGTCGGGTCGTCGAAGCCGCGATCGGTCAGCCCCTTGAGAAAGGCGTCCTGGTTGTCGCGGATCCATTTGATGTCGAGCACTGGCTTGGTCCTCGGGCGACTCGCAGGCTTCGTATACGGCGCAATCCCATCCTTGTCATGGCCGGGCGCTGGGATTGTGCGCGCAATGGCCCAATCTCGTCATCCCGGCGAAAGCCGGGATCCAGGGGCGTCCGGCACTGAGCATGTTGCTCTGGATACCGGCTTTCGCCGGTATGACGGAGTCTGTTGCGGCGTTGTAACAAGGCATGCGGGCTCCTTGCCGCGACGCTTCACGCGTCCGGGTTTGAGGGGGGATGGCGCGCCGAGAAGCGCAAAATCCTTATGGCTCGTGCCTTGCGGCACGCGGGCGCCTCGCGGCGCGCCAATCGCAGACGTTTTCCGGCACCGGGCCCCGCTTTAGTCCGGTCCGTCGCGCATCTCCGCGCCGACCGAGCCTTCAGCCAGCTCCTGGCAGGGACTCCTAGTGGCCCCGGGGGGAGCCCCGATGCCGCCCGAGTGCTTCGTTGCGACGAAGCCCGCGGGCGCCGCACCTCGTCCCGCTTCACGACGCCTCATGATCGCGCCCCTCAGTGGACGAGGTGGGGGCATCATAAGCGCAGTTCGGAAGGCGGGAGTTATGCGGGGACAACTCACCCACTCTCGTCATCCCGGCGAAAGCCGGGATCCAGGGGCAACCAGCGCAGAGCGTGCTGCTCTGGATACCGGCTTTCGCCGGTATGACGGAGTTTGGTTTTCGCGTCTAGAGAACCAACCGGCGTCACGACTGGCGCAGCGTCACGATCGCCAAGCGCCCGTCGGTGTGCCAGGGATCGCCGCCGCCGTTCCGGCCTTCGCACGCGGTGTGAAAGCCGTCCAGCCATTGCACCGACTCTACGACGCCGGCCTGCTGCAACTCGCCGACCAGGCGGTCGCGCTCGGCATCGACGTCCGGCGCGATGTGATGGGTGACCTGCCCGGTCGTGTGGCTGAGGCCGACCTTGGAGTCGAAGGTGGCGGCGCCGAACCAGCCGTGCCGGCCTTCATAGAGCTGGTCCCACTGCCAGAAGCGGACATGGTGCCGCTTGCCTGGGCCGCCCGGCATGGGCTGCTCGAAGGCGAGGTCCTGCTTGCGGCCAAACAAAAACAGATTGCTCACCGGCGCATCGTCGTCGGGGCGGCGCAGCACGGTGTCGGCGGCGATGCGCGCGCTGCTGGCGAGCGTGATCGGGTCGGCGGGATACCAGCCGGCGGCCCGCATGGCGCGCACGACATCCTCCTCGCTGCCGACCAGCCCGATATTGATCGGATCGCCGGGATGGCCGTCGCCCGTCTCGGTGATGCGCGCGGCCTGGGCGAAGAAGGGATGACGGCGGAAGTGGCGCACCCACAGTGCCGGCACGATCAGATAGGCGGCGGCTGCCCAGGCCAAGGCAATCAACAGCAGGCTCTTGGTGTCGAGCAGATGCAGCATGACTTGGCTCAAGCCGGCTTGCCGGCGGGCTTGGGCGCGGCTTGCGCGGCGGCGCGCTTCTTCTCGACCAATTTCACCGCAAAGATCGACAGCTCGTAGAGCAGAATGGTGGGCAGAGCGAGCGAGATCTGGCTGATCGGGTCCGGCGGCGTCAGCACCGCGGCGACGACGAACACGCCGAGGATGGCGTGGCGGCGGTAGCGCTTCAGCCCGTCGGCGGTGATGAGGCCGGCGCGGGCCAGCAGCGTCAGCAGCACCGGCAGTTGGAAGCAGATGCCGAAGCCCAGGATCAGCGCCATGATCAGCGAGAGATATTCGCTCACCTTGGCCGTCAGGTGGATCTGCACCTGCGTGTCGCCGGTCTGCTGCATCGACAGGAAGAACTTCATGGCGAGCGGCATGGCCACGAAATAGACCAGCGCCCCGCCGAGCAGGAACAGGATCGGCGTGGCGACGAGATATGGCAAAAACGCCTTGCGCTCGTTGCGATACAAGCCGGGCGCGACGAACATGTAGATCTGCGAGGCGATCACCGGGAAGGCGATGAAGATGGCGCCGAAGATGGCGAGCTTCACCTGCGTGAAGAAGAATTCCTGCGGCGCGGTGTAGATCATCTCGATCGGCACGTCCGAGCCGACCGCCAGCCGGTACGGCCAGAGCAGGAGATTGTAGATCGGCCTGGCGAACCAGAAGCAGACGAGGAAGGCGAGGAACACCGCCAGCAGCGACCACATCAGCCGCCGCCGGAGCTCGAGCAGATGCTCCATCAGCGGCGCTTTGCTCGCCTCGATATCGTCGTCAGGCGTCATGCGGCGGCTCCGCAGGCTTCTTGGCCCGTTTGGGGCTTCCGCTCTTCGGCTTGGTCGAAGCGGCACGCTTGCGCGGCGGCTTCGGCTTGGTCTCCGCTGTCGCTACGGCCGGCGCTGGCGGCGCCGCCACGGGCGCAGGGGGGGTCACTGGCGCTGGGGTGGTGGGGCTTGCCGGCGTATCGATCTTCGGCAGCATCACCGGCTGGTCGAGCGAGGCGGCTTCGGCGCGCACGCTCTCCATCGCCTTCTTCACCTCGGCCATTTCGGTGTCGCGCATGGCCTCGTCGAACTGACGCTGGAACTCGGCGGCCGCGCGCCTGAGCTTGCCGGCGTAGCGGCCGAACGTGCCCATCAGCCTGGGCAGCTCCTTCGGCCCGACCACGACGATCGCGACCACGATGATGACGAGAATCTCCGACCAACCGATGTCGAACATGTGTGTCGCTTCAGGGCGAGGATAGCGGGAGGCTCATGCCGGCCCGCGAGGCGTGTGTGACGGCTGCCGCTAGCCCGATTTCCGGCTGCGCGGCGCCTTCGACGCGGTCTTGCTGGTCGTCCGGGCAGGCTTCTCGACCGTGTGCTCGATCACCTTTGTCGGCTCCGGCTTGGCCGGCTCCTCAGGCTCCTCGCCGCCATCGGCCATCTCCTTCTTGAAGGTCTTGATGCCCTTGGCGAGATCGCCCATGAGCCCCGAGATCTTGCCCGCGCCGAACAGGAGCACGAACACAAGGAGGACCAGAAGCCAGTGCCACCCGCTGCCTAAACCCATGAAATTTCTCCAATGTCCCCAGCGAGCCTATTGGGGCGCACTATGGCAGCAAAGGGTATCCGGTCGCAAGCCGCGCTTAGGCGTCAAGCGGCGGGCCGCTCGCCGTTATCGGCCTCGAAAATCAACACCGCGCCGGCGTCGATGCCGACGCCGATCTCGGTGCCCTGCGGCGGCGCGTCGCTCTCCCGCACCCGGGCCAGGATCGGCGCGTCGAGCCCTTGCACGGCAAGCTCCACCAGCGCCACATCGCCCAGGAAGCGCGCATCGAGCACGCGGGCCGGCGTCCCCTGCCCCGCCGCCAAGAGCCGCACGCCGCCTTGCCGCACGCAGACGATGGCGGCTGTGCCATCGGCAAGCCCGTTGGCGGCGAAGCGGCCGATCGGGGTTAACGCGCTGCCGCCTTCGATGCGCGATTTGATCTCGTTCAGATCGGAGAAGGTGCGCGCGGCCAGGATGTCCTTCGGCGCGCGGTAGAGATCGAGCGCCTTGCCGGCCTGCACCACCCTGCCCTTGCGCAGCAGCGCCACGCGGTCGCCCATGCGCATCGCCTCCTCGGCGTCATGGGTGACGACGATCGAGGTGGCGCGGGTCTCGTGCAGGATGGCGAGCGTCTCCTCGCGCATCTTCTCGCGCAAGCGCGGGTCGAGGCCCGAGAACGGCTCGTCCATCAACAGCACGCTCGGCCGCGGGGCGATGGCGCGGGCCAGCGCCACGCGCTGCTGCTCGCCGCCGGAGAGGATATGCGGGTATTCGCCGGCATAGTGGCTGAGGCCCACGCGCTCCAGCGCGGCGAAGGCCTCGGCCTTGGCCTGGCTGCGCGTCAGCGATTTCAAGCCGAAGGCGACATTGTCGAGAATGGTGAGATGCGGGAACAGCGCGAAGTCCTGGAACATCAGGCCGATGCCGCGCTTCTCCGGCGGCACGAAGCGGTTGGGTCCCGCGACTTCTTGGCCGTCGACCAGCACGCGGCCCGAAGACGGGCGCTCGACGCCGGCGGCGATCCTGAGCAGGGTCGACTTGCCGCAGCCCGAGGGCCCCAACAGGCAGAGGATCTCCGACGGCGCGATGTCGAGGCTGACCTGGTCGAGCGCGAGGACGTCGCCATAGCGGCGCGACACGTTGTCGAAGGCGAGGCTCGCGGCGAAGGTGACGGCGGCCTTGCCGCGCCCTCCCCCGCGATTGCCGCTCCGGGTCGTCGTGGCGCCGCGCGCTTTGAGGAACTCGAGCATCGGGAGAGGTCTAAGCACTCCCTGCTTTCGACCGCAACCAGCAGAAAGATCAGGTGGGCTCGTCGCGCCCCTCGTCCTCGTCGCCCTCGCCGAGCGGCTCGTCGCCGAGGAAGTCGTCCTCGAGCGGCTCCTCGTCGTCGCGCAGATGCGGCGCATCGTCGGGGTTCGGCATGGTGAAGCCGGGGGGCAGGTTGGAATCGAGCAGGCCGGCGCCCTTCAGCTCGTTCAAGCCGGGCAGATCCTGGATCGAGTCGAAGCCGAAATGCTGGAGAAATTCCGCGGTCGTGCCGTAGGTCACCGGGCGCCCCGGCGCGCGGCGGCGGCCACGCAGTTTGATCCAGCCCGTCTCCAGCAGCACGTCGATGGTGCCTTTCGAGGTGCTCACCCCCCTGATCTCCTCGATCTCGGCGCGGGTGACCGGCTGGTGATAGGCGATGATGGCGAGCGTCTCCAACGCCGCGCGCGACAGGCGGCGCTGCTCGACCGCCTGCTTCTCCAGCAGGAAGGACAAATCGTCGGCGGTGCGGAACGCCCATTTGCCGGCGACGCGCACCAGATTGACGCCGCGCGCGGCATAGGAGCCTTGCAGCTCCTCGAGCAGCGCGCGCACGTCCTCGCCCTCGACGAAATGCCGGGCGATGGCGGCTTCGGCCAGCGGCTCGGCGGCGGCGAACAACAGCGCCTCGACGATGCGCAATTTCTCGCGCCGATCGGTCGATTGCAGCGCGATGACATTGGAGGGGAGCGGCAAAGGCAGGCGCGGTCTCTCGCGCTCCGTCTCGTCTTCCGGCATATCTTCCGGCATTGCCTCCACCCTACTCAATTGCTTCGCTGTCATCCCTGGGCCCCGTTGTGTTGTTGGCTAGTGGATCATGCTCATGCGGCGCGCTCGCGGCGGCGGACAAAAAGCGGCGCGAAGGATTTCGCCTGGCGGATTTCCAGCGCGCCCTCGCGCGTCATCTCCAAGGTCGCGGTAAAGCTCGACGCGAGCGCCGTCTTGCGCAGCTCGGGCTCGACCAGGAACTCGGCGATCAACTGATCGAGCGGCGCCCAATCGACGTTCATGCCGAGCAGCCGCTCAAGCTCCTCGCGCGCCTCATTCAGCGACCACACCGTGCGCGGCTTGAGCTGCATGCTGAGCACAGCCGTGCGCTGACGCTGTTGCGAATAGGCCTTGAGCAGATCGTAGACGTTGGCGTCATAGACGCTCTGCCGCGTTATGCGGATCGGCTCGGGGTCGCCCCGGCCGAACACGTCGCGGCCGAGCCGCTTGCGCGTCATCAGCTGGGCCGAGACCTCGCGCATGGCATGCAGGCGCTTCAGCCGGAAGGCCAGCAGCGCGGCAAGCTCGGCGCCGGTCGGCTCGCCCTCCTCGGACGGCTCGGCCGGCAGCAGCAGCTTCGATTTGAGGAACGCGAGCCACGCCGCCATCACCAGATAATCGGCGGCGATCTCCAGCCTCAGCCGGCGCGCCTCGGAGATGAAATCGAGATATTGCTGGGCGAGCGCCAGCACCGAGATCTTGGCGAGATCGACCTTTTGCGTGCGGGCGAGCGCGAGCAGCAAGTCGAGCGGTCCCTCGAAGCCCTCGACATCGACCACGAGCTGGTCGCCCGGATCGGCGTCGAGCAGCGCGCCGCCTTCCTCCCAATCGGAGACTTCACCCTGCCCTTGCGGCTCGTCTTCGGCCATCGGCGTCTCGGTCTGGTTCATGCCTGCACCGTCGGGTCGGCTCCCAAGGCTGCGACTTGGGTGCCGGCGGCTTCCGTGACAAGGGCCATTGCCTCCGCAACATCAAAGGCTTGCGGCTCGCGCAGGAGGCTGCGGGCGTGGGCGAAGCGCTCGGCGGCGATCCCCTCGAGCGGCGGCACGGCGCTCGCCACATCCTTCATCTCGTCGAGGTTGCCGCCGCAATGCAGCGCCACATCGCAGCCGGCCTCGATCACGCCGCGGGCGCGCTCGGCAAACGGGCCGCCAAGAGCCTGCATCCCCAGATCGTCGCTCATCACCAAGCCGGTCAATCCGATCCGATTTCGAATCACTTCGCCCATTATAACGGGCGAGATGCTGGCCGGTCGCCGGTCGTCGTAGACCGGCAGGAGCACATGGGCGGTCATGGCCAGCGGCGCATCGCGCAGCGCCCGGAACGGCCGGAAATCGATCGCATCGAGATCGGCCTCGGAGACGTCGATGCGTGGCAGAGAAAGATGGCTGTCGGCCTTGGCGCGGCCGTGTCCGGGCACATGCTTGATCACCGGCAGCACCCCGCCGGCGAGGCAGCCCTCCATCACGGCGCGGCCCAGCGCAATCACCACCTCTGGATCGCTCGAGAAGGCGCGGTCGCCGATGATCTCATGCGCGCCCTTCTCCGGCACGTCGAGCACGGGCGTGCAATCGACATTGATATCGAGCGCGTGAAGTTCCTGCGCGATCAGCCGGGCCCCGGCGAAGGCGGCCTGTCTCCCCAGCTCGGGATCGATCTCGTAGAGACGTCCATAGCAGCGCGCCGGCGGCATCGCCCGCCAATGCGGCGGCCGCAGTCGCTGCACGCGCCCGCCTTCCTGGTCGATCAGCACCAGCACCTCGTCGCTTTCGACCGCATCCTTGAAGGCGGCGATCAGCGCCCTGATCTGCTCAGGCGTCTGACAATTGCGCGCGAAAAGAATGAGCCCGCAGGGGCGCGCGGCGGCAAAGAAACGCCGCTCGGCGTCGCCGAGGATGAGCCCCGCACATCCCGAGATGAAGGCTTTGAAGTCCACGACGCGGGTTAACGCGCGCCGCGGCTCACGGTCAAGGCCGGAAAGCGCAAGCCTTCTATTGCGCCATCACCAGGCAATCAGGCAGGCCTTGCGACTTCAGCTGACCGCAGAGCTTGGTGGCGGTGGTCTTGTCGGCAATCGGGCCGATGCGCAAGCGGTACCAAGTTCCCTTGGTGCCGAGATCGGCCTTCTGCACCATCGGCCGATAGCTGGCGAGCAGCGTCGGATATTTCTGCTGCATATCGGCGAAGCTCGCGAGCGCGTCGGTCTGGTTCTTCTTCGAGCCGACCTGCACGACATATTTGGTCGGGCCGGCGGCGGCTGCCGGCGTCGCCGCAGGCGTCGCGGCAGCGGTCTGCACGGCAGGCTTGGCGGCGGGCTTCGGCTTGGGAGCGGGAGCCGGCGGCGCCTGCAAGGAGGCAACCTCTTGCGGCTCGGCGGCCGCAGGCGCAGCCGCGGCGAGTTGCGCGTCGGGGGCAGCAGGCGGAGCCGCTTCGGGCGCGGCTGGAGCCTCGGCTGCGGCGGCGTCGGCCGGAGGCTCTGCCATCGTGCCGTCGGGACGGACCACCATGGTTTTCACTTTGCGCGGACCGCCGTCAGGCATGGAATCGTCGGCGGAGGCCACGGCGACCGGCTCGGCGCCGCCGACGGCTTGCGTCGTCGGCGTGGCGAGATCGGTGGTCGCGACCGACGCGGGCATGCCGCCGGAATCGGGCGAAGGCGGCAGCGCGGGCACCGCGACATTCTCCTGCCGCGGCACGAGACGCTCGGACTCAGGCTCGTCGCCATTCTGGAGCCGGTCGTAGATCAGCTTGTTTTTGTGGGGAAAATCCTTGCCGCCCGGATCATCGGGAAGCTCTTTCACCGGCCGGCTGTCGGCCGTGACCAAGGGCGGCTGATCGCTGCCAAGCCCGCCGCCGCTCTGCTTGTAGGCGAAAGCCAGGGCGCCGCCGAGAGCGATGGCGCCGAGCAGCGCGCTGCCCACCATGAAGGCACTGCGGCCTTTGAACGTCATGCCTGACTTGGCGCGGGCGCCTGGCGCGGGAATCGCCTGACCTTCGTCGAGGAAATCGGCATCGAGCCGCTCGCCCTCGTAGAAATCCTGCGCGGGCCGGCGGCTCGGCTCGGTCGAGCCCAACGAAATCTGCGGCGGTTGATCGTAGATGGCGTCGAAGGCTTGCAATTGCCGCCGCGGGTCACTTTGCGGCACCTGGCCGTAATCCTGCGACGGCTCGTTGTGGAAGGAATCGAAGCCTTGATCGGCCTGACCGCCACGGCCGTAATCCGTGGCCGGCTCCTGCTGCGCGAAGCCATGAGCGCTGGGAAAGCTCGTGTCGGGGAAGCTTGCGTCGAAGCCCTGCGACTCCGGGAAGCTGGCATCGGCAAAATTCGCCTTGGCGAAATTCTGATTGCCGAAATTCTGATCGGTAAAATTCTGGTCGAAGCTCAACTCGGGGAAGCTCGCATCCCCCGATCCCGGCTCAGGAAAGCTCGCATCGGCATAGTTCTGATTGCCGAAGGGCTGGCTCGGATAGGCTTGCGCGCCGTTATAGCTCGATGCCGGATAGCCCTGCGCGCCGGGATGTTCGGCGTTCTGGAAGCTCTGCGGACGAACCGGCTGATTGGCCGGGCGATAGGCCTGCGTGGCGAAATCCGCCTGCTGGCTCGGCGCCGCGGGCTGGAAAGACTGATAGCTGGGAGCCGGCTGCGGCTGCGCGTTCTGGTAGCTCGGCGCAGATCCCGGAGCCGGGCTCTGATAGCTCGGCGCCGCCGGCTGCGAACTCGGATAGTTGAGAGGCGACGGAGCTTGCGGGCTCGGATAGCTCAGTCCCGAACCGGCATACTGGCTCGGCTGCGCGGGCGCGGGACCCGGATTATAGGGCGTGTACGCGGGTTGCGGCTGAGGGGGTTGCGGACGAAGCTCTGGCCCGCGCGTTACCGGCGTATAGCTCGGCATTTGTGCAAAGACTGGACTGCCGCCTCCGAAAATCGGGCGCTGCCCACCGGCCGGCTGCCCCGGCCTCCCCGGTCCTTGAGCCATCAAGCTTACCTCGCTCTGCTGAGCATTGAGCGCGTTGTTGCCCCACGTCTGGAGGCTCGGCGCATTACCCAGGCTGTTGGAATTCGATCGCGACGCAGAATGGGGGTCTGACTCGCTGAAGAAGTGCTGAGCGGCATCGAGCGGATGGCCAAAGACTTCATTTCCCCGTGCGGACCGGCCTGAGCCGGGTCCTCCCCCGTCATCTTGTGCAGACATGACACTTCCCTCGAACCATCCCCCCTGCCCCGGATTGGCTCAGTGCAACTCGTGCATGGCATGAACGCCGAGGATCCCCAAACCCGACGCCAGGACGCGCCTCGTCGCGGCCACCAACGCCACACGAGCACGCGTTAACTCTCGGTCACTCTCGTAAATAAATCGTAATTGTGGCAAGTCTTTGCCTCGGTTCCACAGCCCGTGGAAGTCGCCAGCAAGATCATACAGATAGAAACCGATGCGGTGCGGCTCGTGGGCGACCGCAGCGGCTTCGACCACGCGCGGGAACTGAGCGATGCGGCGAATAAGGTTAATCTCAGCCTCGTCGGTCAGCCGGTCCAGGTCGCTCACAGCCAAAGCGCCCTCCTCAAGATTGAGATCCGGGTAGGTCTCCCGAACGTTACGCAGTACGGAACTCGCCCGTGCATGGGCGTACTGAACGTAGAACACCGGGTTGTCCCGCGTCTGCTCGGTGACCTTGGCGAAGTCGAAATCGAGCGGCGCGTCGTTCTTCCGGTAGATCATCATGAAACGAACCGGGCCTGCGCCCACCTCGTCCACGACGTCCCTGAGCGTGACAAACGTCCCGGCACGCTTGGACATCTTGACAGGCTCGCCGGCTCGAAACAAGCGCACGAGCTGACAAATCTTGATGTCGAGCGTGGCCTCGCCGCCGGAGAGCGCGGCGACCGCCGCTTTCATGCGGCGGACATGGCCGCTGTGATCGGCACCAAACACATCGATCATTGTCTTGAAGCCGCGTCTGAACTTGTCGCGGTGATAGGCGATGTCTCCAGCGAAATAGGCGTAGCTGCCGTCGGACTTGACCAGCGGCCGGTCGATGTCGTCGCCGAAATCGGTGGAGCGGAACAGGAGCTGCTCGCGGTCCTCCCAATCCTCGTCGACCTTGCCCTTGGGCGGCGGCAGCCGGCCTTCGATAGATGAGCCCCTTGGCCTTGAGGTCGTTGATGGTCTCGGCGACCTCGTCGCGCGGACCTTCGCTGAGCGAGCGCTCGGAGAAAAACACGTCGTGGCGGATGCCGAGCTGAGCCAGATCGTCTTCGATCATATCCAGCATCGCTTGCAGCGCGGTGGCGCGCACGATGGGGAGCCATCGCGCCTCATCCATCGCGAGCAGCTCCTTGCCGTGCTGATCGGCGAGCTTTTGCCCGACCGGCTTCAGATAGTCGCCGGGATAGAGTCCTTCGGGAATCGCGCCGATGTCCTCGCCGAGCGCCTCGCGGTAACGCAGGAAGGCCGAGCGCGCCAGCGCATCGACCTGGGCGCCCGCATCGTTGACGTAATATTCGCGGGTGACGGCGTAGCCGGCGAAGGCGAGCAGATTGGCGAGCGCATCGCCGAACACGGCGCCACGGCAATGGCCGACATGCATCGGCCCGGTCGGATTGGCCGACACATATTCCACGTTCACGGCTTCACCCTTGCCGATGGCGCTGCGTCCGTAAGCAGCGCCCTGCTCCAGCACCATGCGCAGCACGCTCGGCCAGAAGGCAGAGCTCAATGTCAGATTGATGAAGCCGGGTCCCGCGATCTCGACGCTCTCGATATGCGGGTCGGAGGCGAACAGCGGCACGATGCGCTCGGCCAGCGCGCGCGGGGGCTGGCCGGCGGCTTTGGCGAGCACCATGGCGGCATTGGTGGCGAGATCGCCGTGGGAGAAATCCTTGGGCGGCTCGAGCGTGATGCCGTCGACGCTCGCGTCGTGCGGCACCACGCCGTCATGCTTGAGCTGCTGGACGGCGGCGAGAACCCGCCCGTGAAAGCCTGCAAAAACGTCCATGAAAACTCCGAGGTGCCCGCGACTAACGCAAATCGGGGGTGGCGTCAAACAAGCGGCGATGCTCGGCCAGCGCATAGCGGTCGGTCATGCCGGCGATGAAGTCGGAGATATGGCGGGCATGGGCCGGCGTGCCGCGTGGCGGCGCCTGCTCGCGCCATTCGGGCGGCAGCGCCGCGGGGTCGTCGCTGTAGCGCTCGAACAGGTCGCGGACCACGCTCGCGGCATCCCGCATGATGTTGGCGATGCGCGGATGGCGGTAGACCTTGGTCGCGAGAAAGGCGCGGAGCCGGTCGAGGTCGCCCTGCATCGCCGGCGAGAAGGCGACCGTGGCGCGCCGGCGCATGGCGCACGTCGCCGGCGCTTTGTGGCGCGAGCTCGGCGAGACGCCGCTCGCTCTCGGCGACCGCGTCCTCGATCATCCAGGTGATGAGGCGGCGGATGGCTTCGTAGAGGAGCCGCGTGCCGTCGATGCCGGGATAGGCGCCGCGCACTTGCGCGAGCGCGCGGGCGGCGATCGGCACGTCGCCGAGCTCGGCGAAAGTAAACAGCCCGGCGCGGAAGCCGTCATCGATGTCGTGATTGTTGTAGGCGATATCGTCGGCGAGTGCCGCGGCTTGCGCCTCGATCGAGGCGAAGGTGGCGAGCTCGAGATCCTGCTTCGCGCAATAGGCGAGGATCGAGTCCGGCACGGGCGCTGCCTTCGTGCCGCGCCGCCTTGGGCCCGGTCAGCGGGCCGTTATGCTTCACCAGGCCCTCCAGCGTCTCCCAGGTGAGATTGAGTCCGTCGAAGCGCGCATATTTCTTTTCCAGCTCGGTGACGACGCGCAGCGACTGCGCATTGTGGTCGAAACCGCCGCTGCCCTCCATGGCGGCGTCGAGCGCGCGCTCGCCGGCATGGCCGAACGGCGGATGGCCGAGATCGTGAGCCAGCGCCAGACCCTCGGTCAGATCTTCATCCACGCGAAGCGTGCGGGCGAGCGCGCGGGCGATCTGCGCCACTTCGAGGCTGTGGGTCAGCCGCGAGCGGTAATGATCGCCTTCGTGATAGATGAAGACTTGGGTCTTGTAGTTCAGCCGCCGGAAGGCGGTCGCATGCAGGATGCGGTCGCGGTCGCGCGCATAAGGCGAGCGGGTATCGGACGGCGGCTCGTCGATCAGCCGCCCACGGCTGCTGCGCGGCTCGACGGCATAGGGCGCAAGCACGGGCATCGAGCCGCTTTCGCCGGCTTTGGCAGGGGAACTCGCCCCGGTCTTGCGTCCGTCCTCGATTGACAAGCGGCGCCGCCATCCTATGTTCCAGGCAGGAGTTGGCTACACCCAGAATGACCGAAACGTCCACCATCACCATCAGCCCGCGCGCCGTGCGCCGGATCAACGAGCTGGTCAAGGCCGAGCCCGCGCTTACGCTGTTTCGCGTCAGCGTCGAGGGCGGCGGCTGCTCGGGCTTCCAATACCGCTTCGACCTGGTGACGGAGACGGCGCCCGACGATCTGCTGGTCGAGCGCGACGGCGCCCGCGTGGTGGTCGATCCCGTGTCGCTCGGCTTCGTGGCCGGCTCCGAGCTCGATTTCGTCGACGATCTGATCGGCGCCCAGTTCAAGCTCAACAACCCCAACGTCACCGCGTCGTGCGGCTGCGGCACCAGCTTCTCGGTCTGACTGTCGTTTCCTTGCTCAGAGTTTCACTCTGTCATGGCCGGGCTTGTCCCGGCCATCCACGTCTTTCGCGTCCTCAGCCGAAGAAATTCGTGGATGCCCGGCACAAGGCCGGGCATGACGAAGGCGTTGGCTTGAGGTAGTGCTGCAAATCCCATGAAGATCGCCACCTGGAACATCAACGGCATCAAGGCGCGCATCGAGGCGGCCACCACCTGGCTCAAATCGGCCTCGCCCGACATCGCCTGCCTGCAAGAGATCAAATGCGTCGACGAGGCCTTCCCCAGCTTCGAATTCGAGGCGATCGGCTACAACGTGGCGGTGCACGGGCAGAAGGGCTTCAACGGGGTGGCGCTGCTCTCCAAGCTTCCCTTCGACGAGGTCACGCCCGGGCTCGCCGGCAATCCAGACGACGTGCAGGCGCGCTATCTCGAAGCCGTGATCTCGGTGCCCTCCGGCGCGCTTCGCCTCATCAATATCTATCTGCCGAACGGCAACGGCAGCCCCGAGAAATATGTCTACAAGCTCGCCTGGATGACGCGGCTCAAGGAGCGCATCAAGACGCTGCTGCTCAACGAGGAGACCATGGTCATCGCCGGCGACTTCAACGTCATCCCGGCGCCCGAGGACGTCTACAACCCGAGCGCCTGGATGAACGACGCGCTGTTCGGCCCGCAGACGCGCGCGCATTTCCAGTCGCTGGTCAATCTCGGCCTGACGGATGCGTTCCGCGCCTGTCACGACGAGCCGCACCGCTACACTTTCTGGGACTATCAGGCCGGCGCCTTCCAGAAGAACCAGGGCTTGCGCATCGACCATCTGTTGCTGTCGCCGCAAGCGGCCGATCGCTTACAGAGTTGCGAGATCGATGCCAGCCCGCGGAGCTGGGAGAAGCCCTCGGACCACGTGCCGATCTTTATCGAGCTTGCCGTCTAGGGTTTCGGGCTGGTCGCGCCAAGCCGACGGACATGCCGATCGGGGCGGGCGGCGGGGCACCAGGCTTGGTCAACGGCACCGTATCGGCCGCGGCCGAAGCCGTGGAAGAGGCAGCCTTGGCCGTTGCGCCCCCGGCCGGCATCACCATCACCTCGGTCGGCTTCGCCTTGGCGGTCGGCATCAGGGTCGCGGCTTGCACGCCGCCCAATTCCGGCAGCATCGCCTCGGCATCCTTGCGCGTCGCCGTGTCGGACTTGTCGAGCGCCTCGCGGTAGAGGTCGCCGATCCATTGCGGCTCCTTGCCGTCCGCGACCGCGTTCTGGTGGGCGAGGATGATCAGGGCAAGCCCCCTCGCCTGGCGCGGGCGCACATCCTGACCGCGCCACAGAATCTCGCCGAGCGTGGCTTGCGCGGCCGCATGCTGCTTCTTGGCCGCGGTGGCAAGCCAGTTGACGGCAAGGCCCACATTCTTCTCGACGCCGTCACCGTTCATGTAGAGCCGCGCCAGGCGGTACTGCGCCTCGGCATCGCCAAAATAGCTCGCGGCGTGGCGGAACAGGTCGACGGCGTAGACCGGATTGCGCGCGAGCTGCATGGCGGGAATCCCGTCGGCGTAATATTGGCCGAGCGCGACGAAGGCCTCCGCCGCGTATTTCGCGATCGGGCTCGACGGGCTGATATCGGCCTGCTGGTCGGCGATCTGCTGGAAGTAGCTGAAGGCCTTGCTGTCGTCTTCCGCCACGCTGTCGCGTCCGGTGGCGTAGATGCGCGCAAGCTTGAGCTGGGCGCCGAGCACGCCGCGCTTCGCCGCATATTCGAGCGCAGGCAGCGAGGCCGCGGTCTGACCCGACTTGAGCGAGCTGGTTCCTTGCCGGTAGGCCTCGGTCGCCGAGGTAAACGGAGGCGGCTCGTCTCCGCCCGCCTTGACGGGGGAGAGGCCCAGCACGAGCAGGGCACCGAACGCTCCAAGCGCCAGCCTGTTACACATCAGCATAGCACGCCGCTTCCACGCCACCGCCGGGATGGGTCACCGCACCCGTGCGGGCCGGCCCAACCTCGTTGGCGTATTTCCACAGATACCCACTCTTGAACGAATGCGGGCGGGCCTTCCACGCCTTCGCCCGCTGCTTCAGCTCGGCATCGTCAAGCTCGACGTCGAGCGTTCCCTTCTCGGCGTCGATGACGATCATGTCGCCGTCGCGCAGGAGACCGATCGGTCCGCCAACCGCTGCCTCGGGCCCGACATGGCCCACACAGAAGCCGCGCGTGGCCCCGGAGAAGCGGCCATCGGTGATGAGCGCCACTTTGTCGCCCATGCCCTGGCCGTAGATCGCCGCTGTCGTCGACAGCATCTCGCGCATGCCGGGGCCGCCTTTCGGGCCCTCGTAGCGGATGACGAACACATCGCCTTCCTTGTAGCGCTTGGCGCTCACGGCAGCGAAGGCGTCTTCCTCGCAATCGAAGCAGCGGGCAGGCCCGCGGAATTTTTGCCCCTTCATGCCGGCGACCTTGACGATGGCGCCGTCGGGCGCGAGCGAGCCCTTCAGGCCGACCACGCCGCCGGTCGGCGACAGCGGCTTGTCCGCCGAGCGCACCACGTCTTGATCGGGGTTCCACTTCACCTTGGCGAGATTGTCCTTCATGCTCCGTCCCGTGACGGTCATGCACTCGCCGTGAAGATAGCCATGGTCGAGAAGGGTCTTGAGCACGAGCGGCACGCCGCCAGCTTCGAACAGGTCCTTGGCGACATAGCGGCCGGACGGTTTCAAATCCGCGATATAAGGTGTCCGTTTCAAGACTTCGGCGACGGCGAACAGGTCGAAGTCGATACCGCATTCATGGGCGATGGCCGGCAGATGCAGCGCCGCGTTGGTCGAGCCGCCGGTGGCCGCGACGACGGCCGCGGCATTCTCCAGCGATTTCCTGGTGACAATGTCGCGCGGACGGATGTTCCGCGCGAGCAGGTCCATGACCTTCGCGCCGGCCGCCGTGCAGAAGCGGTCCCTGATCTCGTAAGGCGCGGGCGCGCCGGCCGAATAGGGCAGCGCCAGGCCGATGGCCTCCGACACGCAAGCCATGGTGTTGGCGGTGAATTGAGCGCCGCAGGCCCCCGCCGAAGGACAAGCCACCTGCTCGAGCTCCTCCAGATCCTCGCTCGACATCTTGCCGACCGAAATCTGGCCGACCGCCTCGAACAGATCCTGCACCGTGACAGGCCGGCCCTTGAACGAGCCCGGCAGGATCGAGCCGCCATAGATGAAGATCGACGGCACGTTGAGACGGCACATCGCCATCATCATGCCGGGCAGCGACTTGTCGCAGCCGGCCAGGCCGATCAGCGCGTCGTAGCAATGGCCGCGCATGGTGAGCTCGACGGAGTCGGCGATGACCTCGCGCGAGGGCAGCGAGGATTTCATCCCCTGGTGCCCCATGGCGATGCCGTCGGTGACGGTGATGGTGCAGAATTCGCGCGGCGTGCCGTCGGCGGCGACGACGCCCTCCTTCACCGCCTGCGCCTGGCGCATCAGCGAGATGTTGCAGGGCGCGGCCTCGTTCCAGCAGGTGGCGACGCCGACGAAGGGCTGGTGGATCTGCTCGCGCGACAGACCCATCGCGTAATAATAGGAGCGATGCGGGGCGCGGGACGGCCCCTCGGTCACATGCCGGCTCGGCAAGCGTGATTTATCGAACGTCTTCGCGTCCATCTGCTAACGCCCGGATGAGGTGCGAGGGGAATATGTGGTGTCGCCCACGGCTCCCCAAGGTTCGGCCGTTACTTTCTCCCTGGCTCGTCCCCCATGGTGAGCCTTGGAAAGTTTTGCGGCCGTCGCTCCTCCTACAAAGCGTGATGTGTCAAAGTTTTATGGCGCAAACGAGGCACAAATGCCGCATGTTGTTGCAATTTAGATACAGTTGCGGAGATTCTGGATGAAGGTCAAGTGCCACTACTTTCGCGCGAGATTGAGCGCGTCAAATTCGCCGGAGCGAGGCCGCCGATCTTGTGTCATAAAAGGGTTAATCGGGGTGCACGCGGAATGAGATCCGCGCGCTGACATGCCGTCTTGGCGGCTAAGAACGGGAGGGTGGTTTGCCAGATCGCGACGTAGGGGCCCCCCGCGCGGGACTCCACTTCTGGCAAATGCCCGGCAGAGCACGTGGCCTCGCCACACTTTGCGTGCTTTGGGCGGCGAGCTGGCTGCTTCTGTTCCTGCCCGATCTCCTGCTCTACTGGAGCGGCTATTCGGTTGAGGCCGCCGTCAGGTTCAAGGCGATCCTGTTCACGGCAGTGGCCGCACTCCTGATCAGCACGGCCAAATCGCGTCGCTTCCGCCTGGCGGCGGTCGCCTTCCTGGTCGTCAACCAAATCATCTGGACCGGCTATGCCGTCTATTTCGGACAGCCCCTGAGCCCGGAGCATCTCCTGCTCGTGCAATACGAGGCCACCGACACGATGCTTGGCGTGCTTGACGGGTGGCATTCCTTGCTGCCGTGGGCTCTCACCCTGCTGGCCGGCGCAGCCGCGCTGTTCCTGCTGCAATGGCCCGAGGGGGCCCTCGCCCAATGGCGCTGGCGGATCTCCGGCCTCAGCTTCGTGATCCTCCTCATCGCCGCGGTCGTGTCATGGGTGGCGCATCCGCGGATCGATGCCGCATTCCCCGGCAAGCACACCGCCTCGATCTACGGTCCGTTTCAGGCGGCGGTCGGGGTCGTCCGCATGGGCCTCACCCAAGTCGCCGCAAGCAAGTTGAATATCCGCGCGCAGACCCAACAACCGGTGCCGCGCGACGCCGAACCCGTCACCGTGGTCGTCGTCATGGGCGAGAGCATCAATGCCGCGCGGCTGTCGGTGGTGGGCTTCAAGGCCGACACCACCCCAGAGCTGGCCAAATGGCGCACGACGCCGCCGGACGGCTTTACCTTGATCCCGCAGATCGGCTTCTCCGGCGGGCTCGATACCTATGCCAGCGTGCCGGGCTTCCTGCGGGCCGCCTACTGGCCGGTGCAAGCCCAGAAGTTTGGCGTCAACCTGTTCGAGCTCGCGCATCAGCAAAACTTCAAGAGCTGGTATTTCTCGGCGCAGACGCTGAATTTCCTCGAAGCCGCGGGCGGCGCGCCACACGCCGAGCGCATCGCGACGGTGCCGAACGACGAAGCGCTCATCAAGATCGCCGAAGAGGTTCCCGAGAGCGCCGACAGCAGCTTCATCTTCTTGCACCAGCGGGTGAACCACACCCCCTACATGAACAATTGTCAGTCGGCGACGGACGGCTTGAACATTTTCGATACCGCGACGGGTTCGACCGACGATCGGCGGCGCGCCGCCTACGACAACGGCCTGCGCTGCTGGGATCGCGACGTCACGGCGCTGGTGCAGCCGTTCCTGAAGCGCGCCGGCGCCGTGTACATCTTCATCACCGCGGACCACAGCGAGTTGATGGCCGAGAATGGAAGCTGGGGGCACGGATTCAGCGATCTGCGGGTGGCGATGGTCCCCATGCTGCTCCTCACCAACCGGCCGCAGTCGAACGTGGCGACGCTGCTTCAAGACGTTGTCGCCACCGACCAGCTACCGCCTGGCGCAGACCGTGGCGCTCGCATTCGGCGTACACCTCGAAACGCCGGACATCGCCGCCAATCGATTTTTCATGAACAGCGACCATGCCGTTTGCGCTCGCGGGCTTCATGGAAGTGCAGCAGACGCGGCCCGGCGTTTACGCCGTCAAGCGCTTCGCGCGGAACGGACAGCTGCTCGGCGAGGAGGTCAGCAAGCTGCCGGAAATTGCCGCGGCGAACGCGGTCTATGCGAGCGGTACGGACCATGCCAAGCCGCCGCCGTTGTTCCTGGCGCCGCCAATCGGGGGTGTCGGGCATGAGCGATAGGCTGCCGTCGGCACGCGGGGCAAGCGCCGCGCGGCCGCACCTCCCCGACCCGGCGACAAGCGGACCTTACCGTCCGTTCGCGACCGACCCCGGTTGGAGCGAGGCGTGGTGGTGGCTCGCCCTGCCGGCGATCGCCTTGGCTCTGCTGATGCTGATCAATCGGTTCGATCCGGCGTTCTATGCCAAATGGATCATCCCCGAAGGCTACGGCGTGCTGGAGTTCTCCCAGTTCGCGACCATGCTGGTCGCGCTCGCGCTCGCCATCCGGCTGCTGTGCAAGCCGTTCGTGCGCCGGCGGCCGTTCGTGCTCACCGTCACCATCATCGCCGCGCTGAGTTGCCTCTATATCGCCGGCGAGGAGATGAGCTGGGGCCAGCATTTCTTCCATTGGAACACGCCGGAATATTGGGCCGAGGTGAACCGGCAGCAGGAAACGAACCTGCACAACACCTATGCCGTGTTCGAGAAATATCCGCGCGCGGTGCTGGAGCTCGGCGTGCTGATCGGCGGCATCATCATCCCGATCGCCGCGATGTTCGATCCGAGGGTGCGCGCCAACCGGCTATCGCTGTTCCTGCCGCCGTTCGCGCTGCTGCCGGTGGCGGTCGCGGCCATGGGCGTCAAGCTCGCCGACATGGCGCTTTCAGAAGGGCTACATGGGAGAGCTGATGCAGCGGCCGAGCGAGACGATCGAGAGCCTGCTCTATGTCTTCATCCTCGCCTACCTGGTCGTGTTCGCTCGGCGGATACGCGAGATCGAACGAGAGGAGGCTGCGAGAGCCTGACGCGAGGGGACGAACTGGCTAAAGCGCGGCTTCGAGGCGCTTCAGCGCCTGAGCGAGCTTGGCGGCGACGGCTTCCGCCTCGGTCTTCCGCTCGCGCTGCTCCTCGACCACGTGCTCCGGCGCGCGGCTGACGAATTTCTCATTGCCGAGCTTGGCGTCGAGCTGCCTGATCTCCGAGCCGACCTTGTCGATCTCGCGCTTCAGCCGCTTCTGCTCGGCGTCGACGTCGATGATGCCGGCAAGCGGCAAGGCAAGCACCGCCTCGTCGAGCACGATCTGCACCGCGCCATGCGGGGACGCGCCGAATTCGATCGTCTCCAGCCGCGCCAGCCGAAGCATGGTCTCCTCGTGGCGGGCGACGCGCGCGCGGGTCGCATCGCTCGCGCCAGAGACGACAAGCGGCACCTTGGCGCCGGCCGGCACATTCATCTCCGCGCGCACCGAGCGCACCTCCGAGATGAACCGGATCAGCCAGCCGATCTCGGCGTCGGCCTCGGCATTTTCCAGGCCGCGATGCTCTGGCCATGGCGCGAGCATCAACAGGGTCGCACGGCCCGCCTCCGGCGCGCGCTTGACCCACAGCTCCTCGGTGACGAAAGGCATGAAGGGATGCAGCAGCTTGAGCGCCTGGTCGAGCACATAGGCGGTCATGGCGCGCGTCTCGGCGGCAGCGGCCGCATCGGCGCCGGCAAGGATCGGCTTGATCAGCTCGAGATACCAATCGCAATAGACGTGCCAGATGAAATGGTAGATGGCGCCGGCCGCCTCGTTGAAGCGGAAGCCCTGCAACGCCTCGGTGACGGCGGCGAGCGTCCGCTCGCTCTCGCCGGCGATCCAGCGATTGAGCGTGACCTTCGCCGTGGCCGGATCGAAGTCGGGCTGCGGCACGCAATTGTTGATCTCGGCGAAGCGCGCGGCGTTCCACAGCTTGGTCGCGAAATTGCGATAGCCCTCGACGCGCGAGGAGCTGAGCTTGATGTCGCGCCCTTGCGCCGCCATGGCGGCGAGCGTGAAGCGCAAGGCATCGGCGCCGTAATTGCCGATCAGGTCGAGGGGATCGATCACGTTCCCCTTCGACTTCGACATCTTCTGGCCCTTCTCGTCGCGGACCAGCGCGTGGATGTAGACGTCGCGGAACGGCGCCTGGTCCATCACATGCAGGCCCATCATCATCATGCGCGCGACCCAGAAGAAGATGATGTCGAAGCCGGTGACCAGCACGTCGGTCGGGTAGTAACGGGCAAGCTCGGGCGTCTTGTCGGGCCAGCCTAGGGTGGAGAACGGCCACAGCGCCGAAGAGAACCAGGTGTCGAGCACGTCCTCGTCGCGCTCGAGCGGAACGGCCTTGCCGTAATGCTCGTTCGCCAGCGCCGCCGCGCCGGCTTCGTCCTCGGCGACGAAGATCTCACCGTCAGGCCCGTACCAGGCGGGGATCTGGTGCCCCCACCAGAGCTGACGCGAGATGCACCAAGGCTGGATGTTCTCCATCCAGTGGAAGTAGGTCGTCTCCCAATTCTTCGGCACGAAGGTGGTCTGCCCGCGCCTCACCGCGTCGATCGCCGGTTTGGCCAAGGTGGCGGCGTCGACATACCACTGGTCGGTGAGGCGCGGCTCGATCACGGCATTGGAGCGGTCGCCATGCGGCACGGTGTGGAGATGCGGCTCGATCTTCTCCATCAGGCCATCGGCTTCGAGCCTTGCGGCGATCAGCTTGCGCGCGGCGAAGCGAAACACGCCGTTGAATTCGAGGATCGTTGCCTTGAGTTGCGGACCGGGCTCGATGCCTTGGATGAAGTCGGGATTGGGATCGAGCAGAAGCTTCCCTTCCGGGCTCAGCACATTGACCATCGGCAGCCCATGCCGTCGGCCCACCTCGAAGTCGTTGAAGTCGTGCGCCGGCGTGATCTTCACCGCGCCTGAGCCCTTCTCCGGGTCCGAGTATTCGTCGGCGATGATCGGAATCCGCCGGCCGACCAGCGGCAGGATGACGTTCTTGCCGACGAGATGCTTGTAGCGCTCATCGTCGGGATGCACGGCAACGGCGGTGTCGCCGAGCATGGTCTCGGGCCGCGTGGTGGCGACGACGATGAACTTCCCGGGCATCCCTTCGATGGGATAGCGGAGATGCCAGAGATGGCCCTTGGTCTCGATCTGCTCGACCTCGAGGTCGGAGATCGCGGTCAACAGTTCGGGGTCCCAATTGACGAGGCGCTTGTCCTTGTAGATGAGGCCGGCGCGGTAGAGATCGACGAACACCTTGCGCACGGCGCGCGACAGGCCCTCGTCCATGGTGAAACGCAGCCGCGACCAGTCGCAGGAGCAGCCGAGCCGCTTGAGCTGGCCGACGATGGTGTTGCCGGACTCCTCCTTCCATTGCCAGACGCGCTTGATGAAGGCGTCGCGGCCCATGGCGCGGCGGTTCGGCTCCTGCCGTTCCATCAATTGGCGCTCGACCACCATCTGCGTGGCGATGCCGGCGTGATCGGTGCCGGGCTGCCACAGCACGTCGCGCCCGCGCATGCGCTCGAAGCGCACCAGCACGTCCTGGAGCGTGTTGTTGAGCGCATGCCCCATATGCAGCGATCCCGTCACGTTCGGCGGCGGAATGACGATGGCAAAAGGCTTGGCGCGCTCGCGCCCCGGCGCCCCGGCGGCGAAGGCGTTCGCCTCCTCCCAGGCGCCATAGACGGCGTCTTCGATGTTTTGCGGCTGATAGGTCTTGTCGAGCATGAAAGGGTAGGACAAAGCGGCGGGAGACGTCGCGGGCGTCCTACGCTGTTGCCTTCTCGGCTGTCAACCTAGAGAGCGACTTCAGTCCTGCTGGAACCGAGCCGGATTGTCCTTGAGCTCGTCCTTCAGGGCCGAGGTCAGCACCCGGGCCATGTTCTCATCGAGCCACTGGCGCAGCATCGGACGCAGCAGGTCCTTGACGCTGTCCTCCAAGGTTCTGGGAGCGGCCGAGACATAGTCGTGATGCCCATTGGTCCGCGGGGCCTCGCGCTCGGCTTCGTGCTCGACGGCCGCGGCAAAAGACGGCGCGTCGGCCTCCCAAGCGGGGGCCTGCCGCCGCTCGCTTTCGACGGCCTCGACGACCACGGGGTCCTCGATGACCAATTCGGCCTCGAACTCGGCGAGCACGACCTCAGGCTCAGGCGCAAGCTCGAGCTCGGCTCGGCCACGGCCGGCAGAGGCTCCGGCGCGATTACCGGCTCGGGCAGCGGCTGCGTCTGGAAGACGGGCGCCGGGCTCGCGGTGAACTCGGAGAATGAGGTGGGAAGCTGGCCCGCCCGCAAGGCGGCAATCGCCCGCTCGAGCGCGGAGGCGGCTTCATCGCTCGCCGACATCGGCAGCGGCGGCGCGGCCGGCACAGGTTCGGGCGCAGCGGCGGCCTGGAGCTGTGGCGCAGGCGCCGGTTCAAAGACTTCCGGCGGCGGCGTCTCAGCCGCAGCGGTCTCGGTCGGCGCGGCCTCGGCGACCACTTCGACCATCTCAACGACTTCAGCCTCCATGGTCTCCTCGACGGGCTCCAACCCGCCAAGCTCGGCGGTCAGGTCGAGGATGTCCTCCTCCTCGTCCATCGAAGCCTCAACCGGGGCCTCCGGCGCGGCGGTATTCCCGCCACCACCGCTCAAGACGCGAGCGATGTCGTTGATGATCCGATCGTCCGCCTCGCCTTCCGTGGCCTCGAGACCTTCGTCGTCGTGATCGTTCTGAGGCGCCGCGGCGGCGGCTGGCTTCCGAGTTGGATTCTGTTCGTCGTCAGAAATGATCCGGCGAATGGACGCGAGAATCTCTTCCATCGTCGGCTCCGGAGCTCGCTCCGTGCTGGTCATGACTTGATCCCTTACCGCCATATGAACCCCCCGCATCGACCGGCGGTCAAAACACCTGGGTCGCTCTTGAGTGAAACACCTGGGTCGCTCTTGAGTGTATGTAACTTAACACAGCATTAAGAACCAAGTCCCGATTTGGAGGCGCAAACCTTAACGTTTCTTAACGTTGGTTAACGCGCAAGGCCGCTGATTTGTTTCATTCATCTGGCGCCGGCGGCGGCGGCGGGCGCAGACCAATCCACTTATTCTTGACGATGTCATAATGCTCAAGCGGATCGTAGTAAGGTACTGGCAGACCAAGGGTTTGCGCATCCATGCGGCCGATGGCGGCATAGATCGAATATTCGGCGACAATGCGGTCGCGCAGCGCCGTGACGAGGCCGATCTGCGAGTTCAACAGCTCCCTCTGCGCATCGAGCACGTCGAGCGTGGTGCGCTGGCCCACTTTCTCCTCCTCGCGCATGCCGGTCAAAGCGATCTTATTGGCGGATACGGCCGCCTGGGCGGAAGTGATCGCCGGACCCGATGATTGCAGGATGCCCCAATTGGCGATCACGTCGGCATGGACCCTGAGGCGCGCATCCTCGACCTCTTTCTTGAGCTGGTTGTTGGTCTCCTTGGCTTGGCGCACCCGGGCCGCGACGCCGCCGCCCTGGTAGAGCGGCACGTTCAAGCGCCCTATCACCGTGGTGGTGTCCTCCTCTTCAAGCGAGGCGTCGCCCGGTGTGTCGGGGGTATTCAGAAAGCCGAACCGCTCCTGATATTGCGCCTCGAGCGTGACCTGGGGCAGGAGCTCGCCCATGATCTGCTGGACGGCATAGAGCGAGGCCTCCTCGGTATAGACGGCGGCGAGGATGATCGGATTCTCGCCGTCGCCGAGCGTCATGGCTTCGTTGAGGGTCGACGGCAGCAGACGGCGGATCGAGGGGGGCGTGACGAGATTGCCGGGCGGATGGCCGATGATCTGCTCGTAGGCCGCGCGGCTCGTCTTGAGATTGGCTTGGGCCGCGGCGAGCGTCGCCAGCGACTCAGCGCGACGGGCTTCAGCCTGCGCCACGTCGGTGCGTGTCACCTCGCCGACATCGAAGCGGTCCTTGGTCGCCTTGAGTTGCTCCGTCAGCACCGTCACGTCGTTCTCGCGCAGGCGAACGATGGCCGTGTCGCGCACGACATTGACGTAAGCGGTCGCGGCATCGAGCAGGACCGTCTGCTCGACGGTGCGAAGCGCTTCGCGCGCCGCCTGCACCGTCGACTTCGCCTGCCGGATGGCATTGAGGTTCTGAAAGCCCTCGAACAGCGGCTGGGTGAGTTGCACTGACCAACCGCGGGGGTGGCTGGTCCCCGCTGGGAATGCACCGGCCCCGATGGCCGCCACAGCTGCTTCGCTCAGCTGCGTTACCGCTTAATAGTCCGCTGGGACCGCCTACTTTCGGGAGCGAGACATCGTTGTCTGTATGCTGGAAGGCCGTGTCGGCCGTAGCCGCTGATGAACGGACGCAGGCCAGACTTGGCGAGCGCGACCTGTTCGTCGGTCGCCCGCAGCCTCGCCCGTTCAGCATTCAGCACGGGATTGACCAAATACGCGTCTGCCAAAGCCTGCTCGATCGTCTCGGCGCTAGCCGGACGGCCAAAGACAGTGACGACGAGGAACGCGATTACAACAACAGCCCCGCCATGCAGCCGCCATGATCTACCCGCGCACGACCAAGTGTCGTGCCTCACGACGCCTCGCAACGGACTTCTCCGCGGTTGGTGAAGCCCCCCGGCCCCCTAATGATTCAAACCATAGGCAGCATAGTCGGGTCGCGATACCCGCGAACAGTTGGATTGCGGTGGATCGCGGAAATTGCTCCAGCCACTGTGGGATCAGGGCAACAGTGCGAAAAGGCCGCGGATGGGGGAAAACTAGAAACTAAAGCAGGATTCAGGGGTGAAGCCGGGAAGCGGCCTCGCCCCGGCGTCGAAATGTGGCAACCCGCTCAGCTCGGTTCCCACCTTAATGAACAGATATGCCCGGCCCTGGCTTGACCGATTCGCGCGCGCCGACAGGACGGCGGCAAGCCTGCCGCCTTGCTTCAGCTGCGCGAAAAGGCTCGCCGGCACTTCCGGCACGCTGCCGTTCAAGACGATGACATCGTAGGGCGCGCGATCGGCGAAACCAGCGCCGAGCGGCCCCTCGACGATGTCGGCATTGTCGAGGCCGAGCTCGCGCAAGCTATCGCGCGCGGCGCCGGCAAGCTCCGGCTCGGGCTCGAGCCCGGTCACATGGCGGCCAAGGCTCGCAAGCACCGCCGTGGAGTATCCCGTGGCGCAACCGATATCGAGCACGCTGTCTTGCGGCTCGATGGCGGCAAGCTGAACGAGCCGCGCCAAGACCATCGGCGCGAGCAGGAAGCGTGCCGGCGCGCCATCGATCGCCGGAAAGACCTCGATCGCCTCATCGATATAGGCGAGGCCGGCCAGCTTAGGCGGCACGAAGCGCTCGCGGGGCAGCGCGCGCATGGCTGCAAGCAGGCGCGGTTCGGTGACCTCGTTGGGACGGAGCTGCGACTCCACCATATTCAGCCGCTGGCGCTCGAAGCCGGTCATCCACCCTCTCTCGATACTCTGCAATCGGGGCCCGAATTGACGGAAGCCCGCGCGTCTTTAGCATCCCGCCGGGAGCGCTGGTAGCCAGGCCGAGCCCGAGGCGCTTCATCGCGTATTGACACAATAGGGGGACATTCACTTAGTAAAGGGACATCTCTCCACAAACGGCCACGTGGCGGAGTGGTTACGCAGCGGACTGCAAATCCGTGCACACCGGTTCGATTCCGGTCGTGGCCTCCAACTCCCCGACGCGCTCCTCTCGGCGGCGCAGTGCGCCAACGGCGCCCGCGCCGCGTCACGCCGCTCAGCCGGCCTTCCCGTTCGACGCCTTCTCGACGCCGTCCGTCTCGCCGGTCTCGCCTTTGCGGCGATGCCACCATACGGTGAGCTGGCGGCGCCAGCGCCGCACCACAGGCAGATCGACCGACAGCACGAGAAGCCCGAGCGGGATCATCCAGAAGCCGAGCACGGGCAAGAAGCCGAGCAGGCCGCCGGCGATGAGCAGAATGCCGAGCCCGATGCGGATCGGCTTCGATTGCGGCAGGTGCCAGTGGCGATTGAACAGGCGGACTTTGTGGGCCATCTCGGGGCTCGGGCTCGTGGCGGGTCGATGCCGGACATAAGGGCGATGCGCCGGCGCCGCAACCCGCGCCGTCGTCGCGCCGGCCGCCAGTTCCGCGGACTGGCGCAAAGCTCTGGAAAGCCCTCTTGCCTTTTGCTATCTACCAGGTCGTAGCGCCGCTTGACGTGAGCGCGCTCTGCTCCCCGGTAGCTCAGTTGGTAGAGCAAGCGGCTGTTAACCGCTGGGTCGCTGGTTCGAGTCCGGCCCGGGGAGCCAAATAATCCAATTACTTAGCCAAAAATCATCAGAGGGTTCTACAGCCCGGGCTTCACTGGGGCTTCATGCCGCGCTGGGACGCGCTGGGAGGGCGAGCACCCTGGCCGGGCCAACCCTCAACTCAAGGGGCTGTCGGGCTCCTGCTCGGCTGCTCGCGGTCGTGGGAAGGTCCAGGCTGTCTTAGGCCGTTTGCGCCACCGCATTAGCTCTGCCTTTCGCAGCCGGGTATTTGCTCAACAACCGCTCGCGCTCACTCAAAGTAGATCGCAGCGAGCATGCGGCTGAGCCAGATCACGTTACAGTTACAAACCACGGATTTAATTTGACGTGACTTCGGCTGCGGAGTCACTGAGGGCAATCACGCCCCCAGCCTATCGCCCGAGCTTTTGAAGGCCGGCAACGTTTGAGGCTGCGAGGGCAGTCTCAGCGCCGGGCGCCTTGACATCTACAAGCGGTGCATCAGCGCCCGGGTGACAAGGAAGCTTAAACCCATGATGTACGACCGTTCTGATCGAGGCCTTGCCTCGATGACACGCGCTGCGGCGATGGCAGCAGCGTTGTGCTGTTCCGCCTTGGCCCCTGCATTGGCCGCCGATCAGCCCCCGACGCCCGCGCCAGCGATGACTCCCGCGCCCCCATCGGCTCCCAAGGGCGAGTTCAATGATTCTTGTGCCATGGGTCTAGCTTCGGGCCAGGTGGTAAAGACCGACTGCTCGGTCAATTGGACCGCGCCCGACGGCAAGGTCCATTGCTTCTCTACGGAAGCCTCGAAAGCGGCCTTCCTCAAGAGCCCGGACGAGAACATCCAGAAGGCGAAGGAGTTCTTCGTCGCACAGGGCAATACAGCTCCCTCCGCTTCCGGTCAGTCCGCAGAGGGCGCCGCGAAGCCCTCCAAGGAGTTCACCGAGGAGGACGTCAACAAGCGGGTCGCAGAGGTGATCGCCGAGCGCTCCAAGGACGGCGCCTTCGTGTTTCACGATCCCAAGCTCGATGCCGACCTCAACCTGGTCTTTGAGCAGATCAAGATCGTGCGCGGCATGGAAGGCTATGGCTGGTTCGCCAATGCCATCTTCCACGACAAGGACGTGCCCAAGAAGCAATACGCCATCGATTTCTGGCTGAAGCCCGAGGGCGACAAGCTGACCCTGATGGACATCAGGGTGCAGAAGGGCCCGAAGCAGGATGGCGACAGCTATTACATGGTGACGCGCATGCCGGTCGCCTGGTGGTGGCTCCCCGTGCAGGAGCACCCCGGCGACATGGAGGTGACGCGCGCGTGGCAGGTGATGGGCGCCATTCACGACTACATCGCCACGCATAAGGATGCGAACGGCGACGTCCCGATCAAGGACGACAAGACCGGCGAGACCATCCCGCTCGAGTTCGTCGAGATGCACCAGCCGGTGCGGCATCTGAAGAAGGACGGCGAGTATTTCGCCTGCACCGACTTCCGCAAGCCGGGCAGCACGGACGAATATTACGACATCGATTTTTGGGTCAACCAGAAGACCGGCAAGCTCGAAGTCGACAATGTCAAGGTGCACAAGGTACCGGTGCAGGAGGACGGCGTCTGGACGCAAGTGCCCCGCTACACTTTCGAGGGCATGGATTTCGACGTCACGAATTAGAAGGAGCTCGTAAGGCCGCGGTCGTCGGAGCTGCGAGGAGCCGAACCTTACTCGCTGACAAATAGGTGCCGTTAAAACGGCCGAGTCGGCCCAAGAGACGCTGCAAACAGGACCGCGCCAAACAGCAGGATAATCGTCGCGCCGCCGATTGTGCATGTGGTCCAGACCGCGTTTGCCCAGGCGCTGTTTGCGCCTCCAAGTTTGAGCGCCAGCTCGCGCGAGCCGAGCGCAAGCGTCGCGAGCACGGCGACCGTGATAGCGGTGCCAAGCGCCATGGCGAAGGTGGCGCCGACCCCGGCCCAGAAGACCCCTTGCGTTACCGCAAATACGAGCACGAGGATCGCCCCGGTGCAGGGCCTGATGCCGACCGAGAACACCACGGCCATGACTTTTCGCCAGGAGAAGGGACCCGCAAGTTGCCGTGCATCGACGATATGATCACACGCCTCACCCGGCGCGTAATGGTGGTGATCGTGACCATGGTCGTGATGATCATGATCATGGGATTGGCCGCGGTTATGGTGATGGGCATGATCATGCGTGTGATGCTCGGCTTGCCTATGCGCGAGTTGTTCGTCGGCGGCATGCGCTGCAGGCACGCCGCGCCAGTTCCGGAATAAGCGCAGCAGCTGGGTCGTCAGCAGGTAAAGGCCGACGACCGCAATCATCGCGTAGCTCACGCTCTCCAGCTGGTTGGACCAGGCATTGACCTGAAGTCCGGATGCATTGAGCCCGAACAGTAGCAAGCCGACGAGGACCACTGCAGTCAGTGCCTGCAGGCCTGCTGCGATGAAGGAGATGATTACCCCGCGTCTTACCGTCTCCTCATTGGCGACGACGTAAGACGAAATAATGGTCTTGCCATGCCCCGGACCCACCGCGTGCAAGATACCGTAAAGGAATGAGAGCCCCGCCAGTGTGAGGGCGCCGGCCATGGGGTTGTCGGTCTTGAGCCCCTTGACGCTGGTAGCCAGCATGCGTTGCAAGCCCTGCTGCTTGTCCAGCACCCACGCGAACAACCGCCCAAGCGGCCCTGTCGCCTGAAATGGCACCGCTACGGGACGCGGCGCGAAGGCCGAAGGAGGTCCGGGCGCGACCTCGGTCGCTGCGAACGGATTGATTGGCTTCAGTTCGGCTCGCGCGCCAGCGGTCGCAAGGACGAGCAAAAGCAAGGCGAAGAGGACGGAGCTTGCAAGCGCGGCGGCGAAAGTCCTCACAGATGCGGCATTTGACCGTTATGGTCTGAGCGAATTGCGAACCGAAATTTGTTGGCGCGAGATAGATATTTGTCGCCGTCCACGTGGTGCCGGTGATCTGCCCCGCGATAGTCTCCGGGCTGATGATCGGAATGTTGCACGCGGCGTAGAATCCCCAGAAGCCGGTGTAGATCAGGAACAGACCGATCGTTACCAGCCACTCATTGTGGGGAGGTATATCGCGAGGCGTCCCGTCCGCACGGAATTTGCCGATGCGCGGACCGAGAACGATCAAAAAGGCAAGGGCCGCGCCGCCCGCGATGGCGTGCACGACGCCGGAGGCATAGGCGTCATGATACCCCCACAGCTTCACCATCCAGCCTTGCGGGTGCCAGCCCCAGGCCGCGTCGAGGATCCATAACACCGAGCCGATTAGAACGGCCACGACCCAGAATGCGCCTGAACGCGCGCGCTCGATGACCGATCCCGAGATGATCGAGGCGGTCGTGATCGAGAACAGGAGGAAGGCTCCCCAGAATACGCCATTGAGACGGTGCCAAATCAGAGCATCGACCGGCGTGACGCCGGTCTCATTGGCGTTGACGCCGGAAAGATGCGCGCCCATCAGCGGATTCCAAGGTTCGGCGAATGGTGCCGGAATCAGTCCGCCGGTGATTCCCGGTCCGTTCGGAAACGCAAAGTAGATCCACCAGCCAAACAGAGTAAAAGGTGACGGTCACGACAGGGATCGCGATCGCATTCTTCAACAGCGTTTTCAGATGGTTACGTCGGCGAGATACGCCGACCTCATACGTACAGAAGCCAGCATGGATCAGAAACATCATGACGATCGTCACGAAGTAGTAGAACTCCGTGAAGATTGTCGTTAGTGCATTGAGATTGCCTTCCATAATAATCTCCCACGTAAGCTGCTTGCCGCTGTTGCGTGGGCCGCAAAAATCGCGCCCAGCAACAAAGCGGGCGATGTCTAGATATATTGCGCGCGTCGCAGACCAGGCAGACCAACGTCTTCGCCGTTATGTCACGGGGGCCTGCTGATGCTCCCTTTGGCACCCAACCTAATTTGTACGGCTGCGAAAAAATGTCGTCAAACGGATGAATTAAGTTTTCCTCTTAGGAAACAACCGTGGCCGCAGGCCATAGCCTTCGGGGGACAATCTCGACACGATTGCCTAGAGCATGTCGGGGTTCCAACCAAGCAGAGCAAGCATGAGGAGGAACCCGACGATATATCCAAGCGCGACAGGCCATCCCTCCTTCAGCCAGCGCAACGTGGATTTCGCTTCGGGTATCAGGCCAGCAACCGCGACGCCCGCCGAAGACCCGAACCAGATCATGGAACCTCCGAAACCTACCGCGTAGGCGAGGAATCCCCAATCATAGTTTCCCTGCTTTATGGCGAGCGCTGTCAGCGGAATATTGTCGAACACGGCCGAGACGAAGCCGAGTCCGAGCGTTGCCTCCCAACTTGGCGTCGGCAGGGACTTAACCGGCATGAGCGACGCTGCGGAGACAAGAGCTATCAGAAACAGCGCGCCGCGTGCGGCGTGGGGAAGGATGGACCAATCAGGCCGCGCGATTGGGCTGCTCAGGAGAAGGGCAGCCGCGACCGCAAGCCCTATAAGGGGGACCGTGTCCAGAACATGGGCGTCGAGGAGATGTGCCCCGACATTGGCCACGATCGCCGACGCGAGCACAATAATCACCACGGCAACGTGCCGGTAAGAGATATGCAGACCCGTCGGTGGATCTTTGACGATTGGCGCGGATTTCTGTTGGGCAAGCGATGCCGGGATACCGGAGACAACCAGAGCAAACGTAGCCGCGACATAGGCATGCAGCACCTGAAGCGGGCTGACGCCGGAGATCCAAAGCATTGTGGTCGTCGTGTCGCCGATCACGCTGCCTGAACCGCCGGCGTTGGACGCGGCGACGATTGCTGCGAGGTAACCTATGCGGACGCGGTCTTTGAAGACATGCCTGGCCACCGTCGCGCCGATCAGTGCCGCGGCGATATTGTCGAGAAACGAGGAGATAACGAACACGAGGACCAGGAGAACAAAGCCGCCGGTCCAGTTGTCTGGTAGAGCCGCCGGCATCCAATCGGGCACACGACTCGCCTCGAAATGGCGCGCAAGGAGAGCAAAGCCGACCAGAAGCAGAAACAAATTCGCTATCAGTACCCATTCATGCTGGTAATGCGCCAGGAGGCCTGCGAGACCTGGGCCCTCGTTAAAGCCAGTGCCCAGAAGCTTCTTGAGCGTGATGGCGCTAAGCCCTAGTAGAGCGGCGGCAAGTGCATGCCGATGAAAGATGGCGACGCCTGCGAGTGTCGCAGCGAAGAGCACAAAATCGATCAGCACGGAGAGATCGTGGGCGCTGAAATAAGGGGCGACGCTAACGGCCACGTCCAAACTCCTGAGTTATTCAGGCTCCCGTTAGCATCATCTGTCGATTTCCGCGATCCGGTCGGTTCGCTTATCCGCAGCCGATACTCCAATCTTTGGTCGCCGACATGCCCGCTAGTGCAGCGTTTGACGGCCAAGGGCCGTCAATGACGCTGAAGCGCGACGGTGAGGCCGGCGCATCGCCGCCCAGCTTACGCAGCACATTTTCTCCTAAAGCCGTCGAAGCCATCGAAGGCCGCGCTGCTTTGACCCCCGCTATCGGCACATCTTCGACGGGCTCTCGGATTTGATGTCCCGTTCACCCCAGTAGCGGAAGTCGATGTCGCCAGGACAACCCCATAGCTATGGTCAGGCCGCCACTGTGTACATCGAAGGAGGCGCTCTGGTCAGGACCCTTGGTTAGCCAGTCACGCGCTCGGCAATGTTGACGCGGCGGCATGCCCAGCTTCTTGGCTCTTCGCGCGGCAGAGGAGCGCGCGTGCCTAACCAGCGAGGCTGCGACCCTGGCGCCAGGGTTGGGTTGCCGGCTCATCTCACATCCGCCCATCGCATGACGGTCACAAGCAAGTTGTCGTAATCGCGCGCGGCGGCGTCCTTCATGAACTTGGCGATTTGCTTTGAGGGAACACGTGCCTCCCTCATGGCGTGGCACGTGCGGCCAAGGATGGCGAAACCGTTCCCGTCCTGGCCCACAAGATGCACGACGACCGGGTATTTTGGCGATTTTGACATGGCAACCCTTCCTTCTGCCACCGTTGAGAGCGCGGGGCTGAAGCCCCGGAGGGTCGCCGGGGCTTCAAAAGGGCGAGTTACCCTGTGAAGCCCCGAGGTGTCCCACGGTGTCTTAGCTTGCTTCAAAGTCATTGAAATGAAAAGAAAATATGCTTCAGAGGTTTACCCGCACACCGCTGGGTTGCCCCCCGTTTTTCTACCGGTGGCGCCTGTTAACCGCTGGGTCGCTGGTTCGAGTCCGGCCCGGGGAGCCAAATAATCCAAGCACTTAGCCAAAAACCGAATTGAGAATGTGGCATCCCGGGCAACACTGGGGGCAACATTCTGCAAATTTCGTCATCCTCTCATCGGGCCAACTTACAGTTGGTGAACTCGACGCCAGCCTTCTCGCGAGGTGTCGAAGTCATCGGCCAAAGCGTTTTGGAAGCTGTCGCTGAGTTTGAAGCGCACCCTTTGGCCGACGAGCGGGTTGCCGCTCCGGCCTGGCTTGAAAGGGTCGGCTTCGAAAAGCAGGCCTCGAAGCCGAAGTCCTTCAATAGCCCTTTGCTATTCCGCCGCTACGGGAGACAACACGCTCGGGGAACTCGCGGAATGGGACCCGAAGTTCGCCGAGCCGTTCGCGCCTGGAACCTTGATCTCTGCGAGTGGATTGTCGGAGCGGCGTGACTTTCCTTCGAAATAGGCACCCTGCTCGATGGCAAGGCTCTGGTGGAAGATGTCGCCTTCCACATGGGATTGCGCCTGGAGCGTAATGCGCAAGCCCCTGATCGATCCGACAACGTGGCCGCGCACAACTACATCCTCGGCGGCAACACCACCCGTCACCTTCGACTTGTCGCCGAGCAGAACTGAGCCGCAACGTATGTCGCCCTCAATCTCGCCGTCGACTTGGATCTCGCCTGCAGAGATGACGTTGCCTCTGATCGTCAGGTCCTCGCCGATAATCGACGGGACCATCTTGCTCGCACTTGGGCCCGGGCTCTTGGAAGCATAGGTTGCCGGACGCTCGGTGAAGGGCGACTTCGCATCGCCTCCACCCAATTTGGTGATTTTCTCGCCCGCCTCGGGCTTCGTCGTGAACATCTTGGTACCCTCCATCGCAAAACTGAGATGCAGCGCCCGGACCGGCGCCAGGTACGCAACTTACGCCACGCTAAGCCACTAACAGGGATTGTCGCGGAGCCTTCCCCTAGAGGGCCAACACCCCCACCCCGACAAAGACAATATCGCCTCGGCTTGTTCTCCTCAACCTCCTGTTAGCACCCTGGTAGTTCGACTAGGGCATCAGCTCATTTGGATCGTGTGAGGGCGTCGGCTTCGGGCTGCGCCCACTCTTTATCTATCCAATGGGCCGCATGTCTTTTGCTTGGATAAATCGCTGATGCGTCCGCTTCGGCGGGCGCCCTTTTGCTGTAGCTTGAGGATATGGAGTAACCCTCTTTGATCTCCCGACGCACCTCTCGCGCTACAGCGAATTGCCGTCGCTAGTGGTAGCAAGTTACTCGTGCGGGGTGGCCGCTCGAAATCACCTGGGTGAAAAGCGGAGACCACGGTAACTCGCACTACCGAAATTTATGAACTTGAACCTAGCCCCGGTTGAACTGACCGAGGCTTTGGTGAGCGTCGGCTTAGGTCGGCGCTCCTAACTTTTGCGACGGGCTTGAATATTGATAGCTTTTGGAATTGATATTGGGTTGGTAAATGCGTGGAGGATCGTCATGTCGGCAGATCCCAAAGAATGCAGAGAGCAAGCCAAGCGATGTTTGAGGCTTGCGGCAGAGACGAACGACCCCGTTCTTAGAGACAGCCTTACGGATACCGCTCATCGATGGGAGCGCCTTGCTGCGGAGTTACAGTCGGACAACGACAACTTGGCAAGGCAGAACCAACGCGGAGAGTCTATAGGATCTCCCTTTCAGGCACGGACGCAGCGTGGTCCTTTCGCGTCGAGCGGCTAGCTCCCGAATTTCCCTTATTGCGCCAGCCCGTGCGTGACGGTCATACCTCCTGCGGGCGTGCCCTGCGCTCCGCCCGCGGCTGCACGTTGGACAGATTGTGAGTTTCATTGCAGACCGGACACGTTATTTCTGTGAACTCGCTGGGCAGCCCGCGATAGCTCGTCGGGTCGATTTCGATGCCGGTGGAAACTTCACGCCCCGTGGTGGGGCAGGCAGGTTCCATTCGTTACCTTTAGCTCTACACTAGATGGCGTTAGCCAGAGGGCCTCCTCGGCTGACAGGCTCGGCGCGTAGAGGTCCGCCAATTTGCCTGTGCGCGTCGGGCCACTGGCGCCCCATGTCAAAGTTTAAAGCCCCACCGACGACGCGGTAAGACCAGTCTTGCCAGGCGAGCCCCTGGTTGGGCCCAACTCTGCTCTTCACATCCACGCAGGGGACCGCAAAACCAGGGTCGGGCCCATTAAGCCGCCTTCGCCAAGATGATGCGCCTTCGATCGAGACACGCGGGCAGCTTCGGATAGCCGTCCTCGTAATAGTCGAGCGGTACGTCATCACCTTGGAGAGCCCCCGGAGGCGGTCCGCGCTGCTCATCCCTGTTCGACCAACTTGATGGCGACAAATGCGAATGTCCGCTAAGTGCCAAAAGCGGACCTCGCGCTCGCACCGACGTTCCGCCTACCACGCCCGCCTGAACAAGAATCTGAATGAATATCCGCGCTTACGATGACTGTGTCTTGATCCGTGCTTTTTCGACTTACGCGGTCCCACGGAAGGCTTGGACGTCTCGGGCGCTGAGCTATAAGTTTCATCTTGCGCATCGAGCGCCGCTTCAATCTTTTGTTTTGATAATGCTTGTGATCCCGGTTGGCTGTTCAACTCCAAAAAACTCAACTCAACCCACCCCGTCTTTTTCGACGCGGCGTCAATGATCTGAACCCATTCGGACTGGCGTGAAACGACCTGAGCCTCAGCCCCCTGCTTTGCGACACCGATGATTGCCGTTGAGGTAGAGGGCCCCTCTCGTATGCTAGCGGGCGACGTTATCTTTATATGCTCGGTTTGCTCAGTCGCTGAGGTGGCTTGGGCGTTCGCTGTTGAAGAATTTTTTTCTACTTCATTCGGCGAGGGCAAACCTTCGAGGGCCGCCGTTGGGGAAAGATCTTGGTCAGGCACAATAGCGTGTGGCGAATTTTGTGCCGCAGGATCGATTTCGGTCCAAGGGGTGTCTTGAGTGAATTGAAGGGGTTCTGCTCTCTTCGTTGGACTATCAGAAAGCTCAAATTCGCCCGTCAGTAGCGACGTGTAAGCCGCGTACATCAATCCGGCAGCTACAACTGAGAGCAACAAAAGGCGTGTCATACCGAGAGCCCAATTTGAGAGCGCTCCGTTTGGATAGAACTAGATGGTCGCTTAGGCGTTCCGTCGCCCCGGAGCTTGGCATGGCTGATCATGCCGCCATTCGGTACGCGATGATCTTGTTGCTGGCGTAGCGCCCCACGCCAACCTTGTGGGCGTGGTTCCCCGACAAGAGCACGACGTAGTTGGGGCCGACCGCCGTCACTATTCCAACGTGGTGCGGCATGACGGCAATCGCTCCCACTTGAGCCTTGGCTGGCAGACCGTAGTCCGCGTAACCCGCCGCCAGATTACCGCCACCCCTGTGGCCTGCTGCTTCCAACGTCATCGCCAAGAACCGGCCACACCAGTTATGGCTCCAGCCAGTCGGATTGGCGCCGAGGTGTTCCATGGCAAGGCGTATCAGTTGCGAGCCTCCGCTCACAACGTCATCGCATGCTTCCGAAGGAGCGCACTCTTGGCTCGCGGACCTCACCGGATGCGGTTGAGAGACGGTCCTTGTAACGTGAACGGACCGCGTGGCGCTGTGCACCACGGGGTGCTTCGAAGGGGCCTTCTTCGCCGTGTGCTTTGGAGCATGGGAAGACGCGGTGTGCTTAGGAGCCAACTTATGGACAGGCGTAGCTGCGTGTTTACGAGCGCCCTTTTGGACAGACGTCGCGGCGTGTTTAGGAGCAGCATTCCGGGCAGACGTTTGTTGGCAATCCTTAGATTTGCAGAACGCGCGCGCGTGCACGGGGGCAGCAACAACGCCGACCAACAGTCCTAGACAACAAGCAACGAACATGGCTCGCATGCGAAAACTCCATCCTGCTTCGGGAATGAAGATGTTGAGCCAAGGTATGAGGGCCGAAATAAGGCCCGTAGCGTCCGGTTGCCGCCATCAGGCTCTATCTGCTGCTCTGCTATCGCAGTCATACTGTGTGAAATGTCTGCTGTGGGTCAGAAGCCGAATAAGCCCGCGCCCTCGAGTTAGTCCGCTTAGTGCCAGAGCGGACATAGGCGTTTGACGCCGTTTCTTGCTCGGCTGTGGCGCTGCCCCCTGAGCGCCAGCGATACCGAGCAGCTCAGCCCTGTGCACAACGGGCAACACTCGAAGCATCTTTCAGTGGAGGCATGGAATAACCTCGAAGGCGGGTGGTACTGTGGCTGGGGCGCTTGCCGCGCTAACGAGGGAGGGTCGGATGGGGACGATCTTAGTGATCATGTCCGTGCCATTTTTGGCTGCCACGGGAGTTTACAATCCGCAGGTCATGCATCATCACCGCTGTATTGCCGAGCCAGGCAGTTTCGACGCGCTTTACTGTCAGCCAGCCGCCACACCTCCGCCGCATCATCGGCACGCTAAGAAGTAGGCCGGGCAGGAGATCAAGGCTCGGGGTTCCTGGTAAAGGAACGGCGGCGAGGCGCCGGCTGTTCCTGCGCTCATGACCGACGTCACATCGCCACCACCCGATTTGCCCAAGGGCTCGCACCCCCTCGCTCGGATTCTGCATCTCGATCTTCGCCGCGGCACGCTCTCCCTCATCAGCATCGGCGCTCCAATCGTCGTCGGCGTGTGAGCGGCCAAGCCGGCGCGGGTTAGTCGGCGGCATCACCGGGCTCTTGCTCGCGCTCTCCGATACCGAAGGCTCGCTCGTCTCCCGCCTCGGCACGACGGCGGGCGTCGCGCTCGGCATTGGCGTCGGCGGGCTGCTCGGTGCTTGGCTCGCGAGCGTGCAACCGATCTTCTGGATCGTGTTCTTCGTCGGCATCTTCGCCGCGGGACTGCTCAATCAAGTCGGCAAGGGCCCGCATTTCGCCGTGCGCTTCGGCGCGATCGCCTTCGCCGTCATTGCCGGCCTCCCGGAATTGGCGCCGGAGACCCTTTGGTATTTCGCCGGCACCGTCGCGCTGTGCCTCGTCGCCAAACTCATCGATCAACTCGGCAACGGGCCGCTTCCGGACGGCGCGCCTTGGCCCGGATCGATCGAGGCCAGCCTGTCGCATTGGCTCCGCTTCGCTCTGGCTTACGCCATCGCGGCGAGCGCGGGACTTTGGATCGGCGTGCAGTCGGGGAGCGTGCGCGCGGTGTGGACCTCGGCCATCGTGCTGGTGTTGATGCTGCCGGACATCCGCCTCACCTATACGCGCATCGTCCAGGGCCCAATCGGCACGGTGCTCGCGGCGCTGATGGTGTGGCTGCTCAATCTTGCCGCCGCGCCGCAAGCCGTGCTCTTGGCCGCCATCCTTATCTTCGCCTTCATCCTGCCGTCGCAGCTACCGCGCTTCTGGCTGTTCAGCGGCCTGATTGCCGCGATCGTTCTGATGGCCTGGGCGCTGGCGAGCGGCGATCCGACCTTGGAGCCGTTGCTGTTGTGGGAAAGGCTCGAGGACACGCTGATCGCCGCGGGCCTCGTGATCTGCGTCACGCTGCTTTTCTTTCCGCGCGAAAGCTGGTCAGCTCTGGCCGGCCTGTTCGGCAGGGCCCGGGGTGCGAGGCCCTAGCGAGCGAGGAGAAGTCGATGCGGATGCCGATCGCGATCGCTGCCGTGCTTGCGGCCTTCGGTTGCCTTGCACCGGCGCAAGCCGGGGCTGCGCCCTCCGCCGACGCGGCGGCCTACTGCAAGGCGGCGGGCAATATCGACGCTCCCGACAAGGCCTATACCGGCCCGGCCGTGCCCGGCTGGATGGTGCCGGCGCTCTATACGCCGGAAGAGATCAAGGCGCAGACGGACGCCGGCGTCGATCCGGCGCGGGCCATCGTCTGGCGCTGCATGGGCGGCAAGATCTGGGCTTGCGTGCAGGGCAACGCGCCGATCTGCGGCAAGGCCAATCAGGACAAGACGCCGACCAAGGCGATGCGCGACTTCTGCGCCAGCCAGCCGAACGCGGAGGTGATTCCGCTCGTGGTGATCGGCCACGACCATCCGATGATCTACGACTGGACCTGCAAGGGTAAGCAGCCAACCATCACCAAGCAGATCTTCACGGTCGATGCGCGCGGCTTCCCGGCCGAGCTGTGGAAGGCGATCGCGCCCGCGCATTGACCGCCTAAGCCGGAACCGCCTCGATCACCGCTATCGGCCGCCCCGTGGGGACGATGCGGTTGAGCCGCAAGCCGGAGGCAGCGAACAGCTCGCTGAACTCCTCTGGCGTGCGCTCCTTGCCGCCCACCGTCATCACCAGCATCTCGATATCGAGCAGCTTGGCGGGCGTCGGTCCCGGCTCGTCGGACACCACCATCTCGCACACGAGCACGCGGCCATGCTTCGGCAGCGTCTCGCGCATCAGCGACAGGATGGTGCGGCAATGCTCGTCGCTCCAGTCGTGGATGATGTGCTTGAGAAGATAAGCGTCGCATCCCTCCGGCACCCGCTCGAAGAAGCTTCCCGCCTCGGTGGTTATACGTCCATCGCAGCCGGCGAATTGCTGTTTCGGCACATGCGCGACCACCTCCGGACGATCGAACAGCACGCCCTGGAGCTTCGGATTGGCGCGCAAGATCGCGGCGAGCAGCAGCCCGTGCCCGCCGCCGACATCGGCGAGGCGCTCGATGGCGGAAAAATCGTAAGCCTCGACGATGGCGTCCGCCGCGACCGAGGTGGAGTTGGTCATCGCCCGCTGAAAGGTCTCGCACTGCTCGGGACGCTCGGCCAACACCTCCCAGATCGGCTTGCCATACGCCTCGGTCACCCCATCGCCGCCGCTGCGCAGACAGTCGGCGATGTGCTCGTAGGCGCGGGTCGAGAATTCCTCGCCGAACATCATCGCCATGTATCTGAGCGAGCCAGGGGTGCCGGTCTTGAGCAGATCGCCGACCGGCGTCAGCGCGAAGTGGCGCTGCGGTCCCTCCTTGAAAACGCCGAAGCTCGCGAGCATGCGCATCACCCGGTAGAGCGAGGGCGCGTGGGCTCCGGCCTTGGCGGCAATCGCCTCGACCGGCTGAGGCTCGCCGCTCATGTGATCGGCGATGCCGAGCCGAGCCACGCCGGACAACGAATAGGTGAGCTGCTTGCCGAACAAGAGCTGCATCATCAGCAGCGGCGGCGGCAGCGAGGGTTGTGCCGGTTGGTCGGCCATCGGAACGTCTCCTTGTTTTCAGGCGGCCGTAGGCTGCCCGCCGACTTTGGCTGCGGCATGACGGTAAATCGGATTGTTTGACCCATGGCGCTTCCGGCGGCTAAGTCTACCGAGCGCCGGGATGCAGCGGCGTTTCTGCGACGTTCCCTCGATGGTGGCGATGCTCAATTCCGCGCGTAGGCTGAAGAAGAAGCTCAAAGACCGCGTCAAGAAAACCCGCCAGCGGCAGGCCAAACGCTATGCCGTCGCGCTGCGCAGCGGCGAAATCGCCATGCGGCAGGCGACGAGAGCCGCGGGGCTGTGGCAGCCGGAAGTGGTCGAGGACCTGGTGGTCAGCCTGACAAGCTTCCCGGTGCGGATCGGCAAATTGCATCGGGTCATTCGCGGATTGCTGGCGCAATCGCTCCAGCCGCGCAAGATCGTCCTCTACCTCTCGCTCGAGGAGTTTCCGGATCGAGCGTTGCCGAAAGAGCTCATGGCGCTGACAAGCGATCGCTTCGAGATCCGCTTCGTGGAAGGCAATCTGCGCCCCTACAAAAAGCTGCTCTACGCGCTTGCCGATTTTCCCCGGGCAACGATCCTCACCGTCGACGACGACAATCTCTATCCGTCCGATTGCCTGGCCCGCCTGTGGCAGGCCTCCGTGGCAAACCCGCGAACGGTCATCTGCGTGCGCGGCCGGTGCATGCAGATCCGAGACGGGGAAATTTCGCACTACATGGACTGGAAGGTCACGCGATCATCCAAGCCGAGCTTCATGATCTTCCCGGTGGGGGGGTGGGGCATCCTTTATCCTCCGGGATCGCTCAATCCCATGATCGACCGGCAGGAGATGTTCACCGAACTCGCGCCCCTGAACGACGATGTCTGGTTCAAGGCGATGAGCCTGTTGCAGGACGTGCCCTGCTATGCGATCGGCAGCACGAAGCCGTCGGCGCGGCTGAAATATGAGAACGACTTCAAGTTGTGGGACGTCAATCAACACGGCGACCGCTACCAGGAGACCGTCGTCACCGTGTTCGACCGTGTCGGCTTATCGGTCGACGCCATCCTGGCCAAAGAGGCAGCGCTCGAGCCGCGTCGAGTTGCGCGAGGGGGCAGAGAACAACTGAAAGGTGGAGGAGACGAAAGTCGAGTGAAAGGGTCGGACCCGACCCCTTCACCCCCGTAGCACGGCTGGCGGGAACGCGACACTGACCCCACCGAATCACACAACACCATCAGCCGGCGGAAGGTTCCACACCTGTCAAGAAAAAATCTTTCAGATTGTCTTCCCAGGAATCCTTGGGGATTCCGGCGTCCTTGAATGACCTAGGCCGGGACGAATTTCAGCGCCACGCCATTCATGCAATAACGGAGCCCGGTGGGCTTGGGGCCGTCGTTGAAGACGTGTCCGAGATGCCCGCCACAGCGGCGGCAATGCACCTCATCCCTGACGATGCCAAACGTATAGTCCGTGCGCTGCGCCACAGCGCCATCGATCGGGGCGTAGAAACTCGGCCAGCCGGTGCCTGAGTCGAACTTGGTGTCCGACAGGAACAACGGCAGGTCGCAGCCGGCACAGACGAAGGTGCCCTTGCGATGCTCCTTGTTCAGCGGGCTGGTGAAGGGACGCTCGGTGTCCTCTTGGCGCAGCACCGCATATTGCTCCGGCGTGAGCAGCTTCTGCCACTCCTCGGGCGTACGGGTCACCTCGAAGGTCTCGGCGGCGGCATTCGCCCGACCCCGCCAGCGCAGGGCAAGCACGCCAGTCGCCACGAGGGCGGCTACGGCGACAGAGCCTAAGGCAAGCGTACGGCGCGTCATCATCGGTATCTCCTTGGGATTTGACCTGGAATGTAAGCGCTGTTCGCTCCGCCGCAATTCAACTTGCGCGCACGGACGTTCACGAGGCCGTTGACGAACGGGCAGGTCTCCCCAACGTTGCCCAATGGAGGCCCCCAAATGAATGCCAAGAAACTCAGCCTGCTCGTCGTCATCAACCCTAATGCCTCCCGCTCAGAGGAGGCGCTGACCAAGCTCACCGAATGGTTCGCCGAGAACACAAACGCCATCCTGATGATCGCCCACAAGAAGAAGGATCTGAAGGCGCTCCTCAAGACACATGGCCCCGAGGCTGATCGCATCGTCATCGGCGGCGGCGACGGCACGCTGTCGAAAGCGTTGCCTGCGCTGCTCAAGCTGAAGAAGCCGCTCGCGGTGCTCCCACTTGGCACCGCCAACGACTTTGCGCGCACCCTCGGGCTTCCCGACGACCCGCTCAAGGCTGCCGAGATCGCGCTTGGCGGACGCGAGCATAAGATCGATGTTGGCCTCGCCAACGGCAGGCCTTATCTCAACGTGGCGAGTGTCGGCGTTGCCTCAGAGGTGATCAAGCGTCAGTCGAAGACGCTAAAGCAAACTTGGCGGGTGTTCGCTTATGCCATCAGCCTGATGCAGGCGATGCGGCGCCTTCAGCCTTTCTTTGTCGACCTGGAAATCGATGACGCGCCGCGCTGGTCGGCGGCGGTCTACCAGGTCAGCGTCGGCAACGGTCGCTATCACGGCGGCGGACTGACCGTCGCCGAGGACGCCGCGATCGATGACGGCAAGCTCGATCTCTATGTCGTCCATCCAGGCACGTTCTGGCAGCTGTTCGCCTGCCTGACGCATCTCCGCTTCGGCCTGATGAAGAAGCCCAAGGTGCTCGACCGCCACACGGCGGTAAAGGTGAAGCTCACCACGCCGCGGCCGCGCGCGGTCGACGCCGACGGCAGGCTCGCCACAAAGACGCCGGCGGAGTTCACGCTCAAGCACAAGGCTCTCAAGGTCGTTGTGCCGCGCAAGCAGCCGAAGAACCATCGCGGTCTGGTGCAGACGAGCGCCGGGATCAGCCGCGCGAGGTCACCTGCGCCGACGGAATGACGATCACGCAGCGCACCCCCTTGGGCGGGAAGGACAGATCGACATCCCCCTCGAGCGCCTGCCCCACGACATTCTCGATCATCGCCCTGCCGAAGCCTGAGCGCTGCGGCGGGCTCACCTCGGGCCCTCCCCGCTCCTGCCAGATAAGCTTCAACTTGGAGGCCTCCTCGCAGAACTGCCATTTGATGCTGACTTGCCCGCGCGGCTCCGAAAGCGATCCATATTTCGTCGCATTGGTGGCAAGTTCATGCAGCGCCAGCCCAAGATTTTGCACGGCCTCGGGCTTCAACATCACGTCCTCGCCCTCGATGGCGATCTGCTCGCCGAAGCGATCGGCATGTTCGCCCAATTGCTGCTCGACCAGCATGCGCAACGACGCGCCATGCCAATTGTCGGCGATCAGAAGGTCGTGCGAGCAGCCGATGGCAACGAGCCGGGCGCTGAACCGATCCAGGAAATCCTCGACCGAGCGCGTGCGCGAGGCGGTCTGCCGGGCGATGGCATGAATCACGGCGAGTAAATTCTTGGAGCGATGGGTCAGTTCGCGCAGCAAGAGGCGAAGCTGGTCCTCATTGGTCTTGCGCTCGGTGATGTCGACGGCGACCGAGGTCGTGCCGAGGACCTCGCCCTGCTCGTCGGTCAGGGTCTCGATCAACAGATAAAAGGAGCGCTTGCGCCCGAACAGTTCGAAATTCGTCTCGAGCTCCTGCGCTTTTCCCGTCTCCATCGTCTTGCGCTTCGCCGCCATGATCTTCTCCGCGGCCTCGCCCGGAAGCACTTCATCGTCGCGCTTGCCGAGAAGCAGCTCCGGCGAGAGGCCGCTCGGGGGGTTGTGCACCCAGGTGAAGCGCATGTCCTTGTCCTGGCTGAACACGGAGATCGGCGAGCCGCGCAGCGCGATCTCGAAGCGCTGCTTGGCGAGAGCCAATTCCTTGGTGCGTGCCTGGACGCGCTCCTCGAGCTGATGCCGGGCGTCTTTCAGCTCCTCGAAGGTACGCAAATGCGCGGCGACTTCCGCCTGAAGCCGATCGCGCGAGGGAAGCCGCAAGAGCTGCGGCGCCAGTCGCCAAATCACGATGGCTGTCGTCAGCGCCAGCAGCGCCCCGGCCGCCTTCAGCAACCCCTCGAGTTCTTTGCCGGCGATGCCCGGTAGCCACAGGGTGAAAGCAGAGGCCAGATGCGCGAGGCCGACCGCAAAGATGAAGAGACAGAACAGCGTTACCAGCGCCGACTCGCCAGGACTGCTCTCGCCGCGCTTTCTATTGATGTACAGCAGGGCGGCGGGAATGATCAGAAACGACGCGCCGATGACGCCATCCGAAACGGCGTGGAGCAGGACGAGGCCGGACGACACAGCTTCGGATGGAGGCAGGGATCCCTCGGCGCCAAATGATAGCCAGGATGTCATTGTGTCGATCAATCAGCGGGTAGCCGCATTAACGTCGAACGGCAGAAGGCAGGTCAACCGCCCGCCCGTCAGTTTCCTAACTACGGCGAACGCTCATAGTTCTCACGCAAGGAATTTCCCCAAAGCAAATTGGGCTCGGCGATCTCCTTGCACATGCGCGCCGATGTCTTGCCCAGCACACCAGACGCTGGGCGCGGAACTCTTGCGGCCGGTTCGCGTTATCCCGCAGTTCGAGGGCATGCGAACTATCATCCCCGCCCCTCCCCTGCTGCGCTCGAACCAGACGCCCGTAACCGTCCTCCCCCGGTTGCGGGCGTTTCTTGTTGGCGCGTGGGAATAGGGACAAACGCACTCGAGGGACACGCCGTCGGCTCCTAAAGAATTGCCGCGATGATAGTAACGAGAAACACGACCAGAAAAATGAAGAACAGAATGCGCGCCACGCCAGCCGCCGTCGACGCAACCCCGCCAAATCCGAATATGCCCGCGATCAACGCGACCACCGCGAAGATGAGAGCCCAGGACAGAAGCATATGAGACTCCTTAGACTTTGCAAGGATCGGCGCGCTTGCGCTCTTACTTAGCTCACCAACGCAGATTGCGCCGGTTTTGTTGCAGTACCGGCAATGCGCAGCGCGTTTCCGGTCAGAAATGGGCGACGGCGGTCAGTAAATCCCTGCCGGTGAAGGGTTTCCTCACGAGCGGCGCCCCCCGATAGGCCTGGGGCAACTGCTCCCGTCCATAACCGCTGACAAAGGCGAAGGGGATGCCGCGCGCGGTGAGCGCATCGGCGATGCGCCCGACCGGCTCCCCGGCAAGATGAACATCGAGCAACGCGCCATGCACATCTTCCTGCTCGATCGCTTGCAGCGCATCGCCCACCGTGCCGGCGGGTCCGATCACGGCAAGCCCCGCCTGTTCGAGCACGCCCGCGATATCGAGGGCGATGAGGAATTCGTCCTCGACCACCAGTATCCGTGTCGCTGCCATTGCTAGCCTCCCCGAAATGGCTGTCGCTCACAACCAAGCCCTGCCTCAGTTCATTTGATTTACCTCGTTCGATCAAGCCCCTCGACGCGGGCCCCGTGGCGGGCGGAACCTCGCCAAAGGCGCGCGCGTTCTCTTCCCACCTGTGGAGCAGATGCGCCGCAAACGTGCGCGTCTGTCCTTTTGATGAGGCTGTCGCCCACCGGGGCGTCCAACGAGAGGAGTGAACTTCCATGAACTGGGATCGAATCGAAGGCAACTGGAAGCAGTTCACCGGCAAAGCCAAGCAGCAATGGGGCAAGCTCACCGACGACGATCTCACGGTGGTGCAAGGTCGCCGCACCGAGCTGATCGGCAAAATCCAGGAGAGATACGGCGTTGCCAAGGACGATGCCGAGAAGCAGGTGGATAGCTGGATCCGCAATTTGTAAGCCACGCGTTCACGCCGCGGGGCCTTCCGGTCCCGCGGCACTTGCTTCGCTCCACGCCTAGAGAGGCACCATGCTGACGACCGTTCTCATCATCATTCTGATCCTGATCCTGCTCGGCGCCTTCCCGTCCTGGCCCTATAGCCGCGGCTGGGGCTATGGCCCGTCCGGCGTGGTCGGATTGATCCTCGTCATCCTTCTCATTCTGCTCTTGCTCGGAAAAATCTAGCTTGCCTCGGGCAGCGAGAAGCGCCCAAGCTCGTTCGGCGCGCTTCTGCGCGGGCTCGGGACCTATATTTGCAAGGGGGGCAACATGCTGACGACGATTCTCATCATCATTCTGATTCTGATTTTGCTTGGCGCCTTTCCGGCCTGGCCGCATAGCCGTGGCTGGGGCTACGGACCGTCCGGCGTGGTGGGGCTGATCCTCGTGATCCTTCTCATTCTGTTGCTGCTGGGCAAAATCTGACGCGGGCTTCGAGGTCCAAATCTTGCGTCATGGCCGGGCTTGTCCCGGCCATCCACGTCTTTTAGTTTCGAACGGGTGGCAAATCGTGGATGCCCGGCACAAGGCCGGGCATGACGAGCGAGTTTGGGTTTAGCCCCGGCTACGCGCGCTTTTGCGGCCGATCGCGTAAATGCGCGTGGCGCTCGAAGAACAGCGCCTGCGATACGATCGCCTTCACCGTGTCGGGTTGGTACGGCTTGGTGATGAGAAAGGCGGGCTCGGGACGTTCGCCCGTCAGCAATCGGTCCGGGTAGGCGGTGATGAAGATCACCGGCACGGCGAAGGTGCTCAGCATCTCGTTGACCGCATCAAGGCCCGAGCTGCCGTCGGCAAGCTGGATATCGGCCAGCACCAGGCCAGGCTTGTGTTGACCGACTGCCTTCACCGCCTCGCCATGCGTGCGCGCGACGCTGGTGACGCGATGGCCAAGGCCTTCGACGATGCTTTCGAGATCCATGGCGATCATCGGCTCATCCTCGATGATGAGGACGTCGGTCGCCACTTGTGCCGCGATTTCGCGACCGGCGATGTCAATCAGCTCGTCGACCTTAGCCACGTCGGCATGCAAAATTTGCGCAGCCTCGGTGGGGGAGAAACCTTCAACGGCGCAAAGCAGGAAGGCTTGGCGCGGAAGCGGCGTGATCAATTCCAGCTTGCGGTCGATCGCCGTTGTCGTGCCGGTCGGCCCCTCAGGCTTGAGGTTGACGTCGACCGAATTCCACAAGCCGACGAAGGTTCGATAGAGCGCGACGCGGGGATCCAGCGAAGCGTCGAACAGCGCGGGATCCTCGATCAGCACTTCAAGGGTCGCCGCCACATAGGCATCGCCAGCGGATTGGGTCCCAGCAAGGGCTCGGGCGAAGCGTCTGAGATAGGGCAAATGAGGCGCGATCGCTTTCGACATCGGCATCCGGTTTTGGCTTTCGTTTGAGGAGCCCGGGGAACATTCCTTTGTCACAAACCGAGCGGAGGGAGGCAACCTAAATTCACACAGTCTGGCCCGATTAAACGCAGGTAAACCGAATTCGGTTCCAGACAGGTGGAACCATTTGAAGCTCCGCACGTTTTTGCAATCCCAAGGTCGGACGAATCCGGTATTCTCAGCTACCTATCAGGCGGACAGGGGAACCGATCGTGGACCGCGACGCGAACAAGAAGGACCGCCGGCGAAAAATGCCAGGCGCAAGCAAAAAAATGGACCAAGCAGCCGAGCATGGCGCCGCCGACGCTGGTGGCGACACCCAAGGGGTCGAGTTGGATAGCGGTCTCACCCCCGCCCTGCAAGCTCACATTGGCCGGCATGTGCGTGCGGTCTTCGACGAAGTCGCAAGGGAGCCGATCCCGGAGCATCTGTTACGGCTGTTGAAAGATCTTGAGCAAAGCGGAGACAAATAATTGGCCCGCAAAGTTTCCTCGAGCCTGCGAGACGCCCTCGTAGGCGAAATGGGTAGCCTGCGCGCGTTCGCCGTGTCGTTGTGCGGCGACAAGGAGCGCGCGGACGATCTCGTGCAGGAGACGCTGTTCAAGGCGTGGAACCATCTCGATTCCTTCAAGGAAGGCACCAATCTGAAGGCGTGGCTGTTCACCATTCTGCGCAACACCTATTTCTCCGAGCGGCGCAAGCGGCGGCGCGAGGTCGAGGACGCCGACGGCACCTACGCCGCCCGGCTTGCCTCGCAACCGGCGCAGCACGGTCACATGGACATGCAGGATTTTCGCGCCGCGCTGGTCAAGCTTCCCGACGATCAACGCGAGGCCTTGGTGCTGGTCGGCGCGGCCGGGTTCTCTTACGAGGAAGCCGCCGAGATCAGCGGCTGCGCCGTCGGCACGATCAAGAGCCGGGTCAATCGTGCGCGCAACCGCCTTGCCGGCATGCTCGGCCTCGAAACGCTGGATGATGCGGCGGCCGAGAGCTTGAGCAAGTCGGCCTAACGGTCACTTCGCTTTACCGATCGTTTGCCGACGCCCGGTTAGGCTTGCGCTTGGGACGCTTCGCGTCCGCGCATGGTTACGCCTCGCAAAGGGAGCCGCCACGATGACCTCTGCCGCAATCGACCTCGAACAGGCCAAGCTCGATCCGCAGTCCGTATTTCGCACGCCCAAAGATGTGCTCGCCGCATCCGGCCTCTCGCCCGAGGACAAGAAGGCGATCCTGGTTCGCTGGGAAGCCGACGTCGAGGCATTGCTCCGGGCGACGGAGGAAGGCATGCCGCCCTCAGACAATCGCCGCAGCCCGGCCGAGCTGCTTCGTGTCGTACATGAGGCGATCGAGTCGCTCGAGAGCAGCGGGCAGAGCGCGCATCGCTGCTGCGGCTAAGCTCACTGCCTTATCCCGCGTTTGCCGAGATGACGAAGCGGCGGGAACGCCTGTCCCGCTCGCACGTTTGTCAGTCGTCCCCCCAAGAAAAACGCGTGAGAAAGGACGGAGCCGATGCCACCCAAAGTCACCACGACGGAAGCGCGTCAGGGCACCGGGCCAAAGGCCATGTTTTGGGTGCTGATCATCTCGCTGACGCTGGCCGTGATCGCCGGGCTCCTGCTAGGCGTCGGCTGGATCTCCGTGCCCTGGAGCGCCACCCCTTGACCCCGAGGCGGCGAAACCAAATCTATCCGGCAAGGGCACCCTTTGAAGACGGGGAGTTCGATGCCGCTTCGCCGCTTGCCGTCATTGCGCGCAGCTTTGATTGCCTCAATGCTTGCGCTGCCGATGTTTGCCGGCGGAGCCCTCGCCGCAGCCCACCCCGTTGAGCCGCAAGCAAATTCCCTCCAGTCCGCGATCGACGATTTCGTCTCGTATCTCAAATCCGAGACGAACGAGGCCGCGCGCACGGCCGCGCGGATCGCCCGCGAGAACAAGGACACGATTGACGCGGCAAAGTCGCATATAGGCTCCCTCACCGCTGACTGGCGCGCCGCGTTAAGCCGCCAGAAAGAGAGACTGAAGACACTGCGCAAGGACGCGTCAGCGATGTGGGAGGACTGGAACGAGACGGCCGTCTCGTCATGGGCCGAGGCGGGGCGGCAAGCTCACATGGCTCTTGACTGGATCGGCAAGTGGATGCGCAATCAGTCGCTGTCGGATCAGCGCCCCGAAATCCCTGTTTGACCCCTGTTAGTGAGGCGAGACATGCACAACGATCAATTCGGCAATCAATCGGCAAAAAGCGAAACCCAAGCGGACAAGGAATGGTCGGAGTTCGAGCGCGATCTCGATACGCTCGGCCGCCAGCTTGCCGCGCTGCAAGTTCACACCGCCTCGCTCGGCACCCATCTCGTGTCGAGCCTCGAGGCGCGCTTCGATGAGGTGAGAGCCCGCGCGCTCTCCTTCAAGCAAGCGCGAGAGGCCGAGCTGGAGCAGGTGCGCCGCACCGCGCAGAGCCAGGCCGAAAGCACCTTCAGCGACGCCCGCACCCGCTCCACCGAGGCCGCGAAGCAGATGTGGGAAAAGTCCGAGCCGCTGCGCCAAGGCGCCAAGGATGTCGGCGAGGGTCTGGCCCGCGCCTGGACCGAGCTGCGCGCTTCGTTCGGCAAGGCCGCCGGGCGGCTGCAGACGGAGACGCGGGATGCGTCCCAGAACGGGCCCGTCCCGGCACGGACCGACGATCGCCACGAGCGGACGTAAGCCTAAGCCGGCCCTTTCGAGGTCACGAACCGGCGGCTGCGTGGGCATGCTCACGCGCCGCCGCTTCTTCGTCGCGCCCCGGCTGGATCAGCTCGGCGCGGACGAGGCCACGCACGGAATTGCCGAGATAGATGCGGTCGGCGTTCAACAGGTCCTGTGGGGTCAGAATCGCCTCGCTCGCGGCAGCGCGCGGCAGATCGAGCAGCTCCTCGCGCAAGGTGCCGGGAAGCAGCCCACAGGTCAGCGCCGGCGTGAACAGCCGCCCGTCGATCTCGATGAAGAGATTGCTGCGCGTGCCTTCGGTCAGCTCGCCCTTCTTGTTGAGGAAGACCACCTCGTCGCATTGGGTCAGCGCCTTCTGCCGCTCCATCTCCCGGTCGTAGAACTGGCGCCGCGTGGTCTTGTGGTAGAAGAAGGGATCCTTCTCGTCGAGCCGCTGATCGGAGATGACGAAGCGCCACACCGTATCCTTGGTAGGGAGCGTGATCGCGGTCGAGGTGACGGTGATGGTCCCCTCCTCGCCGAGCAGGAGCCGCACCAGGGCGACCGGCGCTTCGACGCGCGCGGCCTCCGCATCGAGCGCGGCCAGCACCGCCTCGCGCGAGAAGGGATAGCCGAAATGCGCGGCAGAGGATTGCAGCCGCGCGAGATGCCGCTCCAGCAGATGGAAGCCCACGCCCTGCTCGAAGCGTAAGGTCTCGATCAGCTCGAACGGGGTATCGACCTTGGTGAGGAAATGCGCCTTGAGCAGGCATTCCTCGAACTCTGAATCTTCTTTCGAATCGGCGACGATGCCGCCGCCGATGCCCATCTCGCCCGCGCTGCCGGCGAGCACCACGGTGCGGATCGCCACGTTGAACTGGGCGTCCCCGGACGGCGCGATATGGCCGATGGCGCCGGTATAGATGCCGCGCGGACCCGCCTCGAGCTCGCTGATGATCTCCATGGCGCGCACCTTGGGCGCGCCGGTGACCGAGCCGCAGGGGAACAGGGCGCGGAGCATGTCCTTGAGCCCCATGTCGGACCTGAGCTCGGCCTGGATGCCGGAAGTCATCTGATGCACCGAGCGGTAGGTCTCGACCGTGAACAGGTCGGTGACCTCGACCGAGCCGATCTTCGCCACGCGGCCGAGATCGTTGCGCAACAGATCGACGATCATCAGGTTCTCGGCGCGCTGCTTCTCGTCCATGGCGAGCCAGGTGCGTAAGCGCGCGTCCTCGCGCGGCGTGCGTCCGCGTGGCGCCGTACCCTTCATCGGCCGCGTCGACATGTGCTTGCCCTCGCGCCGGAAGAACAGCTCGGGCGAGAGCGAGAGCACGTCGAACTCGCTCGCATGGATGAGCGCGCCATAGGCTACCCGTTGCTTGCGCCGGAGTGCGGCGTAGAGCGCGACCGGATCGCCCTCGAAGGCAAAGTGGTATTTCAGCGTGAGGTTGATCTGATAGACGTCACCCGCGGCGATGTAGTTCTCGACCTCATCGAAGGCGCGGGCATATTGCTCGCGCGACCAGGAGAGCCTGAGATCGGAGATCTTGGCGCGCCCGGCGGCGCCTTGTTGCTCGAGCCAGGCTCGCGTGCCCGCATCGTCGAGCGGGCGGGGCTTCCGGAACAGCCCGATCCAGAACAGAGGCACGCTGCGCTTGGCCGGCAGCAGCGCTCGGAGCTTGGGCTCGAGGCAATAGCCAAGCTCATAGGAGAAGAACCCCGCCGCATGGGCCCCGCGCGCGAGCGCGGCAGAGATTTCATCGAGCTTGGCCTCGACCTCTTCCGGCGTATAGGCCGCAACCACCCGCTCCGGCTCGGTATAGAGCAGGCTCCTGCCGCCCGGCGTCAGACTGTCGTCGAGAAGGACGTAAGGGGAAGCGGTCATGGTGTCAGTCCGGTCACGCGCTTTCCGCTTGGCGTTGCCAGCATAGCCCAAATGGGCGTTCGAAACGTCAACATCGAGGGTTGGAAATCTAAGCGAGGATCAGCATCTCGCCTTTGCCGAGCACCGACATGTCGCCCATCAACCGCCGCGCGCGGTCGCCGAGCTTGATGGCCTTGCCCGCCGCGCGAAACGACCGCTCCAGCAAACGGAGATAGTCAAATTCGAGCACGCCGCAATCGCCGAAGGTCGGCAGGATGTCTTTCGGCTCCTCCAGGAAGATCAGGCTGCCGCGGCGCAAACCATAACCGGCGCCACGGCCGACGCCGCGCTTGAACAAAATTGTGCCGGCGACCATGCGCCCGCCGGCGTAATCGCCCGCATCGCCGCTCACCACCACGAGGCCGCGCCGCATGCGCTCGCCGAGCATGGGCCCGGCATTGCCGCCGATGGCAATGACGCCGCCGCGCATGCCGAGCGTTTCGCCGACGAGAATGCCGCCGGCCCGCTCGCCCACATCGCCCGAGACCGTGATGGTCCCGCGCACCATGCTCGCACCGGCAAGCACGCCGGCGCTGCCTTTGACATCGATGGTGCCGCCCTTCATGCCGGCGCCGAGATAGGCGCCGGCATCGCCGTCGACGACGATCTCGCCTTCGCCGAGCGCGGCGCCGATCTTGTCGCAGCGGGCGTCGGTGCCGACAAATTGGAGCGTGCTCGCGTCCTTGCCTTTCAGCTTGAAGGCATCGCCCACAGTGAGCCTCTCGCGCGTCGTGCCGATGGCGAGAGCTTCGATCTCCTTCGGCTTCAGGTCTTTCAGCCGCGACGGGATCAGCGGCGAGAGATCGAGCCGCTGATCGGGCTTGCCCTTGAGCTCGAAGCTGAGCGCGCTCACGCGATGATCTCCTTGAGATGGAAATGATGCGGGCCGAGATTGCCGCCATAATTGCCGGCGGTGATGTGGGTGACGCCCTGGGCGGCGCCGCCTTCGGCGATGGCGTGGATGCCGCAGCGCATCGCGTGGGCGATCAACTCCTTGGTGAGTCCGTCGATGACGATCTCCATCACGGCCTCGACGTCGAGCGGGAGCTCGGTGTTCACGGCGGCTTTCAGCGTCGGGCAATAGGCGTCGTTGGTGGAGGCGATCTGCCCCTTGTATTTCGAGCCGACCTTGGAGCCGGAGCGGACGATGCCGCCCGGGAAAGGCGTGATCACGCCCTCGACCTCGTCGATCGCCTTGACGGCACGTTCGCAGGCGGCAAGCACGGCGGCATGCGACTTGCCGAGCACGAGCAGATTGCCGCCGCCGACCGCCTTCTTGGTCAGGCCGGTCGTCGCCTCGCAAAGGAACTCGCCGTCCATCACCGGGATGCGCCAGAATCTGCCGCCCCGCGACCAGCTTCGACATCTGCCAGCCGTCGCCGAAGAATCGGAGCGAGGCGCCGAGCTTCAGCTTCTTCTCGCCCTCGAGCCCGGCGAAGCAGGCCGAGCCAGGGCTGGTCAGCACGCATTGGCCGACACGATTGCGCAACTGCCGCTGCAGCTTGTCGCTGTCCATGGTGAACAGCAGCACGGCCACGCCCGGCCGACCATCCAGCGTCTCGTCGGGCGATAGCGTGCGCTCGATGCCGGCCTCGGCGCCGCAGGCGATCACCGAGGTGGCGAAGCCGGTCATGGTGCGGGCGGCAATCAGCGCCCATTCGAGCGACGGCGCGGTGATGATGATCCGCGTGCCGACCATGGGAAATGCCTCGGCGAAGGTCTCGACGATGATGACGCCTTTGATCTTCAATTCAGCCATGGGCAAATCGGGTTGGACGCGAGGCTTGAGGTGGGAACGCCGAACCGGACGGACCGGCGCCATAGCCGCGCACCATTAAACAGGTGGCTTGAGCCGCGCAAGCGGGGGATTACGGCCGTCAGGCCTTGGGCTTGTCGTATTTGATATAGGCGAAACGCATGTCGTCGGCCGGCGTGCCTTCCAAAGCGCTCTCTTCCTTGGCGGGCTGCCAATGCACCACGTCCTCGATCTTTTTCGCCAGCGCGAAATCCTTGTCGGTGATGCCCTTGGCCGCGTGGTTCTTCAGCCGTACCTCGACCCAAGCGTAAGACGCCGTGATGTCGGGATGGTGCCAGGCGGCTTCGGACAGATGCCCGACGGTGTTGATCACCATCAGCGTGCCCTTCCAGCTATTCGTCTTGTATTTCCGCCGGATCCAGCCGTCTTCGAGATACCAATGCGGCAGCTCCTGCTTGAGCCGTGCCTCGACTTCGGCGTCGCTGTACACACGCTCGGACGTTGCCATTGTCGCCGTCCTCTGAAAAAGTGACGTTTCCCCGCTAGATAGAAGCATAGCAGAGGCATCGACCCGATCAATGGCGGCCGTTTCCGCGCAATCGCGCAGTAAAAGCAAGGCTCGCGCCCCGGCGCGCCAGGTGTCGGTCACCACGACCGCGCGGCTGCATTTCGGTTTCCTCGACCCGAGCGGCCGGGGCAAGCGGCCGTTCGGGTCGTTCGGGCTTTCGCTCGATCGGCCGGCGACGCGCATCAGGCTCGAGCGGGCCGACGGCTTCGAGGCGATCGGGCCCGAGCGCGAGCGCGGCTTGCGCTATCTCCGCAGCATCGCGGCCAGCTCCGGGCGTGGGGGCGCCTACCGGCTCAGGATCGACGAAGCGATCCCGCCGCATGCGGGTCTCGGCTCGGGCACACAGCTCGCGCTGGCGGTCGGCTCGGCGTTTGCCGCTTTGGAAGACCTCCGCCTCGACGCGCAGGAGATCGCCACAAGGCTGGGGCGCGGCGCCAGATCCGGCATCGGCATCGCCACCTTCGCCCAAGGCGGCGTCGTGCTCGACAGCGGCCCGCGCCGGGGCAAGCTGCCGCAGCTTGTCAGTCGCCTCCCCTTCCCCGCCGAATGGCGCGTGCTGCTGATCTTCGATGCCAGTTCGAGCGGGCTCGCCGGGGAGAGCGAGACGGACGCCTTCGACACGCTCCCCGACTTTCCGGAGAGCGAGGCCACCGAACTGCATCAGCGGATCACTGAGAGCGCACTGCCGGCGCTTGAGGCGCAAGACTTCGCCACCTTCTGCGATGCGGTCGGAGAGTTGCAAGCTGCCATGGGCGCCTATTTCGCGCCTCTGCAAGGGGGGCCCTATGCGAGCGCCAAGATCGGTCAGGCGCTCGACTGGCTGCGCGATCAAGGCGTCAGCGGACTTGGCCAGAGCTCATGGGGACCGACCGGATTTGCGTTCGCAGCGTCGGAGGCGGAAGGGCAGGCGCTGCTGCGAGGCTTGCGCGCAGAGATTCGTCATCAAGGGCTCGGTTTCGAGCTGGCGCAAGGCCGCAACGAAGGCGCGAAAATCGAGACAACCGCCTGCGAAATCCAGTAAAACGCGCCCCACGTTCCAGCAGGGAGACGAGACCGAAGATGGGGAACCCCCGCATTCTGCACATGATCACACCGCTCAAGCATATGAGCCCGTTCGACGTGAACATGGCGCTCGACGCAGGTTTCGACGCGGCAATTCCCTACACCAACGTCACCACCGAAGACGTGGCCGGCCTCGTGCAGGACGCGATCTTCTCGCGCGGGCCCGAAGGGGTGAAGCGCACCGGCATATTCATCGGCGGCAAGCGCGCCATCGAGGCGCTCGACATGATGGAGCGCGCCAAGAAATCGATGGTGCCGCCGTTCGAGATTTCCGTATTCGCCGATCCCGCAGGCTCCTTCACCACGGCCGCGGCCATGGTGGCGCTCGCCAAGAAGGCGCTCCGAGACAAATTCTCCACCACGCTCAGGGGCAAGCGCATCGCCGTGTTCGGCGGCACCGGCGTGGTCGCCTTCGCCTCGGCGGTGATCGCGGCGGTAGACGGAGCCTCCTCCGTGCTGATCGGCTATGACGGGCCAGAACGCGTGCGCAAACTCGCCGACGAGGCGAGAGCCCGTTTCGGCGTCGACATCACGTATGCCGACGGCAGCACCGAAGAGCAGAAGACCGAGATCGCGCGCGACGCCGACATCATCTTCGCGGCGGGGCCGGCCGGAAAGCGGCTGCTGACGCTCGACCAGCTGAAGCAGGCCAAACGCCTGAAGGTCGCGGCCGACGTGAACGCGGTGCCTCCCTCAGGCGTGGAAGGCGTGGGCGTGAACGACGACGCCAAGCCGATTCCGGGAACCGGGGCGGTCGGCATCGGCGCGCTCGCCGTCGGCAATATCAAATATCGCACCGAATCCGGACTCTTCGAGCAGATGATCGAATTGGAAAAGCCGCTCTATCTCGACTTCCGCGACGCTTACGCCCTTGCCCAGAAGCTCGCAGGCTGAAGCCGGCTCGCTGCTGATCGCGAGCGTCTCGGGCCGCCAGCTCGCGCACGCCGCGCGCCGCGCGGGCTTCACGCCGCTGGTCGCCGATTTCTTCGCCGACACCGATACGCAAGCTGCGGCTCATGCCTGCCGCAAGCTCGGCGGCGACATCGCAAACGGCATGCGCCGGCAGAGTCTGCTACCCGCGCTGCGCGCTCTTGCGGCGCTTGCCCCCTCGCCCATTCTCGGCTTGGTCTACGGCGCGGGCTTCGAGGACCGGCCCGAGCTGTTGACGCTGATCGCCAAACACTGGCCGCTGCTCGGCAATAAGGCTGCGACGGTCGCGCGGCTCAAGGCGCCGGAGAGCTTCTTCGCGGAGCTTGACCGCCTGGGCATTCCCCATCCCGCGACGACGAGCGAACGGCCCCGGAGGGGCGCAGGCTGGCTCGCCAAGCGCAAGGGCGGCGCCGGCGGCAGTCATATCGCGCCGAGCCGGCTGCAACGCGACACGCGCTCGATCTACTACCAGGAGCGCGTCGATGGACGCGCGGTCTCGGCCCTGTTCGTCGCCAATGGACGCCGCGCGCGCGTGCTTGGCTTCAGCGAGCAATGGACGGCGCCGACCCCGCGAAGCCCGTTTCGTTATGGCGGCGCGCTGCGGCCAGCCTCTCTCAGCGCAAAGCGTGGCGCGCCAGATGGTCTCGGCGGTTGCGGCGATCGCCCGGTCCTTCGCGGTCGTAGGCCTCGCCTCGGCCGACTTTCTGGTGGAGGGCGACGACGCGCTGCTGCTCGAGATCAACCCGCGTCCCGGCGCCACGCTCGACATTTTCGACAGCGGCGCCAAACCCCTGATGCGGCTGCATCTCGAAGCGATCCGCGAGGGGCGGCTGCCGCGAGGCGGTCTGAAATTCGATGATGCCATGGCTTCGGCAATCGTTTATTCCCCTTGCCGAGTTTGCGTGCCGTCCGGCACGGCGTGGCCCGATTGGTCCGCCGACCGACCTAAGCCGGCGGAACGGATCGACAAAAACCGTCCGATATGCACTGTGTGGGCGCGCGGTAGCACACGAGCACAGGCAAAGCGCCTGGTTGAGGAGCGAATTTGCAGAATATTGTATGGATTTCAAGGCGTTAGCAGGGGGGAAAACGTTGAACAAAAGGGAAGAAATCGCCGCGGCGCGGCAAAAGGCGTGGCCGAGCGTCAACGCCCTGGCGGCGCCGCTCGTCAGAGCGCTGATCGCTGACGCCGAGGCGCTGCGCGTCGACGTCACACACGGCTCGCTTGGCGAATGCCGCATCGATTGCGGCGTGCGGGCCCTGGGTGGACTGGAGGCCGGGCGCCGCATGGCTGAGATCTGCCTTGGCGGGCTTGGCAAGGTCGCGCTGGAGACGACCGACACCGACAGCGCGTGGCCCTTCATGGTGACCGTGCACACGTCCCAGCCGGTGCTCGCCTGCCTCGGCTCGCAATATGCGGGCTGGAGCCTCTCGGGCGAGGACAACGGCAAGAAATACAGCGTGCTCGGCTCAGGGCCAGCTCGCGCCATCGGCTCGTCCGAGAAGCTGTTCGAGGAGCTCGACTATCGCGACACGGCCGAGAGCGCGGTGCTTGTCATCGAAGCCGACCGGCCGCCGCCGCCCTCTCTGGTCGAGCAGGTGGCCAAGGACTGCAAGCTGAAGCCCGACCACCTCACTTTCATCTATGCGCCGACCTCGAGCCTCGCCGGCACGGTGCAGATCGCCGCGCGCTGCCTCGAGGTCGCGCTGCACAAGGCGCATGAGCTGCATTTCCCGCTCGACCATATCGTCGACGGCATCGCCACCGCGCCGTTGCCGCCGCCCGCGCCCGATTTCATCGCCGCCATGGGCCGCACCAACGACGCCATCATCTATGGCGGCCGCGCCCAGCTCTACGTGTCGAGCGGCGCCAAGGAGTTGAAGGCGCTCGCGGAGAATTTGCCGAGCCTGAAGTCGAAGGATTACGGCAAGCCCTTCGCCGACATCTTCGCGGCGGTGAAGGGCGATTTCTATGCGATCGACCGCATGTTGTTCAGCCCGGCGATGGTGACGGTGACGTCGCTCAAGACCGGCGAGAGCTTCCAGGCCGGGCGCATCGACGACGCGGTGTTGTCTCGCTCGTTCGCCTGACGGTCCATGCGCGCGGACGCAGTCAACGAGGCGGCCATCGTCATGTTCGGCGATGGCAAGGACTGGCACGGTCGGAGCCTCGGTCGCGCCTTCAAGCGGCGCGGCATCACGCCGCTGACCGTACCGCTCAATGCTTGCGGCTTCTCGACCGAGACGGCGACGGGCCTCGCCATCCCAGGACTCGGCGATCGCCTGCCCGAGGGCGCCTTCGTCCGCTTCGTTCCCGGCGGCTCATTCGAGGAGGTCACGCTCTATCTCGGCGTGCTGCACGGCTTGCGCGAGCTCGGCGTGACGGTGTGGAACGATGCCCGCGCCATCGAGCGTTGCGTCGATAAATCGACCACGACGTTCCTGTTGCAGCGCGCGGGGATCCCGACGCCACGCACCTTCGCCCGGGTCGGCCGCGCCGCAGCGGAGGAGATCGCCGCATCGCTGCTCGCCGAGGGACGGAAGCTCGTGCAAAAGCCGCTGTTCGGCGCGCAAGGCAAGGGCTTGCGCCTGATCGGCTCGCTCGCCGATCTCTCCTCGCCCGAGGAGGTGAATGGGGCGTATTATCTGCAGGAGTTCGTCGAGCCGGCGCAAGCGCACCATCAGGATTGGCGGCTGTTCGTATGCCAAGGCCGCGTCATCGCCTCCATGATCAGGCACGGATCGAGCTGGATCACCAATATCAAGCAGGGCGCTCGCGCCAAGGCGGCGATCGCCAGCCAGGAGCTGGTCGATCTCGCGGTTCGCGCGGCCGATTGCGTCGGCGCCGATTATGCCGGGATCGATATCATCCAGGCCCGTGACGGGCGGTTCTTCGTGCTGGAAGTCAATTCGATGCCGGCCTGGAACGGATTGCAGCTCGTGAGCCACATCCGCATCTCCGACCATCTGGTCGATGCGTTTCTCGACGCGGCGCTGCCGCCGGCGCGGCGCGAAGGCCAAGAGGGCACTTGAGACGGCCGCCCAAGTCCGAAGAGATCTCCCGGGGCTTCCTTGACGCCTGCCTTGCCGAGCTCGATGCGCTGAAGCCCGGCAACGTGCATCGCCTCGCCGCGGGCCACAACATGACCGTCGACGACTTCGTGGCGAGCGCTGAAGCCGCCGCGCCGATCATGGGGGAGACGGGGCTTGCGGTGGGCGAGCGCATCAGGCGCGCGGTCGAGGCGACGCGGAAGGCCGTCGGGCAGAACACCAATCTCGGCATCGTGCTGCTCGCCGCACCGCTCGCCAACGCGGCGTTCACGCCGGGCGATGGCGACCTTGAAAGCCGGCTGCGCCTGACCCTGCAAGGACTGAGCCTCGAGGATGCGCGCGAGGCCTACCGGGCGATCCGGGAGACGAAGCCTGGCGGGCTTGGCGATGCTCCCGAGCACGATGTCGCCTCGGAGCCGCGTGTAACCTTGCTCGAAGCCATGCGCGCCGCGGAGATGCGCGACCGCATCGCCTGGAACTATGCGCACGGATACGCCGATATCTTCACGCTCGGCCTCAAATGGCTGGCGCACGCGCGCGAGCGATGGACTGAGCCGTCTTGGGCCGTAACGCGCGTTTATCTCGGCTTCCTCGCGCATCTTCCCGACACGCTGATCGAGCGGAAATTCGGCACCCGCACGGCAGCGTTGGTGCGCGAAGAGGCGGGGCCGATCGAGGCAAGTTTCACCGCATGCCCGGCGCCCGAGGCAATGACGGCGCCGCTTGCCGCCTTCGACCAGGCGTTGAAAGAGCGCGGCCTAAACCCCGGCACCTCGGCCGATCTCACCGTGGCGACGCTGTTCGCAGCCGCTCTCATGGCCCTCGACAGCCCGAAATGAGGCCGAAACGCGTCATTCCTCGCGGCGAACAATCGACTTGCCGATCTCTCAGCCCCCGGCTTATCTTCTCCCCGCGGAGCTCTAACCAGGAGTTGCGGACGGAGACGCTTAGCCAAAGCACCTCTCGTCGGTGTGCGTTCGGCGGCAGCACCGTCAGCGCCCGCTAGCCAATACGTAGTATCAGCCCATTAGGGAGGGGGTTTCATGCCCAAAATCAGTGGAGTCGGTGTCGGCGAGTCGCTCGTCGGTGACGGTAACGAAGTTGCTCATATCGATTTGCTTATCGGTCCGCGCGGTAGTGCCGTCGAGACGGCGTTCTGCAATGCGCTGACCAACAACAAGGACGGCTTCACCACCCTGCTTGCGGTGATTGCGCCGAACCTTCTCTGTAAGCCCCCAACGATCCTCTACAACAAGGTCACCATCAAGGATGCACGCCAGGCCGTGCAGATGTTCGGACCGGCGCAATATGCCGTGGCTAAGGCCGTGGCCGATTCCGTCGCCGAGGGTGTGATCCCCGCCAATGAGGCCGACGACCTTTACGTCACGGTCGGCGTGTTCATCCATTGGGAAGCCAAGGACGACAAGAAGATCCAGGACTTCAACTATCGCGCCACCAAGGAAGCCCTCGCCCGCGCCGTCAAAGGCGATCCGAAGGCCTCCGAAGTCACGGCCAAGAAGGACGCCGCGCACCACCCGTTCGCGGCTGGTTGAAAGGGAGAACCCCCAGGTCGGGGGCAACCCGGTAAATCAGGTGGTCCGGGCCCGATTCGGCGGTGGCTCCAAAAACTGGGTTTCTGACGATTGGGCGTGTGAACGCTCTTGCCTAGGATCGCCGCTCTCGCGAGAGGGCGGCGATCTCTTTTTGCGTGACGGCATTGCGATGCAGCGCCGTGGCGAGCAGCGCGCCATGCGCCTGCAAATCGGCGATCGCTTCGAGATCGCGCGCGTCCCTGACGCCTCCGGCGGCGAAGATGGCGCGGCCCTGCGCCATGCCGACCAGCGACTTGATCCCATCCGTGTCGGGGCCTTGATCGGTGCCGACCCGGCTCAAGTTCATGGCGATGACCCGCCGAGGCCATAGCGAGGCATCGTCGAACAGCGCGTCGGGGCCTTTGCGGCCGCCGGCATCGAAATCGAGCGAGAGCACGACCCCCTCGCCGAACGCCGCATGAATCTCGCGCCAGGCGTCGGCGCCGTCGAGGCTCTCGCTGCCGATCACCAGCGTCGCCCCGAGCGGCAGCCAAAAGGCGCAATCGGCGACATCGGAGAAGCCTGCATCGATCCACAGCGCGGTGTCGGGAAGCGCGTAGCTCAGCCCGCGGACCAGCTCGAAATGATTGCCGACGCCGGCAATGGCATCGAGATCGGCGATGTAGAGGGACGGCGAGGCGGTATGGCTCAAGAGGCCACGCGCGATCGCGAAGGGGTCGTCGGCAGCGCCGTAGGGGCTCTCGATGGGCCGATAGTCGGCGCGATTGCCGGATTTGGCATGGACGACGGCGTCGCCCTTGAGATCGAGCGCCGGAATGACGGTGAATTCGTCCATACAGTCTCTCCAACACTTGTTGGCTCTTGCGGAGCCGGGACTTTCATGCGCCTTGCCTCCCACTAAATGCACTCCGGATATGGCCGGGACAAGCCCAGCCGGGGCGCGGGAAGAGGACAAAATGGCCAGCGTGATGGGTTGGGATCTGGGAGGTGCCAATCTCAAGCTTGCTCGGATCGAGGGAGGGCGCGCGGAGCGCGTGGCGCAAATCCCCTGCCCGATCCGCCAAGACGTGAGCAAGTTCGACGCGGCGCTCGAGGCGGCGCTTAACCTCTGCCCGCCGCATGCGGCGCACGCCGTCACCATGACCGGCGAACTGTCGGACGTATTCTCGAACCGCGCCGAGGGCGTCGCCTATCTGGTCGACATGATGCGGAACGCGACCGACGGCGAGGCGCTGTTCTACGGCGCCAAGTCGGGCTTTCTCGATTGCATCCGCGCGGTCGAGCAGGCGTTCGACGTGGCGTCGGCCAACTGGCATGCGAGCGCCGCGCTGGTCGCGCAAACGCTGCCCGACGCGGTGTTGATCGACGCCGGCACGACCACGACGGACCTTGTTCCGCTCAAGGACGGAGCCGTGGCGGCGCGGGGCTATACGGACGGCGAGCGGCTTGCCGAGAGCGAGCTCGTCTATACGGGGGTGGTGCGCACGCCGGTGATGGCGGTGGCGCGGACCGCATCTGTTCAAGGGCCGCATGCAACGCATCGCCGCCGAGCGCTTCGCCACCATGGCCGACGTTTGGCGCCTCTTGGGCGAGCTTCCAGACGATGCCGACCCCTACCCGGCCCCCGATCTGGCGGGCAAGAGCATCGAAGCGAGCGCGGCACGGCTTGCCCGCATGCTGGGGCGTGACGCGAACGAGGCGGGGCTGCTCGCCTTCGCCGATCTCGCGCGGCATTTCGCCGATTGCCAGATTGCCGAGATCGAGGAGGCTGCGTGCACGGTTCTTGCGCGCGAGGCGCTCGCGCCCGACGCGCCGGTGATCGGCGCCGGCTGCGGGCGCTTCATCGCCAGGCAGATCGCCGAACGGCTCGGGCGACCCTATTGCGATTTCGCCGAGTTGATCGACTGCGCGCCTGACGCCCGCGACATGGCGGCGACGTGCGCGCCAGCGGTCGCCGTCGGGCTGCTCGCCGAACGGGAATTGCGCGTCTCGGGTTGAAGGCGAAAAGAGGTGAGCGCCTGAAGCGCTCACCTCCTGGTTCGGATTAGCCGCGGGCGGTAATCATGTGATACAGCCACAGCACAATGACGGCGCCGATGATGGCGACGATCATGCTCCAGATATTGAAGCCGGTGATGCCCGTGGAGCCGAGGGCGGAAAAGAGATAACCGCCCACCACCGCGCCGACGATGCCGAGCACGATATCGAGCAACAGGCCCTGGCCGGAGCCGACATAGATCTTGCTGGCGATGAAGCCCGCGATCAGACCCAACACAATCCAGGCAATGATCCCCATGGAGGACCCTTTCTTGGCTGAACTCGGTTCGGGACTCGGCTAGGAGATTAGCCGCATTATCTCCTGCTTGGTCGGCAGTCTGCCGTCCGGCGTCAGCTTATCCACGACATTCGGCAGCATGCGGGCCAATTCGGCCACGACCTGGTCGCGCGAGAGGCCGGTGCGCAGCGAAAGCTGGTCGACGACGTCGCGGCCGAGCGCCGCGGACACCTGATCGGGGGCGACGCTTTTGTTGGTGCCGCGATTGACCCAGGAATCGACCACGTCGCCCAGGCCCTTTTTCTGGAACTGGTCGATCAGGCCGCCAAGACCATCGAGCACGCTGCCGGGAGACGCATCCTGTGCCGAAGCCGGCGGGGGAGCTTCAGGAGACTTGGATGCGTCCGGCGCCGGCATCGATTGCTTTTGTCCGCCGGCCATATAGCGCGAGGCGAGAAGCGCTAGGAGCGCAATGACGAGAGGCTTGGTGAGATTACCGCCGGGGACCGCCGAGCCGGAGTCTGAGCCGAAGATGTTGGACATTTTGACCTCCTGTTTAGCAAGAAAGAACGTCTCACCCCCCAGGATCGTTTCAGCATTGTCGCAGCGGCAAAACTGTAACATTTAGGAGCCGGAACAACCATCGAAGCTTTGTTCCAGCCGAGCCTTGGTTCGGTCAATTTTCGCGCGCCAAGAAGGAGCCAACTCAATGAGGGAGACGTGCATGCGCCGGGGTCTCACACTTGTGGCGGTGTTCATCAGTGCCGGCCTCGGTCTTGGCGTCACATGCCGTGACGCAACCGCTCAGCCGTTGCCGACGGTCTCCTCGACTGTCGTGGCGCCGTCGCTCGTTCATAACGCCGGCTATTCGAAGCGGTATTGCCGGCGCTACGGATGCCCTCCCCCTGTGGTGGTGCTGCCCAACGCCGCGCCGGATGTCGACGTGGACGTCACGGTCCCGGGCGAGACGCCCCCCATCATCGCCATCGTGCCCGTTCGTCCGGTGAGTTGCGGCCAATATAAGTACTGGGACGGCGAGCGCTGCGTCGACGCGCGCTACAACAACCCGTATCTCGGGCCACGCTAGCCGCAACAACACACGGCTGAACGGCTCCTCGATCGTCTCGAGGAGCCGTCACGCTAAGTCGTATCTCACCTCTGGTCTTTCGTCGCCGGAGTGCCCTCGCCGCTCAGTGGTGATGGGCCGAAACACTCTTGACGCAGGCAGACAGCAAATCGCTTGGCGCCGAACGACTGAGGTCGCCCAAGGCGAGAATGCCGACCATCCGCTTGCTCTTGTTGATCACCGGCAGCCTGCGCACCTGAAGTTGCTCCATATGTCGCACCGCTTTGGCGAGATCATCATCCTCACGGCAGCAATGGATACCTGGGGTCATCACTTCGCGCGCGGTGCTGCGGGCGGCATTGAAGCCGTCCTGCGCCAAACCCTGGCAGACAATGTCACGGTCCGTCACCATGCCGATGAGGCGGTCATTCTCTCCAATCGGGATGGCGCCGATATCATGCTTGCGCATCAGCTTTGCGATTTCGGTGACAGGAGTGTCCGGGCTGACCCAGTCGACGCCCTTGTGCATTACGTCTTTGACTTTCATGGGTGGACCTCCATCATTGAGTTGGGTGCGCCCTTAGGTGAGCGCTGGGTCCCCCCGCCTGCTTAACTATACAACAAATGGGCTGATGGGGCACGAGCTGGCTTCGAAGCTCAGCCTGTCAAGAAGCCCACTTTGGGAATGACCCGCTTCAAGCCGTAAGCGGATGCGATGGCGACGGCCGCACAAACGAGGCCGATCTCCCGGCGTCCGTAGAGCAGATATCCCGTTGCAAACAGGGTCGCGTAGACGGCGACGCAGCCCAGGAACCACGCGAGACATGCCGCGGCGAGATCGTCGCCGTCGTCCTTCCTCAAGCTGGTATCGACGGCGCTCCGCCATCCCGCCGGATAAGGACGGATGCGGTCATAAAAAGATTGCAGCACGGCGCGATCGGTTGGCGGCGTCAGCAGCGTCACCGCCAACCAGCCGACGGTCGTGACGATGACGCCGAGCACCAGCGCGGCCGTCGGCTCGAGCGGCGTAAAGCCGAGCCGCGCATGACCGAAATGCAGGTACACCGCGAGCAGGAATGAGATCGCCATCGCGGCGATCTCGCCCCACGCGTTGATGCGCCACCAGTACCACCGCAACAGGAAAATGAGACCGGTGCCGGCGCCGATTTGCAGCAGGATCTGGAACGCCTGCATGGCATGGTCGAGGCAAAGCGCGAGGAGCGCGGCGAGGATCATCAAGGCGAAAGTCACGGCCCTGCCGACGTTCACATAGTGCGCTTGCGAGGCATCGGGGCGGATGAAGCGGCGATAGACGTCGTCGACGATGTAAGAGGCGCCCCAGTTGAGGTGGGTGCTGATCGTCGACATATAGGCCGCCGCCAGCGAGGCCACGACCAGCCCGAGCAGCCCGTGCGGCACGAACACGAGCATGGCCGGATAGGCAAGGTCGTGGCCGACGATCGAGGGATCGACATAGGGAAGGCGCGCGCGGATGTCGGCGAGCTGCGGATAGACGATCAGCGAGGCGAGTGCCACGAGGATCCACGGCCAAGGCCGCACGGCGTAATGGGCAATGTTGAACCATAGCGTCGCGGCCATGGCCTGCTTCTCGTTGCGCGCAGCCAGCATGCGCTGCGCCATATAGCCCCCGCCGCCGGGCTCCGAGCCCGGATACCACGTGCTCCACCACTGCACGGCGAGCGGCACGATCAGCACGGCGATCACGGCGGCGCGGTCGGAGAAATCGGGAAGCAGCGAGAGCTTGTCCTTGACCAGCGGACTGGAAAACAGCCCGCTCAGTCCGCCGACGCTGGGATGCGTAACGGCGTAGTAGGCGGCTGCGATCGAACCAATCATCGCCAGCGCAAATTGGAAGAAATCGGTGACGACGACGCCCCACAAGCCCGCCGTGCTCGAGTAGACCATCGTTATCAGTGCCGCCAGCACGACGGTCACGTGGGCATCGAGACCGAACAAGACGCCCGCGATCTTGATGGCGGCGAGCGTGACGGTCGCCATGATCATCACGTTGAAGAAGACGCCGAGATAGATGGCGCGGAAGCCGCGCAGGAAGGCGGCCGGCGCGCCCGAATAACGCAACTCGTAGAAATTGATGTCGGTGAGCGCGCCCGACCGGCGCCACAGCTTGGCGTAGAAAAACACGGTCAGCATCCCGGTGATGAGGAAGGCCCACCACAGCCAATTCATGCTGACGCCACCGGTCCGCACCAGGTCGGTCACGAGATTTGGCGTATCGGTCGAAAAGGTGGTCGCCACCATGGAGGTGCCGAGCAGCCACCACGGCAACTTGCGGCCCGACAGGAAATATTGCTCGAGACTACGGCCTGCCCGCTTGGTGAACAAAAGACCGATGATGAGCGAGGCAACACCGTAGACCACCACGATAACCCAATCGATCGATTGCAGCTGCATGGCGCGTCTCAGGGTGAAGTCAGCCGAGCCGCCATGCCTAAGGCGGCGTCTCGCCCGGAATGGTCACCCGCTGCCGGCTCGATGGGTCGACGCCGGTGATGCTGCCGAGATAATTGAGGATGGCGGCGACCTGATCCTCGGAGAATTGGATCTGCGGCATGTCGCGGTGGCGGGAGCCCATGCCTTCGGCGAACCCCTCCTCCAGCTGATCGATGGGATATTTGAGATAGACCTCGCGCAACGGCGGCGCTTGCGGCAGCGGGCTCGTGCCGGTTGCGTCGAGGGAATGACAGCGGCCGCAATTCTTCTCGAGCAGGGCCTTGCCTTCGGTGGCGTCGGTGGCCGCCGCGAGCGCGCCGGACGCGCCGAACATAAGCAGCGCAAGACAGCATATTGCGTTGCGGAGGCGGAGAGGTTTGCTCATCGTCGCTGGCCTCCTTCAAGACGGCGCGGAGTGGCGGCGCACGTCTAGGGTAGTCGGTCGCGGGCCTTGACGGCAAATGCCTTCGCGCGCGGTCACGATGTCAGCGTGCAGAGGCTGTAATGCTCGTAGACGATCGATTCCAAGGGCTGCCCGGGCCAGAATTTCCGGTGCAGGTCGGCGACGGTCGTGGCGTCGGCGACGGTCAAGCCGGTCTCCGCGGCGAGCGCTCCGACATCGTCGATGCCGTAATGCCAGGGCGCGCCCATGGCGGCGAAGCGTTCCACGAAGGTCGTGGTTCCCGCCTCGCCGGTCGTCTTCGCCACCACCGCCGTGTCCATGTAATCGAAGGCGATGCTGAACGCGCGCACGCCCGCCTTGAGGTCGCGCAGAACCTTCTTGGCGTCGGCCTCGGTCAAATACATCGTATTGCCCTCCCAGATGAAAAAGGACGGGAGGTCGCGGTCGAAGCCGTTGGCCTCGAGCAACGGCAGCGCGCCAGAGGCGACATAGTTGCCGGCGATGAAGGCGACGGGCGCCTGCCATGCCGCGCTCGGCAAGCCGCTGGCGCTTGAAATCGAGCGTGCTCGCGTCGTCGATCTCGAAATAGGCGACGCCGGGCGACCGCTTGCGTTCGGCGCGGGTGTCGAGGCCGGCGCCGAGAATGACCACCTGGCGGCAGCCGTCGGCGAGTTGCCGGTCGAGCCTGTCGTCGAGGTAGCGCGTCCTCAGCCTGACATTGATCTCGGCCGGGGCGAAGTCCGCCGAGATCGCGTCGGCCGCCTGTCTTGTCCGCTGGTCGAGAAAGATCGGCACCACCTTGTCGACATAGAGCGGGTGCGGTTGGTCGTTTTCGCGCGCGCGGAACTCGGCCACGACAAAGGCTGTGCCGGTCACGTTCTTGATGGGGCTCATGGCCCTCGCTCCTTGAGGTGTTCGATTGGGTTGGGTGTCGAGGCGGGGCTTCAGCCGGAGGGCGGCTTGGCGTGCTTGTAATGCTCTTCGATCTTCTCGACCAGCAGCCGCCAGGCTTCGTGCTCGCGCGGGCCGGCGGTCTTCTCCACCGCGATCTGCAAATAGCCGAGCTCGCGCTCGATCTTCTCGCGCGGCAGCATATGCAGGCGGCTGGCGAGGATCGCCGCCTCGATCACCGCGGCCTGCGCGCGGTTGAAGCCCTGGAACGGCGCATGGCTCGCCTCGTGCACCACGCGGCAATGGAAGCGCGGCCGCTGCTCGTCCTCTTGCACATGCTCCACCGCGAGCTCGGCGTGAGACAGCGCGCCTTCGAGCACGGCGCCGGGCACATGCGTCGATGGCCGCGTCGGCCAATCCTTGCGGCCGGTGAGACAGCCGGCGAAGACGAGAACGTCGTCGGTGAAATTGGCGACCGCGTAAGGCGTGACGCGGAGATTGTCGAGCGTGGTCGAGGGACGGAACGGCGCGATGATGAAGCCGCCCTCCTCGGCCCCTAGGGGCTCGACGATCAGCCCGAGCGGGGCGATATGCACCCTCCCCTCCTCGTTGAGGGTGGTGACGATGCATTCGCGGATCATGGGCATGGCGGCGTCACTCGTAGTGCTCAGGAGGCTTCGCGTTTCTTCTTGGCGACCAGCGTATGGCCGGCGGCTTTCAGCCGCGTCTTGTCGTCGGCGGGCGCGTCGGCGGCGACGCCCCAATCGAGCGGCTCGTCCTGCGCGTAGCGCTTGCCGAGCCGCCAGGCGATCTCGGCCCGCGCCAGCTCCGCCCCGAGATAGAAGGCATGCGGGCCGTCACTGTCCACGCCGAGCTTGTCGTAGAGCGCGAAAGCCTCCTGCGCCACATGATGGCCGTCGCGGTTATAGACATGGATGCCGTCCTCGGCGATCTCGATGCGGAAATTCTTGTCGCGCACCTCGCGCGCCGCCGCCTCGATCTCCTCGGGCTTTGCGGAAACGGCCGGCGCGCATGCAGCGCCAGCAGGCCGTCGGCATAGTCCTTCGGCAATTCATGCTCGGCGCGGTGGCATACATGATGCGGCGGGCGAGATCGTGCTCCTCGACGGTGCGGCGCGTATGCGGGCTCACCTGCACCACCAGCACGTTCTTGATGTGCAGCTCCGAGGCGATGCCCAGCAAAATGGCGGTGATGCCGGTCGTATCGGCATCGGTGAGCTCGGTGAGGTTGCCGGTGCCCATCAGCATCTCGGCCTCGGGGCGCTCGCGCCGCACCTGCGCGTAGCGCTCGAGCGACTGCGTGAAGCCGAAATTGATCGGATCGAGCACGGGATCGACGAGATATTTCCGTCCCTTGGCGTCGAGCGCGTCCATGGCGCGATAGAGCGAGGCCAAATCGCCGTGCTCCTTGGGGATCAGCACCGGAATCGAGTCGACCTGGTCGGCGATGCGAAGCGTCGCCTCGTTGAGGCTCAGCAGGAAATCCGCGCCCGCCTTGCCGCCGCGCAACAGCTCGTCGGCATTGGCGGAGTCGACGCTCACCTTGTAGCCCTTCTCCTTCAGCGCGCCGACGGTCTCCTCCAGATGCGGGAACGGCGTGTCGGGCAGGCAGCCGAGATCGATCACGTTGGCGCCCTTCTGCACATAGTCCTCGGCGCGCTTCAGGATCGCCTCGACGGGAAGCGCCGAGGCATCGACGATCTCGGCGAAGATCTGGATGTCGTATTTGGTCATGTCGGCGGCCTTCCGCGCCCGGCCGAAATAGATGGGAATGTCCTTGAGCTCGTCGGGCCCGCGCAGGAAGGGCACGCCGAAGCTCTGGCTGAGCCGGTCGAGATCGGCGCGGCAGCGGCCGGGCAGCAGGATCTTGTCGGCCTCGACCGGCTTCGGCAGGCGCCGGGCGATGATGTCCTCGGTCATCAGCGCGGCGACCTTCACGCCGATATCCAGCACCTTCCAGTCGAAGCCGGCATTCATGCCGCTGAGCACGGCCTCGAGCCGCGGCCGCGCCAGATGTCCGGTCAGGAACAGGATGCTTTCAGGCATGCTGCGGGCTCACGCTTCTCATGGTCCGCCGTCCTTCTAACGTGTCATGGCCGGGCTTGTCCCGGCCATCCACGTCTTGCGTGTCCGAATAGAAATTCGTGGATGCCCGGCACTTCCGGCCGGGCATGACGAGCCGAGGCGTTAGGCCAAAATCAACTTCGGACCCAAACGTTGCGTCGTCGGCAAAAGAAGCGCCGAAGGCCTCCTGGTCGCCGCGGCCAAGCAGAATTGTCGGCGTGCCGGTCTCCGCCAGCATGTCGGCAAAGGCCTCGTCGACGACGCCGTCACGCGCGAGCTGGCGCGCGCTGAGCCGGGGCGCCTTGGGGCGGGCGATCGACTTGATCAGATAGCAGCGCGCGGCGCCGAGCCGCGCGGCGAGCCAGAGCGCGAGGCTGTCCGAGGTGAGCCGCCAGGACTCCTCGAGGTCGGTGCGTCCGGCGATCGCGGCATAAGGCGCCCAGACCGCGACGTTGCCGCGCGCGAGCGCATCGCGCAGCTCGGCTTCGGTGGCGCCCACGGTGAAACCCTGCCGCAACCCGGCCACGGCCCAGGCGAGCTGATCCATGGCGAGCAGCGCCATGCGGTGCGCGGACGCATCGCCGAAGCCGAGCCGCGACTGGCAGGCGCGCACCTCGTCGGCCAACGCGCCGCCTCCCGGCACGACCACGATGGGGACGCGCGCGCCGGCGATCGCATCGAGCCAGGCCGCAAGCTCGCCCGAGCGGACGACGCTGCCGCCGAGCTTGACGACGATCGGCCGCGCCGTGCCCGCTTCGGGCGCCAGATTGGCGGGCGCGCGCAAGGATCGGCCCGGCATGTCAGGCGCTCCCCTTGGCGCGCACGATCTCGACGCCGACCGCGCCCGGCTCCTTGTCGAGCTTCTCGATGGTCACCTTGACCGAGGCCGCGCGGGGATGGGCGAGGCAATGCGCCGCCACCTCCTCGGCCAGGGTCTCGACCAGGTTGAGATGGCCGCGCGCGACGATCTGCTTGATGCCCTTGATGATGGTGTCGTAGTCGAAGGCGCGGCCGATATCGTCGTCGACGGCGACGGCGGCGGGCAGCACGTCGACGTCGACGGAGAAGCGCACGCGCTGGGTGACGCCCTTCTCATGCGTGTAGACGCCGATCTCGACGTCGAGCACGAGGTCGTGCATGAAGACGCGATCGAGAGGCTTAGGCTCGCTCCGCACGAGCTTCGCGGTCCGCCGCAATCGCTCTTCCATGGCCCAAAGGCTCCGTTACCAGGCGGCACGTGCCGCCATCCCTAGCATAACGCTTGGGGGATGCGCTCGGCCACGTTCGGCTCATGGAAAATGCGCGGCCGCTCCGGGATCAGGGCCCTGATGCCGGCGAGCCGGTCGGAATCGAGCGGCATGGCGCGGTCGCCGCCCTGGCAGAGCGCGCCGCGAAAGCCGAGCAGATCGGGCTGCAGCGCCAGCAGGCTCGGCACGTGGCGCGCTTGCAGCGAGCCGGCCAGGCCTACGATCAGCCCCTCGGCCTTGGCGGCGGCGATGCGGCCGGCGAGGCCCATGAAGGACATGTGCTCGGGCAAAGAGCCGGCGCGCTTGCCCATGGTGTCGAACATCACGCCATGCGCGCCGATCCTGGCCGCGAGCGCGATGGCGTCGAAGTCGGGGATGGCGTCGGCGAACAGGACGAGAATGACGCGAAGCTTGCCGGTGTCGCCCGCCAGCTGCTTGAGGCAGCGTTCCGCATCGGCGCCGGGGAAGATGCCGAGCTTGACGTAATCGACGCCGAGCGAGGCGGTCTTGCGTATGGCGGCGCGAACGCCGTCACCTTCGAGCGGCAGATCGCCGATGGTGGCGCTGACCGGCGCGCGGCCGGCAACCTGCTTGACGCAAGCGGCGATGATTTCGGGGGTAAGTGCGCCGAGCGCCCCTTGCGCGGGATCCTTCAGGTCGACGATGTCGGCGCCGGCGCGAAGCGCCAATTCGGCTTCCTCGGCGTCGCGCACGCTGGCGAGGAACAGGGTCAATGGAACAGCCAGCCGAACATGCCGCCACCCCCACCACCGCCGCCAGTGCCGCCGCCACGGCGCGCGGCGCGGCGGTTGTCGGCGGGCGGGGTATCGGGTCGCTCGAAGCCCCAGAAATCGTCGCGGGCGGCGGGCGCCCTCTGCCGCACCTTGCGCAGCTGAACCTCGTTCTTGTTCCCGTCGGGATCGGTGACGACGACCGAGACAGCCTGCCAGTTCCACTGCGCGGGCGCGTCTCCCCAGGCATGGGGTTCGACCGAGATGACCTTATTCGCGCGCGTGTCGACGATGGCGACATATTCGAGGCTCGAACTCCTGACCGTCACCGAAATCGCCCGCGTAATATTTCAGAAGGCCGATGCCCGTGAGCGCGTCCTTCAGGAGCTTCCACTCGAGGATCTTGGGCTGCCCCGAGCCGTACATCTCAAGCTCCGGCTTGAGCGCGGGATATTTCTCATTGCTGGCGACGTAGCGGCCCGGTTGCGGCTCCGTGATCACCCAGCCGGCAACCTCCTCGCCCAGGGGTTGCCCCTCCTCGGGAGGCACCTCTTGTCCAAGGCGCACGAGCGCCTCGCGGCTCTCGGTCTGAAACGGATCCTGGGCGAGTGCATGCTTGTAGTCGGCGATTCCCTCGTCGGTGCGGTTCAACGCCTCGTAGACATTGCCCCGGATGCGCAAGGCGGTCGGATCGTTGGCCGCGAGCTGAAGCGCCTGATTGACATCGTTCAGCGCATCGTCATTGGCCTGGGCATTACCCTCGGGGTTCGAGGTGACGCTGGGGGCGGCCTGGAGTTTCACCGACGCGCGCATGGCGTAGGCCTTGGCATTTTGCGCATCGAGCTCGACGGCGCGGTTCAGGTCCCCCAAGGCGTCGTCGAAGCGGCGCGCCTGGGTGAACACGATGCCGCGCTCGATATAGGCATCGACGAGATCGGGCTTGGCCTCGATCACCTTGTTGAGATCGTCCAAGGCGGCATTGAATTTCTTGTCGCCTTCATTGGCGCGGGCGCGCAGCAGCAAGATGTCGGGGAGTGGCGCGTCGGGTTGCAGGGTGAGAACCTGCGTGGCGTCGGCGACCGCCTCGCGATACATGCCGAGCGCGAGATAGGCGTCGGCGCGGTGCTGGTAAGCCGCCACATATTTCGGGTCGATGCTGACGGCGCGGGTCAGATCGCGGATCGCGGCGTGATAGCGCTTGAGCTGCTCATGCGCCAAGCCGCGGCCGTTGAACGGCACGGCGCTTTGCGGCATCAGCTCGACCGCCTTGCGGAAATCCTGGAAGGCCGCGTCGTATTGGCCGAGTGCCACGTGCGCATTGCCCCGGTTGTTGTAGGCGGCGCCATAGCTGGCGGAGAGGGCGATGGCCCGGTCGAAATCCTTAACCGCCTCGTCGGGGTGGCCGAGGTCCATCAGCGCATTGCCGCGATTGTTGTAGACGATGGCGTTCTCGGCCGAGAGCTGGATCGATTTGTTGAAATCCTCGATCGCGTCCTTGGTCTGGTTCATGCGCCATTTGGCCACGCCGCGATCGCTGTAGATGCTCGCCTTGATGAAGTCGGCGATCTCCGGCGCGGTGAGCGCCTCGTCGTAGGCGGCGACCGCTTTGTCGTATTGCCCGCGCATGAGGGCCGCCGCGCCCTCGCGCGCGCGCAGCAGCGTCTTGTCCTCGGCATGCGCCGCGACGCCGGTCGCGATAAGGAGAAGGACCGCGAGCAGCCAACCAATGTCATGTCGAGAAGCGTGCATGGCCACGATGCGGCAGGCCTTCCCTCAAAGCCCCTTTTCCCATGTCTCCCATAAGGCGGGAGTATGTCAACAAAGGGTCGCGTTTGGCTTGGTGGTTAGCCTATTTCGCCCATTTTGCGCGCGACGCCAAGCCCCTCAGGACTGCTGACTACCGGCCGCTTGCCGCCCCCTCGGATGTCTTGAGTGCGCGCAGCACCAGAGGCAGCGTCTCGGGCAGGTCCTCGGCGATCAGACCGGGTCCGAAGGCTTTGGCCGCGGCGCCATGCAGCCAGACCGCGGCACTCGCCGCCAGAAAGCCCGGCATGCCTTGGGCGAGCAGCCCGAGGACCATGCCGCCCAGCACGTCGCCGGTTCCGGCGGTGGCCAGCCAGGGGCTGGTGGTTGCATTGATCGACGCAAGCCCGTCGGGAGCGGCAACAACGGTGTCGGCGCCTTTCAATACGAGGATCGCGCCGGACCGGGCAGCGGCCTGGCGCGCCCGCTCGAGCTTCGGCAAGGTGACAAGGTCGTGGAACAGCCGGGCGAACTCCCCGTCATGCGGCGTGAGCACGACCGGCGCGGCGCGCGAGGCGATCCCGGCGAACAGCGACGCGGACGCCTCACCAAAGGAGGTGATCGCGTCGGCATCGAGCACGACGGCTGCCTCCGAGGCGAGCGCCGCGAGGACCAGCTCTTTGGTGCGCTCCCCTACCCCGACGCCTGGCCCGATCAGCACGGCATTCTTGCGCTTGTCCGCCAGCAGGGCGTTCAGCCCCCGCGCATCGTCGGCCTCGCGCACCATGATGGCGGTGAGCTGCGCGGCGTTCACTTGAAGCGCGTCCCGTGGCGAGGCGACGGTCACGAGCCCGGCGCCGGCCCTGAGCGCGCCACGCGCGGCGAGCCGCGCGGCGCCGGTGCTATAGACCGGACCCGACACCACGACCGCGTGGCCGCGCGCATATTTATGGCTCTCCTCCTTCGGCCAGGGAAATTGCGCGAGCCAGAGCGCGGGCTCGTTGGCGAAGGTCTTAGGCGCGATCTCAGCGAGCACGCTTGCGGGAATGCCGATATCGGCGAGCTGCACCGCTCCGCAATGGATACGGCCAGGCAGGAGGAGATGACCCGGCTTCAGCCGGAAGAATGTCACGGTGGCCACCGCATTGATCGCGACCCCCCTCACCTCTCCCGTGCTGCCGTCGATGCCGCTCGGCACATCGACCGCAACGACAGGAACAGCCGAAGCGTTGACGCGGCCGATCAGCGTGGCGAGCTTGCCTTCGATGGAACGCGCAAGGCCTGCGCCGAACAGCGCATCGACCACCACGCCGGCGCCCGTGAGGATGTCGGAAGAGAGCGGCTCGATACGCCCGGCGAAGCGCTTGGCCATGGCGGCGGCATCTTTTGGCAGCCGGCCCAAGTCGCCGTCGAAGCCGAGCCTCACTCTGTAGCCTCGCTCCATCAGATGCCGCGCGGCAACGAAGCCATCACCGCCATTATTGCCGGGACCACAAAGGACGACGACGCTCTCCTGGTCGGGGAAGCGCTTGGCGACCTCATCGGCCACGGCGCGACCCGCGTTCTCCATGAGCGTCGCGCCGGCCACGCCGCCCGCGATGGCAAGCGTGTCGGCACGGGCCATCTCGTCGGCGGTCAGAAGCTCGAGCATCAATTCTGCGTTCATAATTCGGATGCTTCCTTATAAAGCAGACAAACCGACGCCTGACGATTTTGCTTAATTCTTATGCAGCATGCCTGTAAGTTGCGCAGCGATGCCAAGGCGACCGCCGCAAGCTTTTGCAGTGAGCGAATAACAGTCTGAAATACAGGCAGAAACTTGCATTCGAAAGATTGGCATAGGGCGTGCTTTGGCTGGGCCACAGTCATTCAGGATAACGGACGGAAGCGCGCGGCTAAGCGCTTGTTTGCGTCCATGGGAGGTGCAGCGAGACAATGAAAAAGATCGAAGCGATCATCAAGCCGTTCAAGCTCGATGAGGTGAAGGAGGCGCTTCAGGAGATCGGGCTCCAGGGCATCACGGTGACCGAAGCCAAGGGCTTCGGACGCCAGAAGGGCCACACGGAGCTCTATCGCGGCGCCGAATATGTCGTCGACTTCCTGCCCAAGGTGAAGCTCGAGCTCGTGCTGGGCGACAACATGGTGGAGAAGGCAATCGACGCGATCATCGCCTCCGCGAAGACGGGCCGCATTGGCGACGGAAAGATCTTCGTGTCGAATGTTGAAGAAGCCGTGCGCATCCGGACCGGCGAAACAGGCAACGACGCCATCTGAATGGCGCGCTAAAACAGAGACCGGCGCGGCGGGCGGAGCGACTGTTCCGCCGCCAACCAAGGAAAGGCGGCATTGTTCAATGCCAATGACAGGGGAGTACGATGGCAGACGCTAAGAGTGTGACGAAGAAGATCAAGGACGACGACATCAAGTTCGTGGACCTGCGCTTCACCGATCCGCGGGGCAAGATGCAGCACGTGACCATGGACTCCAAGCTGATGGACGAGGAGGCCTTCGCCGAAGGCATCATGTTCGACGGCTCCTCGATCGCCGGTTGGAAGGTGATCAACGAGTTGGACATGAAGCTGATGCCGGACCCGGCCTCGGCGGTGATCGATCCGTTTTTCGCCCAGAGCACGCTGGCGGTGTTCTGCGACGTGCTCGAGCCCTTGACCAACGAGCCTTATGAGCGCGATCCGCGCTCGATCGCCGCCAAGGCGCAGGCTTATATGCGGCAGACCGGCGTCGGCGACACCGCCACGTTCGGGCCGGAGGCCGAGTTCTTCGTATTCGACGACGTCCGCTTCGCCGCCACGCCATTCAATTGCGGCTACAAGATCAACTCGATCGAGCTGCCGACCAACACCGACACCGAATATGAGATGGGCAATCTCGGTCACCGGCCGCGCACCAAAGGCGGCTACTTCCCGGTGCCGCCGATCGACTCGGCGCAAGACCTCCGCTCGGAGATGCTGTCGGTGATGGCCGACATGGGCGTCGTCACCGAGAAGCATCACCACGAGGTGGGCGCGGCGCAACACGAGCTCGGCATCAAGTTCGGACCGCTGGTGCAGACCGCCGACGCCATGCAGATCTACAAATATGTGATCCACATGGTGGCCCAGGCCTACGGCAAGACCGCCTGCTTCATGCCGAAGCCGATCTTTGGCGACAACGGCTCGGGCATGCACACCCACCAGTCGATCTGGAAGGGAGGAAAGCCGGTGTTCGCCGGCGACAAATATGCCGATCTGTCGGATACGGCGCTGCATTACATCGCCGGCATCCTGAAGCACGCCAAGGCGCTCAACGCCTTCACCAACCCGACCACCAACTCCTACAAGCGGCTGGTGCCCGGTTACGAGGCGCCGGTGCTGCTCGCCTATTCCTCGCGCAATCGCTCGGCGTCCTGCCGCATTCCGCTCGGCGCGGGGCCAAAGGCGAAGCGCGTCGAGGTGCGCTTCCCCGACCCCGCCGCCAACCCTTACCTCGCCTTCGCCGCGATGCTGATGGCGGGACTGGACGGCATCGAGAACAAGCTCAATCCCGGCGACCCGATCGACAAGAACCTCTACGACCTGCCGCCCGAGGAGCTGGAGAAGGTGCCGACCGTGTGCGGCTCGCTGCGCCAAGCGTGCGAGGAGCTCGACAAGGATCGCGCCTTCCTGAAGAAGGGCAACGTGTTCACCGACGACGCGATCGACGCTTATCTCGAGCTGAAGATGGAAGAGGTCGAGCGGTTCGAGATGATGCCGCACCCGATCGAGTTCGACATGTATTACAGCGTCTGACGATACGGACGAAAAAAGATGGGGCGGCCGCGTTTGGCGACCGCCCCACTTTGGCCCGGCCTGCCGAACCTTCTCCGCGTCCCCCGTCGTCGCGGCAGCAAGGTTCCCGCCAGGCTCCCCCAAAAAGGATTTCGTATCGGGCCGCTTACATCAAATAGAACACCGCGTAGAGCACGCCCCCGCCGATCAGCGTGTAGATCCAGGACTTGTGCTCCTGGAACCAGCCGTCGACCATCGACGGCAGTCCGAACAGCACGAAGCGAAACAGCGAAAGCGTGATGAGGATGGCGATCGACGCCAACAGCCAGAAGGCGATGTCGCTCTGGGCACCGGTTGGGGCCGCCGCGGTATAGCCGGCATCGACCAGCAGCATCGGCGCCCGCGTCGCGCTCACGTTGATGAGCGCCCAGACCGAAGCTGCCCCCAGCGCCACCAACATGGCGTAACGCATCACCATGACGCTCGAACCCCGCCGCTTTGAGACAAATCTTAGGGGTGGGACGTAAAGAAACGGGAAAGCGGTAGGCTTAAGCGGAGGTTAATGGCTCACGCATCTCGGTCGCATGCTGAGCCTAACTCGACCCCCTCCCGGCGCTTAAGCCGCCTTCCATTTGATCGAGCAGCCGATCGACGGGATCTGCTCGCGCGGGCCTTGGCCGGTCCTGGCGATTTGCCGCATCGCCTCGAACAGGTCGCGGCGGACATTCGCGGGCGCCGCTTCTTTGCGGCTCGCATCGAGGCGCCCACGGTATTGCAGCTCGAGATCGGCGTTGAAGCCGAAGAAATCGGGCGTGCAGACCGCGTCATAGGCGCGCGCGACGTCCTGGCTCTCGTCGTAGAGATAGGGAAAGCCGAAGCGATGCGCCTCGGCGAAGCGCCGCATGTTCGCAAACGAATCCTCGGGGTAATGCACCACGTCGTTGGACGAGATGGCGACGGCGCCGATGCCGAGCCCGCGCAGCTCTTCACAATCGCGCACGATGCGGTCGATCACCGCCTTGACGTAAGGACAGTGGTTGCAGATGAACATCACCAGCGTGCCGGTCTTGCCGCGCAACGCCTCGAGGCTGTAGGTCTTGCCGTCGGTGGCCGGAAGGGTGAAGGGCGGCGCCTTCCAGCCGAAATCGCAAATGGGAGTTTCTTCCGCCATCGCCGTCCTCTTCGCAAAGCTGTCACGGCGCTGCCCTAGTCTCAGAGCCCGTCCGCAGAGTATGAACCCCGCATATGGCCAAACCCGATCAATTCTGCAACCGCGCCGAAGCTTATGAGGCGAACGACGATGTGCCGCTGAGCCCTGCGGACCAGGACTCGATCGGCGACATCATCCTCAAGCGCTATAGCCGGCGCGAAATGATGCGTGGCACGCTTGGGGTCGCTGCAGCCGCGGCGCTGTTCGGACCGGCCGCACTCGCAAGCAGGAACGCACGCGCGGAGACTGCGGCTGATCGCTTCAACTTTGCGGAGGTGGCGGCCGGGGTCGACGAGACCCACCATGTCGCCGACGGTTACCAGGCCGACATCCTGCTCAGATGGGGCGACCCGCTATTTCCCGACTCGCCCGCTTTCGATCCTCTCAACCAAAGCGCCGCGGCGCAATTGAAGCAGTTTGGCTACAACAACGACTACGTGGCGTTCATCCCGATCGGAGAGAACGGCGATCGCGGGCTGCTCTGCGTCAATCACGAATATACCAACGAAGAGGTCATGTTCCCGCGCATCGGGCGTCAGGACCTGACCTGCTTCCCCGACATGACGGCCGAGCTCGTCGATATCGAAATGGCAGCGCATGGCGTCACCGTTGTCGAGATCGCGCGGGTCGATGGGCGGTGGCACCCGGTGCGCGACAGCGGATACAACCGCCGCATCAGCCCGCTCGTGACGGAAATCGCGGTGGATGGCCCGGCGTCAGGGCACGACCGGCTGAAGACAAGCGCCGACCCTTCCGGCTCCCGCATCCTCGGCACGCTCAACAATTGCGCCGGCGGCGTGACGCCCTGGGGCACCTATCTCACCTCGGAGGAGAATTTTCACGGCTATTTCTGGACGGATCAGAAGGACGAGTGCGGCAAGCCGGTGAAAGGCCTGGGCGGGGCGCAGGCCAATAGCTATGCGCGCTACGGCGTGCCCGGGCAGTGGCAGGCCTGGGGCAAGTTTCACGACCGCTTCAATGTCGACAAGGAGCCTAATGAGCCGAACCGCTTCGGCTGGATCGTGGAGATCGATCCGTTCGATCCGCATTCGGTGCCGGTGAAGCATACCGCACTCGGACGCTTCTGCCATGAGGGCGCCGAGACCGTGCTCAACAAGGATGGGCGCGTGGTGGTCTATTGCGGCGACGACACCCGCTTCGAGTATCTCTATCGCTTCGTGACGGCGCGCGCTTACGATCCCAAGGAGTCCGCTGCAAATCGGAGCCTGCTTTCCGCGGGAACGTTGTCAGTGGCGCGCTTCGACGCCAACGGACAAGTGACCTGGCTGCCGCTCGTCTTCGGCCAGGGCCTGCTCACAGCGGAAAACGGCTTTGCGAGTCAGGCCGATGTGGTCATCGATGCGCGCCTTGCCGCCTCACTCCTCGGCGCGACCCGCATGGACCGGCCCGAGGACGTGCAGCCCAATCCGGTGACCGGCAAGGTCTATGTGAACCTCACCTATAACGAGAACCGGCAAGCGAGCGAGGCGGATGCCGCCAATCCCCGGCCAAACAACGCGTTTGGCCATATCATCGAGCTGGTGCCGCCAGATGGGGACCATGCCGCCGACGTCTTCGCCTGGGAGATCCTGGTCCGCTGCGGCGACCCCTCGATCGCCGAGGTAGGCGCTTGGTGGAGCCCCGAGACTTCGGCCAATGGTTGGTTCACCTGCCCCGACAATTCCGCCGTCGACGCGGCGGGAAGGCTGTGGGTTGCAACCGACCAGGGCGAGCATTGGGGAGAGAAGACGGCCAGAGCCGACGGACTCTATGCGCTTGAGACAGAGGGGCCCCTGCGGCGTACCGCCAAGCTCTTCTTCCGTTGCCCGGTCGGTGCCGAGATGTGCGGCCCCTATTTTACTCCAGACCAGGAGACGCTGTTCCTGGCGGTGCAGCATCCCGGCGCCGACGGCACGGACAAATTCAAAGGCTTCGAGCGAACCTCGACGTTCGAGGATCCCGCCACGCGCTGGCCGGATTTCGCTCCCAACATGCCGCCGCGGCCCTCGGTGCTCGCCATCACCAAGCGCGGCGGCGGCAAAATCGCCTGACCGCCTGCCCTCCTCGCCACGACTCTTGAAAAAGCCCGCTTTGCGTGCGAGCTAACAGCGTTCCCTGTGCATTAGAGATTCGTGGAGCCGTTGGTGTCGAAAAGACCCATGCGCAAAGCCGCCGCTTCATCCCGCGACCTCTTCGCCAAGCTCGAGGACGAGTTGAAGCGCAAACCGATCAAGGCCGGCAAGCAACAAGCGAGCGGGAGATCCGCTGCCCGTTCCGAGGAGGCTTACACCGCCGCCGATATCGAGGTGCTGGAGGGCCTGGAGCCCGTGCGCCGGCGGCCCGGCATGTATATCGGCGGCACCGACGAGAAGGCGATGCACCACCTCTTCGCCGAGGTGCTCGACAACGCCATGGACGAGGCCGTGGCCGGCCATGCCGACCATATCGGCGTGTCGTTCGAGGAAGACGGCTTCCTCACCGTGACCGACAACGGCCGCGGCATTCCCGTCGATCCGCATCCCAAGTTCAAGAAGAAATCCGCGCTCGAGGTCATCATGACCACGCTGCATGCGGGCGGTAAATTCAACTCCAAGGTCTATGAGACGAGCGGCGGTTTGCATGGCGTCGGCGTCTCGGTCGCCAATGCGTTGTCGGAGAGCATGGAGGTCGAGGTCGCGCGCGGGCAGAAGCTCTACCGCCAGAGCTACACGCGGGGAACGCCCGACGGTCCGCTGAAGAGCCTCGGGCCGATCAAGAACCGCCGCGGCACGCGCGTGCGCTTCATGCCGGACCCGAAGATCTTCGGCAAAGGTTGCGCGTTCAAGCCGGCACGGCTGTTCCGCATGGCGCGCTCCAAGGCTTATCTGTTCCGCGGGGTGGAGATCAGATGGTCTTGCGCCAAGGCGTTGCTCGCCGGCGACAGCGACACGCCCGAGAGCGCCGTGTTCCATTTCCCGGGCGGGCTGAAGGACTTTCTCAGCGAGCGCATCGAAGGCCAGGAGCCGGTCACCAAGGATTTGTTCGCCGGCCGCATCGAGAAAACCGAGGGCTCGGGCTCGGTCGAATGGGCGATCGCCTGGATCAACGATGACGGTTTCTTGAGCTCCTATTGCAACACCGTACCGACCGCCGATGGCGGGACGCATGAGGCGGGTTTGCGCTCGGCGCTCACCAAGAGCCTGCGCGGCTATGGCGAACTCACCGGCAATAAGCGCGTCGCGCAAGTGACGGCCGACGACGTGCTCGGCACGGCCGCCGCCATGCTGTCGGTGTTCATCCGCGAGCCCGAGTTCCAAGGCCAGACCAAGGACCGGCTATCCAGCCCGGAGGCTGCGAGGATCGTCGAGAATGCCGTGCGCGACGCCTTCGACCATTGGCTGACCGGCAACCCCACCCAAGCCAACCGTCTGCTCGATTGGGTGGTCGACCGCTCGGAGGAGCGTCTCCGCCGCCGCAAGGAAAAGGAGATCGGCCGGCAAACCGCGACGCGCCGCTTGCGGCTTCCCGGCAAGCTCGCCGATTGCGCGGTGAGCGGCGCGCAGGGGACGGAGATCTTCATCGTCGAGGGCGACTCGGCCGGCGGCTCGGCCAAGCAGGCACGCGACCGGGCGACCCAGGCCGTGCTCCCCTTGCGGGGCAAGATCCTCAATGTCGCCAGCGCAAGCTCGAGCAAGCTCGCCGACAATCAGCTGCTCAGCGATCTCATCCAGGCGCTCGGCTGCGGCACCGGCACCCGCTATCGCGAGGAGGATCTCCGCTACGAGAAGGTCGTGGTGATGACCGACGCCGACGTCGACGGCGCGCATATCGCCTCGCTGCTCATCACCTTCTTCTACCAGGAGATGCGCGGGCTGATCGAAGGCGGCCATCTCTATCTTGCCGTACCGCCGCTGTTTCGCTTGAGCCAGGGCGCCAAGACCGCCTACGCCCGGGATGACGCGCATAAGGCGAAGCTGCTCGCCGGGGAGTTCAACGGCAAGGGCAAGGTCGACGTGTCGCGTTTCAAGGGCCTGGGCGAAATGCTGCCGCGGCAGCTGAAGGAGACCACCATGGACCCCAAGGTGCGCACCCTGCTCAGGGTCGCGCTCGCCGAGGACGACAAGAGCACCGGCAAGGTCGTGGATCAGCTGATGGGCAACAAGCCCGAGGACCGGTTCCGCTTCATCCAGGAGCGCGCCGAATTCGCCAAGGCCGAGGAGCTGGATATTTGAGTTAGAGCCAGCGCGGCACGCGCGCCTGGTATTTGCGGTAGGCGTCGCCGAATTGCCGCTGCAGATAGACCTCCTCGCGCTCGACCACGCCGCGCTGCAAGACGATCAGCACCGGGATCAGTAGCGCGAGCACCCATACGCTGGTCAAGATGATGGCAAGCCCGAAATAGAGCAGCACGAAGCCGATATAGATCGGGTTGCGCGTGAACCGGTATGGGCCCTCGACGACGAGCGCGGTCGACGGTTCGCCCGGGACGACGCTGGTGCCGGCCAAACGGAACCTGCGGATCGCGAGGATGCCGAGCGCCAGGCCGATCGCCACGAAGATGAGGCCGACGGCAAACGCGAGCCCGTTAGGCGACGCCAGATCCGGTCCGATCGGCAGCACGAGGCTCAAGAAGCAACCGAGAGCAAGCGCGCCGAGGAACAGGAACGGCGGCTTGATTGCCACGTCGGCATGGTCGCTGGCAGGCATGGCCAAGTCGTGTTCCTCTGTCGCGAAGCGCGGCGATAGCCTGCAAATCGCTACGTTAAAATGGGTTCATCCGGCAAGGGCGAAGCTCCAGGTATCGAGGATTAACCCCGTCACGGGCCTGTCACGCTCGGCTTTGCGTGCTTTTGCCTCTTGCGCCAATACGCCCAGCCCCTTATTTGATGGGAAGCAATGCAGGGCATAATCGCCTCACTGCTCCAGTCGAATCTTGCGCAAGGCTGCGAATCGTTGCAGCAAATTGGTTGCGCCTAAAAGAAAGAAGATACGCGTGGCGCTTCGGGTCACGCGGAATTTTGCTAACGCATGAGCTTTTCAAATCTTGGCCTGAGCTCCAAAGTTTTATCCGCCGTTGAAGCGGCGGGCTTCGAGAAACCGACTCCCATTCAAGAGAAAGCCGTCCCCGTCGCCGTCACCGGCCGCGACGTGCTTGGCATCGCGCAAACCGGAACCGGCAAGACCGCATCCTTTGTGCTGCCGATGCTGACCCGGCTCGAGCGAGGTCGCGCGCGGGCGCGCATGCCGCGCTCGCTGATCCTTGAGCCCACCCGCGAATTGGCCGCGCAAGTCGCCGAGCATTTCGAGATTCTCGGCAAGAACCACAGGCTGACCGTGGCGCTGTTGATCGGCGGGGTGTCCTATGACGATCAGGACCGCAAGCTCGACCGTGGCGCCGATGTGGTGATCGCGACACCGGGCCGGCTGCTCGACCATTTCGAGCGCGGCAAGCTGCTCTTGAACGGCATCGAGATCCTGGTGGTCGACGAGGCCGATCGCATGCTCGACATGGGCTTCATTCCCGACATCGAGCGCATCTGCAAGCTCCTCCCCTTCACCCGGCAGACGCTGTTCTTCTCGGCCACCATGCCGCCGGAAATCCAACGCCTGGCCGACAAATTCCTGCACAGCCCCGAGCGTATCGAAGTCGCCCCGCAGGCGACCGCCGCGGCGACCATCGTGCAACGCCTGAAGAAGGCGCCCGACGATCCCGCAGGCAAGCGCGAGGCCCTCAGAGCCTTGATGCGGGAAGTTGCCGTCAAGAACGCCATCATCTTCTGCAATCGCAAGAAGGATGTCGGCATCGTCTACCGGTCGCTGCTCCGCCACGGCTTCAGCGTCGGCGCCCTGCACGGCGACTTGGACCAGCATCAGCGCACCGCGACGCTGGATTCCTTCCGCAACGGGACAATCGCCTTTTTAGCAGCCAGCGACGTCGCGGCGCGCGGGCTCGATATCCCCGATGTCAGCCACATCTTCAATTACGACGTGCCAATCCATCCCGAAGATTATATCCACCGCATCGGGCGCACCGGCCGGGCGGGACGCGAGGGCTTCGCCGCCATGCTGGTGACGCCGAAAGACTTCAAGGCGCTCAAGGCGATCGAGAAGATGCTCAAGCAAGAGATCCCGTGGATCGACGGCGCGCCGAGCCAGGCGGAACCGCATGAGGGCGCGGAAGCCCGGCCCAATGGCAATGGCAATGGCAAGCATCGCCGCGGCAATCGCGCGAAACGCGGCAAGCGCCCCGGCGCCTCAGGACCAGCGAGCTCTCAGCACAGTCATACTCAGAAACATGCTCAGCCCGTTCAGCCCCAGCCCCAGCCGCAGCGCAGCGCAGCAGCGGAGAACGGCAATGGTGCCAAACGGCGGGATGAGCATCGTGGCGACGCGCGGCCCGAGCCGCACAAGCCTCATCAGCCGCAACCGCATCACGGCGAGCGGAAAAGCAGCCCTGTGGTGCATGGCGCTCCCGTCGAGCGGCCGCAAGGCAACGCGCCTCAGGCGTCGCGCGGCAAGCAGCAGGGCATGGGAGATCACGTCCCCGCCTTCATGATGCGCCCGGTGCGGGTGACTTAAGCCACTTCCCAACGTATTTTCATTTGTCATGGCCGGGCTTGTCCCGGCCATCTACGTTTTTGGGCGTTAGACGTGGATGCCCGGCACCAGGCCGGGCATGACGGAGTCAGACGATAAGCGCGTAGGGACTAAGACGCCTTCTCGGGGACTTCGGCCGGCTTGAGCGAAACCAACTCGCCGCAACCGCAGGCGGATGTCTGGTTGGGGTTATTGAACACGAAGCCTGAGCGCATGCGGTCCGAGCGGTAATCCATCTCGGTGCCGAGCAGGAACATGACCGCGGTCGGGTCGATCAAAAGCTTGACCCCCTTGTCCTCGATCACCTCGTCATGCGGCCCGCGGGCCTCGGCATAGGTCATGGTGTATTCCATGCCGGCGCAGCCGCCGTTCTTCACGCCGATGCGCACGCCCTCGATCTCCTTGCCGGAGGCGGCAGAAAGCGCGCGCAGGCGCTCGGCGGCGGCTTCGGTCAGGCTCATCACTTGCGGGCGGGGTCTGGTCATGGCTTCAAGTTGGGGCAATTCGCCAGCGCATTCAAGGGCGACCTCAGAACATGTTAAGGGCAAGCCGCGCCTCGTCGGACATGCGGGTCATGTCCCAGGGCGGATCGAACACGAGTTTCACCTTCACTTGGCCCACGCCGGGGACCGAAGAAACCGCGTTCTCCACCCAGCCCGGCATGTCGCCGGCCACCGGGCAGCCAGGCGCCGTCAGCGTCATGTCCACCTCGATGTTGCGGTCGTCATCGACATCCAGCCGATAGATCAGGCCGAGCTCGTAGATATCGACGGGGATCTCGGGGTCGTAGACGGTCTTCAGCGCGGCAACCAGGTCGTTCTTCAGCCGCTCGAGTTCCTCCGGAGGAATGGCGGAAGCCGCGCCCTCCCCGCCGCCGGTCGCGCCGAGGCAGGCCTTGATCTCGGCAGGCTCGCTGGCCTGAGCCTCGGGCTCGGCCTCGCGTTCCTCTTTTTGAGTCTTCTCAATCATCTCGGCCACGACCTCAAGCGAACATCTCGCGCGCCTTGTGCAGCGCCTCGACCAGGATATCGACTTCTTCGACGGTATTATACATGGCGAATGAGGCCCGGCATGTCGAGGTGACGCCGTAGCGGGCAAGCAGCGGCTCGGCGCAATGCGTGCCGGCCCTGACCGCCACGCCGTACCGGTCGAGAATGGTGCTCACGTCATGCGGGTGGGCGCCCTCCATGGTGAAGGCGACGATGCTGCCCTTGTCCTTGGCGCGGCCGAAAATGCGCAGCCAATTCAGCTCGCCCAAGCGCTGCATGGCATAGTCGAGCAGAACGTCCTCATGCGCCTTGATCCGCTCGCGGCCGACGCTCTCGACATAGTCGATCGCCGCGCCGAGCCCAATGGCCTGAACGATGGCTGGCGTGCCGGCCTCGAACCGGTGCGGCGGCGTGGCGTAGGTCACCGTCTCGGTGGTGACGTAGCCGATCATCTCGCCGCCGCCCTGATAGGGCCGCATGCGCTCCAGCCGTTCCTTCTTGCCGTAGAGCACGCCGATGCCGGTCGGCCCGTAAAGCTTGTGGCCGGTGAAGGCGTAGAAATCGACGTCGAGGTCCTGGACATCGACCGGGAGATGCACGGCGGCTTGCGCGCCGTCGGCAAGCACGGGGATGCCGCGCTCATGCGCGATGCGCACCACCTCCTTCAGCGGCACGACGGTGCCGAGCACGTTCGACATATGCGTGATGGCGATCAGCTTGGTGCGCGGGGTGATCAACTTGACGAACGCGTCGAGCAGGAAATCGCCGTTGTCGGACACCGGCGCCCATTTCAGCACCGCGCCATGCCGCTCGCGCAGGAAATGCCACGGCACGATATTGGAGTGGTGCTCCATGATGGTGAGCAGGATCTCGTCCCCCTCCCCGATATGGGGCACGCCATAGGACGAGGCGACGAGATTGATCGCTTCGGTGGCGTTGCGGGTGAAGATGATCTCGGCATCGGACCGCGCATTGAGGAAGCGGCGCACGCTCTCGCGCGCCTTCTCGAAATTGGCGGTCGAGAGGTTGCTCAGATAATGCAGCCCGCGATGCACATTGGCGTAGTCTTGGCCATAGGCGCGCTGGATGGTCTCAAGCACGACGCGCGGCTTCTGCGCCGAGGCGCCGTTATCGAGATAGACGAGGTCCTTGCCGTTGACCTTGCGGGAGAGGATGGGGAAATCGGCGCGGATCGCTTGCACGTCGAACGGCGCTTCGATCGCCTTGAGATCCTTGGCCGAGGGTGTGAGCACGGTCATCGGCCGCATCCTCACTCGATCCTGACGCCGAGCCAGGCGGCGGAGGCGTGGGCCAGCGCATCGCGCAGCGCCTCGTCCTCGACCTTCTCGAGCGCCTCGCCGACAAAGGCCTGGATCAGAAGCGCCCGGGCTTCCGCCTCGGGGATGCCGCGCGCCTCGAGATAAAACAGAAGCTCCTCGTCGATCTGGCCCGAGGTCGAGCCATGGCCGCAGACCACGTCGTCGGCGAAGATCTCAAGCTCCGGCTTGGAATCGAACTCGGCCAATTCAGACAGCAGCAGCGCGCCGGCCATCTGCTTGCCGTCGGTCTTCTGCGCGCCGGGCGAGACGATGATCTTGCCCTGGAACACGCCGCGCGCCTCGTTGTCGAGCACGCCCTTGAACAGCTCGCGGCTGGTGCAATGCGGCACGCGGTGCTCGACCAAGAGCGTGGTGTCGCAATGTTGCTGGCCGCGCATGAGGAACGCGCCGGAGATGTCGGCGGCGGAATGCTCGCCCATGAAGGCCAGATAGCCCTGGCTGCGAGAGAGCGAAGCGCCGGTCGAGAACTGGAAGGCGTCGTAGCGCGCATCGCCGGCAAGCTCGATCAGCGCGGTCGACAGATGCAGCGCATCCTCGCCGTCGCGCTCGAGCTTCACATGGCGCAGCGCGGCCTTGTCGCCGACCCTGATCTCCGTCACGGCGTTCCGCTGCAGGCCACGCATGCCGAGGCCGGCGAAGCTTTCGATCAGCGTGGCCGAGCTGCCCGGCTCGGCGATCACGACGTTCCGCGTGACGGTCGTGGCCGGATCGCCCTTGCCGTCGAGCTCGATGAGATGGATCGGTTTGTCGAGCAAGGCCCCGGCGCCGATGCGGATCGCGGCGCCACCGGTCATCAAAGCGGCGTTGAGCGCAACCACGGCATCGTCCTTGCGCGGGTTGACCTGGGCGAGAGCCGCCTTGAGCCAGGACGGCGGGTTCTCGAGCGCCTGGCCGAGCGAGAGCACCTCGACGCCGGCCGCCTTGAGGTCCGCGATGTGGGACAGGTCTGCCCTGAGATCGCCTTCGACCACCACCAGGCGATAGGCCGGGAGGCCGGCGAGCTCGCCGCCAAGGGCGCGGGCGAGGTCGGCTTCGCTCACCGCGATGCCTTCGGCCTTCAGCAATGGATTGACGTCGGTCAGCCGGGCGCGAAGGTCGGTATATTTCCAGGCCTCGATGCGGCGATGCGGCAGGCCGAGCCGGCCGTAGGTCTCGATGGCCTGGCGCCGCAAGCCCGACACGAATGGATCGCCAGCGCCGGGAAGCGCCTTCCCGGCCGCCTCGAACATGTCGAGAAAGGCTTGCTCGGCCTTGGTCCTGAATTGCTGGACGGGGAGATCCATCGTTCCGCTTTCGCTAGGCGGCCTTGCCGCCGAATTCGGCATAGCCCGTCTGCTCGAGCTCGAGCGCAAGCTCGGGGCCGCCGGAGCGGGCCACGCGCCCGTCGGACAGCACATGCACGCGGTCCGGCACGATGTAGTCGAGCAGCCGCTGGTAGTGGGTGATCACCAGCGAGGCCCGTTCGGGACTGCTGAGCGCATTGACGCCGTCGGCGACGATGCGGATCGCATCGATGTCGAGGCCGGAGTTGGTCTCGTCGAGCACGCAGAGCGACGGGTCGAGCAGCGTCATTTGCAAAATCTCATTGCGCTTCTTCTCGCCGCCGGAGAAGCCGACATTCAACGGCCGCTTCAGCATCTCGGGATCGATCTTGAGCAGCTTCGCCTTCTCGCGCACGAGACGCAGGAAGTCCGGCGTGGATAGCTCCGCCTCCCCGCGCGCTTTGCGCACCGCGTTCACCGCCGTGCGCAGGAAGGTCATGGTGGCGACGCCGGGGATCTCCATCGGGTATTGGAAGGCGAGGAACACGCCGGCGGCCGCGCGCTCGAACGGTTCCATGGCCAGCAGATCTTGACCCTTCCAGGTGACCGAGCCGGCGGTGACCTCGTAGTCGTCCTTGCCGGCCAGCACGTAAGCGAGCGTCGACTTGCCGGAGCCGTTAGGGCCCATGATGGCATGCACCTCGCCGGCCGGGAGGGTGAGGTCGAGACCTTTCAGGATCTCGCGGCCATCGACATTGACGTGCAGGTTCTTGATCTCAAGCATTACGATTCTCTCTAATCCTTGACACTGACTTCTTGTTTCGACTCTGCGCTAGCCAACGCTGCCCTCCAGCCAGATGCCGATCAGCTTCTGCGTCTCGGCCATGAACTCCATCGGCAGATGCTGGAGCACGTCGCGCACGAAGCCGTTGACGATCAGCGCCACCGCCTCCTCGCCGGAAAGCCCGCGGCTCAGGCAATAGAACAGTTGATCGTCGGAGATCTTCGAGGTGGTCGCCTCGTGCTCGAAGGTGGCGCTCGCGTTCTTCGCCTCGATATACGGAACGGTATGCGCGCCGCATTTGTCGCCGATCAGGAGCGAGTCGCAATTGGTGAAGTTCCGCGCATTGCTCGCGCGGCGATGCGCCGAGACGAGCCCGCGATAGGTGTTGTTGGAATGCCCGGCGGCGATGCCCTTGGAGATGATGCGGCTCGACGTGTCCTTGCCGAGATGGATCATCTTGGTGCCGGAATCGACCTGCTGATAGCCGTTGGAGATGGCGATCGAGTAGAACTCGCCGCGTGAGCCATCGCCGCGCAGGATGCAGCTCGGATATTTCCAGGTGATCGCCGAGCCGGTCTCGACCTGCGTCCAGGAGATCTTGGAGCGCGCACCCCGGCAATCGCCGCGCTTGGTGACGAAATTGTAGATGCCGCCCTTGCCGTGCTTGTCGCCGGGATACCAGTTCTGCACCGTCGAATATTTGATCTCCGCGTCGTCGAGCGCGACCAGCTCGACCACGGCGGCGTGCAGCTGGTTCTCATCGCGCATCGGCGCGGTGCAGCCCTCGAGATAGCTCACGTAAGAGCCCTTGTCGGCAATGATCAGGGTGCGCTCGAACTGGCCGGTGCTCTCCGCATTGATGCGGAAATAGGTCGAGAGCTCCATCGGGCAGCGCACGCCGGGCGGCACGTAGACGAACGAGCCGTCGGAGAACACCGCCGAATTGAGCGTGGCGTAGAAATTGTCGGTGACGGGCACGACCGAGCCGAGATATTTGCGCACCAGCTCGGGATGGGTCTTCACCGCTTCGGAGACCGAGCAGAAGATCACGCCGGCCTTGGCCAGCTCCTCCTTGAAGGTGGTGACCACCGAGACGGAATCGAACACGGCATCGACCGCGACGCGCGGGCCTTCGAGGCGCGCGCCCTTGACGCCGGCCAGCACCTTTTGCTCGGTGAGCGGAATGCCAAGCTTGGCGTAGGTCTTGAGCAGCTCGGGATCGACATCGGCGAGGCTCTTCGGCCCCTCGGTGCTCTTCGGCGCCGAGTAATAATAGAGATCCTGGAAATCGATCTTGGGGTGAACGACGTTGGCCCAGGTCGGCTCCTGCATGGTGAGCCAGCGGCGGTAAGCCTCGAGCCGCCACTCGAGCAGCCAGTCGGGCTCGCCCTTCTTGGCCGAGATGAAACGGACGGTGTCCTCGTTCAGGCCCTTGGGGGCCCGCACCAATTCAATGTCGGTGGCGAAGCCGTATTTGTACTTGTCGACGTCGATCTCTTTGACGCGAGCGACGGTCTCTTGCACAGCGGGCATGGTCTACTCCAAATCCTCTCTGGCGGCCTTCACGCCGCCACCCTGGGCCTCAGCCGCTTGATCAACTCCGCATAGGCGCTCAGGAATCTTTCGATATCGTCACGCTTGGTCGCAAAACCAAGGCTCAGGCGGATCGCGCCTTGGGCGAGCTCGTCGGCCACGCCCATGGCACGCAACACATGCGAGGCCTCGACCTTGCCGGAGGAGCACGCGCTCCCCGCGCTCACCGCGACGCCCGCGAGGTCGAGCCCGATCACCAAAGTCTCGGCTTTCGCCCCCGGCACGGCGATGCAACTCGTATTGGGCAACCGCTCGACGCCGGCCGAAAGCACGACGGCATCGGGCGCGATCGCCAAGGCACGCTGCTCCAGCTCGTCGCGCAACTTGGCCATGGCGCCCACATTGGCAAGCTCGGCAGCGGCAAGCTCGGCGGCGACGCCAAACCCGACAATGCCGGCGATGTTCTCGGTGCCGGCGCGGCGACGCCGCTCCTGGCCGCCGCCCTTGATCAGTGGCTCGACCGAGGCACCATTGCCGAGCACGAGCGCGCCGACCCCTTTCGGACCGCCGATCTTGTGCGCCGAAAGGCTCAGCATGTCGGCGCCGAGCGCGCTTATGTCGAGCCTGATCCGTCCCGCCGCCTGAACGGCATCGGTATGGAAAAGCCCGCCAGCTGCGTGGACGATCTTTGAAGTTTCCGCGACCGGCTGAATCGCGCCGGTTTCGTTGTTGGCGGCCATCAAGGAAACGAACGGCCGCCAACCTCCTAAATGGTGTTTCTCAAGCTCTTTCGCAAGGATTTCGCGGTCGATGACGCCGTCCTGCGTGACGGGGATGGTGGTGGTGGTTTCGCGATAGAAGCGTCCGCCGGCGAGCACCGAAGGATGCTCCACGGCCGACACATAGCAGTGCCAAGCCTGCCCGGCCTGCGCCGCGAGTGCGAGCGCGTTCGCCTCGGTACCGCCGCTGGTGAAGATCACGTCCTCCGGCTGCGCGCCGACCAGCGCGGCCACCTTCGCGCGCGCCGCCTCGATCGCCGCACGCGAGGCCCTGCCCTCGGCATGCACCGAAGACGGATTGCCCTCAAGCGACAGCGCCGCGGCAACGGCCTCGCGGACTTCCTCGCGAAGCGGAGCGGTGGCGTTATAGTCGAGATAGGAACGCTGGTTCATGCTCTGCCGAAGCTCGCGGGGCCAATCCCCGCGGGTTAACGCTTGCACGAGCCCCCGTCGCGCGTGCTATGAAGCGCGGCCCGCGCCGCCCCAAAATGCCCAGCTGTTCCGGAGCGGCCTTGTTTGGAACAATTCTAATCTTAACTTGTAGAATTGTGGAGCGGCAAAGTCAAGTTTTGCGGCGGCGGTTCCGCGTTTCCCCGTTACCTTGCGCGACGCCATTTAAGCGCTGGGATCCTGTACGCAACGTGTCGAGGCCAGCCATCCATGCCTGAAGTGAATATCAGCGGTCCCGCCGGAAGGATCGAGGCCCGCTATCATCATGAGCGCGGACCGAACGCTCCCGTGGCGCTCATCCTTCACCCCCACCCGCAATTCGGCGGAACGATGAATAACCAGGTGGTGTATCACCTGTATTACGCGTTCCAGAAACGCGGTTTCTCGGTGTTGCGTTTCAACTTCCGCGGCGTGGGGCGGAGCGAGGGCCTGTTCGACAACGGTCCCGGCGAGCTCGCCGACGCCGCCACCGCGCTCGACTGGCTGCAAGCCTATAATGCCGATGCCCAGACCTGCTGGATCGCCGGCGTCTCGTTCGGCGCCTGGATTGCCATGCAGCTCTTGATGCGGCGTCCGGAGATCGAAGGCTTCATCTCGGTGGCGCCGCCCGCCAATCTCTACGACTTCACCTTCCTCGCCCCCTGCCCCTCGTCGGGGCTCATGGTCAACGGGGCGAAAGATCGAGTCGTGCCGACCGAATCCGTGCGCGGCCTGGTCGACCGGCTGAAGACGCAGAAGGGCATCGTCATCGACCATTCGACCGTGCCCGACGCCAACCACTTCTTCGAGGGCCGCATGGACGGGCTGATGGAGGTGGTCAATGCCTATCTCGACAAGCGCCTCGGCAAGGGCAAGAAGCGCAAAGAGTCCGCTGCTTAGGGAAGGCGACAACCGGCCCAGCCGATGAGCACCGCGAAATCGGACTTCCTGCACGAGCTTCACTCCCGCGGCTATGTCCATCAGGCGACGGACGAGGCGGGACTGAACCGGCTCGCGCGGAGCGAAGGGCTCACCGGCTATATCGGCTTCGACTGCACGGCGCCGTCGCTGCATGTCGGCAATCTCGTCAGCATCATGATGCTGCGCAAGCTGCAGCAGGCCGGTCACCGCCCGATCGTCTTGATCGGCGGCGGCACCACCAAGGTCGGCGATCCTTCCGGCAAGGACGAGGCGCGCAAGCTCTTGAGCGATGTCGAAATCGCCGCGAACATCGCCGGCATCGAGCGCGTGTTCACCAGGTTCCTCAGCTTCGGCGACGGCGCGAGCGGCGCGGTGATGGTCAACAACGCCGATTGGCTCGACACGCTGAACTACATCGATTTCCTGCGCGACTACGGCCGGCACTTCAGCGTCAATCGCATGCTGACCTACGATTCGGTCAAGCTCAGGCTCGAGCGCGAGCAACCCTTGAGCTTCATCGAGTTCAACTACATGGTGTTGCAGGCTTACGACTTCGTCGAGCTTTACCGCCGCTATGGCTGCCGCCTGCAGATGGGCGGGTCGGACCAATGGGGCAATATCGTGAGCGGCATCGAGCTTGGCCGCCGCACCGACGGCATCGAGCTCTACGGTGTCACCTCCCCTCTCCTCACCACGGCCTCCGGCGCCAAGATGGGAAAGACCGCCGCCGGCGCGGTCTGGCTCAATCCCGACATGTGCTCGCCTTACGACTACTGGCAGTATTGGCGGAACAGCGAGGATGCCGACGTCGAGCGTTTCCTCAAGCTGTTTACCGAGCTGCCGCTGAAGGAGATCGCCACGCTCGCCAAGCTGAAAGGCGCCGAGCTGAACGAGGCGAAGAAGATCCTGGCCACCGAGGCGACGGCTCTGGTGCATGGGCGTGACGCCGCCGACCGCGCGGCGGAGACGGCGCGAGCGACCTTCGAGGAAGGGCTGACCGCGTCGAGCCTGCCGACCATCGAGGTGCCGCGCGCCGATCTGGAGAAAGGCCTCGGCGTTTTGCACGCAAGCCTGCTTGCGGGCTTCGTGAATTCGACCGGCGAGGCCAGGCGCCAAATCAAGGGGGGCGGCCTCAAGGTGAACGATGAGCCCGTGGCGGACGAGCGACGCTTGCTCACTCCGGCCGACCTCAGCCAAGACGGCGTGATCAAGCTCTCGCTCGGCAAGAAGCGGCACGCTTTGATTCGGCCGGTCTAGGCCTCGATCCTATTGGGGGGCCCCGGAGAATTGCCCGCCGGGCTGCATGTAGGAGGATGGCGGCGGGGCTGCCGCCTCGTCCGGAACCGAGCCGGTGAACTCGAAGATCTGCCTGAAGATGCCGGGCGTCATCACCGACATGGGATTGACCAGCACGGTGGGCTCGTCGAGCTTGCCCTTGATGGCAAAGGTGATGCCGACCACGCCCTCGCCCTGTCGTCCGACCAACACCTTGCCGAGCAGCGGGATCGAGCCGAGGGCCGAGTTCAAGCCGTAAAGCGGCACATAGGTGCCGCCGAGATCGACCGTCTGCGCCTTGAAGTCGACCATGCCGCGCAAGGTGGCGCCGAGCATCGGCCCGTTCATATAGGCATCCTTCAAGCGGAACTTGCCGGCGCCGACCGTGAACGGCGCGCGCAACTGATTGAAGTAGATCTGCTGGCGCGTGACCTGCTGCTTTTGATTGCCCAATACGGCCGTGGAGTCCGGATCGGTGAGCACGTCGTTCACCACCGAGTTGCCGAGCACGTTGAATTGGCGCGCCCACAACGTGCCGCTCTTGTTGTCGATGCCGCCGGCATCGAGATTGACTTCCAGCGAGGCTTCGCCGCCCTTGACGCTTGGATAGAAGCCGACCACGCGGAAGGCATCGCCCGCATCGCGCGCCTCTGCACTGATCACGCGCGCGCCGGCGCTGTTCTGCGCCAGGTGCACCGCGACCGGAGCCCTGCCGTTCAGCGCCCCCTTCGCGTCAAGCACGACGAGACGGCCATTGCGCTTTTTCACCGTCACCTCGACGTCCTTGATGCTCGTGTCGTAGAAGCCCGTGACAGTGGCAATCTGCGCGGTCAGGTCGATGCCGAACGGGTCGGCGGGCTCCGCCGAGGCGTCGAGCTGGCCGGCGGAGAATAGCGACTGGAAGAACTGCTTGCCGTCGAAGCTTGGCCCTTCCACCCTGATCTCGAGCACCTGGTCGTCGCGCACCGTGGCGGTGAGCTCGACATGGGTCAGGCTGTTCACCGAGAAATCGGAGAAATAGAACTCCTTGAGGCGCTGCGCGGCATCGAGCGCGACACCGCCTTGCACATTGATGTCGTCGCCGACGATCTTCAGATTGGCGAGATCGGTCGAGCCGTCCGGCTTGGGCACGACGTCCAGCATCAGCGTCGCGGCGCGGCCGGCAGGCTTGTTCCAGCCCAATCCGTTGAACAGCAGCTGCGCCTCGGTGAGATCGGCCTGGACGCGCATGCCGCCTGGCGCTCCCTCGCCGAGATGGGCAATCTCCAGCGTGATCGGCGTCGGCCCATGGATCAAATGGTTGACCTTGATCCCGAGCTTCTCGCGCATCTCGGCATCGAGGCGGGCGGTCACCTTGATCGGCGGCTGGCGGTCGTCAGGGGTATAGAAGATGCGCTGCCAGGCAAGCTCGGCCGGAACCCCTTTGATGTTGACCGTGCCTTTGGCTTCGACGGCCTGCTCGTTCACGTTCACGTCGAGCGTGCCGCCGCTCACCTCGGCGTCGCCGACCAGGTTGGAGGCGATGGCGTCGTTGAGGCGCGCCGCGCCTTTGAGCTTGATCTGCTTGAACTCGAGGTTCGAGAGCAGCGGGAAGTTAAGAGTGAAATTCCCCTCCGCCGTGCCGCCCAGGAAATCCGGCTTCATGCCGACGGCCCGCAGGTAGCCGAGCGGCTCGTGGTCGAGCAGCTCGAGCACGGTGGGCGTGGCGCCCGCCGCCGTGTAGGTGATTTCGCCTTGTTGGGGGTCGACACGGAGATCGGGAATGTAAAAGCGCCCTTGGCCAAGCGCGATCTCGCCTCCCGACGGGACGACAATCTTGGCATCGGGAATATCGACGGCAAACGCCGTGCCGCTCACGGTCAGTTTCGCCTCTTTGGTCTGCACTGGCGGCAGACCGGAAACGTAGACGATACTCAGGCCACTGAGATTGAGCTCGACATTGACCGTCTCGGGAGGAAGCTCGGCACCCGTACCGAGCTTGGCGATGTCGGCTGGACCGAGATTGACGGTGAACTTGCCGCCATGAACCTCTCCGCCCGCCACCCGCTCGAGCACCCAGGCGCGCGCCTTGCCGGCAAGAAATTTCGGCCACAACCGCTTCAGCGTATCGACAGGCATCGGGCTGACCACGCCCGCCAGACGGACTTCCTCGGCGCCCGGCGTATCGACCACGCTGCCGGCAAGCTCGATCGAGGCGCTGCCTGAGCGGATGACGAAACGGGAGATGGTCACGCGGCCGTCTTGCGGGGCGATGCTCCCGGTGACCTGCCATTCGTCGACCGTCATCGGGGCGAGCCCGAACTCCTCGACGGCGAGCACCGCCGGATTGGCCCTCAGGGTGAAGTTCCATGACGTCGGCATGCCACGCTCCCGCACGGGACGGAACTCGCCGCTGAAGGTCGCGTTGCTGCCGCCCCAGTGCAGCGTCGACGGAGCGATCTCGACCACGTCCCGTTCCTTGAGATAGCTCACATTGAGCTCACCCCTGTCGATGCGCAGGGGGCTGTCGGGATCCCAGGGGGGCGTGATCTGTCCCGACTCCAAGTCGAGCTTCGCCTCGCCGGACAAGAACTCGCCCGAGTTGGACAGCTCGACAGTGGTTTCGCCGTTCACCACCATGTCGAGAGCCTTGAGGATGCCGAGCGATGAGAAATTGCCGGCAAGCCCCGACGGGACCAGATTCTGGATCAGCGCCGTAACGCCGAGGCTTTGCTTGCGGACTTGCTGTGCCGCGCGGAAGTCGAGCTGCCAATCGCCCTTGCTCGAGGCGAAATTGGCTTGGCCGACGAGAATGCTCCTCTGCCCGTTCTTGTGCTCGAGATCGATGGAGAAATCGGGGACCTGCCACGAGGTCTCGGCGCCGTTTTGGGTGAGCACGACCAGCGCATCCTTGACGCCGAAGCGCGTCAGGTAAGAGGTGTTGCCGCTGCGCGCGCGCTCGAACACCTCCGAGACGGTCCGCGTCACGTCAAGCACCTGTCCGCCCGGCACGGACTCCACCCGCCGTTTGGCGATCGCGGTCTCGGGAGGGACGAGCGGCGCGGCCTGGTCGGCGTCGCCCTCGGCGGGCAGCGAGCCGCGAATGGGCGCCTCGCTCTCGGCCACGGCAGGCCGCGAGAACTTAAGCGATAGGCCTTGGGCGTCGTCGTAGAACAAGAGAAGCCGCGGACCGATGAAATCGACGCTCCCGGGCGCGATGCGGCCCGACAGAAGCGCGCTGCCGCTCATGCCGATGGCGGCGAAGGGCGCCTGCGCCAGGATCGAGCCGTCCTTGTCGACCAGCCTGATGTTGCGCAAGCGGAACAGCACCCCCGGCCCATCGGGCGAGCGCTGGAGGATGGCGTCGTCGATCTTTACGCGAACGTCGGAAAGCTCGCCGTTGATCGCCGCTTCGATGGAGGGAACGAGGCTTTGCAGCGAAATCGGGCCACGGCCGAGCCTTCCATAGCCGAGCACGATGGCCACCAGGCCGACGACGAGAATGCCGGCGAAGATTTCACGGCACACATGGGCGCCGCGCGAGGACAATTTCCTGAGCTCGATCTGCACGGGCTGCGGCACCCGCTTCACCAGCGCGCGACCGTGTCCCGGCAACGCCAAAATCACCTTTCGGCTTTCGCTGGTCAGCTTGACGAGAGCACCGGAAACGGGCTCGTTGGGTGCCCCGGCGACGCCGTCACGATCAGGGGTGACCCGCAACAGCCATCGGCGCCTCAGCACCATGGCCCGCAGCCACAGGGCTCGAGCCTGCGCCTGAAGCACCATGATCGCCCTGCCACCTCCGGTGGTCAGCCTGTCGAGCGCTCCTGAGATCGGCTCGTTCATGCTGTCAGTGGCCTCGACACGAGCCGGCCGCAGAGGCGCTCGTGGCCGCTCCCTCGCAGGTGGCTGGCACGCGACGCGACGGCGACCTCGCTTTGGATGGAAAGCGACGCCCCAGTCTGCTCATGGCTCTAGTCGGCATCCCCCAAATCAGGCCCCCAACCCTTCCAAGCCGCGTTGTCGCGGCGCCCGACGCAAAGGATAAGGGCCTTTGCATAAGAGGCAGTAAAATCGGCTAAAGGAAGGCGGTTCAAGGGGTTCTGGGCCTCTCCCGGGCGGTCCCGCGAGACCCGCTTATTCAGGGAGAACCCGCATGACAAGGCGAAAGCGAGGCGATATTGTCGGGGCAGGAGTGGGCGCTGGGGTTCTGGCCCTTTGACGGGAAACTCCACGACAATCCCTTGATGCGGCTCCGTTTGTGCAAGCAAGCCGCAAGTCTAGCGTCGGGAAAGTCTTGGGCGCCTGCGTCAGCAGTTGCGGATGGGGAGGTACTTGTCATGTTCACGAAGAAGCCCGACGGAGGAGACAGCGTCACCAAGATGGGGGAGCGGCTCGGGAGCGACCTGAAGACTCCCTTCACGGAGCGGCCGGCGACCTATGCCGCCAAGAGCCCGACGCCGAGTGCCAGCAAGATGGTCCCATCGATCATCGGCGAGGATTTGTCGATCACCGGCAATGTGACCTCGAAGGGCGAGATCCAGGTCGACGGTGAGATCCAGGGCGATATTCATTGCGGCTCGCTGCTTCTCGGCGACAAGTCGCAAGTGATCGGCAGCGTGATCGCGGAGGACGTCGTGGTGCGCGGCCGCGTGGTCGGGTCGATCAGGGGCCTGCGCGTGACGCTTCAGGCGCAGTCGCATGTCGAGGGCGATATTTTCCATCAGAGCCTCGCCATCGAGCAGGGCGCCTATTTCGAAGGAAAGTCGCGCCGCTCGGACGATCCGCTTTCGGAGGTCAAGGCGACGTCCGGCGCGGGCAGCCCGCGGGCGGCCGACAAGCCGATGAGCTTCGATGCGAAGCCCGAGGCAAGCGCGCCGCGCGCCGCCGAATAGCTGACTGGACGAGACCGCGGTCTTCGACAGGCCCGTTCGCGGGACAGCAAGGGCTTGGCTTAAGCCTTGGCGTCGGCGTGGATGCGTTCGGCGAGCGCCGCTTCGATGAAGCGGTCGATGTCGCCGTCAAGCACGGCCGACGGATTGGTGCTCTCGATTCCGGTCCGCAAGTCCTTCACCAGTTGATAGGGCTGGAGCACGTAGGAACGGATCTGATGGCCGAAGCCGATGTCGGATTTGGCGGCGGCGGCGGCTTGCGCTTCCTCCTCCCGCCGTTGCAGCTCGGCCTCGTAGAGACGCGCGCGGAGCATCTTCCAGGCGGTGGCGCGGTTCTTGTGCTGCGACCGCTCGTTCTGGCAGGTGACGACGATGCCGGTCGGCACATGGGTGAGACGGACGGCGCTGTCCGTGGTATTGACGTGCTGCCCGCCCGCCCCAGATGAGCGATACGTGTCGATGCGCACGTCCTTCTCGTCGATCTCGATCTCGATCGTGTCGTCGATAGCGGGATAGACCGACACCGAGGCGAAGCTCGTGTGGCGCCGGGCATTCGAGTCGAAGGGCGAGATGCGCACCAGCCGGTGCACGCCGGCCTCGGTCTTGAGCCAGCCATAGGCGTTGGCGCCCTTGATCAGCACGGTGCCAGACTTGATCCCCGCCTCCTCGCCATAGTGCTCGCCGATGATCTCGGCGCTGTAGTCGCGCGCCTCCGCCCAGCGCACATACATGCGCATCAGCATTTGCGCCCAATCCTGGCTCTCGGTGCCGCCGGCGCCCGCATGGATCTCGACATAGGCATCGTTGCCGTCGGCCTCGCCCGACAGCAGCGCCTCGACCTCGCGCGTGTGCGCCTCTTGCCTGAGGCGGAGCAGAGCCTTCTCGGCCTCGGCGACGACGTTGTCGTCCCCCTCCTCCTCGCCGAGGGCGACCAGCTCGACATTATCGTCGAGCTCGCGGGTCAGGCGGTCGAAAGCGGCGAGCGAGGCTTCGAGCTGCTGGCGCTCGCGCATCAGGCTCTGCGCGCGACGGCTGTCGCTCCAAAAGTCCGGCGCCTCGGCCTCGCGGTCGAGCGCTGTCAGCCTCGTCCTGGCCTGGTCGGGGTCAAAGATGCCTCCTGAGCAGGGACAAGGATTCTCGAATATCGTTGACGACCAACTCGGTTTCGGCGCGCATCTTTTCCTCAAGCACGATGCATGGATGGAACGGCCGTCAGGCCGCGTTGCCGCCGCCTGACCCGGTTCGATCGGATATAGGGTCTAGTAAAGGCCGCCGGTACCCGATGTCAAAGCCCGGTCGTCGCCCGGCGCCGGGCCGGGGCCCGGGCCAGGTCCGCCCATCGGCGGCGGCGGAGCGCCATAGTCGTCCTGCGCGACAGGGGCGCCCTCTCCGCCCATATCCGGATCCTCGACGGTAGAGCCCATAGGCTCCTGACCCGGCTTGAAGGCTTCCAAGATGGCTGTCTTGTCGCCCGGTCCCGCCGGCAGGCCGGTCTTGTGATTGACGCGCACGAGCTTGATGCCGGGCGGCGCACGGAACGGCACCGGCGGCACGTCCTTGAGCGCCTCGCGCATGAAGTCGCGCACCACGGGCGCGGCGACGTTACCTCCGGTTTCGCCATGTCCAAGCGAGCTTGGCTGATCGAAGCCGATATAGACGCCGACGGCGAGGTCGGGCGTGAAACCGATGAACCAAGCATCCTTATAGTCGTTGGTGGTGCCGGTCTTGCCCGCGATCGGGCGGTTAAGCACCTTCAGCTTCTGCGCGGTACCGCTCTGGATCACGCCTTCCATGACATTGACGATCTGGAACGCCGACATGGGATCGATGACCTGCTTGCGGTCGTCGACCAGCACGGGCTCCTGCTGATTGCTCCACTCCCTCGCCGCGCAAGACGAGCAGTCGCGCGTATCGTGGCGCCACACCGTGCGGCCATAGCGGTCCTGGATGCGATCGACAAAGGTGGCCTTGATCTGCTTGCCGCCGTTGCAGAGCATGGAGTAGCCGGTCACCATGCGCAGCAGCGTCGTCTCGCCGGCGCCGAGCGCCATCGACAGGGCGGGCATTAGATTGTCGTAGACGCCGAAGCGGTTGGCGTATTCGGCGATGATCGGCATGCCCATGTCGCGGGAGAGCCGCACCGTCATCAAGTTGCGCGAGTGCTCGATGCCGAAGCGCAAGGTCGAGGGTCCCGCCGCGGAGCCCGCCTCGTAGTTCTTCGGACACCATTGCGGCATGCCCTTGCCTTGATCGACGCAAATTGGGCCGTCGACGACGATGCTCGACGGCGTGTAGCCATTGTCGAGCGCGGTGGCGTAGATCAGCGGCTTGAACGAAGAGCCTGGCTGGCGGCGGGCTTGCGTCGCGCGGTCGAACTGGCTTGCGGCGAAGCTGAAGCCGCCAACGATGGAGAGTACGCGTCCGGTATGCGGGTCCATCGCGACCAGCGCGCCGCTCACCTCCGGAACCTGCTGGAGGGTCCACTGTCCTTTGAGGCTGTCGTCAGGTGCGCCGGGAGTGCCATCGGCAGCCGGCTTCGGCAGTCGCGGCGAGACGTAGACGACGTCGCCCGGCTTGAGCACGGCGCTCACCGAGGCCGGCGTGCCGCCGAAGCTGCCCCCCACCTTGGGCCTCGCCCATTTCACCTCCTCGTAGGGAATCGTGCCGGTCTCACGCTCCTTGACCAACGCGCCGGCCGGGGTGCGCCCGGGGCGCAGTCCAACCGTGGCGCTGTCCTTGGAGACGTTGAGCACCACGGCAAGCCGCCACGGGTCGATATCGCTCCATACCGGCATGGCGCCGAGCGTCTTGCCCCAATCGCCCTTGGTGTCGATCTGCTTCACCGGTCCGCGCCAGCCGGCGTGGCGGTGATCGTAGGCGACAAAGCCGTCGATGAGCGCGGTGCGGGCCATGCGCTGCAGCGCGGGGTCGAGCGTGGTGCGCACGGAAAGACCGCCGCCATAAAGCTTGTCCTCGCCGAAGCGGTCGAGAATTTCGCGGCGCACCTCCTCGGCGAAAAACTCCGAGGCGAAGATCTTGGGTCCATTCTGCCGCTTGATCACGCCGAGCGGCTGCGCCTTGGCGGCCTCGCCTTCGTCCTTCGTGGCCAGGCCATTCTCGACGATGCGGTCGATCACCCAGTTGCGGCGGGCCACGGCCCGATCGGGGAACTTGAACGGATCGTAATTGCTCGGCGCCTTGGGAAGCGTCGCGAGATAGGCGCAATCGGCAAGCGTCAGCTCATTGAGCGCCTTGTCCCAATAGGTCTGAGCCGCCGAGGCCACGCCATAGGCGCCCACGCCGAGATAGATCTCGTTGAGATAGAGCTCGAGGATCTGCTCCTTGGTGAAAGCGCGCTCGATGCGGATGGCGAGGATCGCCTCCTTCAGCTTGCGCTCGACCGTCTGGTCGCTGGTGAGCAGGAAGTTCTTGGCGACCTGCTGCGTGATGGTCGAGGCGCCGACCGCGCGCCGGCCGGATTGCAGATTGCTCAAATTGGTGACGACGGCGCGGATGATGCCCTGCACGTCGAGGCCGCCATGCTGATAGAAATTCTTGTCTTCCGCCGAAATGAAGGCGTCGATGATGCAGGCCGGGATCGCGGTGATCGGCACGTAGATGCGCCGCTCGCGCGAGAACTCCGCGATCAGCGAGCCGTCATTGGCGTGGATGCGGGTCATCACCGGAGGCTCGTATTTGGCGAGCACCTCGTAGTCCGGCAGTTCGCTCGACACCTTCCACAGGACGAAGGCGGCGGCGCCGGCGACAGCGATGAAGACGATCATCGCGGCGGCGAACATGAAGCCGAGGAAGCGCAGGAAAAACCCGCCACGACGGCGGCGCCGCCTTTGCTCCGGCGGCTTGACAGCAGTGATATCCATGTTTTCGGACCCGTCCCGCCCCTGGTTTTAATCCCCGCGGGGCATCTCAAGCAACCCTAGCGAAGATTATGGCAACAAAACAGCCGCAGTCGGCGGAAAGCGCCGATTTAATGGTCGATTGCAGGACTGGGTAAGGTCAGTAGGGATTTCTGGCGATGCGCTTGGCGAAATAGACGTCGATCGATTCAGCGACCGCAGCGGCGGTGTTGTCGCGCCACGCATCGGAGGTCAGGCGCTTCTCATCGTCGGGGTTGCTCAGGAATCCAAGCTCGAGCAGCACGGAAGGGATATCCGGGGCCTTCAGCACCCGAAACCCGGCCGATCTGAGCTTCCGCGTGTGCAGCGACCCTTTGCCGGCAAGCTCGCCGACAATGGAACGCGCAAAGATCACCGAGCGGTTCTGCGTCTCGCGCTGGGCGAGATCGATGAGAATATTGGCGAGCACCTCGTCGGAATCGCTCGGCAGTTCGACGCCGGCGAGCGCATCGGAGAAATTCTCCTTGGCCGCGAGCGCCTTTGCCTCTTCGTCGGAGGCTTCCTCCGACAACGTATAGACGGTAGCGCCGGTCGCCTTGTCGGTCTGCTTGGGAAAATAGTCGGCGTGGATGGAGAGGAAGAGGCCCGCGCCTTTCTTCTGGGCGAACTCGACGCGCCCGCGCAGCGGCAGGAAGGTATCGTCGTCGCGGGTCAGAAACACCTCGTAGCGCCCGGTCGCCTCGAGCTTCGCTTTGAGAGCGCGGGCGAAGGTGAGCACGACCTCCTTCTCGGTGATGCCGCCGGCGCTGCTGGTCCCCGGATCGACGCCGCCGTGGCCTGGGTCCAACACCACCACGGGCTTGGCGTCGGCCGGACGCGACGGCGCTTGCGCAAGGGCTGACGGCGTGTCGCTCGCCGCTTGCTGCGGCCTCGACTCTTTCAGCTTGGCAAGGAAGGTCTTCTCGTCGGTCGGCACGAGGTCGATCACGAGCCGCGCCGGCTGATCGTCGCGCGCCTCGAGCACGAACGCCTTGTCGATGAGGAACGGCCCGCTCACATCGAGCACGATGCGCGCTTTTCCCGGCGCGAACAGTCCATAGCGGTAGGCGGTGACGAGTCCCCGCTTCTCCTTGCCGACGCCGTCGGGCATCTGAAAGTTCACATCGGGCGCATCGACGATAACCCGATAGGGATTGCCGAGCGCGAAGACGTTCACATCGACCTTCTTCGACAGATCGGCAATGAACCGGGTGCGCTCGCGGTCGCCGGCAACGCGCGCGTCCTTGGCGACCGCGGGATTGGACTCGGCCTTGGCCGCCGAACCGTACGGGTAAAGCGAGGCGAGCAGCACGGCACAGGCGACGGCCCGTGCGAGCACCGATCCAGTCAAGACACGCTCACCTCGCATCATCCCCCACAGGGCTGAGCTCAAAAAGGTTTTGGGCGTCCGCGGCGCCGCAATGCAGCTATCACGGACCTCGCGATCTGCGCCAAAATAGGCCCGATCTCCCGCAAAACTTAACCACGCACTCGTTAAGCGACTGTTGTGACCCTTTGCTGGCAAAAGCCACCGGGGCACTTGCCAACGCTCCCGCCAAGCCCGTAATAAGGATCAGGCTCGCTTCAGAGCCAGAGCCCTTGGACGCCAAACGGCGATACGGGCTGTATTGTTTCGCGCGAACCGGCCTATTCGAACGGCCGGAACGCAAAAGGAAGCGGCGGCCAATCAAATCGGGCCGCCAAGTGGAAATTCTCAGGCCGCGGCTAAAGAAACGCGGCGGTGAGGACTGCGATGCAAGATCAGAGCATTTGTCTAAGCCACGGAAATCGCGAGGCTTTGCGGACCGCGCTGATCGTTTGCCGGCCAATGGTGGCCGCGCCCTTGCGGCCTATTTTCGGGCCGCTGATGGGGCGTCGCAGCGAATCATGGTCTATTGGTCATTGGCGCGCGCGGAACTCGGACGCGAACCCGGGATGGCGGATTTCCGTCCCGCCCTCCGACATCTGCGCGGCGGAGAAAACACAACATGCCAAGCAAAATGCTGATCGATGCGGCGCATCCGGAGGAGACCCGGGTCGTCGCGGTAAAGGGCAATCGCGTCGAGGAATTTGACTACGAATCGGCGAATAAGAAGCAGCTTCGCGGCAATATCTATCTTGCTAAAGTCACCCGCGTAGAGCCGTCGTTACAGGCGGCTTTCGTCGATTACGGTGGCAACCGGCACGGCTTCTTAGCTTTTACCGAAATTCATCCCGACTACTACCAGATCCCGGTCGCGGACCGGCAGGCCCTGCTCGAGGCTGAGGCCGAAGAAGAGAGCCGCGCATCCGCGGCCGAGGCCGCCGAGGACGATGCGGCTGCTGGACGCCGCCGCCGGCGTGGCAGACGCGGGCGCGGTCGCCATGAAGGGCAACGGCCGCGAGAGGCCGAGCGAAGCAGCGCGCCGGCTGCCGAGGTCGTTTCGGTGGCAAGGCTCGAAATCGACGACGAGATCGACACCACGCCTTTGGATCCGGCCGCAAGCGTGGCCATGGAGGCGAGCGACCTCGTGCATGAGGTCTCCGAGGCTGCCGAACGGTCCGAGGACGCCGACGAGGCGCCCGAGACGATTCAGCGCCACGTTCAGGAGCTCGACGACGACGACGACGAAACCGAGGCGGGCGAGACCATCGGCCAGCCGGTGGCGTTGAAAGAAGGCAACGGCGATGTCGTCACCGAGACGGTCGAATCGGTCGGCTCGGAAGACGCGCTGGAGGAACTCCCCGAGCGAACACGTCGGCGCCGCGGGCGTCCCTACAAGATCCAGGAGGTCATCAGGCGCCGCCAGATCATCCTCGTGCAAGTGGTGAAGGAAGAGCGCGGCAATAAGGGCGCGGCGCTCACGACCTATCTTTCGCTTGCCGGCCGCTACACGGTGCTGATGCCGAACACCGCGCGCGGCGGCGGCATCTCTCGCAAGATCACGCAGCCCACCGACCGCAAACGCCTGCGCGAGATCGCGGGCGAGCTCGAAGTGCCGGAAGGCATGGGTCTCATCATCCGCACCGCCGGTGCTCAGCGCACCAAGACCGAGATCAAGCGCGACTACGACTATCTGTTGCGGCTGTGGGAGAACGTGCGCGATCTCACGCTGAAATCGACGGCCCCCGCCCTCGTCTATGAGGAAGGCAGCTTGATCAAGCGCTCGATCCGCGACCTCTATAACAAGGACATCGACGAAATCCTGGTCGCCGGCGACGACGCCTATCGCGAGGCCAAGGACTTCATGCGCATGCTCATGCCGAGCCATGCCAAGAACGTGAAGCCGTATAAGGAGCCCGAGCCGGTCTTCATCCGCTTTCAGGTCGAGCGCCAGCTGGCGGCGATGTTCTCGCCACAAGTCGTGCTGAGATCGGGCGGCTATATCGTCATCAATCAGACCGAGGCGCTCGTCTCGATCGACGTCAACTCCGGCAAGGCGACGCGCGAGCACAATATCGAGGACACCGCGCTCAAGACCAATCTCGAGGCGTCCGACGAGATTGCGCGCCAGCTTCGCTTACGCGATCTCGCCGGGCTGATCGTCATCGACTTCATCGATATGGACGAGCGGCGCAACAACCGGCTGGTTGAGCGGCGTCTCAAGGAAGCGCTGCGCAACGATCGTGCACGCATCCAGGTCGGGCGGATCAGCCATTTCGGCCTGCTGGAGATGTCGCGCCAGCGGCTCAGGACCGGCATGCTCGAAGGCTCGACCAAGCCTTGTCCCGTGTGCCAGGGCACCGGCATGGTGCGCTCGATCGAGTCGGTCGCGCTCGACATTCTGCGTTCCATCGAGGACCGGCTGATCACCGACGGCGTGGTGCCGCTCGTCGCCACCACCGCGGTCGATGTCGCGCTCTATATCCTCAATCAGAAACGCGCGCATCTGAACGACATCCAGTTGCGCTACCGCATTCCCATCACGGTCACGGCCGATGAGAACATGCATGTCTCGCAATTCGTGATCGAGCGCGCCGCCGAGGGCGAGATCGCCAATGGCGGAGGCGCGGTGGTGCATATGGACTGGGCGCATCATAACGAGGCGCCTGCGGTTGCCCCTCCGGCGCACACGGCCCCTCCTCCGGCAGCCGAAGCGGAGGGCGAACAGAAAGGACCTCGTTCGCGGCGCAGGCGGCGCAGAGGACGGCGTCCAGAAGGCGGCGGTGAAGGACAACGGCCGCCTCACGCTCACGCCCAGGTTCATGCTCATACCCACTCAGACGAGCACGAGGACGAGGAGGAGCACGACGAGCGGGAGGAAGGCGCGGCGGAAAGCGCCGGCGATGAGTCGAGAGCCGCCGAAGCGAAAGGCGAAAACGGCGGGCAGACCCGCAAAGGTCCGCGCCGGAGAGGCCGGCGCGGCGGCCGGCGCGGCCGGTCGGGCCAGAGGCCGCAGCAATCCCCTGGCGAGGACGCTCAGGGCGACGCTCCGGCCGAGGCGCTTCTCCATAAAGAGGCTAGGCCATCCGGCGAGGGCGATGTCCGGCAAAATGGCGCTGGGCGGCAGAAGCGTTCGGACGACGCTCCACCGCAAGAGGTTCAACAACCGCATCATGAGGCTGAACGCGTGCTCGCAACCGTCTCCAGGGCCAGCGAGAAACCGCCGGCCAGCAGCGAGCCTCGCGTCGAAGGTCCAGCCGAGCCCGAGTCCCCACGCCGCCGAGGATGGTGGCAGCGCTAGATTGGTCGGTTTGGGCGGGGCCTTGCTGTCGCTTGATGTCGGCATCGTGATGGCGTGGCGGGGCGTGGTGTCAATTTGTCGCCGCATTCAAACGCCAATCAGGCGGACATTGGCAGAGACCGTCGCTGCGGGCTGTTGGCGGCCTGTCGCCTTGGGCCCGAGCGCGGCGCCGGCACCTTTGCCCGGCGCTCGCTAAGATATACGATCAGCCGACCGATGCCTGTCCTGGCTCAACCGCGAATTGCCTCCATGCCACGCCGCCTCCGCGCGGGTCTCGTCGGCGGGCTTGCCGCCGCGCTCGTCACCTCCACTTCGGCAAACGCCGGCGAAGGCTTAATTCGCGACGCAGAAACCGAGGCGCTGGTCCGGACATACGCCAAGCCGATCTTCGAGGCAGCCGGGCTCGGCTCGCAAGGAATCCGCATCCATATCGTCAACGACAAGAACTTCAACGCGTTCGTCGTCGACGGCCACAACATGTTCATGCATGCCGGCACGCTGATGACCGCAAAGACACCCAATGAGGTGATCGGCGTCATCGCGCATGAGAGCGGGCATATCACGGGCGGGCACCTTGCCCGATTCCGCACGCAGGTCGCGCGCGCGCAATCGGCGGCGCTGATGCTGCAATTGCTCGGGCTTGCCGCCATGGTGGGCGGCGCGTTCGCCGGGTCGCCGGGGATCGGTCAGGCCGGCATGGGCGTTGCCTATGGCGGCCAGGACGCAGCACTGCGCAGCCTGCTCGCCTACCGGCAGGACGAGGAGTCTTCCGCCGACCAGGCCGCCGTAACCTTCCTCAACGCCACCAAGCAATCCGGCAAGGGAATGCTGGAGAGCTTCCAGGTGCTCGGATCCAAGCTGATCGGCGTACAGGGCATCAATCCCTATCTGCAAACCCATCCTCTGCCGCAGCAGCGCATCGTGCAGCTCCGCGAGCTTGTCACCTCGAGCCCCTACTACAACAATGTCGACCCGCCCGAGCTGCAATTCCGGCACGATCTGATGAAGGCCAAACTGTTCGGCTTCCTCGACGATCCGAAGACGGTGTTCTTTCGCTATCCCGAGACCGATCAGAGCCTGCCGGCGATGTATGCGCGGGCGATCGCCACCTATCGCCAGTCTGGCATCAAGGTGGCAGCGCCGCTGATCGATGCGCTGATCGCCGCCAAACCCGACTGGCCGTATTTCTATGAGATCAAGGGTCAGTTCCTGTTCGAAAGCGGCAAGCCCGCCGACGCGATCGCCCCACTTCGCGAGGCGGTGAGACTTACTCCCGAGGAGCCGCTGATCCGCATCATGCTGGCTCAGGCGATGCTCGGCTCTAACGACCCCGCGCTCGTGGACGAGTCGATCAGCAATCTGCGCACCGCTCTCGCCCGCGAGGACAGCTCGGCCATGGGCTATCGCCAGCTGGCCGCGGCCTACGCCCGCAAGGCGGATGCGGTGAAGGCAAACGGCGCCAAACGGCAATATATAGCGCAAGCCGAGCTTGCGTCGGCCGAAGCCTATTTCTATGAAGGGCAGCTAAAGCTTGCCAAGATGCAGGCCAAGCGCGCCAAAGCCGGGCTGATCGACGGTACGCCGAACTGGATCAAAGCGGACGACATCCTGGCCTTCGAAATCCCCAGACCCAACTGATCTTAGCCCCCCGGAGACCTCAGCATGACCCCCAAGACTGGCCTTGCCACCGCGCTCGTGGCCGCCGTCGTTGCCGCGCTCGTGACGGCGGCGACGCTCCTCGTGATTTGGCGCGTGGCGCCCGGAGTGGTCGATGCTCCCTCCGCTGCGCTCAACGAAAAGAAGATCACCGACATCGTGCATTCCTATCTCACCAAGAACCCCGAGATCCTGGTCGAGATGACCAATGAGCTCGACAAGCGCCAGGCGGAAGAGCAGGCGGCCAATCAGCAGAAGGTCGTCAGCGAGAATGCCGATGCGCTGTTCCGCTCGCCGCACGCTTATGTCGCCGGCAATCCCAACGGCGACGTGAACGTGGTCGAGTTCTTCGATTACAATTGCGGGTTCTGCCGCCGCGCTCTGCCCGAGGTCGTCAAGCTGATCGAGAACGACGGCAAGGTACGCCTGGTTCTGAAAGAGCTGCCGATCTTCGGCGAGGACTCGGAAGCCGCCGCCAAGGCCGCGCTTGCCGCCGGCAAGCAAGGCAAATATTTCGAGATGCACCAGAAGTTGTTCACCGAGCCCGGCAAGGCCGACAAGGACAAGGCGCTCAAGGTCGCCGGTGAACTCGGCCTCGACATTCCGCAGTTGGAAAAGGATATGGAGGACCCCTCGGTCAAGCAGGCGCTCGACGAGTCCAAGGACCTTGCCCAGAAGCTCGGGCTGCAGGGCACGCCACTCTATCTGGTCGGCGATCAGGTCATCCCGGGCGCGCCCGACGACCTGTACGATCAGTTCGTCAAGGACGTGGCGCAAATTCGCGAGAAAGGCTGCAAGGCCACGTGCTAAGGGCGGCCCGGCGGGGGGAACCGTCCCTCCCCGCCCCTGCGGCGGGTTTTGCCGAACGGCAGAAAAGCTGATAAAGGGGCCCGTTTCCTCCGCCGAAGCGAGCGCGCGGGCTGCTCGCGCGCGCCCGGCACATCAGGCATTCTCTAAGCCGCCATGGCCAAACCGATCTACGTTTTGAACGGACCCAACCTCAACCTGCTTGGGTCGCGTGAGCCGGAGGTGTATGGCCGCGAGACGCTCGAGGACATTCGCGCACGATGCGAGCGGAAGGCCGCGGCGCTTGGATTTCCGCTAGAGTTTCGCCAAAGTAACCACGAGGGCGAGTTGGTGGCTTGGATCCAGGAGGCGAGGACGGACGCTGCCGGTCTGATCGTCAATGCCGGCGCCTTCACGCATACCTCGATCGCGCTTCTGGACGCGCTGCTGGCCTGCCCAACCCCATCGGTGGAGGTGCATCTGTCGAATATCTTCACCCGCGAGCCGTTCCGTCATCATTCCTATATTTCCAAGGCCGTGAAGGGTGTGATCTGCGGCTTCGGTTCTATAGGCTATGAGCTTGCGATCGAGGCGCTGGCCGCCTCCATCGCGGCCGGCAAATCGACGTAATGGCTGAAGGGAGAGGACGCCGTTCATGACGCAGCAAGGGGCCAGTTTCGACAAGGACCTGATCCGCGAGCTCGCGGCTCTCCTCGACGAGACCGGCCTGACCGAGATCGAGATCGAGCACGAAGGGCGGCGCATCAGGGTCGCGCGCGGCAGCGGCAAGGCCGCGTTCGCCGCCGAGCTCCCGGATCAGGCCTCACGCGAAGCTCTGCGCACTCCCTCGCGGACGGAGGAGTTCATCGTCCATCCCGGCACGGTGACCTCGCCGATGGTCGGCACCGCCTATCGCTCGGCCGAGCCCGGCGCCCCGCCTTTCGTCGAAATCGGCACCAAGGTCGCGGCCGGCCAGACGCTCCTCATCATCGAAGCCATGAAGACCATGAACCAGATCCCCTCCCCCCGCGCCGGCACCGTCATCGCCATCCTCATCGAGGACGGCCAGCCGGTCGAATATGGCGAGCCGCTGGCGGTGATCGAGCAACGCTAGCCGGGATGCGATGTTCGACAAGATTCTGATCGCCAACCGGGGAGAGATCGCCCTTCGCGTCGAACGCGCCTGCAAGGAGCTCGGCATCGCCACCGTCGCCGTGCACTCCACGGCGGACGCCGACGCCATGCATGTCCGCCTCGCCGACGAGAGCGTCTGCATCGGCGGCCCACCCTCGAAAGACAGCTATCTCAATATCCCGGCCATCGTGGCGGCCTGCGAGATCACCGGCGCCGACGCGGTGCATCCCGGGTACGGATTCCTGGCCGAGAACGCCCGCTTCGCCGAGATCCTCGAGGAGCACGACATCACCTTTATCGGCCCGACTGCCGAGCATGTCAGGCTGATGGGCGACAAGATCAGGGCCAAGGAAGCGGCGATCGAATTGGGCATCCCGGTGGTGCCGGGGTCAGGCTCGGTCAGCGATTTCGAGGAGGCCCGGGCCATAGCGCGCGACATCGGCTATCCGGTGTTGGTCAAGGCGTCGGCCGGCGGCGGCGGGCGTGGCATGAAGCTCGCGCTGTTCGAGAACGAGCTCGAGCCGGCGCTGGTCACCGCCCGCAACGAGGCGCGCGCCGCGTTCGGCGACGACACCGTCTATCTCGAGAAATATCTCGCCCATCCCCGCCATATCGAGATTCAGGTGCTGGCCGACGGACAGGGCAAAGCCATCCATCTCGGCGAGCGCGACTGCTCGCTGCAGCGGCGCCACCAGAAGCTCTGGGAGGAGGCGCTATCGCCGGCGCTGAACGAGAGCGAGCGCGTGCGCATCGGCGAGACCGTGGCCCGCGCCATGCGCACGCTGGCCTATCGCGGCGTCGGCACCGTCGAGTTCCTCTACGAGGCCGGCGAATTCTATTTCATCGAGATGAACACCCGTCTCCAGGTCGAGCACACCATCACCGAGATGATCACCGGGCTCGACCTCGTCATCGAGCAGATCAGAATCGCGGCCGGCGCGCCGCTGACCTATCGCCAGGAGGACATCCGCTTCAACGGGCACGCCATCGAATGCCGCATCAACGCGGAGAACCCGCATACTTTCCGCCCCTCGCCCGGAACCATCACCCATTTCCACCCGCCAGGCGGGCTGGGCGTCAGGGTCGATAGCGGCGCTTACGCCGGCTACACCATTCCCCCGTATTATGACAGTCTGATCGGCAAGCTGATCGTGCATGCCCGCAACCGCAACGAATGTCTGATGCGGCTCAAGCGGGCGCTGGGAGAGTTCGTCGTGGACGGCATCGAGACCACCATTCCGCTCTTCACCTCGCTCATCGCCGAGCCGGATATCGTCGACGGCAATTACGATATCCATTGGCTCGAGAACCATCTCGCCAAGGCCAATAGCCGCGGGTAGTCCTCCATGACTTCCATCGACGACGTCATGATCGAGATCACGCCGCAGGTGCTGCTCAAGGCCTATGCCTGCGGCATCTTTCCCATGGCCGAAAGCGCCGAGGACAACGCGCTGTATTGGATCGAGCCCGAGCGGAGGGGCATCCTGCCGCTCGACCGCGTGCATGTGCCGAGGCGGCTGGCGCGCACCATCAGGAACGGCGGCTTCGAGGTCAAGGTCGACAAAAGCTTCGAGGCGGTGATCGAAGGTTGCGCCGCGCCGCGCGCGGGCCGGCGCAGCACCTGGATCAATGGGCGGATCAGGAGCCTTTATCGCGATCTGTTCGCGCTGGGTCATTGCCACACGATCGAGGTCTGGCAAGGGGACGACCTGGTCGGCGGCCTTTATGGCGTGCATCTCGGCCACGCATTTTTCGGCGAGAGCATGTTCTCAAGAGTGCGCGACGCGAGCAAAATCGCCCTCGTCTATCTGATCGCGCGGCTCAAATATGGCGGCTTCACGCTGCTCGACACGCAGTTCGTCACCGGGCATCTCTCCCGGTTCGGCGCCATCGAGGTCAGCCGCGAAGAATTTCAGCGATTGCTCGAGGCCGCGTTAGGCGGCGGCTTGGCCCAAGGCAACGGCGCGGGCGGCGCGGCCGCCTCTTCCGGCGGAGGGGGCGGAGGCGGCGGCGCGGGCGCGGCTGCGGGAGCCGGGGCCGGCGCGCCTGCGGCGGGCGGCGCCTTCGCGTTGCTACCCGAGGGCGTCACGCCCTCCGGCGTCTTGCAGCTCGTGAGCCAGACGTCGAACACCGGGTGCTCGACGGCGTGAAGGCCGGGGCTTTCGGCGAACATCCAGCCGGTAAAGATACGCTGCACCTCGCCGGTGAGCTTCACCTCGTCGACCTCGACGAAGGAGGCGGTATTCGGGGCCTCGGTCGGAGGTCGCGTGTCGCAGACCCGCGGCGTCACTTTCAGCGCGCCGAACGCGACGGTCTTGTTCATGGGAATCTCGAGATGAGAGATGCGGCCCGTCACCTTGTCGAGCGCGGCGAACACCGCGATCGGGTTCTTGAGCGTTTCCGCCGAAGCAAGATCCACCTCGAGCCCAGACGCCAGCGTGAAGGCGGCGACAAAAAGGACCATCGCGCCGGCCAGGCCGCAAGCGCGTAGCGTGTTTCGTTCTATCATGCCGCACACCTTGTGAACGGGCCTCCCGACTTTCGCTCCGGTGCGCTCCTGGACCAGCAAACGCCTCGGCCATGAATTGGGCATTGGTGTGGCGGCTCTCGTCAAGCGCCGCGTTCGGCGGAGAAACGAAGCCGAATATGGTCCGCGGTCCAGGTGCCCTTGGTGTCGCACAGCGAAGGCCGCAAGCAGCTCGGCGACCTCGCCCACCACTTGCGTCCGCTCCGGCTCCGGAAACTGATCGAAGAACGACCTGCCGAAGGTTCTAAGCCAGCCTTCGATGCCGGTCTTGAGCAAGGTCGGCCGGGGCACAAGCTCGATCTCGCGCACGGTGAACCCGCCTTCGCTGAGCAGCCGGCCATATTCCTCGACCGTCGGGAAGAACCAGGGCGCCACCAGCGCCGGATCGCCGTTACGCCGCGCGCCGACCGCACGCATCGCCGTGGCGATGGCCGCGACGTTGCCATGACCGCCAAGCTCGCCGACGAAGCGGCCGCGCGCGCGGAGAGCGCGATGCACGCCGGCGATCACCAAATGCGGCTTGCGCATCCAATGCAGCGCCGCATTGGAGAATACCGCGTCAAACTCGGAGACGAAATCGAGGGCATGGCCATCGAGCTTGCGGACAGTGAGACCCTTCATCCGTGCGACGGCGAGCAGCTCATCGCTGAGATCGACGCCGAGCACATCGGCGCCAGATGCCTTGATCTCGGCGGTCAGCGCACCATCGCCACAGCCAAGATCGAGAATCCGTTCGCCAGGCTTGGCGCCGAGCATGCCGAACACCGGTCCGGCCAGCTCCTGCACGAAGCGGCCGTTCCGCGCATAGTCAGAGGCGGACCAGCGCTGCACGTCCGTCGGCGGCGCGGTATCGAGAAGCGCGTCCCGGCTCATTTCGGCTGCCACGGCTCGTAATCCAGAGGCGGCTTCGCGGCGCCCGCCCGCAGCGTCGAGCCGGGCGGACGATAGGCCTCGTAGGTGCCGGTGAGATTGGGGCGATGCGACTTTTCCCAGGGGCGCGGCCGATAGTCCTCGAGCGTCGGGGGCACGTCGACGGTGTGATGCAGCCAGGCATGCCATGCCGGCGGAATCTGCGAGGGCTCGGCAACGCTCTTGTAGATCACCCAGCGGCGCTTGCCGTCGCGCTCCTGATAATAGAGGTTGCCGAGCCCGTCCTCGCCCACGCGCTCGCCCTTGCGCCAGGTATAGAGGCGCGTGCCGATGGTATTGCCCGTCCACCAGGCAAACAGCTCGGTGAAAATGCCCATTGTTTCGCGTGTTCGGCGCTTATTGCTGTGCGCGGCGACTATGGGCCGAAGGTGGTCCCCTGTCCAGGGCGGCACCTAGTTCGGCGCGACACGCGCCTTGCTGGCGATGTCGAACGTCGGAGCGGGCTCCTCGTCGGGCGAAGGCGAGAGCGGAAGGCCGCGCTCCTCGGGCACATAAACCGGCCGCTGCACGCTGAGCGAGAGACGCTCCTCCAGCCCCGCGACCACGTAATACTCCCCCTTGAGCTCGAAGGGCCGATCGTCGTTGATCAGCCAGTCGAGCCGGCGATAGAGCGTGCTCGCCGAGATTGGCAGCACAAGCACCTGATGCGCCCCTGCCCTGAGAACTCCTCGACCAGCGCGGGCCTGCCGCGTGCGCTCATGATCATGGCGGGCACCAGCGAGAGCGGGCCGGAGAGCGCGTGACGCATGACCTTGACCAGCGCGGCCCCGTTCAAGGGCTGCATCGACGACGCGGCGATGACGAGATCGGGAACGGCCCTGCTCATCCCGTCGAAGGCATCGATCGGACTTTCATAAGTCTCGATACGCCCGATGCCGATGGCGGCCAGCATGCCCCGCATCAGCGACAGCATAGGCCGGCGATTATCGATGACGGCGACGATGAGCGTATCGAGGTCGCGGCCATAGGCGCGATGGTAGAGCATGGAACTCCGAACCCTGGGCCGCTCGTCGGCCCGACATCCACTATCGGAACGAGCGTAGTGAACGGCTCGTAAACAGACCGTCAAAAAGCCCCGCGAAGGCGCATCTCGCCAGCCTCCAGCTTGCCTTTTCTCCACCCTGTTTCCACATATCATCCACCGGCTTGCCCACCGCCACTTCTCGTGGTCGCCCACAGGGTTTAGTGGTAAGTTAGGGTTTGCGTGCATACATGTTGATGGTCGGGGCGAATCGCCTCAGCTTCGTCCGTTGCGCGTGAGGGACGCGCACGGGGACATTCCTAGGGGGTGGGAGCAACATGCGGATTGAACGGAAATTCACCGAGGCGGGCAAGTCGCCCTATGACGCCATCCCCTTCCGGGAAAGCGCGAGCGAGATCCGTAACCCGGACGGCTCGGTGGTGTTTTCGCTTGAGCAATTCCAGGTTCCAACCCATTGGAGCGGCGTCGCCGCCGATATCCTTGCTCAGAAATACTTCCGCAAAGCGGGCGTGCCGCTAAAGGCCAAGCGGGTCGAGGAGAATACCCTCCCCTCCTGGTTGTGGCGGTCGGTCCCCGACGAGGAGGCGCTCGCCGCGCTCCCCGAGGCCGAGCGGTTCGGCAGCGAGAATGATGCGCGTCAGGTGTTCGACCGGCTTGCCGGCACCTGGACCTATTGGGGCTGGAAGGGCGGTTATTTCTCCAGCGAGGAGGACGCACGCGCCTTTTATGACGAGCTCCGCTACATGCTGGCCATGCAGATGGGCGCGCCCAACAGCCCGCAATGGTTCAATACCGGGCTGCATTGGGCCTACGGCATCGATGGGCCGAGCCAGGGTCATTATTATGTCGACCACGTCACCGGCGAGGTGAAGGCGTCCAGAGTCGGCCTATGAGCATCCCCAGCCGCATGCCTGCTTCATCCAGTCGATCGACGACGACCTCGTCAACGAGGGCGGGATCATGGACCTTTGGGTGCGCGAGGCGCGTCTCTTTAAGTACGGCTCGGGCACCGGCACTAATTTCTCGAGGCTCCGGGGCGAAAACGAGCCCTTGTCGGGCGGCGGCAAGTCCTCCGGCCTGATGAGCTTCCTCAAGATCGGCGATCGGGCGGCCGGCGCCATCAAATCGGGCGGCACCACGCGCCGTGCCGCCAAGATGGTCGTGGTCGACATCGACCACCCCGATATCGAGGACTACATCAATTGGAAGGTGAATGAGGAGCACAAGGTCGCCGCGCTGGTCACCGGCTCGAAGATCCTCGCCGAGCGGCTCAACGCCATCCTCAAGGCTTGCGTCAATTGCGAAGGCAATGGGGACGATTGCTTCGATCCCAAGTGCAATCCGGCGCTGAAGCGCGAGGTGAAAGCCGCGCGCAAGGCCAAGGTGCCCGACAATGCCATCCGCCGGGTGATCCAGTTCGCCCGCCAGGGCTACACCTCGATCAAGTTCCCGGTCTACGACACGGACTGGGATTCCGAGGCCTACCGGACCGTCTCCGGGCAGAATTCCAATAATTCGGTGCGCGTCACCGACGATTTCCTCCGCACGGTGGAGAAGGACGGCGATTGGAACCTCACCTACCGCAAGACCGGCAAGGTGGCGAAGACGGTGAAGGCGCGCGGGCTGTGGGAGCAGATCGGCTATGCCGCCTGGGCTTGCGCCGATCCCGGCATCCAATTCCACACCACCATCAACGATTGGCACACCTGCCCGGCGGCCGGCGAGATCAAGGCGTCGAACCCCTGCTCCGAGTACATGTTCCTCGACGACACCGCCTGCAATCTCGCCTCGGTCAATCTGATGGCGTTCCGCAAGGCGGATGGCAGCTTCGACATCGAAGCCTATGAGCATGCGATCAAGCTCTGGACCGTGGTGCTCGAGATCGCCGTCACCATGGCGCAGTTTCCCTCGCGCCGGATTGCCCAACTCTCCTACGAGTACCGGACGCTGGGCCTGGGCTACGCCAATATCGGCGGGTTGCTGATGGCCTCTGGCATTCCGTACAATTCAGCGGCGGGCCGCGCGCTCTGCGGCGCGCTCACCGCGATCATGACCGGCGTGTCCTACGCGACGAGCGCCGAGATGGCGCGGGAGCTGCGTCCCTTCCCCGGCTATGCGGCGAATCGCGAAGCCATGCTCAGGGTCATGCGCAATCACGCGCGCGCGGCCCGTGGCGAGAAAGACGGCTATGAGGGTCTCGCCACGGCGCCCGTGCCTCTCGATCATGCCTCCTGCCCCGATCCCAGGCTGCTCGCACATGCCGTGCATGCCTTCGAGCGGGCGCTCGAGCTTGGCAAGCTGCATGGCTACCGCAATGCGCAGGCGACGGTGATTGCGCCGACCGGCACGATTGGCCTCGTGATGGATTGCGATACGACCGGCATCGAGCCCGATTTCGCGCTGGTGAAGTTCAAGAAGCTCGCGGGCGGCGGCTATTTCAAGATCATCAACCGCATGGTGCCCGAGGCGCTGCGCGGGCTCGGCTATCCCGAGGAGGCCATCAAGCGCATCATCGAATATGCGGTGGGCCACGGCACGCTCGCGGGCGCTCCTGGCGTCAATCACGAGGCGCTGACCGCCAAGGGCTTCACGCCGGAGAAGCTCGCCGCGGTCGAAAAGGCCATGGCGTCAGCCTTCGACATCAAATTCGTGTTCAACAAATGGACGCTGGGCGAGGACTTCCTCACCGGCACGCTCGGCCTGTCGCCGGAGCGGATGGATCAGGCCGATTTCGACCTGCTTGGCCGAGATCGGCTTCGGCAAGCGGGAAATCGAGACGGCCAACGAGTTCGCCTGTGGCGCCATGACGCTCGAAGGCGCGCCGGGGCTCAATCCCGACCATCTGCCGGTGTTCGACTGCGCCTCGCCGTGCGGGCGCAAGGGCAAGCGCTTCCTCTCGGTCGAGAGCCATATCCGCATGATGGCGGCGGGGCAGCCGTTCATCTCCGGCGCCATCTCCAAGACCATCAACATGCCGAACGACGCGAGCGTCGAGGACTGCAAGGAGGCCTATCAGCTCTCCTGGCGGCTCGCGCTCAAAGCCAACGCGCTCTACCGCGACGGCTCGAAGCTGTCGCAGCCGCTCAACGCGCAGCTGCTCGCCGACGAGGAGGAAGAGCAAGACGAAGTGCTCGCCGCCATCGCCTCCGATCAGCCGCAAGTGCAGCGCGCCACCGTCGTCGCCGAGCGCATCGTCGAGCGCGTGATCGAACGGATACGCGCGCGCGCCGATCGAGAACGCTTGCCTGATCGACGCAAGGGATATACGCAGAAGGCGGTAGTCGGCGGTCATAAGGTCTACTTAAGGACTGGCGAGTATGCAGATGGACGTCTGGGCGAGATCTTTATCGACATGCACAAGGAGGGCGCCGCCTTCCGCTCGCTCATGAATAACTTCGCGATCGCGGTGTCCGTCGGTTTGCAGTATGGCGTTCCGTTGGAAGAGTTCGTCGATGCCTTCACCTTCACGCGCTTCGAGCCAGCAGGTCCGGTGCGCGGGAACGAAGCCATCAAGAACGCCACCTCGATCCTTGACTACCTGTTCAGGGAGCTTGCAGTTTCTTATCTTGGGCGCTACGAGCTTGCTCATGTTGATCCAAGTGAGATCGGCAGTACTACACTCGGCTCTGGTGACGCGGGCGAAGGCAAGCGTTCCACCGAAGCTCTCGTCTCGCCAGGCTTCACACGTGGTCGCCTGGGCGAGCGAAAGTTTGTTGGGTCGAGCAAAGCGCAGAGCACTGGTGCTCATGCGCGTGCGTTGCAGACGGAAGTCCGCGACGACGCGCAGCCGCGCACCACAAGCTTTGCCACCGCGTCCACTCAACTACCTTCACCCGAGACGGTCGAGCATGTCGCCCGCGCCGTCGAAGCGCTCGCTGAACGAGGCGCATCAGAACTTGTGGCCGAAGCGCGCGTTAAGGGTTATGAAGGAGAAGCGTGTGGAGAATGCGGAAACTTTACCCTCGTACGTAACGGCACGTGTCTCAAATGCGATACGTGCGGTTCGACGAGCGGATGTAGCTAGAGTGATCTAACAGCCATCCAACCCGAAGGAGGGACATCATGGCAGTAGCGAAGAAGAAGAAACCATCGAAAACGGCGGCAGCGGCGCGGAAGACGGTACGCAAGACCGCCCGCAAGACGGCACGCAAGACGGCCCGCAAGGCCACCAGGAAGAAATAGCTCTCAAGAGGCGCGGGGCACAGTCCCCGCGCCTTCTTTATTTCCCTTCCAAAACAATCAGTTATAGAGGCGCGCAGGGACCTTGATCGGGCCCTGTCCGAAACGCTTGCGCGCACCTCCGCACGCACCGCGCCTCGGCACGGTTCTCCTCTTGCGCTCGGCATTGCATCGCTCGATCAACTCTTGGCGAGCGGTGCGCATGGCGTGGTGCACGTCTCGCGACCGGCCGCTCCGCGTGCGCTCGCTGCTGCGTCCGCTTGGCGAAGCGCCACTGATTTCGGCCCGCGAGCCGCCGCGCACGAGAGCCCGCGTCACCCCTGCCCGTGCTCGCAGGCCCGCGCGGGTGATTCGCTTTTTTCTAAAAACCTTCAAGCTCCGTCGGCAGCAGAGGCCGCAAAGCGCTCTCGGCGAATAAATATCCACAGCGCGTTTTCGGCGGCGGCGAGCTTCTCCACGTCGATGCTGCGCAGCACGACATAGGTGCCGAGCCGCTTGTTCTCGAAGAACGGATAGCTGCCGATCTGCACCTCGGGATGCGCCAATTGGAGCTCGGCGAGACCTTGAGCCACGTCGCCCTCCGGCACGTCGACGCGAACCGAGCGGGACAGCATCGGCCGGCCTTTGGCAAGCCGCGGCGCCACCGCATCGAGCATGACCTGCATGATGCGCGGGATCCCGGCCATGACGATCACATTCTCCAGCATGAAGCCCGGCGCGCGCGAGAGGACGTTGTCGATCAGCGCGGCGCCCTTCGGGATGCGTGCCATGCGCAGCCGGGCCGGCGTGAGGTCCTGCTCGCTGAAGCGCTGGCGCATGGCCGCGACGGCCGCCGGATCGACCACGACCTCGACCGCGAAGGCTTTGGCGATGGCGTCGGTGGTCACGTCGTCATGGGTCGGCCCGATGCCACCGGTGGTGAAGACATACGTGAAACGCGGGCGAAGCGCATTCACGGCCGCCACGATCTCGGCCTCGACGTCGGCCACCACGCGGATCTCGCGCAGCATAATGCCGATGCGCGTGAGGTAAGACGCGACATAGGCGATGTTCTCGTCCCGGGTCCGCCCGGACAGAATTTCCTCGCCGATGACGATCAGCGCGGCGGTGACGGTGGTGGAAGCCGGATCTTGGTCTGCCATGGCCGTGAGCTGGAGCTGAGAGCGGATGAAAGTCTAGCGGCTTGCCGCCTGGCTGGCAGCTTCTTAGAGTCGCCGCACTTCTCGGCATGATGCCAGGAAACCAGCGGCGCCAAGCCCCGTTGCACAACGAGAGATTTCCACCTAAGTGAACGCGAGTTCCTTATAATCGCATCCCATGTCCAATCTCGAATTTGCCCGCGCCCAGGCGCGCGACACCAAGATCAAACTGCACGGGGCTGACGCCTTCGCCGGAATGGCCAAGGCGGGACGGCTCGTGGCCGAGGTGCTCGACCTGCTGGTCGATGAGGTGAAGCCCGAAATCACCACCGAAGCGCTCGACGAGTTCGTCTACGCCTTCGCCATGGCGCATGGCGCCATCCCCGCCCCGCTGAATTATCGCGGCTTCCCCAAGTCGATCTGCACCTCGCTCAACCATGTGGTCTGCCACGGCATTCCCGGCCCGCGCGCGCTGAAAGAGGGCGATATCCTCAATATCGACGTCACGCTGAT